>NZ_FMXM01000013.1 GCF_900103325.1 Mesorhizobium qingshengii | reverse complement strand
GCGCTCGCCGGCTGCGTCGTCGGCCCGGACTACCAGAAGCCATTCCTGGCGATGCCGGCAAGCTGGAGCGGTCACAACAAGGCCACGCCGGCCAAGCCGGCGCAATTGTCGAAATGGTGGCAGCGGCTGCGCGATCCCGAGCTGAACACGCTCGTCGACGAGGCGGTTGCCGGGAATCTCGACGTCGCCACGGCGAAGGCCAAGATCCGCGAGGCGCGCGCCAGCTATCGCCAGAGCAGCGGGGCCCTGTTCCCGTCGGTCGACGGCTCCGGCTCGGTCACCCGCAACAAGTCGGCCGCGACCACGTCGGGCTCGAGCGCCATCTACAGCGAATATCAGGCCGGCTTCGACGCCAGCTGGGAACTCGACCTGTTCGGGGCCAACCACAGGAGCGTCGAGGCGGCCCGCTATGGGCTGGATGCGTCGGAGGAGGAGCTCCGCTCGACCCTTTTGACCCTGGTGGGCGATGTCGCCTCGTACTATGCCCAGGCGCGCGGCTATCAGGCCCGCGTCGCGCTCGCCCGGCGCTCGGCCGCATCGCAAAGGCAGACCGCCGAACTCACCCGGACCATGGCGCAGGCCGGCACCGCGACGGCGGCCGATGTCGCGAAAGCCATGGGCCAGGCAAGCAGCACCGAAGCCGATATCCCGACGCTGGAAGCAAGCTATGCCGAGGCCGTGCATCGTCTCTCCGTGCTCACCGGCCGCCCGCCGGCGGCGCTGAGCGAGCGGCTGAAGCGCGGCGCGCCGATCCCGGCGCCGCGGCTGCCGATCCCGACCGGCATTCCCGCCGACATCCTCTTGGCGCGCCCCGACGTACGCATGGCGGAACGGCAATACGCGCAATACACCGCCAAGGTCGGCCAGGCCGAGGCGGCCCGTTACCCCTCGGTCAGCCTGACGGGGGACATCAGCACTTCGGCCTACAAGCTCGGCGATCTCGGCAAGAATTCGTCGATCGGCTGGTCCTTTGGACCGACGCTCAGCGTGCCGGTGTTCAATGCCGGGCAGCTGAAGGCCGCCGTCGAGGTCGCCCAGGCCCAGCGCGATCAGTATTTCATCGCCTACCGGTCATCGGTGCTGAGCGCGCTCGAGGATGTCGAGAATGCGCTCGTGCTCCTGTCGCAGGAGCGTATCCGGATCGGCAAGCTTGCCTCGTCGGCGAAATCCTACGGCGAGGCGGCACGCATCGAAGGCACGCTGTTCAAGGCCGGCGAGACCAGCCTTCTCGACGTGCTCGACGCCCAGCGCTCGCTCTACTCGGCGGAGGACACGCTGCTGCAAAGCCGCGTCCTGCTGGCGACCAACTACATCGCCCTCAACAAGGCGCTCGGCGGCGGCTGGGATGGCGTCGTCGACACCACGACGCCCGAGATCATAGACGTCAAGACCGGGCCACGGCTGGCGAAGCTGGCCGCGCCCTGACCGGTTGCAAGCTGCAGGGTGAGGTATCGAACGGCCCCCAACCGGCACGGCCTTTCGACGCCCCACCGCTGTTCATGTTCAGGCACGCCTGCGGCGCGCCCAGCCCCGCTCGAAGACCACGCCGCGAGGGGCACCTCCAGAGCTCTTGTACGACTTCTCCGGGCCCCCTGCACGTGGATCGCAGAGGTCGTTTGCAGACCTTGTGAACCTCCTCCCGGCAGCCGGTTTTCTCACCATGAAGAGCTCTCATTTTTCTTGCTCGAAGCTCTTGAAGCTGTTTTCGACGTTCCCCAAATCGTTTGCCGTCGAGGCTTTAAAGCTCGACAGCAGGCGGCGCCGCATTGGGCGGCGCACCTTGTACCCATGTTGCTTCAAGGAGAATGTGGCTATGAGAACCTTTGACTCGCTTTATCGCACTACCGTCGGCTTCGACCGTCTTTTTGACATGCTCGACAACAGTAACCGGACCGACTGGCCGCCTTACAACATCGAGAAGACGGGCGAAAACGACTATCACATCGCCATGGCCATAGCGGGCTTCAGCTCCGATGAGGTGGAATTGACGCAGAACGGTCACGAGTTGGTGGTCGTCGGCCAGAAAGCCACCAGCACGGAGGGGCGCCAGATCCTGCACCAGGGCCTTGCCTTGCGGAACTTCAGACAGGTATTCAAGCTGGCTGACCATATGAAGGTGGTTGCGGCGAGCCTCGAAAACGGCTTGCTCAGCATCGACATCGTTCGGGAAATCCCCGAGGAACTGAAGCCTCGCCGCATAAGCATCGGCGCCAGCGATGCCGGGGCGGTCGGCAAGCAGATCAGTCAGGACGTGGAAAAGTCGCGCAAGGTTGCCTGACGGCCAAGCTTTCAACCCTAACGCTGCGGTCCCCTCCCGGTTTCGGCCGGGAGGCCCTGATTGCGGAGATTGGAGATGAACCAGCAGACTGGAATATCCCGCGCTGCAACCCAGCGCGCCACTTTGTTCGAAGGTCTTTCTTTCCTTCCCGACAGTCCCGAGCGTGTGCTCAACCATCCGCGCATGAGCCTGGATGAAAAGCGTGCCTTGCTCGCATCGTGGGCGTCGGACGCTTGTGCAGTCGAAAACCAGCCCACCTTACGAAAACTGGACAACGGGACGATTATCCCGCTCGAAGAAATACTGTGTGGGCTGCGGGCTCTCGATCAAGACGGTGGTCGCGGCAAGCGTCCGTTGCATCGGGTCATGCCGTCGCACACCGCGTTTGATCGCCGCAACGCCCTCATCAGTGGATGGAGGCGTAAATGGCGGTTTACGGGCAAGGATGATGACGATGATCCACCGCCATGCCCGGCGTCGGTTGCCCCACGCTGGCCCCGCGGGGGGCAAAGTGGCCCTTGCGTGGCGGCTGACCGCGAACCAATTTATGCCTGACGGATAGGCTTCTCGCTTGACGCAAGCCATATCAAACCCGCTGCGCGGGACCGTAGCGGGTTTGGGGTCACGTCCTTGCGCAGAGCACACTGCGCCGAAGGATTTCAAGAAGATGATCCAACGCCTCCAAGAGGCTATTTCTTCCGGATATTGCCGTGGTTCAGGTCGAAGGCCTGGGTGTGTCCGGCCTGCTTTTGAAAATCATCCTGCAACTCGCCCCATTCACCGAGGTACGCGCCGCAAAGACTGCAATGAATGGCGGTGTGTTCTTCCGCCTTGTCCGGGATGTCCATCAGGATTGTGCCGCAGGCTTTGCAATCCAGTTTGTGGTCGAGCCGCTTGCCGTCCATCGTTGCTGGAACCTTCCACTCGACAAAGAACTATTTTATCCGCCTGCTTGTGCGCAGTCCACATGTTTCCCAGGGGGGAGCGGGGCGGTCACCATTGTTGACACCGGCGACGCCGAAAGCGTAGGTCGTGGTTCGCGTCTCGCGTCCAAGGCGCTGCGTTTCAACCGTAAAGGCACAATAAAATGGACGAAAAATATTCCAATGCGCGCGAGCACTTTTTCGCTGCGATCAGGACGCTGGCAGCCTCCGCCGACAGCGTTCAAACCCGCCTGATCGACGCCAATTTGAACATTTTGCACGTTACGATCGACGAATTCGATGGTGACCGCGAGCTCAAATTCAAGTTTGCGAAAATACTGGACCTAATGGCCGTCGATCAGGACGATATGGAAACGGTCGCTGTTGAGACAGCCGCGCACATGACGGATTTCGAAGCCATTAAAGTGGCAGATCTGATTTGCGATTTCTACTACGAGCTAACATAGTTCGGCGGCATCGGCGGCATCGGCGGACGTTTGAGCTTCGCCCGCCTGCCGGCCTGAATGTAGGATGTCGGCCAATCAAAAACGCTATTTGCGGTTGAGGTCGATCTCGCTAATCGTGATGTTCTTGCCGGTGGCCGGGTCCTTGTCGATCGTCGTCAAACGCATCCCGTTGTCTCCAACCTTTTCCAGCTTCAGCTGGGCGGCCCGGTCGCCATTGACTTCTTTTGCCCAATGGATGCCGAGGACCAAAGCGTTGCCTGAGCGATTGCCGCTCAGGCCTGCCGGACCTGTGCTCGATCCAGTGTATGTGCCGGCATATGTTTTGCCATCGGTCTTGACGTCGGCGCCGATCGCCCGCGAGAAGACCACGTAGCCTGTACATTTGCCATCAAGGGACAACGAGCTCTCGGTTGCGTCGGACGCGAATTTGCAGTTGATCTTGATGGGCTGAGAATCTGCGTCGACTTTGACCGTGCCCTTGCCAACCCAGCTGCCTGCGAAAGATTTCAGAAATGAACCGTCAGACGCCTGGGCGGGGACCGCCATGCAAAGCATCGCTGTGGCCAGTAAACCAAATAATCTTGTCATGATTGATTGTTTCAATCCAATGGAGGAATAATAAACTAAAGGAGGAATAACAAAATAAAGCTATTGGGATGTGGATGGATTAGGCGGCGGCGACGACTTTCTCGATCTCCTGCGCCGAATGACCGGTGAGATCTTTTGCGATTTCGCCAACAAGCACGGCCGAAAGTTTCTGATGATAGTGCTTGCGCAGTTCCCCAAGCGTCCGGGGAGCGGCGATGATGATGAGATTGGCGATCTGTCCGCCGAGCACCTGCCGGTTGAGGAGATCGGCTGTTCCCGCAGCGAAACTATCTTCCTCGATCTGACTGCCGTCCGGATTGGCGGAACTGCTCTGATGGCGCGCGCCCGACCCCTTGTTGTCGTTTGTCACGTCTTCAGTCGCCGAGGCCGTGAGCTTTGGATTGGCCTCGTCTCCCGAGTTCCGGAACAGGTTGAGCCTCTCGCCGTCAGCTACCGCGACGGTCGCACCCTTGGGAATGTCCATTTGTGAGTCTCCGCTATTGCGCCAGTCGTTGGCTGAACCGATGAATTGCCTGCTGACATTGTTCTCAACGCCTCAAGTCGACATTGGATGCCTTGTGTCGGAGCCTTTGTTGCAATCGCTCCATCGTGGCTGACCTATGATTGCCCGGCGGATTGCTGATGAGGCTCGTTGCGATGCCGAGGCAACGGCGCCTGCCACGCGAACAGGGAAGCGACCGATCACGGCAGGCGTTTGTCCCGTACTTGCCCTCCGGCACCTTGCCCTACTAGCCAGCCGCCTGCTGCCTCACGACAGCCAGGCCGGTTCAGCCTATCCCCATGCCGCCAGGCCGCGCAGATGCCCGACAGGGCAGGGAAGGATGAAACCAACGTGACATCGACGCCGATTGCCCGTCGTGAAGCGGCGCCCTTGCCCATCGCGGCGCTGATGGGCGCCATGGTGTCGATCCAGATCGGCGCCACCTTCGCCAAGGGGCTGTTCCCGCTGATCGGCGCGCAAGGCACGACGACGCTGAGGCTGGTCATCGGCGCGCTGATGCTGGTCGCGGCGCTGAGGCCGTGGCAGATGCGGCCGTCGCGCGCCACCTTGCCGTGGCTGGTCGCCTATGGCGTGACGCTGTGCGCGCTCAACCTTCTGTTCTATGCCGCGCTCGCCAGGATACCGCTCGGCGTCGCGGTGGCGCTGGAGTTCTCCGGCCCGCTCCTGGTGGCGACGGCGACCTCGCGGCGTGCCAGCGACTTTGCCTGGATCGCGCTGGCGGTGGCCGGCATCGTCCTGTTGTCGCCCTTCGTCCGTTCGCTCCAGCCGCTTGATCCGACCGGGGTGATGCTGGCGCTGGCGGCCGGCGGCTTCTGGGCGCTCTACATCGTGCTCGCCCAGAAGGCTGGGGCCGAGCTTGGCACCCGCACCACCGCCTATGGCATGGCGATCGCCGCCGTGCTGGTGCTGCCATTCGGCGTGGCGCAGGCGGGAACCGCGCTGCTCGCGCCGTCGATCCTGGTCAGTGCCTTGCTCGTCGGCCTGTTTTCCAGCGCGCTGCCGTTCTTTCTGGAAATGGTGGCGCTGACCCGGATGCCGGCGCGCATCTACGGCACGCTGACCTGTCTGGAGCCGGCGCTGGGCGCGCTGGCCGGCTTCCTGTTCCTGCATGAAACCCTGACCGCGCCGCAACTGGCCGGCATCGCCGCCGTCATTGCCGCCGCCTTCGGCACCGCGCTGACGTCGCGGCCGCCGGTGCCGTCACCGGAATAGGCTTTCCAGAGACCGCAATTTGCCGAGCCCAACCTCGCTCGAGGAGACCGATGGGGCCGGGGCCGACGCCGCGCATGGAAGCGCGGATCGGAGATGGCGAGCCGGGCCGCCGGGTAAGATCGATTGCGGCCAACCCTTACGCATGGTTGCGGGTATTTCCTGAATCCCGCCGGCCAGATCGATGAAGTTCAGGAAAATTCTTGTCCGAAACGGCAATGGAATTGTCGCAAAGCGCACAAGTATTTCCCGCTCTGGACAGACCGTTATCTGGTCCAATACGGTGCGTGTCCAAGTGAAGACGCGCGTGTAGAAAGGCCGGTTGCTCCTTGCAAAAGAATGTCTTCTCATCGATCGAACTGCCGCCGCATCTGGACCACCGCGCACGGTTCGCGCTCTGGCAGGACATCCATGTCGCCGAAATATGGTCGGTCGAATATACGATTTCCGAGAAGCTGTCGTTCGAAGCCGCGATCGAAGCGACGGCCGTCGGGTCGCTGGTGCTCGGGCAGATGGCCGGGACGATCAGGCATGCCAGCCGCAAGGCGGGCAACATCGCCGCCGATGGCCGCGACGGCTATCTGCTGCTGGTCAACAATGGCGATACCGTGCTCAGCGGCACCCAGGTTGGCCGCGATTATCACGTGGGCAAGGGCGAGGCCGCGCTGGTCTCGGCATCGGAAGCGTTGCAGATGACCGGCGGCGACAACAATGTCTGGGCGAATGTGGTGCTCCCCCGCGCCGTGCTGGAGAACGCATTCACCCGTCTCGACGACCGGCTGGCGTTGCGCATCGGGGCCGACAACGAGGCGCTCGACATGCTCAAGCGCTATTGCCGTTTCCTGGAAGCGGGCCCGGCCTTGCTCTCCCCCGACCTTGTCAGCCACGCCACCGAAACGATCGTCGATCTGATCGGCCTGGCAACTGGCGCCAAGGGCGAGGCCGCCGAACTGGCGGGCCTGCGCGGCCTGCGCGCGGCACGACTGCAGGCCATCCTGCAAAAGATGCGGGACAATTTCGCCGATCCGGCCATTTCGGCCCAGAGCGTTGCCTGGCAATTGCGGCTCTCCGTGCGCTATGTCCACGATCTCCTGCAGGAAACCGGGGTGAGCTTCGCCGAGCGCATTCTCGAATTGCGCTTGCAGAGAGCCCATCGGATGCTCTGCGACAGGCGCAATGACCGAATGCGGATCAGCGAGATCGCGCTGCTCAGCGGCTTCTCCGACGTCTCCTACTTCAATCGCTGCTTCCGCCGCCGCTTCGGTTCGACGCCGAGCAGCGCCAGGTAGACCGCCCGCGAACCCTGCCGAATGCATGGCGCGCCAATCGACTGCGGCTGAATGGCCACACCGACCTGGAAAGCGCTGCGGCGCTTTCCAGGACAATTCCGGTGCGGCCCAGCCCAAGACGCCGCCGGCGGACAATGCAACACCGGGTGCTCGATCGCCGTGGAGCATTTTCGCGGCGGGGACCACAACCCTTGGGGCGGCAGACAACCAATGAAAACGATCCTTCTCGCTACGGCCTTCATCCTCGCGCCGATCGGCATGGCATGCGCGGCTGACATCAATGAGGTTTCGCCCGTTTCCAGCTACGACTGGTCCGGCCTCTATGCCGGCGTCGACGTCGGGTATGCAGCCGGAAAATCCAATCTGTTCATCGCTGGCGGCGGCTTGGGCGGAGCCTCCGATCTGGACAGCTCCGTCGATCCGGACGGATTTATCGGCGGCATCCATATGGGCGCCAATTACCAGATGGCGAACAACTTCGTGATCGGCGCCGAGGCCGACCTTGCCTATTCCAATATCGATGGACTGGCGGGGATCGACGCCGGCGGCGGTGGCGTCAACACGCTGCTCAGGAGCGAACTCAAATGGTCGGGGTCGGCGCGCCTGCGGGCCGGCTATGCGTTCGATCGCACTCTTCCCTACATCACTGCTGGCGTGGCCGCGGCCAAGTATGAATTGATTGCAGTCAGCGCGGGGGGCTCTGGCGCCGAAATAACGCTCCACAGCGACAGCCATGTCGGCTGGACCGTTGGTGCCGGCGTTGAGCACGCCTTCACCGACAGGTGGATAGCGCGCGCCGAATATCGCTACTCCGATTTCGGCAGCCAGGACCTCTCGGTCGCAGCCGGTCTGCCCACGGAGACGAACGTCGATCTGCAGACGCACGATATCCGGGTCGGGCTCAGCTACAAGTTCTGATCCTCCAGATCGGACAACCTCGCGTCGTCCATTCCGCGCGGGTGATGCAATAGTTTTGGGATAGCAACAAACGATGAAAACCATTCTTCTGGCCACGGCCTGCATCCTCGCACCTGTCGGCTTGGCGTCCGCGGCGGACGCCAACGCGGTCCTGCCTGTTGCCGCCATCTACAATTGGTCCGGCGCCTACATTGGCGCGCAAGCCGGGTACGCCTGGGGGAACGCAAGGGTCGGGCAGACCTTTGCACCGGGCAGCTTCGATGATTACGGCTGGGGCTACAGTCCGTCCGGTGGTTTCGGCGGCCTGTATGCTGGCTATAGCGAGCAGTTCGACGGCGGGTTGGTCCTTGGCATCGAGGGCGATTACAGCTTCGCCGCCGTGAAGGACACGACGCTCTATCGAGCACTCGGCGTCGACGACCCTGCCTTTGGCGGCGAGCTCAAGCTGGATTCGGTCGGCTCCGTGCGCCTGAGAGCCGGCTACGCGATGGATCGGTGGCTTCCCTTTGTCATCGGTGGCCTGGCCGTGGCAAGCTACAAGCACACCACCGTCGACATTCCGGGCGGTCCCTACGCCGACGTCAAGGATACGATAGCAGGCTATACGCTGGGCGCCGGCGCCGAATACGCCGTCACCGACAATTGGGTGGTTCGCGGCGAATACCGGTTCGCCGATTTCGGCCGCCACACGTCCCAGCGTCACTTTATCTCTGATGGAGCCCCGCTCGGCTCCGAAGAGATCGAGCTGTCGACGCATGATATCCGGATCGGTATCGCCTACAAATTCTGAGCGGCATTCCCTGAGAGAGCAAACCGCTGAAGCTGCCAATCTCCCCCGATCGAGGGAGATTGCGCGCTCAGCCGCGCTCGCCAATCGCCGCCACCGCTCCCCCCCATGGACTTCTCCAAAATACAACCCATATGGATTCCATGGAGCTTTGAGCGTGACCTTCGCGCGGGTGGCCCTTCTTGCCGCGGCCTTTGTCGCCGCCGCTGTCGTTTCTCCCTTCTCTTCTGCCGGGAGCGAGAGGGTCGCGCTGAGCGTCGCCATTGACGGCGCCATCGGGCCGGCAAGCACAAGGCAGCTCGAGGAAGCGCTCGACGTCGCCGCCAGGCGGGACGCCTCGGTCCTCATTCTTCAACTCGATACGCCCGGCGGGCTGGTCACCTCGATGCGCGAGATGATCGCCGATATTCTCGCTTCGCCGGTGCCCGTCATCGGCTATGTCGCGCCGGCCGGCGGCCATGCGGCGAGTGCCGGCACCTACATCCTCTACGCCACTCATATCGCGGCGATGGCGCCCGGCACCAATCTCGGCGCCGCGACGCCGGTCGAGATGGGCGGCCTGCCGTCGCTTCCAGGCGGCGAGAAGGACAACGGCCCGGCCAAGGACGAGAAGGACGCCACCGGGCGGCCGGCGGGCGACGCGATGATGGCCAAGGTGACCAATGACGCCGTCGCGCTGATCCGCTCGCTCGCCGAACTGCGCGGGCGCAATGGCGACTGGGGCGAGAAGGCCGTGCGCGAGGCGGCGAGCCTGTCGGCCAATGCGGCGCTGCAGGAACATGTGATCGACTTCGTCGCCCACGACACCACCGAGCTGTTGCAACTGGCCGATGGGCGCACCGTCGACGTGGCCGGCAAGAAAGAGGTGCTGGCGACGAAAGGGCTGCCGGTCGAGACGCTGGAGCCCGGCTGGTTCATCCAGCTGCTCGCCATCATCACCGACCCCAACACCGCCATCATCCTGATGCTGGTCGGCGTCTATGGCATCATCTTCGAGTTCACCAGCCCAGGTGCCGTGGCGCCCGGCGTCATCGGCACCATCTGCCTCGTGCTCGGCCTCTATGCGCTCAACCTCCTGCCGATCAACTATACCGGCCTTGCCCTGATGCTGCTCGGCATCGCCTTCCTCGTCGTCGAGGCCTTCAATCCCACCGTCGTGCTTGGGCTCGGCGGCGTGGCCGCCTTTCTGTTCGGCGCCGCCATGCTGCTGAGAGTCGAGGGGCCGGGCTTTGCCATGTCATGGGCCATCATCGGCCCCGCCGCCGCGCTGACGCTTGGGCTGGCGCTGCTGACCGGCACCTATGTCTGGGCGGCGCGCAGGAACCCGCCGCGCGTCGGTGGCGAGGCCATGCGCGGCCTGCCGGCCGAGATCCTCGATTGGCAGGGCGGCGAGGGCCACGTGCTGGCCCAGGGCGAGCGCTGGCGGGCGAAGGCCGACGAACCTGTCGCGCCCGGCGACAGCGTCGAGGTGACCGATGTCAGCGACCTCGTGCTGACGGTGCGGCGGCGCGACGCTGCAAGGAACGGAGCAAAACAATGAGCATCGGTTACGTGGCCTATCTGTTGCTTGCGCTGGTCGTGGTCATATTCCTGTCCGCGGCCATCCGCATCCTCAGGGAATATCAGCGCGGCGTGGTCTTCACGCTCGGCCGCTTCACCGGGGTCAAGGGTCCCGGCCTCATCATCCTCGTCCCCTTCGTCCAGCAGATGGTGAAGGTCGACCTGCGCGTCGTGGTGCAGGACGTGCCGCCGCAGGACGTCATTTCGCGCGACAACGTCTCGGTGAAGGTCAACGCGGTGCTCTATTTCCGCATCGTCGACGCCGAGCGGGCGGTCATCCAGGTCGAGGACTTCATGGCCGCCACCAACCAGCTGGCGCAGACCACGCTGCGTTCGGTGCTCGGCAAGCACGAGCTCGACGAGATGCTGGCCGAGCGCGACAAGCTCAACAGCGATATCCAGGAGATCCTCGACCAGCGCACCGATGCCTGGGGCATCAAGGTCTCCAATGTCGAGATCAAGCATGTCGATCTCAACGAGAACATGATCCGCGCCATCGCCAAGCAGGCCGAGGCGGAGCGGCTGCGGCGCGCCAAGGTGATCAATGCCGAGGGCGAGCAGCAGGCAGCGGCGAAACTGGTCGAGGCGGGCCGGATGCTGGCGGCCGAGCCGCAGGCCATGCAGCTGCGCTATTTCGAGGCCTTGCACGACATCGCCGGCGAGCGCTCGTCCACGGTGGTGTTCCCGCTGCCGGTGGATCTGCTCAGCCAGTTCATGAAGGGGCAGGGGAAGTGAGTCGGGCGGAGTGCCAATCTCCCCCATGTGGGAAGATTGGCAGTTCCACCCCTAGATCAGCTTCTCCAGCGTGATCGGCAGATCACGCACACGCTTGCCTGTCGCATGGAACACCGCGTTGGCGATCGCCGGCGCTACGCCGACAATCGCCAGTTCACCGACGCCCTTGCCGCCGAGCACCGAGGAGTGCAGGTCGGGGATGCCGACCGAGATCACTTCGATGTCAGGGAT
This sequence comes from Mesorhizobium qingshengii, assembly GCF_900103325.1. Lineage (GTDB taxonomy): Bacteria > Pseudomonadota > Alphaproteobacteria > Rhizobiales > Rhizobiaceae > Mesorhizobium > Mesorhizobium qingshengii. The sequence continues at coordinate 188,351 of NZ_FMXM01000013.1, read as the reverse complement.
GTCGGCATTGGTCGGCACCAGATAGTCGGCGAGGTTGTTGTTGACGATGCGGCCGTGGCGGCGGTCGACGATGCCTTCTTCCAACAGCGCCTGGCCGATGCCCATGATGATGCCGCCCTTCCACTGGCTTTCGGCCAGTTTCGGATTGTAGAGCCGGCCGGAATCCAGCGCCGATACGACGCGCGACACGCGCACCGTGCCGAAATCCTCGTCGACGCGCACCTCGATGAAATGCGCGCACCAGGAGTAGCGGGAATAGTCGCCCTCGGTGTGCGGCAGCGACATGGCGATGGTGGTGTAGTTCTTGTAGCGGTCCTGCGCCGTCGAATTGGCCGGCATGGTGTCGCCGGTCGCCTCGATGTGGTCGCGGCCGATGCTGGCCAGCAGTTCGGCGATGGAGAGATCGGGACCGTCACCGCGCGGCGAGGCGATGCGACCGTTGGCGACGACCAAAGTGTTCGCCTGCAGCGCGTGGAAGGGTGAGCGCGGGTCGCTGATCGCCAGCCCGATCAGCTGGTCGAGCGCGGAGGTCGCTGCCTTGTAGACGGCGCCGGTCATCACGCCGGCCAACCGCGAGCCGCCGGTGACGCCGGCGCGGGGGAAGCGGGAGTCGCCCAGTTTCACCACGACAGTGTCGGCCGGCACGCCGACCGTTTCGGCGGCGGTCTGCGCCAGGATCGTGTAGGTGCCCTGGCCCATGTCGATCGAGGAGCTCTCGACCTCGACCGAGCCGTCGGAAAGGATGCGCACGATCGCCTCGCCATAGGCGCGCCGCACCGGATAGGTGCCGGCGGCGACGCCCCAGCCGATCAGCTGGTTGCCGTCGCGCATCGAGCGCGGTTCGGGTGCCCGCCTGGCCCAGCCGAAGCGTTCCGCTCCCGCTGCAAAAGCCTCGCGCAACTGCCTGGTCGACCAGGCTTTTTTCGCATGTGGGTCCTGTTCGGCATAGTTCCGCAGCCGGATCTCCAGCGGGTCGATGCCGACCTCGTAAGCGAGTTCGTCGATGGCGCTTTCGATGCCGAAGGCCGAGGGGTTTTCACCCGGTGCGCGCATGGCGCCCGGCACTACCGAATTGACCCGCACGACATTCTGTTTCGAGGAGAAATTCGGCGTCGCGTACATGATCGAGGTGACCGACCCGAGCGGCTCGACCCACATGCCGTCCATGGAGGTTTCGTTGACGCCGCGATGCACGATCGACTGGATGCGGCCGTCGCGGTCGGCGCCGAGCGCCACCGTCTGCCGCGTCGCCGCGCGGCCGCCATAGCCGGTAAAGGTCTGCTGGCGCGTCATCACCAGCCGCACTGGCCGGCCGAGCATTTTGGCGGCACATGCCGCCACCGCGCCATGGCTGAGCGCCAGCGCCTTGGAGCCGAAGCCGCCACCAATATAGGGCGAGACCAGCCGGACATTCTCGAATGACACGCCGAACCATTCGGCATAGGTGCGCGCCATGCCGTCCAGCCACTGGCTCGGCTCCCATACGGTCAACTGGTCGCCTTCCCAGCGGGCGATCAGGCCATGCGGCTCCATCGGCGCCTGGTATTCGCGCGGCGTGTTGTAGGCGGCGCAGACCCGGACCGGGGCCGAGGCGAAAGCGGCTTGCGCGTCGCCCCATTCTTTGGTCATGGCGTCGATCGGAATGCCGTCGCCGGCCTTGCCGTCGCTGAGGTCGACGATGGCCGGCGTCTCGTCGTAACTGACCTTGACCAGGGCCGCCGCGGCGACCGCTTGCTCGAAGGTTTCCGCCACCACGGCCGCGACGTGCTGGCCCGAGAAGGTGATGTCGTGCGCCAGCGGGCAATAGGGTTTGTCGGGTGGCGGCGTGCCGAACCAGTCCGATGCGGTCCTGAGGCTGATAATGGTGTCCGGCGTCAGCACCTTGAGCACGCCGGGTGCGGCTTCAGCGGCGGTGGTGTCGATCGCGCGCACCTTGCCCGATGCAATCGTGCTTTCGAGCAGCACGGCATAGGCGAGGCCTTCGAGCTGTTGCTCGACGGCGTATTTCGCAGCGCCGGTGATCTTGGCCGGGCCGTCGACGCGCGACAGCCGGCCGCCGACGGCTTCCGCCGTCACGCCATCCGAAGCATCGCCATGTCTTGTGTGAACGGTCATGCCGTCTCTCCCAATTTGAGGATGGCGCGCGCGACAACGCGCGGCGCGAGCTCGATCTTGTAATGGTTGGCGCCATGGTCGACGGCGCCTTCGACGGCGAGCAGGCTGGCGGCACGGACGGTTTCCGGTTCCAGCACCTTGCCTTTCAGGGCGTCTTCCACGGCGCGGGCACGCCAGGGCTTGGTGGCAACGCCGCCGAGCGCGACGCGCAGGTCACGGATGGTGCGGCCGTCGGCCTCGAACTCGATGCCGACGGCCGCGCTCGCCGCCGCAAACTCGTAGGATTGCCTGTCGCGGATCTTGAGGTAGGTCGAGCGGCGGGCAGCGGCGGTCCCGGGGATTTCGATGGCGGTGATCATCTCTCCCAGTTCGATCGCGTGTTCCCTGTCGGGTGTGGTGCCGGGCAGCAGGAAAAAGTCGTCGACCGAAACGCGGCGCTCGCCGAGATGGACGACCGCGTCGAAGGCGACCAAGGCCACGGCGAGGTCACCGGGATACATGGCAATGCAGGCCTCGCTGGTGCCGAGCACGGCGTGTCCCCTCGTGACGCCGCCGATCGCCGAACAGCCTGAGCCGGGCTGCCGCTTGTTACAGGCGGGGAAATTCGAGGGATCGCGGAAATAGGGGCAGCGGGTGCGCTGCATCAGATTGCCGCCCATGGTCGCCATGTTGCGGATCTGCGCGGACGCCGCCTGCCACAACGCTTCCGAGACGGCGGGGAAGCGGCTCTTGATGTCGGCATGGTCGGCGACATGGCCCATCCTGGCCAGCGCGCCGATGGTGGCGCCGCGCTCGTTCACCTCGATCCGGTCCAGCCCCGTGAGATGGGTGATGTCGACCAGCGTGTCGGGTTCGGTGACGCCGCATTTGGCGAGATCGATCAGCGTGGTGCCGCCGGCGAGCAGCATGGCGCCGGGCAGGGCAGCCGCCTCGCGTGCCGCATCGACCGAAGTGGCGCGAAGATAGGAAAAATCCCTCATGATGCGACCTCCAGAGCTGCCTGCCGGACAGCGGCGACAATGTGCGGATAGGCGCCGCAACGGCAGAGATTGCCGGCCATGTATTCGCGGATTTCGTCATCGGAGCCGGCATGGCCCTCGCGGATGCAGGCCACCGCCGACATGATCTGGCCTGATGTGCAGTAGCCGCACTGGAAGGCGTCCTGCTCGAGGAAGGCAGCCTGCACGGGATGCAGTTCGCCCTCCCGTGCAAGCCCCTCTATGGTGGTGATGGCGCGGCCCTGAGCCTGAGCGGCCAGCGTCAGGCAAGCCAGCACGCGCTCGCCGTCGACATGCACGGTGCAGGCGCCGCACTGGCCGTGGTCGCAGCCCTTCTTGGTGCCGGTGGGGGCGAGCCGGTCGCGCAAGGCGTCGAGCAAAGTGACGCGCGGTTCCAGCTGCAGTTCGTGATGCTGGCCATTGATGTCGAGATGAATAGGGATTGTCGTTTTCGTCATGGGCGTCTGGCTCCAGTTGCTTGACGCTGGTGGAATTGATCTGTTTTGGGCAGGGGCAGCCGGCGGTCTAGCGCCAGCTGTCCGGCCGCCCGTCGCTTTCGCTCCGGGCGTTCGTCGTTCGGGAAGCCAGGCCCTGGCCTTCCGGTTGTTACGCGGTCTCCCTCAGACCAGCAGGTCCTCGATGCGGATCGGAAAGCGCCGGGGCCGCACGCCGGTTGCGTGCCAGACCGCATTGGCAACCGCGCCGGCGGTACCGGTGATGCCTATTTCGCCAACACCCTTGATGCCGAGCGCGTTGACGTAAGGGTCGTCCTCGTGGACCAGCAGTGCCTCGACCGACGGCACGTCGGCATTCACCGGGACATGGTATTCGGCGAGGTTGGCGTTCTGGATCCGGCCCGAGCGCCGGTCGGTGATGGCTTCCTCGTGCAGCGCGAAGGAGACGCCCCAGATCATGCCGCCATAATACTGGCTGCGCACCAGCCGCGGATTGATGACCCGTCCGGCGGCGAACGCGCCGACCAGCCTGGTGACGCGGATCTGCCCGAAATCGGGATCGACCTTCACCTCGGCGAAGACGGCGCCATGCGCGTGCTTGGCGTAGGTCTCCTGGGACGCCGGGTCCGGAGCGCCCTTGCCGTGGCCTTCGATCTCGGTGAGGCCGGCGCGCGCAAGAATCTCGGCATAGCTTTCACTGCGGCTTTCATCGTCGCGCCGGTACAGGCGGCCGCCGCGTGCCAGCACGCCTTCGTTGCCGGCGCCGAACAGCGGCGAGGCCTCGTTGCCGGTGGCGAGATCGGCGAGCCTGGCGATGACGGCGGCACCCGCATTGTGGATCGCCATGCCGGCTGTCGCCGTGTGGCCGGAGCCACCGGCAATGCCCGCATTGGGCAGGTCGGAGCTGCCGGCCCTGAAATCGACCTGTTCGATGTCGAGCCCCAGTCCGTCTGCGGCGATCTGCGCGAAGGCGGTCCAGGCGCCTTGCCCCATGTCCTGCGCGCCAGTCTCCATCAGGCCGCTGCCATCGGCCTTCAGCACGGCACGCGCCTCGGCCTGGAACATGATGGCGGGGAAGGTCGCCGTGCCCATACCCCAGCCGGTGAGGAAACCGTCGGCGTCGCGCATCAACCGGGGCTGAAGCGGGCGGCTCGCCCAGCCGAATGCCTTAGCGGCTTGGCTGTAGCATTCGCGCAGCGCCTTGGAGGAAAACGGTTTGCCGGTCATCGGCTCGACCTCGGCATGGTTCCTCAGCCGGAATTCCAGCGGGTCCATGCCGCAGGCGTGAGCCGCCTCATCGATGGCGCTCTCCAGCGCGATCGAGCCGGTGGCTTCGCCGGGCGCCCGCATGAACAGCGGCGTACCGGTGTCGAGCCGCACGGCCTCGTGCGACGTGGTGATGGCGGGGCTGGCATAAAGCGTGTGCGAGGCGTCCGCCGCCGGTTCGAAGAAATCGTCGAACGTGCTCGACGCGGTCTTGGCGTGATGGTGGATGGCGGTCAGCCGCCCCTCGCCATCCATGCCCATGCGCAAGGTCTGGCGCGTCGGCGCGCGATGGCCGACCGGCCCGTACATCTGCTCGCGCCGCAGCACCAGCTTGACCGGACGGCCGACCAGCCGCGCCGCCAGGATGCCTAGCACCTGCGGCCCGGAAATCATGCCTTTCGAACCGAAGCCGCCGCCGAGGAAGGGGCTGCGGATGTGGATGTTTTGCGGCGCGATGCCGAACAGGCCGGCGATGCGGCCCTGCGCCATGGCCAGGCCCTGGCTCGGCGTGTCGATCGACAGTCTGTCGCCATCCCAGGCGGCGACGATCGCATGCGGCTCCATGGCGTTGTGGTACTGGGCCGGTGTCTCGTAGGTCGCCTCGATCCGCGTCCTTGCCGATTTGAGGCCGGCCTCGATATCGCCCTTGTGCTGCACCGCCGGACCGCCGACGCCGACACCACGCGGCACGAAGCTTTCGGCGTCGTCGAGACCGACGCGCGCCGGCAGCGCTTCATAGCGCGGCGACAGCAGCGCCGCCCCTTCGGTCGCCGCTTCAAGCGTCTCGGCGATCACAACGGCGATGGTCTGGTTGGGGTAGCGGACCTGATCGTTCTGCAGCAGGTCGAGCCGGAACATGAAGGGATGGTCCTTGGCATCCGGATCGGCGGCGAGCGCCGGCCGGTTCCTGGGCGTCATCACCTCGACCACGCCCGCATGCGCCTTGGCCGCCTCGATATCCAGCGAGGCGACGCGGCCGCGCGTGATGCTGCTGACGGCCAACACGGCATGGAGCATGCCGGGCGGATGGTTGTCGGCGGCGTAGCGGGCCGCACCAGTGACCTTGAGGAAGCCATCGCGACGGGTCAGCGGCTGGCCGATGCTGGAGCCCTGCCGGGCATGGGCGGGTTGCTGGTTGAGGCTGAGTTCAAGCGTCATGGCGCGCTCCGGGAATGTTCGAGAACGGGGAGGCAGGAAGGGCCGGCAGCCGCTCGGGCGTTCCAGCCTGCGCGGACATCAGCGCCCTGACCACGATGCGGCGGGCAAGCTCGATCTTGAAAGCATTGTCGCCGGAGGGACTGGCGTCGGCCAAAGCGGCATCGGCAGCACGAATGAAGTTCGCCTCGTTCGCACCGGCGCCGAGCAGGACGGCTTCCGCCGACCGCGACCGCCATGGCTTGGCCGCGACGCCACCCAATGCCAGCCTTGCGGCGCGGATCTTGCCGCCGTCGACGACAAGTGCCGCGGCGGCCGAGACGACCGCGAAGGCATAGGAGGTGCGTTCGCGCACTTTCAGGTAACGGGCATTGGCGGCGAAGGAGGCAGCCTCCGCCGGCAGCCGCACCGCCACGATCAGGTCGCCGGGTTCCAGCGCGTTCTCCCGCTGCGGCGTGTCGCCCGGAAGCCGGTGGAATTCCGCCAGCGTGACGTGGCGCCGGCCCGCCTTGCCCTCGATCTCGACCACGGCGTCGAGCGCCACCAGCGGCACGCAGAAGTCCGACGGATGGGTGGCGATGCAGGCATCGCTCCAGCCAAGCACGGCGTGCAGGCGGTTTTCGCCCCCAAGTGCCGCGCAGCCGGCGCTGGGCTCGCGCTTGTTGCAGGCGCTGGCGGTGTCGTAAAAATAGCTGCAGCGCGTGCGCTGCAGGAGATTGCCGCCGACGGTGGCGGCGTTGCGGAGCTGCGCCGAGGCGCCCGACAGCAGCGCTTCCGCCACCGCCGGATAGGTCCTGGCGAACGCCGCGTCGTGGGCGAGATCGGCGTTGCGCACCAGCGCGCCGATGCGCAGGCCGCCATCGTCGAGACGTTCGATGCGGTTGAGCTCCGGCAGCCGCGAGATGTCGACGATGCGTTCGGGGCTGGTGACGCCACCTTTCATGAGGTCGAGCAGATTGGTGCCGCCGGCGAGATAGGCCGAACCCGGCTCGGCCGCCGCCGCGATGGCGTCGGGGATGGTGGCGGGCCGGATGTAGTCGAAGTCTCTCATGCCGCGGTCCTCCGGTCGGCTTGGGCAAGCTGTTGCTGGGCTTCCAGGACGGCCTCGACGATGCCGCCATAGGCCGCGCAGCGACATATGTTGCCGCTCAGCCCCTCGCGGATGCGTTCGGGATCGTCGCCGGCCTGTCCTTCGGCAATCAGGCCGAGCGTGCTCATGATCTGGCCGGGTGTGCAGAACCCGCATTGGAAGCCGTCATGGGCGATGAAGGCGGCCTGCACCGGATGCAGCTCTTCACCACGGGCGACACCTTCGATGGTCATGACATTGGCGCCGTCCTGGCTGACCGCCAGCGCCAGGCAGGAGTTGATGCGCTTGCCGTCAACCAGCACCGTGCAGGCGCCGCACTGGCCGCGGTCGCAGCCCTTCTTGGTGCCGGTGAGATCAAGCCGCTCGCGCAGCAGGTCGAGCAGGGTTACGCGTGGATCGACCTCCAGTTCGTGTCGGTGTCCGTTGATGGTGAGCGTGATGGGAAGGCTGGTCATGGGCGTCTGGCTCCAGTTTGCTTGACGCGGATGGGAAGGGAACTGGTGCCTTGCCGGCGAAGGGCAAGGTACCCTTATGGTCAGGTACTGGCGGAAGTGGAGATGACAGCGAATCTCGCGTGAGACAGGCGGGCAGGGGAGATGTCGGCTTGCAGGTTTGAAAGACGTGACATACCGGTTCCCCTGATTATATGATAAAGGTGCTCCACTAAATCGGAGGCGCCTCCGTTTATTACGTGGGGGCTGACCCGGCTGGGTTCAAGCCCTCGACACGACGTGGAGAAAGAAATTGGCCGCAGAGCCGTCCAGCGCTGAACGGAAGACCGATGCCGCGGACGCCAAGCGGCTGCGCGCCGATGCGCAGCGCAACCGCGACCGGCTGGTCGAGGTGGCCGCGATCGTCTTTGCCGAGCGCGGCATCGATGCCTCGCTGGAAGAGGTCGCGCGCCGCGCCGGCGTCGGCATCGGCACGCTCTACCGGCATTTTCCGACGCGCGAGCATCTGGTCGAGGTGGTCTACCGCCGTGAGGTGGAGGCGCTGTGCGCGGCCGCCGGCGAGCTCGCCGAAAAACATCCGTCCGATGTCGCGCTGGAACAGTGGATGCAGCGCTTCGTCGACTACATCGCCACCAAGCGCGGGCTGGCAACCAGCCTGCGCATCTTGCTCACCACCAATTCGACGCTGTTTTCCGACACGTCGGGAAGGGTGTCGCAGGCCCTGCGGCAACTGGTTGACGCAGCAGTGGCCGACGGCACCATCCGCAGCGACGTCGACGCCTCCGACGTGCTGCACGCGCTGTCCGGCATCTACTCTGCGCCTGATACCCCGGAATGGCGCGACCGCTCGCGCCGGCTGGTCAAGCTCTTGATGGACGGGTTGAGGTTCGGGGCGGGGAAGGGGGCGAAGAGCGGCGAGTGAAGGAAGTGGCATAGGCTTCCGCGCCCGCGAAACCACCGAAGCCACCCGAAGTCCGATCCGCACCTGCGCCTGTGATCCCCAGCAGCAAGTCTTCCGACCTGCGCATCAGGACGCCACAAGGCTCGCACAAGCGCCGGGAGCCAGAGTGGAGCCGCACATCGTGCAAGCGGCGTGGAGGCTGAACCGGCCGTAACCACCGCGTGACGGAAGGCTTGAGGGCTTGAAAAGCGCGGCAGTTCAAATCGAGGCCCTCGACGAACCGAATCTCATCATGGGCAAGGCGCCCATCGTGCGGGCCGTCTTCGAGGGGCGCGATATTTCTCCCTTGTGGGACACGCTGTTCGGGCGCATTTCGGCCGATATCACCGATGCTGCGGCGTTTCTGGATGTGTCGATCCTGCTTCATGCGATCGGCGAGGAAGACAAGGCGGCGCTCAGCCAGAAGGCCGCGCTCGAGATCAGCCGCAAGTATCTGATACGCAATGGACGCGGCACGGGACCGAACGTCCTTGTGTTCATGACGGCCGGCGACTTCATGGCCAACACGCCGATCGAATTCCTGCTCGAGAACTCCGACGCGAACCTGCTGCTCTACTATGTCGACGCCGACACGGCGGACCTTGGGGATGTTCCCGAACACGACGTCGCCTTCGTGGCTGTCGGCGAATCCGCCGAAAATCTGGCCGTGCTGGCAAACCTCGACCGGCTGTTGCGCGACTGGGCCGGTCCGATCATGAACAACGCGCCGCGCCTCATCATGGCGCTGTCCAGGGACGGCGTCGCGGAGGCTCTGAAGGACGAACCCTCGATCCTTGCGCCTGCCGCCGCGCGCGTTGGTCGGGCCGTGCTCGAGAAACTGGCGTCCGGGGACATCGAGGTCGGCGCACTGCTCGTGGCGAATGCGTTTCCGGTGATTGTCCGCCCGCTCGGCACGCATGCCGGCAAGGGAATGGAGAAGATCGCCACGCGAGCGGAGCTTTCGGCCTATCTGAATTCGCACGCCGAGACCGAATTCTATGTCACGCCCTTCATCGACTACAGCGGGGCCGACGGCAAATTCCGCAAGCAGCGCGTCGCCTTCATCAACGGGCGACCCTATGCCAGCCATCTCGCGGTTTCCGAGCACTGGATGGTCCATTATCTCAATGCCGGCATGACCCAGCACGAAGACAGGCGTGCCGAGGAAGCGTTGTGGATGGCCAATTTCGACAGTGACTTCGCGGTGCGCCACGCGCGTTCCTTCGATGCGCTTCATCGACGTCTCGGGCTGGACTACTTCGCCATCGATTGCGCCGAACTCGCCGACGGCCGCCTGCTGGTGTTCGAGGCGGATGTGGCGATGATCGTCCATTCCATGGATTGGGAGAGCATCTTTCCCTACAAGAAGGGCGCCATGCACAAGCTCTTCGTGGCATTCGAAAACGCGCTGGCGCGGCGCGTGGCGCGGATGCTGCCGGCGCCGACGACCGAATGCGCCCATACGGGAAAACCGGCCGTCTACCAGAGAACCCATGACGACTGCCTGGTCTGTGCCCTGGCGATGCTCACGGGCCGAACCTACGAGGAGATCGAGGGCATCGCGCGAGGCTGCGATGCGGCCTATCCGCTCGGCGGTCCGATGAGCCATTCGATCATGCGCGGCGTTGCCAACAAATGCGGCTTCGTCCTCCTGAGCAGCATCTACATGCTGTGGGCCAAGCCCGCGATCATAGGCGTGGTGTCGCCGACCGTTCCCAACACGGGCCATGCCGTTTTCTGGGATGGCGAGAAGATCATCGATCCAGGTTTCTGCGAACGCGTCGATCGTGCCTATGTCGACCGGTGCGGGTTGGAATTCACGCAGCGGGCCAGCGATCTGCAACCGCTGATCAGCCATGATGTCCAGATCTCCTACTTGGCCGGTGCCGTGGCGGCCAATGAACCGCTTTGATCGCTTCGCTACCGCAGCCCTGAACACGGAGACCATCATGCCTGCAACTCAGCGCGAGATCCTGCAGGTGCTGGCGAACCCGGCTCCGGAAACGGAGGGCCTGGACCACCGTTCCCCGGCCTCCGTTTCCTTCCTGCTCGGGACAGGCGGCGACAGGCGCATCTGGCCGGATGCGATCACGCGCCGCAATCGCTATGGAACGCGCGCAACCCCGGCGGACGACGAGATCTCGTTCTCGTCGACAACGGCAAGCAACATCTCGCGCGAGGGTTTTCAGGCGGCCGGGATCGAGCTGGCGCGCCTCATGGATATCGCTTCGCCTTCCCCTGTCGCGACTGATGAATGGTTCGCCGACATTCGCGACCGGATTGCCGGCAATCTTGGCTGCGCGGGCGCGCAAATCGTTCTCGCGGCCTCCGGAACGGATGCGGAGCTTCTCGCGCTCTGCATGGTTGCCGGTGTCTCCAGGCGGCCCCTGACCAATGTGCTTGTCGCGCCTGACGAAACGGGAAATGGCGTGCCACGCGCGGCGGCGGGGTGCCATTACTCGGATCTGACCGCACTCGGCAACGCCGTGGAGGCTGGTGCGCCGCTTGACGGCCTGCCGCCGGACCGTATCGAAGTGCGCACGATCGCCATCCGCAACGAGACGGGCGAGCCTCGCCATCAGCACGAAATCGACGCCGAGATCATCGCCACCGTCGAGCTGGAATTGAGGCGGGATCGCGATGTCCTCGTCCACGTGCTCGATGCGTCGAAAACCGGTTTGCCGGCGGTAACGCGGCAGGCCGCGCGCCATGTCGCGGCGCTTGCCCCCGGACGGGTGCGGGTCATCGTCGATGCCTGCCAGTTCCGTGGCTCGATCTCGCGGCTGGGGCAGGATCTGGCGGATGGCTTCGTGGTGGCCTTGACCGGCTCCAAGTTCATCGCCGGCCCGCCCTTTTCCGGCGCGCTTCTCATCCCCCCGGCATTGGCCGAGGAGCTCGCCGCGAGGTCCGATATCCCGGCAGGCCTGGCGGAATACACCGCGGCGCAAGACTGGCCGGCGGCCGTTCGCCAACGGATGAGCTTCGCGTTCAAGTCGGAATTGAATCTGGGGCTGGGTTTGCGCTGGGTCGCGGCGCTCGCCCATCTCGACCGCTATGCCGCGATCGACGAGGCCCGGCAAAGCCTCGTCAAGGAAGAGTTTGTCCGCCTGGTGCGGTCTCGCATCGACGCCGTGAAAGGCATCTCACTGCATCAGGACGATGAAGGCGACCATCTTGGTTCACGCGCCATGGTCCCGTTGACCGTTACCAACCGCGCCGGCGCTTTCGCGGCGTTCGAGGAATGCCAGACCATTCAGCTGTCGATGCGCGGTCTCAATGGCGGTCCGATCTGCCATGTCGGGCAAGCCGTGCGTCTGGGTTCGCGCACGGTGCTGCGCGTTGCCGCCTCGGCTCCCGATGTGATCGGCGTCTCGGCGCGAATGTCGGCCGGCCAGTCGCCGCAGCAGGCGTTCGCTCCGATAGAATCGAGGCTCGACGCCTTCTTCCAGAAATTGTCGGTAGTCCTGCACCGTCCGCGAGACGCTTGATGCCGCGATCCACCGAGCAGAGCGACCCGGCTACCGATAGCGCGGCCGAGACCAGCCTCGATCCAGCGGACTGGGATGAATTCCGCGCGGTCGCGCATGGCATGCTGGACGACATGATCGCCCACATCGAGACGATCAGGCAGAGACCGGTGTGGCAGCGGCCGAGCGATGAAACGCGCGAAAGATTTACCCGGCCGCTGCCGAGCGAACCTCGCGAACTGGGCGATGTCCTCGATGACGTGCGCACGCACATCATGCCGTTCGCAACCGGCAATTTGCATCCGTCATTCATGGGTTGGGTTCACGGCGCGGGCACGCCGATCGGCATGGTGGCGGAAATCGTCACGGGCGGCCTGAACATGAATTGCGGCGGCCGCGACCATGCCGGTCTCGTGGTCGAACAGCAGATCGTGCGCTGGATGAGCGAGGCGCTCGGCTACCCCAGTGGAGCGAGCGGCTTGTTCCTCACCGGATCCTCGATGGCAAACTTCGTCGCGCTGACGATCGCCAAGACCGAGGCACTGGGCCAGGCCGTCCGCGAGACCGGCCTGCGCGACTGCGACCGCCAACTGGTCGCCTATACGTCCACCGAGGCGCATTCCTGCATCGCGCAGGCAATGCAGCTGTCCGGCATCGGATCGGCAAATCTGCGGACCATCGCGGTCGACGATGCCGGAAGGATGCTGCCTGGCGCGTTGCGCGCGGCCATTGAACAGGACCGCGCCAACGGGCGCTTGCCATTTCTGGTCGTCGGCACCGCGGGAACGGTAAACACCGGGGCCATCGATCCGCTGGCCGACATCGCCGAAGTCGCTTCCAGGGAAAAACTCTGGTTTCATGTCGATGGCGCCATCGGTGCGCTCGCCGTGCTGTCCGATTCCCTGCGCGGATTGTTCAAGGGCATCGAAAAGTCGGCATCGGTGGCGCTCGACTTTCACAAATGGGGCCAGGTTCCCTACGATGCCGGGTTCCTTCTGGTGCGCGATGGCGATGCCCACAAGCGCGCGTTCGCGCAGCCGGCCGCCTATCTGCAGCGAGCGAATCGCGGGCTTGCCGCCGGCGAAACATGGCCCTGCGATCTTGGCCCTGACCTGTCGCGCGGGTTCCGCGCCTTGAAAACATGGATGACGATCGAGGCGCTCGGGACGGACCGTATCAGTGACTCTATCGCACACACATGCATGCTCGCCCGCCATCTCGCCGAAGCCCTGCACCGCCATCCGGCATTTGAATTGAAGGCGCCCGTGGCGCTCAACATCGTGTGTTTCGGCATTCGCGGGGCGAACTCCGAATTTGTCCGGAACCTGGTGCTGGATCTTCAGGAATCCGGCCTGGCCGCGCCTTCGTGGACAACCATCAACGGCGAGCTGGTCGTGCGCTGCGCCATCGTCAACCATCGCACGACGGTGGCCGACATCGACGGGTTCATGGGCACGCTCAACCGGTACCTTGCCGATGGCGGTTTTCCTCCTGGATCGTCGATTGGTCGTCGGTGATCGATGGCCGCACTCGCGGGCATGGATCACGTCGTCCCCCGTGCCGCGTTGAAGGGGCGGAAGGCTCTCCGCGAAGAGCCTCCATCGCCTCAACTGTAGGGTGACCAGCACTGCTGGCGAGGTCCGTTGTAGGGCTGGTAGCTGTTGTCCCAGGCGCGGTAGGAGACGTAGCGCTCGTAACACCAGCGCACATGCGCGGCGGCCAAGCGGGCGGCCGGACGTGGCGGCAAAGGTGGCACGGTCGCCGCCGCGACGCCGGCCGCAAAGGCGGCGGCGGGGAACCAATAGCCATTGTAGTAGCGATAGCCGGGCCGCACGCGGACATAGCCCCGGTAGCCATTGTAGTAGTAGCTGCCGCCGACGACGTAGAAGCCGCGCCGGAACCAGACCGGCGTCGGTGCGGTGGTGGCCGATACCGGACCCGAGGTCGGCACGACCGGCAAGGCCTCGGCCGGCGAGGCCAGCACCGAGGCGCCAATCATCAGGCCGCAAAACGCCGTGAGTGTCCGTTTCATCATCTCTCTCCTTTGTTGGGTGGCGTGGAAGGTCTCGGGGATCACTGGCGCCGGAGCCTCCGCAGTTCGGAAATCGAAAGCCCGCCGTCGCCGTTCGTGTCCGCCCGCAGCAGCCGGTCGGGAATGAAGGCGGCAAACTCGTCGCGCGAAATTTTTCCGTCGCCATTGCGGTCCATGCGGTCCGCTTGCGCCTGGAAGCCGGCGAACTGCGCGGCCTGGAAGTCGCGCTTGGACTTAACCTGCTCCACGGCCGCGCGCACCTCGCCCGCATCGAGCAGGCCGTTGTGGTTGGCATCCATCCGATCGAACATCTGCGCCCGCACCGCCTGGATCTCGCTGAATTCGAGCTTGCGGTCGCCGTTGGTGTCGATGCGCCGGAAGAGTTCCCGGGCGCCGCCGCCATCCGCCGCACAGGGGCTTCCCGCGCCAAGCAGCAAGCCGGCAAAGGCCATGACGATCTTGTTCATGTTGGTCTCCGCATTGGGTTGGACGACCCGCCGCGGGCCGTCCTTGCAGCGCCTTCTACGCAGCGCCTCGTCCGCCCCTACGCGGCGCGCGGTGACTTTTTTGAGGGCGTAGCCGGCGCAAACCGCCGGCCTCACGGATTGGCGGCTTCGGCAAAGAATCTTTCGCGCCGGGCGTAGGGGCAGGGCGCTTCCTGCGTATCGGTCAGCAGTCGCCCCCGCGACCTGACAACGAAAGGACCATCATCATGAAACGCTCAGCACTTGTCGCGGCCCTGCTTCTGGGGCTCGCACCGCTTTCCGCCGCGCAGGCACAAGACATGCCGGGTCAGCGCATGTTGCAACGCATCGACACCAACGATGACGGTGCCATCTCGAAGGACGAGATGACGGCCGCCGCGAGCGCCTGTTCAAGAAGCTCGACCGCAATGGCGACGGCGTCATCGACGAGAAGGAGATCGAAAGCGCCCGCGATGCCATCATGGATCGGGCAGATGCCGCGCAGGCCAGGCTCGGCAACCGCTGGCGGCGCCTGGACACGAATGGCGACGGCAAGGTCTCCGACCAGGAGTTCGCCAGCAGCATGCCGCTGTTCGACCTCGCCGACCGCAATGGCGACGGCAAGCTCTCGGCCGACGAGATCGCGTCGGTCCGCAAGCTGATCGCCGAGCGTGCCAACTGACGATCCATGGCGATCATTCCCTATCAACCAGGAGTACAGAATGCTCTCTTCAGCCAAATTCCCTTTGCTCTGCCTTGGCGCGATGCTCGTCTGGTCGGCTGCCTCGCCAGCCGCCGCCGAGGAATGGAAACGGCCGACGGCGCATGGCGGCGAGATCAGCCGCAGCGTCAGCAAGGACGGCAACATCCATACCGGCTCGACCACCCGCACCGGCCCCAATGGCGGCACCTATACGTCGAGCTCCAAATGCGTCGGAGGCGTTGTTGACCGCTGCGCCAGAAGCTATTCTGGAACCGGACCGGACGGGCAGTCCTTCTCCGGAGAGCGGGTGTCGGCGCGTGGACCGTTCCGTGGCCGTTCGGCTGGCAGTTTCACAGGCCCGAACGGCAACACGGTCCACGGCTTCCGACGCTGGCGCCGCTGACATCTGGTGTGATGGATTTGCATCCGAAATTCGCCCTTGCGCTGATCCGGATCGATGCGAATTTCGGATTCGCCAAGCCGACAGGTGCCTGCCGCCGTGTCGCATGAGGGGTCCCGTGGCGACGACGACCTTCTGGCGCGCATCGCGGCGGGCAGCCAGGGCGCATTGTCCGAGCTCATCGCCCGCCATGGCAACGGCCTGCGGGTGTTTGCCGCGCGCTATCTCGGCAATGCCGGCGACGCCGAGGATGTGGTGCAGGAGGTGTTCGTGACCGTCTGGAAACAGGCCGCTCGGTTTGATCCCGCCAGGGCGCGTGCCTCGACCTGGCTGTACCGGATCACCGCCAATCGCTGCATCGACCAGCGCCGGCGCAGGGCGTTGCGCAGCTTCATCGGTCTCGACGACATCAGGGATGAAGTCGCCTCGCCGGAGGCCGACGCCGAGGCGACGACAGCGGCGCGGCAGGAACTGGCGATCGTCCGCGACGGCCTCTCGCGCCTGCCGGAGCGGCAGCGCATGGCGGTGCTGCTCAGGGCCGTCGGCGACCTCGACATCGCGGCGATCGCCGAGGTGATGGGCGGCAGCGTCGGTTCGGCCGAGCAACTGCTCGTCCGTGGCCGGCGCGCACTCAGGGATCATTTGGCAATGGCGGCCGCGGGCCGCGAAAGGAAGTCCTCATGACACGGGACGAATTCGAACGAAACCGGCGCCGCTTCGGCGACACCGTCGAGGCATGGCCGGCGCCCTTCCGGCAGCAGGCGCTGGCCTTCATGGCGGGCGGGGCGGGGCCTGAGGACGATCCGGACGCCGCGCTCGACCGGCTTGTGCTTGAAGCGACGCTGATCGAAGGCGACGACCAGGCGCTGGCGCGCAAGGTGCTGGCCCGCATCGACAGCGGCTCGACGCGCTCGTCCTTGCTGCCGCGCTTCCTGCTGGCGCCGGCAGGGCTGGCCGCCTGTGCCGCCGCCATTCTCGTCGCGGTGACGCTGGCGGGCTACCAGGCGGCGCGGCTGCAGGATGATCTGCAGGATTCGGAACTTCTGGCGCTGGCGTCCGGGGCGCGACTCTCCGGCAATGGCGGGGCCGACATCGCGGCCGATCCAGCAGAGGAGGATTCGCTTTGAGGCGCTCCTGGCTATGGACGGCGACGCTGGTGCTGCTCGCCCTTTCGCTCGCCGTCAATTTCTTCCTGGTCGGCTATGCCATGCATGGCCTGCGGCAGGGCGCGGCGGCGCGCGTGCTGCTGTCGGAGATCGCCAGCAGCTATCCGCCCGAGGTAAGGAAGGAATTCCGTGGCGTCCTGCGCGAAAACCGCGCGCGTACCTTCCAGGCGCTGCGCGAATTGCGCACCGCACGCGCCAATCTGGCGGCGGCGCAAAAGGCCACGCCCTTTGACGAAGCGGCGGTGAAGGACGCGATGGCTGCGGTGCGCACCGCCACGACCAACCTCCAGGCGACCATGCAAGACTATCTCCTGACCGCCCTGAAAACTGTCAACGCCAAGCCCGCCCAGGGAGGTTGAGCCGGGCGAAAGGCATCAAAAAACCTTGGTGTGTATGTCACATTGGCGGACGCTGCCTCGTCATGATGCCGGAACCAACAGAAGGAAGCCAATCATGACCGCCAAACTTGATCTCTTCGCCGCTGCCCCCTCGCTGATGAAGGAATGGCAACGCGCATCCTTTGCCATTTCCTCCAGCCTCGAGCCCAGCCTGAGCGAACTGGTGAAGATTCGTGCGTCCCAGATCAACGGCTGCGCCAACTGCCTCAACATGCACACCGTGTTTGCGCGCGAAGATGGAGAAACCGAGCAGCGCATCTATTTGCTGTCGGCCTGGCGCGAGGCCCCTTGCTATACCGATCGTGAACGCGCCGCGCTCGGCTGGACGGAGGCGCTGACGCGGCTCTGCGAAGGACATGCGCACGAAAGTGCCTATGAAGCCCTGAAGGCCGAGTTCACGCCGGAAGAGCAGGTCAAGCTGACGTTGATGATCAATGTCATCAACGGCTACAACCGCCTCGCGGTTGGTTTCGGTGGCTGGGCCGATCCGGCGGCGATAAGGTCTGCTGCCAAGGCGGCCGCCGCTTGATGGCGAATGCCGGATCCGAGGACGCAGCAGCGAATTTCGAGCCGCTGCGTCCAAAGCTCATGCGTATTGCCTACCGCATGCTCGGCTCCGTGGCGGACGCCGAAGACATGGTGCACGAGGCCTTCATCCGCTGGATGAGGACCGACCGCGGCGAGGTGCGCGAGCCCGAGGCGTTCCTGCGCCGCACGGTCACGCGGCTCTGCCTCGACCAGCTCAAATCCGCTCGACGCCAGCGCGAAAGCTACGTCGGTCCCTGGCTTCCCGATCCCGTCGTGGAAGAGGACGACCAGGAAGACGTTACCTTGCCACTGCTGCTTATGCTGGAGCGTCTTTCTCCGCTCGAACGGGCAGCCTTCCTGCTGCACGATGTGTTCGGGCTGGGATTTGAGGAGGTCGCGGCCGCCATCCAGCGCGAACCCGCCGCGTGTCGCCAGCTCGCTGCCCGCGCGCGCACCCATGTCCGCGAGGCGCGGCCTCGTTTCAAGGTGGAAAAGCAGCAAGGCCTCGCGCTTGCCGAGGCCTTTTTCGCCGCCTCGCGCGGTGGCGACATGAAGGCGCTTGGAGCGATGTTGACGGCCGATGTCAGCGCCCATGCCGATGGCGGTGGCAAGCGTCCGGCAGCCATGGAAGTGGTCCTGGGCTACGATGCCGTCATGACCCAATATGAGCGTGTGGCGGCCTGGCTCCAGGAGAACGGCTCAAAACTCGTCCGCCTTGGTTTCGTCAACGGATTGCCCGGCTTCATCACGCTGGAAGCCGATGGCGAACTGCAAACGACCGCGCTCGAAATCGAGAACGGAAAGGTCGCGGCAATCTATGTGATGCGCAACCCCGACAAGCTCAGGCATCTGCATTAGGTCGACCGAATAGGCAAACAGCGAGCCGGAGCAGCTATCCCTTCTCTTCGACCAGGATCACCAGCGATTCCGGCACCACGCCATCGTGGGCCATCGCGTCGGCGGCTGCCTTGGTCTGCATCAGCGCGGCCATCTTGTCCATGTCCGGAACGTCCATCATCACGGCCACCCGTTTCGGGTTCTGCGGATCGACGAACGTGCGGATGTTGGTGATCCCAAGCGAGCCGAAAAGCTCCTTGCGCTTGGGTGAACCGAGCCAGTGCTTGCTATCTTTCGTAATGTCGTGATGGCCAATGACTGTTGGCATGGCGTCCTCCCCAAGGTGAAGCCGGCGGTCGATGTCGCCCGCCTGATGCTGCGATCCACCTCTGCATTCCAGTCAGCGCCGTTTCTTCCAGACTGTCAATTAGCTGTTGCTGATGGATTCTTGCCGGATCGGATGGCGCCAGTGCCCCGGCCGCTATTGCCGGCCGGAAATCACCCGCAGCCAGGGCGCCAGGTGGAAGGCACTCATCAGGAGATACATCGCCACCATGCCGGTGAGCGGCGAGGCATTGGCGCCCATGCACAGCATGGCAGCCTCGCCACCCTGAAGACAGGAGAGCAGCGCCATCACGGCGAAGGTGGGTGCTGCCGCGAGGCACAGCCAGTCGGCGATGCCTCGGATGGTATTTTCGGGGGTCGTGCCGCCGGCGCTTGTGTGGATGTCGCTCATGGTCTTTTTCCTTTGATGGTCATAGCGGGTTCCTTTGATGGTCGTAGCGAGCCGAGAGCAGGACTTGGGTTCCTCTCCCTCGCCAAAGGCGGGGGAGAGGTGGCCGCGTAGCGGCCGGAGTGCGGGCTTTGGTAAGGCGCGGCCCCCACTCCGTCTCGGCTTCGCCGAGCCACCATGCCGGGGCGAGCCACGGGTCTCGCCCGTCCTTCGGACCCCCCACTTCGTGAGGGAGAGGAAACCAAGCTGGATGGGGGACGCCAGCCTTTCGCCAGTCCTTCTTACTCGCCCTTGTCCCGGAACGCGGCCTCGCCGGCAGCCGACACCTCGGCCCATTTCTTGTCGTGGCCGGCGTCGTAATTGTCGTGCCAGTTCCACCACGAGTAGAGTGGGGTCTGCGGATAGCCTTCGGGCGAATCCTCCCAGAGCTCCTGGCGGCCGAGCGGCGTGGCGTCGAGATAGCTCCAGACCGTGCCCATCGCCTCGTCGCCGCGGCTGTTGATGAAGTAGGTGCGGAAGATGCGGTCGCCGTCGCGGAAGAAGACGTTGTGGCCGTGCCATTCGTCGACGCCGAAGTCCTTGTCGAAGCTGTCGGTGATTGTGTACCAGGGCATCTCCCAGCCCATGCGCTTCTTCAGCCGCACGATGTCGGCCTGCGGTGCACGCGAGGCGTAGACGAGCGTGGTGTCGCGGGCGTTGAGATGGGCGAGGTGGCCGACCTGGTCAGCGCCGAGCGAGCAGCCGCGGCAGGCGTGGTCCGGCCAGCCATAGACGCCCGGCTCGAAGAAGGCGCGGTAGACGATCAGCTGGCGGCGGCCCTCGAACAGGTCGAGCAGGCTCGCCTTGCCATTGGGGCCCTCGAATATATAGGCCTTGTCCACTTCCATCCATGGGATGCGCCGGCGCTCGGCGGCCAGCGCGTCCTTGGCGCGCAGCGTCGCCTTCTCCTTCACCAGCAGTTCTTCGCGTGCCGCCTCCCACGCCTGCCGTGAAACGATCGGCGGGGTCTTCATCGTAACGTGCTTGGTCATTGGTCGTCTCCTTGTCAGTTTGCCGTCGCGCCGTCGCGACGTGTTGCTGCTTGCTGGTCGTGAGGTAGGGTAGGGTCGTCAGGCTGAGGGGTGGGAGTTACAAGTGTGACGGGATTTGAATCGTCTGGCCCGCCGCAGCAGGGGTGGCGCCCGGCGTGCTTGGCCGTGTCGATTGTCGCGTCGAGGGGCAGATCGGCTGAACTGGGCATCTTCTTCTCCTTTGGCGCGCCGTCGGTTGCCAGCACGGCTTGCTGGTTGACGGTGCTGGCTTAAGTTAGGGCGGTGCGGCGCGGGGGTGGGAGTTACAAGTGTGACGGGATTTGAATGGACTCGCTGATCACGGCGGCAGGTCTGGCGCTGGCGGCGGGCGATCCGCTCGGCGCGCTCGACCGCGTCGCCTTGCGCGACGATGCGCCGGCGCTGGCGCTGCGCGGCATCGCCATGGCGCAGCTCGGCGACCTCGAACGCGCCAAGGCGCTGCTGCGGCGGGCCGCGCGCGCCTTCGGCCCGAAAGAGGCGGTGGCGCGCGCCAGATGCGTCGTCGCCGAGGCCGAGATCGCACTGGTCTCGCGTGACCTCGGCTGGCCGACCAGGGCGCTCGACGCGGCGCGGACAACGCTGGAAAAGCATGGCGACCGGCTGAACGCCGCGCATGCCGGCCACCTCAAGGTGCGGCGGCTGTTGCTGATCGGGCGGCTCGACGAGGCCGAAGACGTGCTGGCGGGGCTTGATCCGGCGCCGCTTCCGCCGGCCTCGAGGGCCGCGCACGAACTGGCCGTCGCCGGCATTGCGATGCGGCGCCTCAAGACGAAGCCTGCGCGCACGGCACTGGAGTGGGCCCGCCACGCCGCCCGCCAGGCCGGCATTGCCGGCCTCATGGCGGAGGTCGACAGCGCGTTCCTGGCGCTTGACACGCCGGCGGCGCGGCTGATCGCGCGCGGCCAGCAGCGCCCGCTGCTGCTCGAGGAGGTCGAGGCGCTACAGGCGTCGCCGGGGCTGGTCGTCGATAGCTTTCGCTATGCCGTGCGCAGCGGGGAAACGATGATCTCGCTGGCAACGCGCCCGGTGCTGTTCACGCTGGCGCGCACGCTCGCCGAAGCGTGGCCCGGCGATGTGTCGAGAGAGGAACTCGTCGCGCGGGCCTTCGGCGGCAAGCACGCCGATGAATCGCATCGCGCCAGGTTGCGGGTCGAGATCGGCCGGCTGCGCGCCGAGTTGCGGACGTTGGCCGACATCGGCGCGACCAAGCGCGGCTTCGCGCTGGCGCCGCGCCAGGCCGGCGAGGTGGCGGTGCTGACGCGGCCGATCGAAGAGCGGCACGCGGCCGTGCTGGCCTTGCTCGCCGATGGTGAATCTTGGTCGAGTTCGGCGCTGGCGCTGGCGCTTGGAACCGGCCAGCGTAGCGTGCAGCGAGCGCTGGAGCAGCTTGGCGAAACCGGCGAGGTGCAGGCGTTCGGACACGGACGGGCGCGGCGCTGGATGACGCCGCCGCTGGTGGGATTCACGACCACCTTGTTACTCCCCGCACCGCTGCCGAATGGCTAGAAAGGGGCACGACCAACACGGTTTGAGGATCAAGACATGAAACATTCAGCGGCCGAAATCCTGCGCGAGTATGGACCGTTTCCCGGCGTGGAGCGGGTCGGTGGCGTAAGCTTTGATGGCAAGAACGTCTGGTTTGCCTCGGGTGACAGGCTGAATGCCTTCGATCCGGCAAGCGGACAGTCGCTGCGCTCGATCGATGTGGCAGCACACGCCGGCACGGCCTATGACGGCCGGCATCTCTTCCAGCTCGCCGATGATCGCATCCAGAAGATTGATCCTGATACCGGCGAGGTGCTTTCCACGATCCCGGCGCCCGGCGGCGGCCGCGATTCCGGGCTGACCTGGGCCGAAGGGACGCTGTGGGTGGGGCAGTACCGCGAGCGCAAGATCCACCAGATCGACCCCGAGACCGGGGCAATCCTGCGCACCGTCGAATCCAACCGTTTCGTCACCGGGGTGACCTGGGTGGACGGCGAGCTGTGGCACGCCACCTGGGAAGGCGATGACAGCGACCTGCGCCGCGTCGACCCGCGAACCGGCAAGGTTCTGGAGACGCTGGACATGCCGGCCGGCATGGGCGTCTCCGGGCTGGAATCCGATGGCGGCGACCGGCTCTTCTGCGGTGGCGGATCGGTAGGGGTGGTGCGGGCGGTGCGCCGGCCGAGGTGAGGTTCCCATTCACGCACAGATCACGATTGCGGATCGCGGCCGGCAAATTGTCCGCTGGCGGCTGGCCGTTGCCCCCTGTCGAACCTAGATAGGGCGTGCACCGGGCGGACCGCCCGAGACATCTCTGCAGAAGGACCTGATCATGCCCGAACAGATACCGTTGAACGACGGCGCCGCCATTCCTCAACTCGGCCTTGGCGTCTGGCAGGTCGATCAGGCCATCACCGCCCAGGTGGTGCGCTGGGGGATCGAGGCCGGTTATCGCCTGATCGACACCGCCGAGGGCTACCAGAACGAGGAAGGGGTCGGGGAGGCGATCCGGACCGCCGGCGTGCCGCGAGGCGAACTGTTCATCACCTCGAAACTGCGCAATGGCGCGCACCAGCCCGATGCGGCTCGCAAGGCCTTCGACGAGACGATGAAAAAGCTTGGCATCGAGCAGCTCGACCTTTTCCTGATCCACTGGCCGGTGCCCAGCCAGGACAAATATGTCGAGGCGTGGAAGACGCTGGTCGAGCTGAAGCAGGCCGGTCGCATCAGGTCGATCGGCGTTTCGAATTTCAACCAGGACCATCTGGAGCGGATCATCAGCGAGACCGGCGTCACGCCCGTCGTCAACCAGATCGAGCTGCATCCCCGGTTCCAGCAGCGCGGCATCAGGGAGTTCCACGCCCGGCACAGCATCCATACCGAAAGCTGGAGCCCGCTGGGCAGCGGCAGGCTGCTGAGCGACCCGACCATAACAAGCATTGCCAGGAAACACGGCAAATCCGTCGCGCAGACGATCATCCGCTGGCATCTTCAGCAAGGGCTGATCGTCATTCCCAAATCGATCCACCAGGATCGTATCGCCGCCAATTTCGACGTCTTCGATTTCGAGCTGGACGCCCAGGACCTGGCGCTCATCCGCGGCATGGATTCAGCCGCCGGCCGCGTCGGGTCGGACCCCGCCACGGCTTCGTTTTCGTTCTGAGGGCGAGCCGGCGGCGAAGCGCCAATCTCCCCCCGTGTGGGGGAGATGTCTGGCAGGACAGAGGGGGGCGCTGTCCCGCCAGCGTATCAGTCCACCGCGCCCAAGCCTGCCGCGATGACAATATGTTGGCAGACATTGTCGATGTCGCGGATAACATCGTCACTCCAGAACCGAAGGACTGTCCAGCCATCCGCTTCCAGGCGCTTTGTCCTGACTGTGTCGGCCACCGCAGGACCTGCGTCGCCGTGCTGCGACCCATCAACCTCCACGAAGAGCTTTTTGCCCGGGCAGGCAAAATCTACAATGTAGCCAGCGATCGGAAATTGCCCGCGAAAGCCTAGACCCATCAACCTATGCGCGTGAAGCTCGTTCCAGAGCTTCAACTCTGCATCGGTCATTATCTTGCGCATCGATCTGGCGTTTGCGCGGGTTCGCGGAGGCAATGGCGTATGAGGCATTGTCAGTGTTCGATGTTGAGGATTGTGCTCTACGGCGCCCCCCTCTGTCCTGCCGGACATCTCCCCCACGTGGGGGGAGATTGGCCGCTTCGCTGCTTTCGCCAATCTCCCTCCGTCGCGATTTGGCCGCGCTCAGCGCTGAGCCCGCTAAATCCCCGAGCCGTCCAACTGCTGGGCGTCGTCGCCTTGCCAGGGCGCCGGCATCGAGGCGCGGCTGAGGTTGGCCGTCGGCAGCGGCATCCAGCATTTCAGCTCCGGTTCGGCGTATTCGATGACGCGTCCGGGCGAGGAATCCGACGCGCGCCAGCCTTCGCTGGCGAACTGGTCGCCGCGCGACCAGTAGGCGAGATCGACTTCCGCCGGCCCCTGTTCGGACGGACGAACCGTGACCAGGATGCGGCTGCCATCCCTCGGCGCCGTCGACATGTGGCGCCACCGTTCGGGCTCGTCCATCGCAATTCCTCCTCGCGCCTGTGCGTCGGGCAAGTCCAGGCCAGCCATGGGCATCCCCGGAAGTGCTCTTCGGGTGAAGTGTCGCCTCGCGATCCGGGCCGGTCAACCCCGGCTTTGCGCCAGCATACGGGTTTCAGTTGGCGGATCCAGCGCCGGGGCTCGACAGGCACCGCGAAGCTGGCTGTTGCCGCGCGAGAAGAACCAGGGGTGGCGACCGGCGCATACTGAATGGAGAGAACTTGAAGGCGCCGGCCGCCATTGGGGGCGTTGGGGACGCATCACATTGGGGGGTGATGCAGGGTCAGGCTACGCGGATGCCGGATGCCTTCAATCGGAACGCGGGCCCATGGTGAACATCTGGTTACTATCCACAGGCCTTGCCCGGGCCGGCGTTGGCGTCCGGTTCATTTCGCCTGGGCGAGTTGCTGCTCCACGAGGTCGAGTTCCTTCCGGTAAAAGCCCTCGAAGCCGGATGAGTAATGCTGCTCGCGGAAGATGTCGCGGGCTGAGATGAAGGCGTCGCGGGCCGCCAGCAGGCTCGCTCTGTCGTGCGTTCTTGTGCCGATGGCGACATCGGCGCCGGCCGCGTCCTCGACGAAGTGTTTCAGGCCACGCGCCAGGCGGGGACCGTCGCCATTGGGGATCGAGCTGACCTCGAAGCCGAGACTGCCGAGCAACTGGGCGACGGCACGCGCGTCGTTGGCCGGGTTGGGAAGCGCGGGCAGGGACTGGTATCTGGACTCGCCGATGACCAGCGCCACGCCGCGCAGCGGCCTGGCGTCTTCAGCGGACGCCGGCCATGCCAGCAGCAGCTGCATCAGCAGCAACGCCGCGAAAGCGATGACGCGATGCCAGCCCGCCATCCACAACCCCGATAAGCCCAGCCCATGCTAACCGGCACAAAGTGGCGGCTCAATGACGGATGTGGGTTGCTTCCGATCGGCGGTACGAAGAGAGTTGGTCGGCCAAGAAAGCGAGGCGAGATCTTCCGAGAAGATCAAAGCAGAGACCATCCAGCACCGGCCCCGACATGAAACTGTATTTTAGCCGCAATCCCAATCCTCGCCTCGCGGTCGCTGTGGCGCGCACCCTGGAGGCGAAGGTCGAGTTTGAATTCGCCTCGCCGTTTGCGCCGGGGCAGGCCGACCGGTATCGCCCGCTCAATCCAAATCTCTCCTTGCCGATACTGGCAGGTCCAACGGGCAGCTTGTGGGAGGCTGACGCCATCGCGTGCCGGTTGTCACGTGACGCGCATTCGGATTTCTGGCGCACCGGCGACGATGAACCCGAGATGATCCGCTGGCTGAGCTGGGGCAAGGAGAACTTCGTGCGCGCCTGCGACACCGTGCATTTCGAGCGCGGGACCAAGCAGCGCTACGGGCTCGGGCCGATCGATCAGGAAAAGATCGGGGAGGGGCTGGGAGAGTTCGGCAGGGCCGCCGGGATCCTCGAGGCCGAGCTCGTCCACCGGCAATGGCTGGCCGGGAATGCTGTGTCCTATGCCGACTTCCGCATGGCGACGTTCCTGCCCTTCAACGATGTCGCCAGATTGCCGCTCGGCGACTACCCATCCGTCGCGCGCTGGTATCGCCAGCTCGAAGCCATCGACGCCTGGCACGACCCCTTCAAGGGACTGGACGCGCCGCCCTTGCCGCCGGTCAAGCCGGTATAGCCAGCTCTCCAGGCGGTCAGGCTGGCTGAAGTGTGGCGATTTGGCCGCATAGGTGTGGAACACCGGGTGGGCGGCGATGGCACGCTCGACGGGCCGCAGGCAGGTTGATAAGCCCTCTCCTCAAGGAGAGTCGAGACATGACCGTTGCGATCGAGATGGGACACACGACCGCCGGCGCCCCGGCGACCCTGGATCTCGAGGAACTGCTGGCGACTCGCCTTCTGGTGCAGGGCAATTCGGGATCCGGCAAATCGCATCTCTTGCGGCGTCTCCTGGAGCAGAGCGCGCCCTGGGTGCAGCAGACCATCATCGACCCCGAAGGCGACTTCGTCTCGCTGGGCGACCGTTACGGCCATCTGGTGATCGATGCCGAGGAGCATACCGAGCGCGGCCTGCAAAGCGCCGGCGAGCGGGCGCGCATCCATCGCGTCTCCACCGTGCTCAATCTCGAAGGGCTCGACGCCGAGAACCAGATGCGGCGCGCCGCCGCCTTCCTCGGCGGGCTGTTCGAGGTCGCGCGCGACCACTGGTACCCGATGCTGGTGGTGGTGGACGAGGCGCAGCTGTTCGCGCCGGCGGTGGCCGGCGAGGTTTCGGACGAAGCGCGCAAACTCTCGCTCGGCGCCATGACCAATCTGATGTGCCGCGGCCGCAAACGCGGGCTTGCCGGCATCATCGCCACCCAACGGCTGGCCAAGCTCGCCAAGAACGTCGCGGCCGAGGCTTCCAATTTCCTGATGGGCCGCACCTTCCTCGACATCGACATGGCGCGCGCCGCCGACCTTTTGGGCATGGAGCGGCGGCAGGCGGAGGCGTTTCGCGACCTGGAGCGCGGGCAGTTCATGGCGCTCGGCCCGGCGCTGTCGCGCCGTCCGCTGGGCTTGCGCATCGGCCCGACCGATACAAGCCCGCGCAATGGCACGCCGCGCCTGATGCCGTTGCCGGAGTCAGCGCTCGAGGACGCGCGCGCGATCATCCTGGCCGCGCCGCCGCCCGAGACCGTGCGGCCGCAGCGCCGGTCGTCGCCGGACCTGCTCGATCAGCTGATGGCGGCGAAATCGGCGGCGCTGGAGATCCGCCCCGAACCGGCGGAGCCGCAAATCAGCGCCGAGGACCTTGCGGAGCGGCGGGAGCGGGTGGACCGTGTGCTGCGCGCCATCCTGGCGCAGCCTGACGCGGGGTTCCGCGTCATCGGCGTGCTCTACCAGGAGTTCGTGGTCCGCTGCCGCATCGAGGGCCTCGCCTCGGTCGTGCCCGACCTGCCGGAGTTTCGCCGCATGCTGACGCGCGCCCGCGCCGGGCTGGGTTCCGACATGGCAGCGGGCGATGACGCCTGGCAGGATGTCTCGGTGCGCGCCTCGCTGCTGCCCGACGACATGCAGGGCGTGTTCATGATGATCGCGCGCGCGGCCAAGGAAGGCTGGCCATGCCCGAGCGACGCCGCCATCGCCCGCGCCTATGGCTCCCACTCGCTGCGCCGCGCCCGGCGTCTCTTGACCTATATCGAGGAGCAGGGCCTGATCGTCTGCCAACTCGACGGAACCGGAAGGCGCACCGTGACGCTGGTGGAACTCGCCTGGGCGACCGCGCCGGGCGACCCCAATGCGGGGGAGGTGGAGCAGGGGAGTTTGGCGCTGTGAGGGGGGCAATAAGAAATGCCCTCAAGCCGTGGCTATAGCCAAACGGCAAATGCAGCGCCAAAGTCTGCCTTGTGCCACGAGCGGACAGCCTGTGCACCGACTTCCAATGTCTTGTTTTGGGCCGACTGCCGACCGTCCGCTGCTAGTGGTATGCAACCCGAAAAGCGGACGCACGGCGACCCAGATGTCAAAGTGAACGCGTCTGCTGAGCCTCGGCTTCTGTACCGCTGGGCGATAATCGACCTGAAGGATAGCGGGCTGGAGAGCGTTGCGGTCGATGGAGCAAAGGTCGCCGAGGGCGATCCAGAGCTATTGCTTAGGGAAGTGCGGAAACGGCGAAGACGTTTGCATATGCCGAGCCGATAATGTCCACATCCGGCACGGCAGAATTGACACGCGCCTATGAAACTGCGGCTCGCGACACAGCCAGGACGCAAGCCGCATTGGCTGCGCAAAGGCTGCCGAATCTCCTAAACAAGACTTTCCCCTAGAAGCCAACGGTTTCGCGGGCGGCCAAAGTCTCAGCGAGGCTTCTGGAGGGGCATGGCGATCTCCGTCGACGGGTCGCCGCAACGCGTGCCACCCTAATGGGACGCGAGTCGACCAGGGACGGAACTCGGTCATCGATCGGATCCGGGAGGAATCTTCGACGCGGAGGGACTCCCACTGTGAGCGACAATGATTCATGGGCCGTCGCTATCGTGTCGAATTTGACCTTGGACAAATCTTTCGCTTCGACGACATGCGACAAGGGCTCTTTGTCAGTCAGGAGAAAGAACAAATGAAAACCATCATTGTCGCTTCGCTGGGGCTGGTACTTGCTGGCTGCGTCGGCGAAAGTCGCTACGTTTCCCTTCCTGGTTACGCCTTCAAGACCAAACCCGGGTGTAAGCGCCACGAACCTCCTTCAAAGTTCGATCCTAACTGCGATTGTCCCGCGAAGGGAATCAAGAACTTCACCCCCCCGCCGTGTCCCTTGTAACGCAGGATCCGCCACACGCTCTGCCGACACTCTTGAGGATCGAGCATCTGTTAGGCGTGCGGATTTCAGCTTCGCAAAGGCCGCGATGGTTACGGTTCGGAACCGCCTCTCGCGGGCAAGAACTAGTTTGGAAGGAGGAAGTCATGGGCAGCGATACCCCTCATCGGAGCGAAAGACCTGACGTCTCGCCGAGAAGTGAACTAGGTCGCCGGATCGATACGGCGGCGTGGGCAGCATTCCTAATCTGGTTCGGAGCCTCGATCCTCGCCAATGTCGGATGGGGATGGTTTCTCGCCGGCCTTGGCATCATCGTTCTTTCGGCTCAGGCGACCTTGCGGATAGCAAGCGAAAAGAATGACGGCCTTTGGCTGATCTGCGGGGCTGTGTTTATTGTCGCAGGCATCTGGGAAATCTTCAACTTGCAGTGGCCCCTGGCCCCGCTTCTCATAATCCTGCTTGGGGTCGGCCTTCTTTGGCGCGCGTTCTTCAGCGGGCCAAGATCAACACGCTGAGCAGTCGCGAGCAACCACGCCCCTCAGCCCTGTGCTTGGATGTCGGCTTTGGGGAAGCGGCAAAACTAATCTAAACGTCTGAATTGCGGCGCCTTGCTGTCTGTCCGCAACGGGCCATCTGCAGCCTGACTGCTTTCGGGGTACTGCCACAGATAAGCGGCCGTTCGGTTCGCGCCTGAGGAAGTTCAACTCTGGCTATTGCCGGATCGAACTTACCCTCATTGCGACGCTTCAGCCCGTTTAGCTGCTCGAATCAGGCGCCTGTTAGACGCAGGGCCTAAAGACGCCGACATCAACCATCATTGACTGGGATCGGCTTCAGCCGCACATTTAGTCTCGCCTGTCTCAGTGAGCTGTTTCACACCGGTGTCTTGCTGGTTGCAGTATTCAATGGCAACCAGGGCTGGAGAGTCATCGACTGGCATCTGGAACAACCGCGGCTGGGATTATGAGATGGCTAGACTTGCTGTTTCCGACTTGAGGCGAGGAGTTTCAATTCTCCAGGCGAATCCGTCCGATCCCCCGGCTGACGTGCCGGCGCCCGCTGGTTTCGGCCTTCCGTATGGCTTGGCCCGCATTCCGGACGGACGGTTGTTGACAGCCGACCGCAGCCAAAGCCGGATCATCGCCTGCGCCGAAGACGGCACGAATTGGGAAAGTTTCGGGTCGCAGGGTGCCGGGGTCGGCCAGTTTCAAAACCCGATGGGAGTTGCCGTCTCCGACGAGGGACGGATTTTCGTCGCCGATACCGGCAATTTCCGAATAGTCGCCATGGATGCCTTTGACGGAACCGGTTGGCAGACTTACGGCCAGAAAATTGCCGCAGGCTCCGTCGGGCCGGGCAGGTTCGCAGGTCCGGCCTGCATCCAGCACGGACCGGGTGGGCTGGTAGTGGCGGATCCAGCGGCGGCGCGTATCGTGCAGCTTGCTCAGCTCGACGATGCTTCTTGGGATGTGAGTTCGCAGGGCACGTTCCGAAATCCCGCCGCGGTCGCCGTGCTGCCCGACGGTACGATCATTGTGGGAGACCTGACACGCGAAGGACTTTCCATCATGGCCTCGCCGTCAGGCGGGATCACGGAGACGATCCTCGGGGATGTCCTGCGCTATCCGGCGGCACTTGCCGTGACAAGCGCGGATTCCTTGGCTGCATTCTTCCTTCCTACGCTTGCGCTCTGCTCTGTTGTTCGCGACGCCTCGGGCTGGAATGTGTCGCTCGACGCCAGGCTCGATCAGGTCGGCATCCGCCGGCCAACCGCCCTCTGCCAGCTGCCCTGAGGACAAGATGAGCGCGTCGATCAGAGTTCTGACCTACAATGTCCAGATGCGGTCGTGGGCCATGGAAGCCGGCGCACAAGGATCCCTGACGCCATACGAGAACGTCGAGGATCGCGCCAAGCTAATTTCGAAGAGGGTTCTCGGCAGCGAGTGGGACTACGACGTCTTGTGCTTCCAGGAAGTATTCGACGAGGACGGACGCGATGCATTGATCTCGCATCTCAAGGGCAAATACCCGTTCCGCGTCGAGAAGGCGCAAGGTGACTCGGTTTCAACCGTGTGCGCGACGCTTTTGGGTGTTGCCGGCTATGCGGCGACCATTCCCGGCGGCGCCGCGCTGTCGATTGTCGCAGGCGTCATCGGACTGATCCTGATCCCTTTCAGCAAGTTCGAAGACTCGGGTCTGATGATTTTCAGCCGCATTCCGTTCGACGGCATACCGGTCCCAGCCGAGTTGCAGGACATTGTTGGACAGGACAAGATCCCCATCGTCGCGTTCGTGGAATACGAAGACTCGGTTTGGGACGATTCCGCCGCCTCCAAGGGAGTGCTGTACGCCAAACTCGTGCAGGATGGGAAGGCATTCCATCTGCTGAACAGCCACACACAGGCCGACGCGACCGACAATGTCGAGGCACACAAGGACATACGCCGCAAGCAGCTCAACCAGGCCTTCGATCTCATCAAAACAATGACGGGCAACGTCGAGGATGCCGAGATCTTGATGTGCGGCGATCTCAACATCGACGGTATGAGCCATCCGACCACTGGTTTCCGGCAGGAGTGGACCGAGCGCTTCAACACGCCCGGCGCCCCTTTCACGAAGGTGCTGCACGACTCGTGGATGCACGAACAGTCGCCGGGCGACGTGCGCCTCGGCATGCTGACTTTGCCTGATTGGTTCGACCGGGGAATGACGGTGCACAACCAGCGGCTCGACTACGCGTTGCGCGGCCGTGGCCCACTGAACGGACGGCGGGCGATGCAGCATATGTGCATCGCCTATGACATTGCGACAGACGCGACGAATCCGACGTCCTATGTTAGCGACCATCTTCCGGTCCGCATCGATCTCGACCTTGACCGACCCTTCGCGTCGATCGCCACGTCCGAGCAGATCAACATGCCGATCGGAAGCGGCGACAAGATATTCGACGGCTTCCTCGTTGAAGGCCAGATGCACTGGATCTGCATCAAGGATCCCGGCGGCTATGCGATCGACCTTACGCTCGGCGGCCCCGACGTGAGGATGGACATCTTCACCGCCGACAATCTTTCGGTTCCGGTGAAACCATTCAGCATCCAGGACGAAGGTGGGCCGCGCCAGGAAAAGATGACGCGCTTCGCATTGCCACTTGCTCCCTTCCTCATCCGCATCGCCCATCCAAGTCGGCGCGGCGAACGACGCTACAGGGTGCGGGTCCATCGCTATGCTGGCACGAGCCGCCTGGACGCCATTCCCCTGCAGCGCAACGTGCCGTTTGTTGCCCAAGCCAAGGTCGGAGCACCGCACTCGCTAAATGACCCGTCCACGCCCGATTTCGATGAGATGGACACCGTCTGGTTCTGCGCGGCGCTCGACACCGAGCTGGATGGCAGCCTGAACGCCAACTCGACCATATCTATAAACAATTCGGACATGGATGCATTCGGTCTGCTCGTGGTCGCTTCCAAGCCCGGATCGACCGACTTGGCTCTATTGGACAAAGTGGATGCCGGCCCTGCCGTCGTCTCGCAGGTAGGCTATGACCGCCCGTTGAACGGCTATTTTCTGGCGCAACGTCGCGATCCAAGCTTTACTGCAGAGCGCTTCACCATCACGCTGAAGTCGAACGTCAGCTACCTCTACGGCAACCCGAACAACGCCGGCTCCCGCGCCCGGACGATGGCGCGCCTTTTCTGCCGCGACGAGACGGACGGCTTCCTGGGAAGCGAGGCTGGTTCCGATGACATCCAGATCAATGTCAGCGTTGGTGGTCAGCTTCGCGTTCATATCCCAAACAGCGACGAATTGGAGTTCGACGACGATTCGTTCCGCGATCTGCCTCAGATCAACATGGTTCGGTACATCGATTCGGCTGAATTCGAGTTGGTCGAACTGGACGACCTCAGCCCGGCTGACCGGACGTCAATCCAGATACCTTCCTTCGACATGCTGGCCAACACGGATAAAGTTCTGGAGGGAATAGGGGCCAGTCTCACAGTTCAGCTTTCCCTGGTCTTCAACCCGGCTGAAGACGACGATGACGACGATGACGGGGTATACGACCTTCAGATCACCGTATCGTGCGAGCCGCCCCCATAATTGGCGGCGAGTTTCCGTCTTTACCCCATAGACCGTCATCCCGCGGCAATCGCGGAGCGTTCGCTTCTGGGCGCGATCAAAGTTCAACCGAATGTCGGACTTGAGGCGCATTGCCGCCGGCACCATTGGGGCCGAGTGCAGACCGTCGGCTTCAAGACGCGAATTAGTCTGAAGCGGGTGTTGAGGCACCCCGCCTGCATAGCCGTGAATAACCCGAAGCGGTCATTGCGGATGCCAGTTTGCGTGCAGGGTGGCGAAAGAAGAATGGTTCAGTCGAAGAAGCCCGCATCCTCTTCCCTGAGATACTTCCTGGCGGCTTCGGCGTCGATGTCGAGGCCCAGCCCCGGCGCTTCCAGCAGGTCCACCATGCTGTCCTTCACGATCTGCGAAGGCAGGCCGATTACGAGGTCCTCCCACCAGGGGTCGGAGGCGCTCGGGTATTCGAAGGCGATGTAGTTGGCGGGCAAGGTGGCGCAGACATTGATCAGCGCGCCGAGGCCGAGCAGCCCGTTCGCGGTGCCATGCGGCGCCATCAGGATCGAGTGCATGTAGGCGTGCTCGGCGACCCATTTGAGCTCGGCGATGCCGCCAATATCGGCAGGATCGGGGCCGATGACGCGCACGGCCTGTGTCTCGATCAGCTCCTTGAAATTGTGCCGCAGGTAGATCTGCTCTCCCGTATGGATTGGCGTCGAGGTGGAGGTGGTCAGTTCCCGATAGGCCTGCGGATTGACCCACGGCACATAGTCGCCGGTCAGCATGTCCTCCAGCCACATCAGATTGTACTTCTCGACCGCGCGAGCGAACTTGATCGCATCGGGCAGCATCCAGCCCGGGCCGCAGTCGAGCGCCAGGCTGACCTTGTCGCCCAGCACTTCCTTCATCGCGATCACGCAGTCGAGCATGTGATTGAAGCCGCGCTCGCTGATCACGCCCTGATCCATGGCGCCGTGATAGCCGGCCTTCTTCTGCGTCACGCCGTAGTGGAAGCCATCGATGGTGTCCTTCATGTTGGAGTGGAACGAGATTCCTTGCTTGACCATGAAGAAGTTCTGCGGCTGCTCCATCATCCATTTGACGTCGGCGGCATAATCCTCCGGCCGGTCGCCCGTGCGCTTCTGGCGGATCGAGCCGTTGTAGACGCGCACCTTGTCGCGCACCTTGCCGCCGAGCAGTTTGTAGGCCGGAACGCCCGCCGCCTTGCCGGCGATGTCCCACAGCGCATGCTCGATGGCGGAGACGGCGGCGCCATAGGGCTTGAACGAACCGCGCTGGCGGATCTTCAGCATCACGCGCTCGACATCGGTCGGGTCCTCGCCGATCAGTGCCTCGCGGAAATGCAGCACGAAGGGCTTGAGGTAGGCCTTGGTGAACTCGACTTCCCCAAGGCCATAAAGGCCCTCGTCGGTGACGATGCGGACGATCGGGTGCTTGCCTATCACAGCGCAGCGCAGGTCGGTGATCTTCATGGCGCAGTCCTATTTCACAGACGAGAAAGCTGTCGGCGTGAGCAGCTGGCTGCTGATATTGGCAATGATCTGCCCGTCGCGCTCAGACTCGTCCCGGGCCCTGTGCCATGCCGGATCGGTGACGAAAGCCGCCCATTTCGCCTCACGCTCGGCCAGCGATTCCCAGGCGAGGAAATAGGTGAGGCGATTGCTGTTTTCGCCGATCGCCGTGGTGAAAAACCCGGCTTGGCGGATGCCATGCCTCTCCCAGATGACCAGCGTTTGGTCGGAAAAGCGCTTGAGCAAAGCCGGCAGCCTGCCCGGCAGGCAGTCATAGATACGCAGTTCGTAGATCATGGTTTCGTCCGTTTCTTTCTTCGCCTCTCCCTTGGGAGAGGTCGACACGAATGGTCGGTCGTTGGCCCTGTGAGCCTGGGGGAATGAGGGAAGGGGGGCTGGGCTAACTCCAGGTCCGGTCCCAGCTATATTCATTGTCCCAATGCTCGGTGGATTGCCATATCCCCGTGACACCCGGTTGCAGGTGCAGCGAGATTACCTCGTCGACCACGTCGTCGATCCCCAGGCCCGGCTTGTCCGGAACAGTGATGAAGCCGTCCTTCACGAGCGGCTTGGGCAGGCCGGTGACGATATCGTCCCACCAGTCGACGTCGGCGGAATGGTATTCGAGCGCCATGAAGTTTTCGGTCGCGGTCGCGACATGTGCGGCGGCCATTGCGGCGATCGGGCTTTCTGCCATGTGGATCGCCATGGCGACGCCGTGGTCCTGCGCCATATCGCCGATCTTTTTGGTCTCGAGGATGCCGCCGCTGGTGAGCAGGTCCGGGTGGATGACCGAGAGGCCGCGGCTCCTGAGCAAAGGCTCGAAAGCTTCCTTGAGGTAGATGTCCTCGCCGGTGCAGATCGGCACCGTGGTGGCGTCCTGCAACTGTCGGTACTGTTCGGTGTACTGCCAGGGGATCACGTCCTCCAGCCAGGCTGGCACGTATTTCTCGATACGGCGCGACAGGCGTATGCCGTCCTGCAGCGAGATGTGGCCGACATGGTCAATGGCGAGCGGGACCCCGTATCCGATGACCTCGCGAACCTCGTTGATATACTGCTCGAGCAGGTCGATCCCCTTTTCGGTGAAATGCAGGCCCGTGAACGGGTGCTGCACGTTCTGCGCATCGTAAGCGAGATTGCGAGCCTTGCGCTCCTCGAGCGCGCCGCCACGGCCGCGCGGATTGGCGCGAAACCTTTCGAGCGCGCCGGCGGGCGCGACCACGGCACCCGGGACATGGGCGATCTGCATCAAGCCCAGGTCCATCTTGAGGAAAGTAAAACCGCGGTTCATGCGCTCCTTGAGGCGCTTTCCGGTTTCGGTGCCGCTCGGTTTCTCGGCGTCGGTATCGCAATAGACGCGCACCTTGTCGCGAAACTTGCCGCCGAGCATCTGGTAGATGGGGACGCCATAAGCCTTGCCGGCGAGATCCCACAAGGCGATCTCGACCGCCGAGACGCCGCCGCCTTGCCGGCCATGCCCGCCGAACTGCTTGATTCGGCGAAACAGGCGATCGATGTCGCAAGGGTTCTCGCCAAGCAGCCGGCTCTTCAGCATCAGCGCGTAAGTGGCGCTGGCGCCGTCGCGCACCTCGCCAAGCCCGACGATGCCCTGGTTGGTGTAGATCTTGAGCAGCGCCGAGGTGAACGGCGCGCCGACGATCTCGGCTACCCGCATGTCCGTGATGCGAAGCTGGGATGGCTTGGAGTTCGTGTTCACCCGATTGAGCGCCGCGTCGGCTCCACCCGTCTTTGGCATGACTTATCCTCC
Organism: Mesorhizobium qingshengii; assembly: GCF_900103325.1. Classification (GTDB taxonomy): domain Bacteria; phylum Pseudomonadota; class Alphaproteobacteria; order Rhizobiales; family Rhizobiaceae; genus Mesorhizobium; species Mesorhizobium qingshengii. The sequence goes on along the minus strand of NZ_FMXM01000013.1, from coordinate 152,355 downwards.
TTCTGGTGGCTTCCGGTGGCGAGGCTTGTCGCCCGCACGCTGGCCGGCACAGAGCGTTGCTAGCCCAGTTCAATCTCGTGGGCTTGCAGGTACTCGCGGTTCATTTCAACGCCAAGACCAGGCTTCGACGTCAGCTTGAGGCTGCCGTTCGAAACGTCGAGTGGTGTGTCGATCAGGTGATCGTATTTGCCCAGGTTCCACTCCGACGTTTCGAGTTTGTAGAAGTTGGGAACGGTCATCATCACCTGCGCTCCCGCAACCACGTTGATCGGCCCCGCGGCGTCATGCGGCGAAACCGGGATGTAGTAGGCTTCGCACAGGGCGGAAATCTTCTTGAGTTCGGTAATGCCGCCGGTCCAGGTTACGTCCGGCATGATGTAGTCAGCGAGCCTGTTTTCGAGCACCGGCACGAAATCCCACTTCGTGTGACCGCGTTCGCCCCACGAGATTGCGGCACTGACCTTCTCGCGCACCTGCTTGAGGGCGTTCAGGCTCTCGGGCGGGCAGGGCTCCTCAAACCAGTCGATCTGGCCAGCTTCCTCGAGGCTCCGACAGAGGCGAATGGCGGTGGGAACGTCGAAGCGGCCATGCGCATCGATGAGAATGTCGACATCGGGCCCCGCCGTTTCGCGGATCAGAGCCGTGAGTTCGGCGGCTTCGCGCTCGTCCTTGCGGGTCATGCTGCCATCGAGGTAGCCGTCCCGCTGTTCGCGGGACAGGCCATCGGCGGTGCGGCCCTGGTGGGGGAAAGGATCGAACTTGAGCGCGGTGTGTCCGGACTCGACGATGTCCAGGATTTCGCGGACCACAGCCTCCTTGCTGGTGAACTTGGCCTGGTTGGGATGGGTGTAGAGCGCGATTTCGTCGCGTACCGGTCCGCCCAGCAGCTCGTAAATCGGCTGGCCGAGGACTTTGCCCCGGATGTCCCAGAGGGCTATATCGATGGCGCTCACGCATTCGACGGCGGCGCCGCGGCTGCCCATGTAGGTGAAGCTGCGGAAGATCTTGTGCCACAGATGCTCGATCCGCGCTGGATCCTCGCCGGTCACGGCGGCGCCGATCTGCCGCAGGATCGTGCAGAGCGCGCGGTTGGCGAGCCTGGTGGTGGTGGTGATCTCTCCCCAGCCACTCACCCCCTCATCGGTCGTCACTTCGACGAACAGGTACTCTCCCCAATAAGAAGCATCGGATTTGATCAGCCACGGCCGAATGCTCGTGATTTTCATCTCTCAACTACCTTTATCTGATGGTCAGGCTAACGATGTTCCAGATGGGAAATTCTATCCGGCCCGAGCGGCGTTGCGCGCGCGCATCTGTTCGAGAACATGCCGGCCGGAACCCTCGACATGGCGGGAGATGAGTTCGGCGGCCTTGTCTGCCTCGCCCGCCTTTACGAGGGCGATGAGCTCGCGGTGCTCGCGCAGGATCGCGGCACGCCGTGCGAGCGTGAAATTGAAACGACGGCTCACGGCTCGCAGCACTTCGCGATGCTTCCACCAAAGCTCGGCGGCATGGCGGTTATAGTGCCGCTGGTACATCACCGTGTGGAAGGCGGTATCCAGCTCGCTGTGCCTTGACGTGTCGGCGAAGTTGTTCTCTTCGATCAGGCCCTGGAGCCGTTCGAGTTCGGCGATGTCCTCGCTGGTGGCCATGTTCACGAACCATCGTGTCAGGGCCGGCTCGATCAGAACACCGATCTCGTAGATGTCGCGGACGAAATCCTGATCTATGGGCCGGACGCGCGCCCCGCGATTGGCGACAAAGGTGACAAAGCCTTCGCCCCGTAGCAACTGCAGAGCCTCTCGCACGGGGTTGGTCGAGGTGCCGTGACGCCGGGCGAGATCGGTGACCACAAGCCGTTCATTGGCGGCGAGCCGTCCCTCGATGATGTCTTCCCTGATCCGTTCATAAAGCGAGGCGCCCTCGCTGGAGGCCCCGATAGGGTCAATCCCCGCCGGCGGCTCGGCTTTAAAATCGCTCGTATCGGCCAAGGCCGGCTCCCCAATGTTAATACACGCTTTCCCCGATATCACACACGGTTTTCACAAACAATGTACGATCTAGTGCGTTGACAGGCAATCTACGATCTGAAAACGTATCAAGTGATCGAGGGGATACACTGTGTGCTGAAAAAAGCATCCTCGCGATCACAGGGCGGAGAACCAGGGAGGATACCTATGACGAGGATTATGCTCGGCAGTGCGGTCCTGCGCGGCACGGTCGTCGGTGTTTTGACGGCATCGCTGATGTCCACATCGGCGCTGGGTGCGCCGCCGGTCGACCTGAACAAGTGGTCGCCGGAATATGTGCGCTCCATCGCGGGAACACAGGATTTCGACACGGCCGCCGATTGCGGCAAAGTCACTCCGCTCGACTACAAGGGGCGGCTGACTTTCTGGTATCAGGGGGTGTTCGAGGGCGACCCCGACCTCCTGCGCCAGTACTACAAGGATTTCTTCGAGACCTTCCGCAAGACCTATCCGAACATCCAGCTCGAGGAGCAGGCGCTCACCTATAACGACCTTCTCGACAAGTTCCGCACGGCGCTCCTGGGCAATGCCGCGCCGATGGCGGTGCGCCTGCAAATCCTGGGTGGTACCGAGTTCGCCGCAAAGGGCTATCTGCAGCCGCTGAAGCCCGAGGACGTGGGGTATTCGACCGAGGACTTCTGGCCCGGCGCCTTGAAGGCCGTGACCTGGGACGGGGTGAGCTACGGCATTCCGACCAACAACGAGACGATGGCGTTCATCTGGAACGCCGACATCTTCAAGCGCGCGGGCCTCGATCCGGACAAGGCTCCGGCAACCTGGGACGACGTCGTCAAGTATTCCAAGCAGATCCACGACAAGCTCGGCATTGCCGGTTACGGCCTCGTGGCTCGCAAGAATGCCGGCAATACGCCGTATCGGTTCATGCCGCAGTTGTGGGCCTATGGCGGCGGCGTCTTCGACGAAGCCACCGCGAGTCCGACCTATAAGGAGGTTCAGCTCGATAGCCCGCAGAGCAAGGCGGCGCTGCAAGCCTCCTACGACATGTATGTTCGCGACAAGTCGGTTCCGGTTTCGGCACTCACCAACCAGCAGGCCGATAACCAGCCCCTGTTCCTCGCCGGCCAGCTCGGCATGATGATCTCGCACCCATCCGATTACAACGTCATGCTCGACCTGCAGAAGAAGGCGACGGGCACCGACAAGGACAAGGCGCAGACCGTCATCGACAACATGCGCTACGGCCTGATCCCGACCGGGCCCGACGGCAAGCGCGCCGTCGTCTTCGGCGGCTCGAACATTCACATCCTGAAGCCCGAATATGTCGAGGGCGGCAAGGTGGACGAGCCGGCTGCAAAGGCTATCATCTGCATGTGGACGAGCCCTGAATGGTCGCTGAAGATGGCCTACGCCGGCTCGAACCCGGGCAACCTCAACGGCTTCAAGACCAAGTGGATGAAGGAACGCCTGGACAGCATCAAGTTCCTTGATGTCACGACCTCGATGCTGCCATACGGCATCCCGTTCCCGGCGCTGCCGCAGTCTCCCGAGATCATGAACATCATCATCCCGGACATGCTGCAGAATGCCCTGACCGGAGCGATGACCGTCGATCAGGCAGCGGACGACGCGGCCCAGAAGGTAAAAGACCTGATGGGCGGACTCTAGTCCGAGCCGGACCTGCGATCTAACCGGCCGCGCCGATAGCGCGCGGCCGGTTCGTTCCGAAGAACAAGGGCACGCCACAGTGACGATCGTGACCGGCAAGACCGAGGCTCGCCGAAGATTGCATCCCGGTATGTCCGGCATGCTGCGGAAGATCTGGGAGCATCGCGCTGACTACGCGTATGTGCTTCCCGCGATCGCCATTATGCTCATCGTCATCGCATATCCGATCTACTACACGATCGAGCTCTCGTTCTTCAGTACGCCGCCCGGCCTGCAGCTCCGCGACAAGACCTTCATCGGCTTCGACAACTACACGGCCATCCTCACCAGTGCGGTTTTCTGGAAAGTCACCTGGAACACCCTGATCTGGACGGTGGGATCCACCTTGATCTCCTTCGTCCTGGGGTTTGCCGCCGCGCTGGCGCTCCATCGCGACTTCATCGGCCGTGGTGTCCTGCGCGCTATCCTGATCATTCCCTGGGTCATCAGCGCGGTCGCCGCCTCCTATATCTGGAAGTGGATCTACCACTCGGACTTCGGCATCATCGGCGCGGTACTGGTCGGCCTCGGACTGGCCGACCGACCGCCGAATTTCATAGACAGCGTCAGCACGGTGCTGCCCTCCCTGATCGTCGTCAATATCTGGCGCGAATTTCCGTTTGCCATGATCATGATGATGGCCGGCCTGCAGACGGTACCCGACCAGTTGCTGCGCGCCGCCAAGGTCGACGGGGCCAATGCGTGGCAGCGCTTCTGGCACGTCACCTTCCCACATTTGAGCAATGTCTCGACAGTGACGATCCTGCTGCTCGCAGTCGCCAACTTCAATTCCTTCATCATCCCCTGGATCATGACCGGCGGCGGGCCGTCGAACGCATCGCATATCTGGATCACCCACATTTATGAGCTCGCCTTCGGCCGGCAGCGCTGGGGGGTGGCATCGGCCTATTCGGTGCTCCTGTTCCTCATCCTGATGACGCTCGGCTACTTCTACGTCCGTGCGCTGAGCGGCAACGAGCGGAAAGAGCGGGGCGCATGAGCACGATTGCCGAGACAGCCCCGAGAGGCCAGACCCGCCGCCGCATGCGCGTCGACGGATGGCGGTGGGCCGGGCGCATCTTCCTCGTGTTCATGCTGCTTTACACCGCGTTGCCGATGATCTGGATGCTGATCACTTCGATCAAGTCCGGGTTCGCGGCGATGCAATTCCCGCCGCAATGGTGGCCTGACGAGCCTACCCTTGCCAGCTACCAGAAGCTGCTCGATCCGCAGAACAGCGTCGGCCAGGACTTCCTCCGCTTCTTCTGGAACAGCCTTTACGTCTCGACCGTCACGACAATCCTTTCGGTGATCGTGGCTGTCCCCGCGGCCTACGCGTTTTCGCGCTTCACTTTCCCGGGCCGGAACTTCCTGTTCTTCGCCGTGCTGCTGCGCAACATGTTCCCGGCGGTGATCTTTCTGGTGCCGCTCTTCATCCTGATGCGCGCGCTCGGGCTGGTGAACACGCATGGTTCGCTGATCTTGACCTATCTCACCTTCGGCCTGCCGCTGGCGATCTGGCTGCTCAAGGGCTTCTACGACAACATCCCGGTGCAGCTCGAGCAGGCGGCGCGCATCGATGGAGCAACGCGGTTCCAGGCCTTCATCCTGATCGTGATGCCGCTCTCGACGCCGGGAATCATCGCCACGGCGATCTATTCCTTCATCGGCGCGTGGAACGAGTACATCTACGCCTACACCTTCCTCTCCAAGAACGAACAGTTGACGCTGCCGGTCGGCATCCAGCGCTTCTTCTCGGAAAATACGACGGACTTTCCGGGCCTGATGGCGGCCAGCTTCATGATGAGCGTGCCCGTCGTGGTGCTGTTCCTCGTCCTGCAACGATACTTCGTACGCGCCCTTACAGAAGGCGCGGTCAAGCACTAGAGCCGGATGATTTCAGGTCAATTCGACCTGAAATCTGAATCCGCCTCTAAATCAAGGAGATAGAGCATGATGTCGTCCGAAAACCGCTTCACACTTTTCGGCATCATGCTCTAGGGAGTTGCCGATGGCCCACGTGGTCCTCAAAGATCTCGTCAAGACCTATGGCGGTTTCAAAGCTGTCAACAACGTCTCGCTGACGGTCAATGACGGCGAGTTCGTTGCGCTCGTCGGCCCTTCAGGCTGCGGCAAGACAACCACGCTCAATCTCGTCGCGGGACTGATCCCGATCACATCGGGCGACATCGTCATCGGGGACCGGGTGGTCAACGACCTCGATCCGAAGGACCGGGACATCGCGATGGTGTTCCAGAACTACGCGCTCTATCCGCAGAAATCGGTTTACAAGAACCTGGCGTTCCCGCTGCAGATGCGCAAACTGCCCAGGGACGAGATCGACAAGAAGGTCAGGGAAGCGGCGCGAGTGCTCGACATGACGCAGCTGCTCGAGCGCAAGCCACGCGAACTTTCGGGCGGGCAACAGCAGCGCGTGGCCCTGGGCCGCGCCCTGGTTCGAGATCCGGCGGTGTTCCTGATGGACGAACCGCTCTCCAATCTCGACGCAAAGCTGCGCGTGCAGATGCGGTCCGAAATCAAACGGTTCCATCAGGACCTCAAGGCGACCATCATCTATGTGACGCACGACCAGCTCGAGGCCGTGACCATGGCGGACAGGATGGCCGTGATGAACGGCGGCTACCTGCAGCAATACGATTCGCCGGCGCAAGTTTTCGCCCATCCCGTCAACATGTTCGTGGCGAGCTTCATAGGCAGCCCGGCGATGAGCCTTATTCCGCTGGAGGCATCGACGGCAAACGGCAACACCGTTCTGACGAGCGCGGAAGGCTGGAGCCTCGAGCTGTCTCAACGCAACGCGCGCAAGGTCCAGAAAGCGACCACCAGGAAGGTCGTGCTCGGCGCGCGACACTCGACGATCAAGCTGCACAAGAGCGCGGTCCCCGGTGCCATTCCGGCCAAGGCCTATACGGTGGAACCGACCGGAGACGTCACCTTCGTGCAGGCGTTCCTCTCCGGCGCCATCGTCAACATCAGCGTGTCCCCCAACATCGCCGTCAAACCCGACGAGCAGATCTGGCTCGAGTTCGACCAGGAGCGGATGCACCTGTTCGACGGCGAAACTGAAATGGCTCTCGAGGCCTCCTGAGACAGGGTGGATGCGTTTGGGACGGGGGCGTGAATGACGACGAGGCTCAAGATCACCGCGATCAAGCCCTATCCAGTGTGGGTAGGAACGCGCAACCAGATGCTGGTCAAGGTCGAGACCGACCAGGGCATCTTCGGCTGGGGCGAGAGCGGCTTGAGCGGCCGCGAGAGGGCCGTGGCCGGCGCGGTCGAGCACTATCGCGAGTTTCTCATCGGCCGCGACCCGATGCAGATCGGCCGGATCTGGCAGGAGCTCTATCGCAGCCAGTACTTCGAAGGCGGACGCGTTCTGCAGGCGGCGATTTCGGCCATCGACATCGCGCTGCACGACATCAAGGCCAAGGCGCTGGGGGTGCCGGTCTATGAACTGCTGGGCGGCAAGCAGCGCGACCGCATTCCCACCTTCGCCTCGACCGGTGACGAGGCCGAGGGCGATGTTGCCATCGAACGAGCCCGCGAGTTGCACGAACAGGGATGGCAGGCGATCCGCTTCTTTCCCTTTGGGCAAAACAGCAAGGACATCTTCGAGCCGCGCGAGTCGATCGGCGCTACCGCAAGGATGCTGAACAAAGCACGCGAAGCGCTGGGCGACGACGTGGTTCTCGGCCTCGATTATCATCATCGGCTGTCGGTGGCAGAGGCCGCGAGCTTCTGCAACAAGCTCGGCCGCGGCGTGCTTGATTTCCTTGAGGAGCCGATACGCGACGAGACACCGGAGGCCTATGAATCCCTGCGGACGATGACCGACGTTCCCTTTGCCATCGGCGAGGAATTTGCCAGCAAGTGGCAGTTCCTGCCCTACATCGAGCGCGGCATCCATCAGTTCAACCGGCTCGATGTCTGCAATGTCGGCGGGCTCACCGAGGCCATGAAGGTCGCCGGCTGGAGCGAGGCGCATTATGTGGACCTGATGCCGCACAATCCGCTCGGTCCAGTGTGCACGGCCGCGACCGTGCATCTCGCCGCCGCGGTACCCAACTTCGCGTGGCTCGAGACCAGGGCGCCCGAAACAAAGCTGGGCTTCGACAATTCCGACTTCTTCCCCGTGCAACCACGGCTCGACGGGACCGACTATCCGGTCGGCGATCTGCCGGGGCTCGGCGTCGAGGTCAACGAAGAGGCTGTCCAGGCGCAGAGCTTGCGTTTCTGGGAAGCGCCTCACCTGAAGCGCCGCGACGGTTCCGTCACGAACTGGTAGTTCCCTTTCAACCGGAGTCCGATAATGACGCATACCCCCGACATCACCCGTCCGCCCAAGGACCTGATCGACGCGCTAAGGGAGATCGGCGCCGCGACGGTTGCCGGCACGCTTGGCCACATGGGCTTCCGCAATCCGCACATGGTCGGTCCGGTGGCGCAGAACCACGGGAAGTCGATCGTCGGGCCGGCGCTGACGCTGCAGTTCCTGCCGCAGCGGCCGGACCTCTTTAGCGAGGGAGAATATGCCGATCCGGAGACGCAGCTGCACCGGCACGTGCTCTATCACGCGCGGGAGGGCGATGTGGTCGTGGTCGACGCGCGCGGCGACATGAGTTCGGGCGTCTTCGGGGATATGATGTCGACCTATTTCAAGGGCAGGGGCGGCGCGGGCATTGTGATCGATGGATGCATGCGCGACCGGCCCAATGTCGAAAAGCTCGATCTGCCCCTGTGGCTGCGCGGCTGGACGCCCAACTATCATGTGCAAACCAGCATCTATCCGAACGCCGTCAACGTTCCAATTGCCTGCGGCGGCGTCACGGTGATCCCCGGCGACATCATCGTCGCCGACGACGACGGGGTGGTCGTGCTTCCCGTCGCAATGGCCGCCAAGGTGATCGAAGAATCCCAGAAGCATCACGATTGGGAGGAATTCTCGCGAATGAAACTCATGCAGGGCGCGCCGCTGCAACGCTATTATCCGCTGCATGACGATGCCCGCGGGGAATACGAGGAGTGGCGCAAGACAAACCGCTTGGACAACCTAGGCTAGCGCACCCCGCCGTCGGGCGTTAGCTTTTTGATCTCGCGACCCCGCAGGGCCGTTTGCGGACTGTCCGTTTTCGGGCATAGCGAGATTGGAAAGCGGACCGACGCGTCCAGCCTATCGCGGACCGCAACGCGCCAGCGCCGGAGATAGCGCCTGGTGATCTCCAGTTGCTCTGAATGCGCGACTGGAACAGGCACTATTGGCTGGTTGGGTGGCAGGGCAACTTGCTGGCCGCCCCACCACCTGGAAGAACAGTCATCGACGCGGCCGGCTCAGCCCGCTTTGCCGAGTTGGAGTTCGTCGGCGAGCACGCGTTCGTTAGGATCGATCGGACCCAGGTTCTTGACGACCCGGAAGCGACCGCCCTGCGCCTGCGCGATGTACATGTTCATGCGAACATGGTGCTGGCCGGGAACCATTTCGGCCGGGCCACCCGGTCCCTCGCTGATCCGCGCGTGATCGAGCGCCCGGATGACCGTATCGCGCTCGACCGTGCCGGCCTCATTGACAGCCGCTTCCCACATCTTGATCGCCCGGTAGTGGCCGGTGCAGCCGCTGCCCGCGGTCAACATGGCGCTGCCGGGGAATCGGTCCTGGTAGCGACGCAAGAGCGCGCGGCCGAACGGATCCTCGAGTTCCTGATAGTAGTCGAGGCAGCTGTAGAGGCCTTCGATCTGCTCGGACGGCACGAGATTGAAGAAATTCTCGTCGAAGTAGGTGCAGATGATCTTGCCGCCGCGCTTGCCGAAACCGGCCTTATGCAGTTCGTCGAGGAACGGCGTCAGGCCCGGCGGGACGAGGGTGTTGAATACCACGTCGGTGCCGCTCGCCATGATCTGCTCGACCGTGCGCCGGAAATCGACTGTATCGAGCGGGAAATACTCCTCACCGACGATCTCGCCGCCGCTTGCGCGCACCACCCGGCTCGCCGCCTTGTTCAGCAGATGGGGCCAGATGTAGTCGGCCGACGGCAGGTAGAACTTCTTCGCCCCGGTGCTCTTCATGAACCATGGGATCAGCGGTTCGACCTGCTGCGCGGGCACCGGACCTGTGCAGAAGATCAGCGGATCGTTTTCCTGTCCCTCATACTGCTCGGTGTAGATGTAGAGCGTCCTGCCGCGCGCGACCGCCTCGCTCTTGATGGCTAGGCGGGTCGAGCTGTAGATGCCGCCGACGACCAGGTCGACCTTGTCGACATCTATCAGTTTCGCGGTCCTTGCCTTGGCGGCGCTGTCGTTGGTCTCGCCATCCTCGATGATGACTTTCACCGGCCGGCCCAGCAGGCCGCCTTTGGCGTTGATGTCGTCGACGAGCATGGTCGTCAGGTTTGCGTTGGCGACGCCCATGAAGGACAACGGGCCGGTGAGTTCGGCGATAAGGCCGATCTTGATGGGTTTCGGATCCATTTCATTTCTCCAAATCTGGGGGTTCGTCGGGGAGGCGCCGCCGCCGGTCGGCAGGCGGCGCGCAGTGCGGGACCTCAAGCCTCGTAGTGGCCGAGCAGCAGTGCCGCCTGTGGCTTGCCGACATGGCCGGCTTCCTGCAGGATCGCGGGCACCTCCGGATCCGACACGAAATTCTTCCAGCCCTCGGCGTCCCAGTCGAAGATCGCCCAGACGCGGTCGGGCTCGCTGGGGTCGCGGAAGACGGTTGCGCCGTTCGAGCCGTGCAGCCGGCGCTTGTCGGCGCCCTTGGTCGAAAAGATACGGATGAAGCGGTCGACGTCCGCCACCTTGGTTGTTGCGAGAAGCATCTGATTTCCTCCTGTCGGTCGCGGCCACCATCGGTCCGTCGACAGGATCACGATGCGCGCCCCGGAGCGGGCGCACATGGGGTGTATTCCCTATGCCTGCGTCTCGCCCGGCCGGACAAGGCCGTGCTCGACCGCGTAGAGTGCCGCGGCGGCGCGGGTGGTCACGCCGATCTTGGCATAGACGCTCTGGATATGGTGGTCCGCGGTCTTGGGCGAGATATCCAGCTTGCGCGCCGCTTCCTTCGCCGTGAGTCCAGCGGCGATCAGGCGCAGCACCTCGATCTCACGCGGCGTCATTCCGGCCAGCGGCCGGGGCGGCGCCCGGCGCGACGGCTGTCCGGCGAAGGACAGCACGGCCTCGGCGGCATCGGGGCAGATACAGCCCTCGCGAACGGCGGCGCGCAGCTGCGTTGCCGCCGCCTCGCTGGACAGCGCCTTGCGGTGCGGACGTTCCTCTCGCCACGTCTGGAAGGCTTCGGCAGCGGCCAGGATCCTTGCCGCCGGCGACAGGTCGGAGCCGTGAACCTTGCGGTGATAGCCCGAGCCATCCAGGCGTTCGTGATGGCGCAGCACGAGGGCGGCCATCGCATCGCCCTCGCGGCCGAACGAGGCCAGCGCCCGCTCGCCATAATAGGCGTGCAACTGCGCCGCGTCGCGCTCGCGGACCGACAGCGGACCGTTGCGCATCCAGGTCGCCACCGGCACCACGAGCTCGCCAATGTCATGGATGCAGCCCGACCAGCGCAGCGCGCGGACGTCAGGGTCGGGCAGCCCGATCCGCTTGCCCGCGCCCGTGGCCAGTTCCGACACCATCCTCGAATGGCCCTGCGTAAACGGCATGCGCATGTCGATCATGTCGGCGATGGCGAGGAACGCCTCGTCGCAAGCCTCCTCGTCCAGCGCCACCGGAGGATCGGGCTCGAGCGCCAGGATCGTCTCGCGGTCGACCGTCGCGCCGATGCCCTCCATCAGCGCCGCCGCGTTGGCCGAGACGAGCCGGGCCAGTTCCGCTTCGTATGGGCCATCGCCGCGGCTGGCGATGGTTTCGGCCATCCCGTCGATGCCGACCGCATCGCTGAGCGCAATGGCATCCTGCGCCAATGTGATCAGGCGCACGGCGGGGAGGACATCCTCGCCGCTCAGCCCACGCGGCAGGCCTTTGCCGTCCCAGCGTTCGTAGATCTGTCCAAGATTGCGCCGGATCTCGTCGGACAGGCCGAGCCGCTCGCCGATCCGCTGCGCGACCTCGCAATGCGCTGTGAGCACCGGGCGAGCCACGGCGATCGCCTGCGATAGCCCAGCCTCGATCGCGTTGGCCTGCGCGTCGGGCTCAAGATCGTAGTAGAGCCGCTTGAAAGCCTGGACGAAGACCCTGCCCAGCTCCGCCCGGTTGCCCATATCGAGACCGACAAGATCCTGGCGGAGCGCAATTTCGTCGCCAAAGGTGGCCGACAGGAGGTCCGTGTCGGCATTGCAACCGACATAGCGGAGCATGGACTGGTGGTAGGCGTTGCGCCGAACCTCATCGGAAACGCCAGCAAGATCGGCGATCCGCATCGCAAGCACGCAGGATTTCAGTGCGAAGTCGCGAGAATGGCCGGTGGCAAGGTCCGAAGCATAGGCGAGGACCATCATGAAATCCGCCCGGCGGATCGAGACGTCTGTCATCGCCCACCTCCCAGTGGCTCTACGCTAGCCCCGCCTGCCGTTAATGCCTAGGGAAAAATCCCACCCTGGTTGTGCTACCCGACGAGAAACAGAACGTTCCGTTTTTGGGCCGAGTGCAGGCCGTCAGCTTTGGGCCGCGAATCTTCAGGAGCGGATCTTCAAATTGGCGTGGGCATTGTCGCGGCCTGATCCCTGGCGATATTGACGGCGTGCCGACGGACACCGCGGTTCGCAACATCTACCGCTCTGTGAAAGCGCGAGCGAAGGAATCGAGCATCGGCCGTGCGAGATACTCGAAGAAAGTTCGGTCATCGGTGCTGATGAACGCCTCGACCGGCATTCCAGGGTAAAGCTGCTCCGCTTTCACGCCGGGCGGCAGGTCGGGGGCAATCTTCAGCTTGGCGCGGAAATAGGGTTCATGCGTGGCCTCGTCGATCAGCCGGTCCGCGGAAACCTGTGTCACCGTGGCTGAAATCTCAGGCGTGAGCCGCATGTTCAACGCGGACAATCGCAGTTTTGCCGGCTGGCCGACACGAACCTGATCGATGTCCCTCGTCCGCAGCCGTGCATCGACGATCAGGCCCGATGCCGTGGGCAGGATCTCCATGATCTTCTGTCCGGGGGCAATCACGCTTCCCTTGGAATTGTAGGTCGACGACACCACGATGCCCGCGGCCGGCGCCTTGATCGTTGTCCGCCTCAGCACCGCCTCGGCTGCACGAATCTGTTCCTCTATGTCGGCCAGGTTGGTGCGGACGTCGTCCAGCTTGGTCAGCGCTTCCTCCACGCGTTGCGTGGTCGCACGCTCGATCTGCGCCTGCGCTTCGACGATCTGGGTGGCGGTCGCCGCAACATCCGCCTCCAGCGCGCCGGCCTGCCCGACCAGATCGGCCTCGCTGCGCAAAAGCTGCGAATATTCGCTGCGATTGGTGAGGCCCTTGTCCAACAGGCTGGTCTTGATGCCGAGCTCTTTCTTCACGATTTCGGCCTGTTGCTGGATGGCGAGTTTCTGGGCCTGCAATCCCACGACCGACTGGCGATGCATGGCAACCCGTTGCGTCAGGATCGATTGTTCCGATCGAAAGCGGGCGAGCCTGGCGTCGAATTCCTTCTGCTGTTCTCGAACCAGAGTCTCGAAATCGTGCTGGAACGGTGCTGGCGCGGTCCCCGTGACTGGCGCAAGCCGGTCCAATCCGTCGCGTTCCGCCTCGAGCCGCGAGGCGCTCGCCCTGAGCGCGATCGACTGTCTCGTCAGCCGGTTGAACTCGGCCTGCGCGGCTGTTCGATCGAGCAGGATCAGATCCTGGGCTTTTTGCACGCGATCCCCTTCATGGACCAGCAACTCCTGGATGATGCCGCCTTCGGGATGCTGGATGAGAATGTTTCCGCCCGCCGCCGAGATCGTGCCTTGCGTGATCACCGCTCCGGACAGGGGCACGCTGACGGCCCAATAGCCGAAACACCCCGCCAGCAGTGCTATTGCGGCGTAGCCAGTGAAGGCCACCCGTCGGATGTCGGTGCGTGGTCTGCCTTCCCAGGCTAGGCTCTGCACTGCCATCTTCACGATCCAAAGCGGACGTTATGCGAGGTGCCGCGGATCGTCGTGGCGAACGATCCTGTCACCACCGTGTTGCGCTGTGGAGGAAGGCCCTTGCCGGCGGTCGACTGCCGCAACACGTCGCCGCCTGGACCGAAGGCTTCGACCACTCCGCCGCGCAGAAGCATCACGCGGTCGCAGGCCGCGGCGATCGAAGGGCGGTGCGTTATCACGATTGTCGTGACGCCCGCCGCCTTGGCGGCGGAAAGCACCGCTTCGAGCGCCGTTTCGCCGCTGCCGTCGAGATGGGTACTGGGCTCGTCCAGAACGAGAATGCGCGGATTACCGTAGAAGGCGCGCGCCAGCCCGATCCGCTGGCGCTCGCCACCCGACAGCGTCGTGCCGGATGGACCGATGGTGGCCTGGTAGCCGTCGCGCTGCGCCAGGATCAGCTCGTGCGCCTCGGCGCGCCTGGCGGCTTCGACGATCGCGGGGTCATCGGCATCCGGGTCGAAGCGGGCGACGTTCTGCGCGATCGATCCGGGAAAAAGCTCCACTTCCTGCGCGAGGTAGCCGATGTGCTTTCCGAGCTGGTTTTCGTCCCAGGTCCTGAGGTCGGCGCCGTCGATCCTGACCGAGCCGCCGGTCGGCTGGAGCGCGCCGACAAGCAATTTCGCCAGCGTGGATTTGCCGGCGCCGCTCGGGCCGATAATTGCCACCGCCTCGCCGGCGCCGATCACAAAGTTCAGCCGCTTGAGGATGGGTTCCGTGCCGAAGGAGGCATTCGGCGCGATGAAGAAAAGGTCCTGCGCGGCGATCGCGCCGGAGGGGTCCGGCAATGTCAGCTTCCGCGCATCCGCCGGACGGGCCGCAAGCGCGGTGGCCAGCCGCTTCCACGAACGCCTGGCGTCGACGATCTGCCGCCAGGATCCGATCAGCTGGTCGAGTGGCTGCAGCGCGCGCGACGACACCAGCGAGGACGCGAAGATCATGCCGGCTGTCATCTGCCCCTGCAGCACCAGCCATGCCCCGGCGCCCAGTATTGCCAGTTGCAGCATCATGCGCAGCGCCCGCGACGCCGCGCTGAAGATGGCGTTGGCGCTCGATGAACGGTCATGCAGGGTGAGCGCTTCCGCGACGTGCCCGCCCCATACCTCGGCGGCGGCTCGCACCATGCCCATGGCGCGCAGCGTTTCGGCATTGCGGGCAAAGGCCTGCTCGGCCTGGCTGGCGGCGGCCGAGCGTTCCGCCGACAGGGCATCGTTCCTGCCAATGGCAAGCTGATTGGCCACGACCAGAAGAAACAAAAGCACCGCGCCGGCAAGCGTCAGCCAGAACAGCACCGGATGGATGAGATAGAGCAGGGCGAGAAAGACAGGAGCAAAGGGCAGGTCGAACAGTACCGCCACGCCGCGCGACCTGATGAAGGCGCAGACCGAGGCAAGGTCGCGCAGCGGCGACAGGCCGCCGCCGGCATGTTTGGCGCCAAGCGAGGCGGCGAATGTCGCCGCGCCCAGTTTCTGATCGACCGTGGCGGCGACGCGCTGCGTGTAAATGGCGCGGACCGCGTCCAGCAAGCCGAGGAAAGCGAGCGCGACAACCGCCATCGCCGACAGATAAAGCAGCGTCTCGACGCTGGAGGATGGCAGCACGCGATCATACACCTGCAGCAGATAGAGCGGGATCACCAGCAGCAGGATGTTGATCAGCAGCGAGAAGACGCCGATATCGGCAATGGCGCGCATGAACACCGACCGCAGGCCCTGCTGCCTCGTCGCATCGCTCAACGGCGCATGATCCCGCAACATCGCACTGGTCGCCTAGACCGTGTGCTCGCCTGTTATGCTCAGATGACTCTGCTGCACATCATCCAGCGTATAGGCGCGGATATAGTCGATCTTCATTTGCGCCGGCGTCGCCAGATGGTCGGGAGGCGCGCCGGCCAAACCGCCGACCGCGAGATCGACCAGCATATACATCGGGGTATGCATGTCCGACGGCGTCGCGACTTCAGCGACCTTGACGCCATCGTAGGTCCAGATCAGCTGGTCCGGCGTCCACAGCAGGCCATAGGTGTGGAAGCCGTCGGTGTTCGAAACATTCACCGAGGACGAAATCTTGGTGTGCTGTCCCGTCTCGTTCGTGTGCGCCGTCATGACAAGTGTGTTCGGGTCCTGGCCGCGCATTTCGAGCACGTCAAGTTCCGGCGGCCACGAGCCGTCTTCCGGCAGCAGCCAGAAGGCCGGCCATGCTCCGGCCGTTTCGGGCAGGTCGGCGCGCATTTCGAAATAGCCATAGGTCTGCGAGAAGGTGTCGTGGGTCGTCAGGATCCCCGAGGTGTATTCGTAGTTGTTGATCAGAGGCTTGATGTCTTCCGGGGCCTGCGCCGCGGTGATGGTGAGAACGCCGTTTGCCACGCTGAACGGATGGACCGAGCTCGTCGGGCCGTAACTGGCGTCGATGTACCATTGCAGCTCGCCGTTCTGGGTCAGCGTGCTGCCGTTCGGAGCGCCCCACCAGAAGTTGGAATCCCAGGTGCCGCTCTGGCCGTTCCAGAGGCTCAGCGTGTTGAAGTAGTCGGCGAAGGACACCGTCATGCCTGATTTGTCGATCGGCAGTTCGAACTGGGCGGGCTGAAACTTGTCGATCGTGGTGTTGTTGAACACCAGCATCTCGCTGGAGCCGAGGTTGAGCTGCACATTCGCCCCCGCCTGGACCATGTTGGCCTGTACGGCCTCGAACGAGGTGAGGGCGTAGCCATTGAGACGCACGGTGTCCGTCGCGCCGAAATCGAAGATCAGGTCGCTTCCGTTGCCCTTCGAGACGATGAAGACGTCGGCGCCGTCGCCGCCGATCAGGACATCATTGCCCTTGCCGCCATCCAGCGTCTGATGGCCGGACCCGCCCTTGATGATGTTGTCCAAAGCGTTTCCGAACGCATAGCGATTGTCACCGGTAACGACGAGGTTCTCGAAATTGGCGGGCAGCTTGTAGCTCATCCAGGTGTCGATCGTGTCGACACCCGCCCCAGGATCCTCGACCGCCCTGTTGATCGTGGAATAGAGATGATAGTAGTCGTCGCCCGCACCACCATACATCGTGACATTGACACTGCTGTCTCCCCAGAAGGAGTCGTTGCCGGGCGTGCCGTACAGTTCCGGTCCGGACCCGGTCGCCGAGAACCAATGGGTGGAAGCACCGGTGTAGGGAAGAGGGATGCCTTTGGCGTTCATGACGGTGCTCATCAGAATTCCTTCCTCGTGGTGCCTGGCCGCTCAGATCATTCGATAAGAGTCCCGGCGACCGCTTTCCCGGGCAACGTTGCGACGAACAATATCGTTCCAGGGAATCGTCACCCAATCCACCATAACATCGACCATTCGGAAGACATACCCTGAATAAGTGGCAAAGATTCCGCTCCGGGGATGATAGTAAGACATGATGACCAGAAAAAAATTGATTAAAATTTTGTATATGTGCCAAAATTATAGGCATATTTGCTTTAGTGATTCCGATTAATATTAGTTTATGCTAACGCTTTGAGGCGCGCGAATCTGAGGACAGGGGCTGCGGGGTGCAACTAGACCAGGCGAGTCGCGAGCCGTCCTTCCTGCGGCCATTCCGGAGCGAACGGCAGTTTGCAGGCGCATTGCCGCCCGTGGGCCGATAGCGGCCCGGCAGCTTCTAGGCACCTCAATGCGTAAGCGGACAGCAAGAAATGACCAATTGCGCGCAACGCGCCAACGCACCCCGATCCCGCTGCGTCAATGCATCAATCAAAGATCGCGCGGGCTTCCGTGAACGCCTGTATGCCAGGTATCTGCTTGGGTAACTTTATATCTCCTCGCTCCGCCGCCGAAGCCGGCTGGCCTGTCCCGGCAGCCGGAGTGGGGCGTCCATCTGACCGTGTGCGTTACTCTAGAGAGTCGTTGTCATTGGAGGGCCGCCCAGCGATCGGCGTCGGCCCGCGTCTGGTTAGGAGAGTAAGCCCTGAGGAAGGCTAAATCTATGGGAGGAAACGCGACGTCCGACGGCCGATATAGAGCAGGCCGGTGATGCCGGCGAGCACGCTGGAGATGATGTAGAGCGCTGATATCACTTGCCAGTAGCGCACGCCGGACAGGCGCGTTGCGCGTTCATTGTCGCCGACGGCGTGGAGCAGGCGGCCGAAGCCGGTGCGGTTCAAGGTGAAGACGGTGAGGGCCGCCAGCGGCACGAACAGCAGCGACGGGAGGCCGGCCACGCAAGGCCGGTCCGAGTGTTTCCGGCGATGCGGAAGCCGCGCTCACCGGTTCGCCCCGATCACCGACTGCTCCTGGTCGATCACCGCGCCGGTCATCGGCCCGGCTGCATCGGACAGCAGGAAGACGGCGAGGTTGGCGATATCGTCTGGGATCAGCAGCCTGCCAAAAGGCTGCGCGGCGTTTGCCGCATCGAGCCAGCCGGGACCGTTGCCCAGCGTCTCGGCCTGCATGACGCGTTCGGCCGGGGTGTCGGTCCAGCCGACATTGATGCCGTTGACGCGGATGCGGTCGAAGCGGTGGGCGTTGGCGGCATTCTTGGTCAGCGTGGCGAGCGCGCCCTTGGTGGCGGAATAGACGGCGAGCTCGGGCGAGCCGCAATGGGCGTTGATCGACAGGATGTTGACGATGGAACCGCCCTGGCCGCGCTTCTTCATGTCGGCAATTGCCGCCTGCATGAGGAAAAACGGCGCGCGTGCGTTGACGGCGAACAGCGACGCCCAGTCGTCGAGGCTGGCATCGAGGAAGGACGCGCGATCGGTCAGGCCGGCGGCGTTGACCAGAGCGTCGATACGGCCGAAGCGGTTGATGCAGGCTTGCGCCAGCAGGGCGGGAGCATCCGGATCGGACAGGTCGGCGGCGACGAAGACGGCCGGCGTGCCCAGTTGCGAAAGCCCGGCCGCCACGGCGTCGCCGCGCGTCTTCTCGCGGCCGGTGACCAACAAGCCAGCGGCGCCGGAACGCGCCAGCGTCTCGGCGGTGGCGCGGCCGATGCCTTGCGTCGCGCCGGTGACCAGCACCACCTTGCCGTCGAGCCTGGCCTCCATTCCTCCTCCGGAACAAAGCTTCTATTTTCTTGAAAGATTGAACAGCAATTCCCGATAGTCAATTGTGCCACGCGGGCGGGGCGTGGGCGCCGGCGCGGTTTGCCGGATAACATTACGATCCAGCAGCGCCGACTGTCCCCGCAAATCCTTTGGCGTGGGCTTGCGCCGGGTGACTGCGATGCTATGTCAGGTGCACCTGCATTGCTCCTCAGCCGCCGGGCTGGCAATCTGATGCCATCTTCTGTTGGCGGCACCGAAAGCTAGGTGAGGCGTCTCGGATGCAACTCGGTCTTATTGGCTACTACAGCGACTTCGTGGTCTATCCGCTGGTGATCGCCGTGCTGGCGGTGGCCGGCCTGATCGAGGCCGGCGAAGAGAGTGCGCCAGGCTGGATGGGCACGGTCCTCGCCTGTCTTGGCCTGTGGACGTTGATCGAATACCTGCTGCACAGGTTCGTCCTTCATCACATTCCCTACATCAGCGACTTGCATGACCGCCACCATGTCGAGGAGCGCAGTTCGGTGGGGACGCCGACCTGGCTCAGCCTCGGGGTGCATGCGCTGGTGGCGTTTTTGCCGGTATGGATGGTGTCGGGTTTCGCTACCGCGAGCGCGGCCAGTTGCGGGCTGATGCTGGGCTACCTCTGGTACATCAGCATCCACCACATGATCCATCACTGGCATCCCAACCATCCGAGCTATCTCTACACGCTCAAGCGCCGCCACGCGGTGCACCACCATGTCGACGAAACGGCCAATTTCGGCGTGACGTCAGCCTTGTGGGATCGGGTTTTCGGCACGGCGCGACTTTGAGGGCAGTAGGCAGTAGGCAGTAGGCAGTAGGCAGTAGGCAGTAGGACGGTCGTTCAGCGCCTCTTTCCGCGCACGGCGGGAGACTTGCCGCCACGCGGCCCACTCTGGACCGGCGTGTTGTGCTGGTTTTCGTCAGACAGTTTTCGCCAGCGCGCAAGGCGCTCGGGATCGAGCGTACCAGCCTTAAGGGCAGCCTGCACCGCGCAGCCCGGTTCATGGACGTGCGTGCAGTCGCGGAACTTGCACAGCGGGGCAAGCTCGGTGATTTCGGCGAACAGCGTGTCGATGCCGGAGGCGACATCGCTGACATGCAGCGTGCGCATTCCCGGCGTGTCGATCACCCAGCCGCCACCGGCAATGGCGTGCAGCGATCGCGCCGTGGTGGTGTGGCGTCCCTTGGCGTCATGTTCGCGGATGCCCGCGGTCTGTTGCGGCAGTTGCTGCGCCGATCCTGCCAGCGTGTTTACCAGCGTCGATTTGCCGACGCCGGAGGAACCGACCAGCGCGACCGTCTGTCCCGGGCCGCACCAGGCGGCCAGCGCGGCCGCGGCATCCGATGTGCGCGGATTCAGCGTCACGACGGGCAATCCGCGCTGCAGCGCGCTCGCCTGCTTGTGGTACGCCTCGGAGTCTTCAGCGGTATCGGCCTTGGTCAGCAGGATCACCGGGGTCGTTCCAGCCTCGTTGGCCAGCGCCAGATAGCGTTCGAGCCGGGCGATGTTGAAATCGGCGTTGCAGGAGGTGACGATGAACAGCGTGTCGACATTGGCCGCGGCAAGCTGCGGCACCCTGCCGCCCTGGGTGCGGCGCTCCAGCACCGTCTTGCGGGTCAGGCGGCGCCGCAGCAGGTGGCTATGCGGCTCAACCAGCACCCAGTCGCCGACGGCATAGTCGCCGGTGTTGGCTTGCGGCGGCAGTGTCAGGTCCGTTTGCCCGGTCTGAGACAGGCCGCTCAGGCGGTCACGATGCACCATGGCAATGCGTGTCGGGACGAGGTTCGCCTCATCCGGATCGAGCTGATCGCCGAAAAAATCCGACCATCCAAGGCTTGCAAGCGACAGTGACGGGGTGTCGGGAGAAGGCTTCACGGCTTTGACCAAGGGTAGGGCGTCGCAGACATCGGACAGTATCCCCGGCGAAATGAGAGAGGGCGCGGACCTCTCGGGACAGGCGATCCGCCCGAGAGGCTGTATGGGCGGCATGACGGGATTTGGCAAGCATTGCTGGCGAGAAGGGTCGGCTCGGATGCACTCCACTATTCAACCGGCGGCGAAGTGCTTTGCCGCCGCTTTACTGACGGATGGATGAATGACGGAGCCGCTATACATATATTAAACATGATACGGGTTCGTCGTTGTCAAGAATGTCACCCGGCCGTATCCGTTGAGAACAATGCGCAACGTATATCTTTTCCTTGCCGCCAGTCTCGGGTGCCTTCTCCTCGCGGCCGCTTCTCTCGGGGCGCCGGAAGCCGTGGTCGGAACTTTGTTTCCGAATGTGAGGGCGATCAAAGTGGCACAATGCTCACGCCTCATTCAAAGCTACCACGAAGACGACAAGGCAATGCCGGAACGCGGCACTCCTGAACGCACCCGCTACGTTGACTGCTATTATCTGATATGCGGAATCAGACTGGAGGGGTGAGCGCGCCAGGTAACCTCCTACGGAGGGGTGTTGCCTGCTCGATGGTTCGTCGATCGGCGGGATTGGCGCGCTCCTCCGCTCACAGTTCCTTCTCCGCCAGTTCCCTGAATTCGTCGGGCACCGAGCGCGCTGCCTCCAGCGCCACGGTGCCGTAGCCGACCGCCTGTTTGCCGAAGCGCTCGCGGATCTTGTCGATGGCGCGGTCGGCGCCGAAGCGCGCCAGGCCCTTGCGCGTACCGGGCCGGCGCTTCTCGTCGGCGAGGCCGAGCGGCAGTTCGAGCTGCAGCTCGGCGCTTTCCTCGAGATGCGACACCGAGATCGCCAGCAGCGAGATCGTTTTCTCCTGGCGGTGGTCGGCGAGCACACCGCGCACCAGATCGCCGGCGATCTCGGCCAGCATCGTTGTTGCCGAGATCGGCTGGTCGAGCGTGATCGAGCGGGTAACGGCGCTGAGATCGGCGAAGCGTACGCGCACGGTCACCGTGCGGCCCGGCCGCGCCTTGGCGCGCAGCCGGCTGGCGACGCGATCGGCCAGATGCAGCAGAGTGGGCACGTAGACGTCGGCGACGGCCGGTTTGCGGCCGAGCGCCGACTGGGCGCCCGCGGAGCGCGCCCGGCGCTTCGTCTCCAGCTTTCGCGGGTCGCGGTTCCACGACAGCGCGGCGAGCTTTTCGCCGACGGCCGGACCGAGCAGCCGGGTCAGCGCGCCGCTGTGCGTCCGGGCCAGCTGGCCGATGGTCTCGACGCCGATGTCGGCCAGCCGTGCCTTGGTCGCCGGGCCGACGCCCCACATCAGCCCGACCGGCAGATCGTGCAGGAAGGCGATCTCGGTGCCGGGCTCGACGACGACCAGCCCATCCGGCTTGGCCACTTGCGAGGCGATCTTGGCCAGATGCTTGGTGCGCGCCACGCCAATCGATATCGGCAGGCCGAGCTCGGCGCGGACGCGGCGGCGGACAGTCGTGGCGATCTCCTGCGGTGAGCCGAACAGATGCGTGCAGCCGGCGACATCGGCAAAGGCCTCGTCGATGGAGATGCGCTCGACCACGGGCGTGAAATCGTCGAGCACCTTGATCGCCGCGTCGCCGAGCCGCTGGTAGTCGCCGAAATGACCGCCGACGAAGATCAGTTGCGGGCAGAGCTCGCGGGCCTTGCGCCCCGGCATGCCGCCGCGCACGCCGAAGGCGCGCGCCTCGTACGAGGCCGCGAGCACGACGCCGCCACCCACCGCGATCGGTTCGCCGCGCAGCGACGGATCGAGCAACTGCTCGACCGAGGCATAGAAGGCGTCGAGATCGGCATGCAGGATGGTGGCTGTCGTTTCCATCCCGACCATTCGCTCGCGGCGTACCGGCCGCATATCCGGAGTTGCTTATGAATTCGAACAAATAGAGAACAAAGATAGCTCGATGTCAAGCAGATGAGACCAGTGTGGCCGGCTCGGCGCCTCATTTCCTCCGCGAGGGGAGGCGCAGCCTCAGCCTGTCGCCTGGCCGATATGCTCGGTCCGCAACGCCATCTTCATGCGATCGAGCGCTGCCTCGCCACCCGCCGCCATGTCGTCGGCGATCCGCGAGAGCTTGTCGTCGGCCCTGCGGTGCTTGCTACCCCAGGCGCCGAGCGTCGCCAGCACGGGCAGGAGGTCGATGCCGGCCTCGGTCAGCCGGTAGACCGTCTTCAGCCCATGTGTCGGATCGTCGCTTCTGGTGAGGATGCCTTCGTCCTGAAGCGTCTGCAGCCGCTCGGCCAGCGTGCGCGACGAGATGCCCTCGTCGGACTGCAGGAATTCGCGAAAATGCTTTTTCCCGGCGAAGACCAGGTCGCGGATGATGAGCAGCGTCCAGCGGTCGCCGAGCAGTTCGAGCGACAGGTTGATCGGGCAGCCGGACTTTCCCCTGGTCGACATCGCTATACTTCCATTTGTAAATCACTTTACTATTGACACCATTCTCGGCATGGGTCAACGGTTCCAAATGTAAACCATTTGCGCTGGCATGACGGTTCGCCGGGCGCGGGATTTCGGCAGCGCCGCTCGATCCCAAACCGAACGAGGAGAATGACGATGAGAAAGCTCATCCTTCAGATGCAGATGTCGGTCGACGGCTTTGTCGGCGCCTTCGAGAACCATCACTGGCAGCTGTGGGAATGGGGCGACGACAGCGCCTGGGATGACGAGCTGAAAAAGGACTTCAACGCCATCTTCGCCGGCATCGACACCATCCTGCTGAGCCGCAAGATGGTCGAGGAGGGCTATCTGATCCATTGGGGCAACGCGGCAAGGAATTATCCGCGAGACCCCTTCTATGCCTTTGCGCAACGTGTCGTCGATGTCGACAAGGTGGTGCTGAGCGACAGGCTCAAAACCTCGCGGTGGGAACGCACCACGGTCGCCAGCGGCGGCCTGCCGCGCGAGGTCAACGCGCTGAAGAAGGCCGGGGGCGGCGATATCGCGGTGTTCGGCGGGGCAGGGTTTGCGTCGGCGCTGATCGCGGCCGGGCTGGTGGACGAGTTCCAGCTGTTCATCAACCCGGCGGTGCTGGGCGAGGGGCGCCGGATCTTCGACCTGGGCGGTTTCCAGAGGCTGCGCCTGCTCGGGTCGAGGGCCTATGCCTGCGGCATGGTGGTCAACCGCTACGCGGCGGCCGGCTGATGCGGAGTGCCGCGCGGAGGCATCGAATCGGCGGAAAATAGCGTTTGGGTGGAATCGCTTGCCCGCTTTCCTTCGTTTTCAAGATGCGGTCGCCGTAAGGGCGGCCGCATCGGATCGCGGAGGTCACTTACCTCGCATCGTGAAAGATGATGCCCACGGTGTGGCGCATGCCTGAGCGCAGCCGGCTGACGCCGTGGCGCAAATTGACACGGTAATTGCCTTTCGTTCCCTGCACCGGCCGGTTGTGGACGGCGAAGGCAACGGCATCGCCCTGGCGCAGCGGCACCACTTCGACCCGGCTCTGCATGCGCGGCCGCTGCTCGGTCAGCGCGAATTCGCCGCCGGTGAAATCCTTGCCCGGCTCGGAGAGCAGGATCGCCACCTGCAGCGGGAAGGCGAGGTCGCCATAAAGGTCCTGGTGCAGGCAGTTGAAGTCGCCGGGGACATATTGCAGCAGCAGCGGCGTCGGCCGCGTCTGGCCGGCGGTGTGGCATTGTTCGAGAAACTCGGCATGCGCCGCGGGGTAGCGCATGGCGAGGCCCATGCGTTCGTTCCACCGGTTGGCGACCTCGGCCAGCCTGGGATAGAGCGCGCTGCGCAGGCCGCCGAGCAAGTCAGGCAAGGGATAGCGGAAATAGCGGTACTCGCCCTGGCCGAAGCCGTGCCTGGCCATATGGATGTGGCTGCGGAAATGTTCTTCCTCGCGATAGAGGCCGGCGATCCGACGGCATTCCTGCGGTGAGAGCAGCTTTTCCATCACCGCGCAGCCGAAGCCGTCGAGTTCGGCGGTCAATGCCGGCCAGTCGTAGCCGGCGACGCGTGTTTCCGCTGCCTCGACCACGGATGCGGCAACCTTGGCGTGGGCGTTCATAGTGCGGCCTCCTTGTCGAGCAAAGCGCGCTTGCGTTCGACACCCCAGCGGTAGCCGGCCAGCGTGCCGTCGGTGCGCAGGACACGGTGGCACGGAATGCCAAGCGCGATCGCGTTGGCGGCGCAAGCCGTCGCCACGGCGCGGGCGCTGTTCGGCTGGCCGAGACGCCGGGCAAGTGCCGTGTAGGTGATGGTGGTGCCGCACGGGATGGCGCGCAGCACGTCCCACACACGCTGCTGGAACGGCGTGCCGTGGCGCATGTCGAGAGGCAGGTCGAGACCGACGCCGGGCGTTTCGATGAAGCGGGCTATTGCCGCGAGATCCTCGCTCAAGGTTGCCTCGTCCTCGACCAGCATCCTGCCGGGGAAGTGGTTGGCGAGGTCTTGCTCCAGCGTGTCGGCGTCGGAGCCGATCAGGATGGCGCAGACGCCGATATGGCTGCGTGCCGCCAGCACTTTTCCGATCTCGGATTCGCCGATGGCATAGGTGATGGTGTCGATGGCGATAGCGTTGGAGGCCGCCGCCGTCCCATTGGTTTGCATGAGGTTCATTGCCTTCACTCCTTTGTCTGTGCCTGAACCCTAGCCAGGTGCCGGCCGGCCCTCACTCCGGTGCTTGCTTTCAAATTCAAATCTCAGGATCTAAGGCTGAACGGCAATGTAGGCGCTCTACGGCGCCCCCTCTGTCCTGCCGGACATCTCCCCCACAAGGAGGGAGATTGGCCGTCACCACGGCGTTCGCCAATCTTCGACGTTGCAAGACGAGAGCCGGCGCCCGAACTGTCGATCTCCCCCCGCGTGGGGGAGATGTCCGGCAGGACAGAGGGGGGGCGCCGTAGAGCGCCGATTTTGAACCGCTCGCACGTCGCCCAAGGTGGTTCACGCGACACGAATGACGGAGACCTCGCCGACCAGGAACACTTCGCCGGTCAACAGCCGCAGCTCGATCTCGCCGGTCGCGGTGCGGTTCCACTCGGCTTTGCCGTCATCGACAAGCTCGCCGATGCTGGCCATCACCAGTGACTTCGCGTCGGGGGCGCGCCGGCTGCCGGCGGCTCGGGTCTGGCCGGTCGCATCGGTGCTGCTCTCGGGAGACCTTGCCATCGCGCGCATTGCCGCCAGGTCCTCCTTCAGGCCCGTGAGGAGCGGTATGCGTCGGCGGGTGCCTTCACCGCCCCGCCGGGCGCGGCCTCGCGGTCGAGCAGCGCGCGCTTGCGCTCCGCTCCCCAGGCGTAGCCCGACAGCGCGCCGTCCTTGCGGATCACCCGGTGGCAGGGAATGGCCACGGCAAGGTTGTTGGCGGCGCAAGCGGCGGCGATGGCGCGTGTCGCCCTTGGCGATCCGATGCGCTGCGCGATCTCGGCATAGGAGACTGTCCGGCCGGCCGGGATATCCTGCAAGGCTTGCCAGACACGCTCCTGGAACGCGGTGCCGCGCACGTCGAACGGCAGGTCGAGACCGAGCGCCGGCGCCTCGACGAAACCGACGACGCGAGCGACCAGCGCTTCGTAGTCGCGGTCGCCGCCGATCAGACGCGCCTTGGGGAAACGGTCCTGCAGGTCGCGCACCAGCGCGTCGGGATCGTCGCCGAGCAGAATCGAGGCGACGCCCTTCTGGCTCGACGCGACCAGGATGGCGCCAAGCGAGGATTCACCGACGGCGAAGCGGATCTCCTCGTTGGCGCCGCCGGCGCGATAGCGTGTCGGCGTCATGCCGAGCATGCCGGTCGATTTCTCGTAAAAACGCCCGCTCGAATTGAAGCCGGCATCGTAGATCGCCGTCGTCACGCTGGCGCCGTCTTGCAGGCCTTGGCGGACCCGGGCGGCGCGATGGGCGGCGGCATAGTCCTTCGGCGTCAGCCCGGTGACGGCTTTGAAGATGCGATGGAAATAGCCGGCGCTGCGGCCGGCGGCGGCCGCCAGTTCGCCAAGCGATGGTTCTTCCTCGCTCTGTTCGATGAAGCGGCAGGCATCGGCGACCATCGCGGCGTTGCCGGCCTCGAGCGAAGGGCCATCCGGATTGCAGCGCCGGCACGGGCGAAAGCCGGTCGCCCTGGCCTGATCCAGCGTGTCGTGCAGATGCACGTTCCTGGGGTTGGCCTGCCGCGACGGGCAGGATGGCCGGCAATAGATGCCGGTCGTCGCCACCGAATACCAGAATTCTCCGTCGGCCGACTTGTCGCGCGCGACGATGCGCGCCCAGCGCGAATCGTCGGCAACCGGCAGCGGTGTGGATTTCAGATCTCTGGCCAGGGTGATGAACATGGCCGTATTGAAGCCGCCAGAAGCCGGCCTCGCCACCCGTTTCCTGACAAGTGTCAGGATTGGGCAAGCTTCCGCCCGCCTATCCTCAAGCCCTCGGCTCTCCTACGCCGCGCGCTTGGGCTCGATCGCGAAGGGGCTGAGGCCGAGCCAGGTCTGCATCTTCTTGCCGATAGCTTGGTCGCCGGTCAGGGAGACCTTCGCCCCGGCCTTCTCGACCGTAAGCAACCCCATCCAGATCGCCGTCATCGTGTGCAGGTCGGTCGAGACGTAGAGGTCGACATCGAAGCCCGGATCGTACCAGCACAGATCGACCTCGCCGTGCTTTTCGACGATCAGCCACCACGACCGTTTGGACGCCGGTAGATCCTGATACAGAAATTGTATCACCGTGCGCCCCTCGGGCAGCGGCGAGGGGTTCAAGTTGCGCCGCATGTCCCACATAAGCAGCGACGGATCGAGGTTCTTGAGCGACAGCCGGGACTCGACCCATTTCTGCCCCCAGAAGCCCATCGCCTCGACGACCGGGCGCAAATCCCGGCCGGCCTCGGTCAGCCGATACTCGGAAATGCCTTTCTCGCCCGGCACTTCCTTGCGCTCGATGATCCCCGCCAGTTCGAGCTCCTTCAGCCGTTGCGACAGAAGGGTCGGCGACATTTTGGGCACGCCGCGGCGCAGGTCGTTGAAGCGGGTCGAACCCGCCACCAGCTCGCGCAGCAGGACCATCGTCCAGCGTGTGCACAGCACCTCGGCGGCCATCGATAGCGGGCAGAACTGTTTGTATCCGTGCTGGGCCATGCTTTGTATTCCCTCCCTCGAAGCTGGGCCGAACATTAGCCCTTCATGATTGAGGCGGCGAGTACAGAAACTGTACCAGCCCAGTACAGTTCGCGGACTGGTTGGCGCGGGCCCTGCCATGCGAGCCCTTTGGCCGGTGCACGGGATCCCCCTGTGCGCCGCAACCAGGAGACTACCCATGACCACTTACGTTATCGCAGACATCAAGGTGAAGGATCCCAAGTGGATGCCGTCCTATGCCGCCTCGGTGCACGACCTCGTCCACAAGCACGGCGGCAAATATCTGTCGCGCAGCGGCAATGTGAAGACGCTTGAAGGCAAGCCGCTCGACACCACGCTGATCGCCCTGATGGCATTCCCGTCGGAAGCGGCGGCGCGCGCCTTCACCAACGATCCTGCCTATGCGCCTTTCGTTTCGGCCCGTCAGGATGGTAGCGACAGCCGTTTCCAGATGATCGACAACACCGATCTGGCCGGAACGATCCCGTATCTGCCGAAGGGATGATCGGCAGTCGTCGCATCGGGATATCCAAGCAACAACAGCCACGGCGCTTGCCTGCCGGGCCTCCGTATTTTCGGCGGCCGGCCCGCTGTGCTTTTTCAAGAAGAATGGAATGAACATGATAACAAACTCTCGCAGCAGACTTCTCATGGCGGGGGCCATGCTGGCGGTCTGCACCACCTTCGCTCAGGCGCATCAGGAAGCAATTGCGCCCGCGGCCGGCGCCAGTCCGCTGGCCGACAAGGTGCGTGCCGCCAACAGCCGGTTTGTCGACGTCAAGGCCGCGACGGCTGAGGGCTATGCGCCCATTCCCTGCGCCAGCGGCATCACCGGCGGCGCCATGGGCATCCATTACGTCAACGGCCAGTATCTGAAGGATGACAAGATCGACATCGCCCGTCCCGAAGCGGTGATGTACGAGCCGATGGCCGACGGCACGCTGCAGCTGGTGGCGGTCGAATACATCACCTCGAAGGGGCCGGCGTCGCTGGAGGGGCAGCTGTTCAACTTCAACAGCGCGCCCAACCGTTACGGCCTGGGTGAATTCTACGAACTGCATGTCTGGGCCTGGAAGGGCAACCCGACCGGTACTTTCGCCGACATGAACCCAAAAGTGTCGTGCGAGCACACGATGGCGCCGAGCCAGTAGCCGGCAAGGCCAGGCGGCCAATGCCGTCTGGCCACTCTTCCACAGCCAACGGCGTCAGCTGAGCTCGCTCACCGCGGCGCCGGGGTCGGAAGCGCCAATCTCGCGTCGGCGGCGCCCCGGCTCGCTTGCGGCAGAACGAAACGCCCGGTCAGGTACCAGAGCAACGACACGACAGAAATCGAGAGGTAGCCATCCACGGCATAGTGCCAGCCGGCGTAAACCGAGCCGAACAGGATGAGCGCCGCGAAGGACCAGCCGGCCATGGCCCATCGGCGCCCGAAACCGGTCAGGAACAATGCGTTGAGCGTGACGAAGGCGACATGCATGCTCGGCACAGGACGATGACCGGTGCGGCGCCCAGCCAACGCTGCGAGAGCGTGTCGAGCATGAACCTTGTCGGAGCATCCCGGGCAATATCAGCGCCGCCACGCCAAGGCCAGCCGCCAGCAGCAAGAAGAAGACGAACGGCTCGGCATAGGACTGCGCCAGATGCAGGTAGCGATGTGGCTGCAGACAAAGAGCGGCCACGGCATAGGTCAGACACAGAGCAACCAGCAGCCAACCGCCACTGGTTGCCGCAACGTCAAGATCAAGAATGGAGGCTGAGCGGCCATTGCCACCCCGCTGCTCGCCATGCGCACTCATCGAAGGACATCCCGCCAGCTGTCCAGAAGACTGTTATGGGTATTTCACAGGCAATGTATTACCATCTGGTTACACTTGAAGTTTTGTTAAATTTCTAATATTTTTAGTCGATAATATTTTGTTTGACACCAACGAACCGTTGATGAAGAGGTTGCGTGGCAACGCAACAGCAACATTCGTGGCCGCCGCGATTTTCAACTGTAGAGCGGCCTTGTCATCGGGCTTCGACCGCGATTGAAAGTGGGCCATCGCCTGGACGGCGATGGCCCCGCAATCACGCGGCCTTGATCAGGCCGAGCTGGGTGAGGGCGGCAACGCCGTCGTCGAGGCCGATCTCCTCGACGATCCGGCCGTCGACAAGCTTCAGCACGGTGGTGCCGGTGAAGCGCATGGTGCGGCCGGTGGCGGCGGGCAGCGAGCCGACGAGGAAATCGCTGAACGCCGGGCCGGTATGCGTGCCGCCACCTTCCCACTGGCCGACGACATGGTCGCCCTCGGCGATGAGGTCGGCGGTGGCCCAGAAGTTGAGGTCCGGGAAGGCGGCGCGAAAGTCGGTCATGAAGGCCTTGATGTCGTCGCGGCCACGGCGCGGCTCATGCAGCGAGTATTTCAGCAGCATGTCGGGCGCGGCGATGTCGTCGACCACCGACAGGTCGCAGGTTTCACCCCAGAAGTCGGTGAACCATCTGACGACGACGGCCTTGTTGTCTTCTTGTTTGGTCATTGGGAGGTCCTCTTTTTGCTGTCAGGGATCGCCGGCTGGCCGGCGACCTCGGGATCACCGGCTGGCCGGAGACCCCGGGATCACCGGATTTTCCGATGACCCGGGGCAAGCAGTAGGACGATCCGGCGGCCGCAAAACTCCGGTTCTTGCCGGCCAATCGAAAGGCGAACGGTGAGGGCTGGTAGGGAGGCGGCGGCGGGTCTGCCGTCCGCCTCCGACCAAGTAACGCTTTCTTCTCTGGTTTGCTGCAGATTGCCGCGTGGTGGAGGTAAGCGAAACAGAAGATGACGGGTCAGGACAAGAAAAGTCGCAATGGGGCCTTCTGGGCGAAGGCGCTGGAACGCGCCCATCTCGGCGTCTGGGATTGGGATCTTCGGACCGGCGACTGCTTCTATTCCGCGACCTGGGCGCGGATGCTGGGCTATGATGAAACCGAACTTGCCAACACCAGCGACCTGTGGCTGCAACTGACCCATCCCGATGATCGCGAGCGGGCGCTGGCCAGCGGCGACCGCCACATCGCCGGACAGACCGACGCCATCGAGACCGAACTGCGGCTGCGGCACAAAGCCGGTCACTGGGTGTGGGTGCTCGATCGCGGTGGCATCGTCGAGCGCGACGCGTCCGGAAAACCCGTCAGGCTGATGGGCGTGCAGACCGACATCTCCAAGCAGAAAGCCGCCGAAGCCGAGCTCGAGCAGGTCAATGTGCGCTTCCGCCTGGCGCTCGCCGCCAGCGGCACCGGCATCTGGCATCACGACCTAGACACCAATAAAAGCTACTGGGACCAGCGCACGCGCGACATCTTCGGGCTGGTCTCCGATACCGACGAGGTGACCGACGACCTCTGGCATACGTTCCTGCATCCCGAGGACAAGGCGGTGACCGAGCAGGCGCATCTGGCACCGATCGGCACGCAGGACGTCGTCGCCGTGCAATACCGCATCATCAAGCGCGACGGTGAGATCCGCCATGTCGAATCGCTGGTGCGGTTCATCGCCGACACACAGTCGGCGGGCCAGATCCTCGGCACGGTGCGCGACATCACCGAGGAAAAACTGCGCGAGATGGAACTTGCCTATGCGGCCCGTCATGATGCACTGACCGGCCTGTGGAACCGCTCCGCCTTCGATCGGCTGCTCGCCGACCATATCGCGGCGGGCGCACCGCTGGCGGTGTTCTATGTCGATCTCGACTACTTCAAGGCGCTCAACGACTTTGCCGGCCATGCCGCTGGCGACCAGGCCTTGAAGAGCGTCGCCGCCGGCATCCGCGCCTGCCTGCCGCGGACGGCGCACGCGGCACGGCTGGGCGGCGACGAATTCGCGCTGCTGGTGCCGCATTGCGATGCCTCGCAGGCCGAGCGGATCGCAACCGCCGTGCTCGGCGCGGTGCGTGAGGCCGACCTCGGCACGGCCGCGTCGGCGCGCAAGCTGGCGGCCTCGATCGGCATCGCCTTCATCGACGACGCCACCACCACGGTCGCTGACGCACTGGCTTGCGCCGACGACGCCTGCTATGCGGCGAAGGCTGCCGGGCGCAATCGTTTCGCGGTGTTCTCCGCGACGGTGGAATCGGGGTCCGGCGGCCTCAACGCGGCGCGGGTCGCCGCCGACACGGTCGACGCCATGGAAGACGGACGGCTGAAACTGTTCGGCCAGGAAATCCATCTGCTCGGCAAGCCCTGGCAAGAGAGCCGCCATGTCGAAGTGCTGGCCAGGCTCGTCGGGCGCAACGGGCGGCTGGTGCCACCAGGCGAGTTCATTCCAGTTGCCGAGCGGTTCGGCATCGCCTCCAGGCTCGATCGCTGGATCATCCGCACCGTTCTGTCGCGGCATGGCGCGGCCCTGCGCTCGGGTGCGCTGACGCTCGGCTTCAACCTGTCGGCGCAGACGCTGAGCGATCCACAACTCTGGGAGTTCGTCGACAGCGTCATCGACGAGACCGGCGCCCCGCATTCGGCCATCGGCTTCGAGATCACCGAGACCGCCGCCGTCACCAATTTCGACGCCGCCGAGCAGTTCGTGCGCAAGGCGCGCGAGCGCCGCTGCCGGGTCAGCCTCGACGATTTCGGCGCCGGCATGAGTTCGTTCGAATATCTCCGGCGCTTCCCTGTCGACACGATCAAGATCGATGGCTCCTTCATCCAGCACATCACGGAAAGTCGCTTCGACCGTGAGATCGTGCTGGCCATCACCAGCATCGCCCGCAGCCTCGGCTGCAATGTGGTGGGCGAGAAGATCGAACGGCACGACACACTGACGATGCTCAGCGACATGGGCGTCGCCTTCGGCCAGGGATTTTTTCTGCACCGGCCGGAGCCGCTGGAGCAAATTGTCGCGCGCGCGACCGGGGTGCGACGGCGCGCAAGGCCTCGTGATCCGTGGCGTGTCGAGGTTCAGGTGAGGCCGGCCTCACCTGAACACGTTTCAGCCGGCTTGCCGCGCCGGCGATAGCGGAAACTCCAGCACACCAGCCTTGGGTCGCATGTGCTGGGCTTCCGTCACCGTTTCGATCAACAGATCGAGGGTGTCACATGCCGCGCGGCTCGTTTCGTCGTCGCCACGCAGATAGTAGTAGGCTCGTTCGAGGTGGACACGGGCTGCCGAAAAATCGCTGTTCAAGGGTCCCTCCATGATCCCGCCCTAATATAGGTTGCCGGACGGGGCGGAACGCGAGGTAAATATCCACTGGCGGCTTTTATTCAAATGCCGCCAAATCTTGCCAGGCCTGTCAGGAGTGACGCCACCCAACTCTTTGCCGTGCCTTGCCGCGCGGCTAGGGTGCGGTCACTCTTGACTGAGGCGAGATCAATGATTGTCCAGGCCTGCATCAACGGCGCGCGCCCGCGTGATT
This sequence comes from Mesorhizobium qingshengii, assembly GCF_900103325.1. Lineage (GTDB taxonomy): Bacteria > Pseudomonadota > Alphaproteobacteria > Rhizobiales > Rhizobiaceae > Mesorhizobium > Mesorhizobium qingshengii. The sequence goes on along the minus strand of NZ_FMXM01000013.1, from coordinate 119,146 downwards.
TCCACCCGAGGCTGCCGCTCGACGCACAGGCGATGGCGAGCGACGCGGCGGCCTGCGTCGCCGCGGGAGCGGCAGAACTGCACATCCATCCGCGCGGCGCCGATGGGCGCGAAAGCCTGGCGGCTGTCGATGCGACGGTCCTCGCTGTGCGCCAGGCCTGCCCGGGCACGCTCATCGGCGTGTCGACCGGCGCCCGGATCGAGAACGATGTCGAGCGGACCCGCGCGGCGATCGCCGGCTGGCGGGAACTGCCCGACTACGCCTCGGTCAATCTGTCGGAGGCCGACGCGCCCGGGGTGATGGAACTGCTGCGGCAGCGCGGCGTCGGTATCGAGGCCGGGCTTGCTTCCGTTGCCGATACCGAGCGTTTCGTCGGCCTTGCCGGCCACGACCGGGTGCTGCGCATCCTGATCGAGATCGACATTCAGGACCTGCCGGCCGCGCTGGACGAGGCGCGCGGCATCGCCGCCGTCCTCGAACGCGCCGGGGTGCGGCGGCCGATCCTGCTGCATGGCGTCGACGCCACGGTCTGGCGGTTCGTCGAACTTGCGCACCACAAGCGCTGGTCGACGCGCGTCGGGCTGGAGGACGGCAAGACGCTCGCCGATGGCGGGACGGCGAGAGACAATGCTGCAATCGTCGAGGCGGCCGCGGCGATTTTTCGCGGCGCGCCGGCGGGCTGAATGGTGGTCTGCTTCAGTTGTGCCCGCTGGCTGGTGCTGTCCAGGTGTGCAAAATGTGTTTCTGGATCTTGCCGGATGCGGTGCGCGGCAGGACATCCGTGATCAGGAATTCCTTCGGCACTTTGTAGCGGGCGATGCGGGCGCCGCAATGGCTGACCAGCGCCGCCGGATCGACAACACGACCTGGCTTCAGCACGACGAAGGCGCGCCCGACTTCGCCCCAGCGCCGATCGGCGACACCGATCACGGCTGCCTCGGCGATGTCGGGATGGTCGAGCAGCACCATCTCGATTTCGACCGGATAGACGTTCTCGCCACCGGAAATGAACATGTCCTTGCGGCGGTCCACAAGGGTGACGAAGCCTTCGTCGTCCTGCCGCGCGATGTCGCCGGTGCGAAACCAGCCATCGGCAGTGAAGGCGGAGGCCGTCTCTTCCGGCCGGTTCCAGTAGCCTGATGTGATGGAGGGACCGGACAGCCATATCTCGCCTGGCTCGCCGGCGGCGACGTCGCGGCCATCCTCGTCGACGATGCGCAGGCCGATCGTTGGCGCCGGCAGGCCGGCCGAGCCCGCCTTGCGGGCGATCCGGTCGGCCTCGACCGGCATGCCAAGCACCGTGCCTGCTTCCGTCATGCCGAAGCCGTCGACCATGCACACGCCCTGTTCCAGCCACCAGTTGATATTGGCGGCCGGATTTGGCGCGCCGCCGGTGAAGATGGCGGTGAGCGATGTCCAGCGCGCCGGCGCAAAGTCCGGGTGTTCACGCAGCATCCTGGCCATCTGCGGGACACAGAAATAGTGGGTGACGCCAAGGGTCGGATCGGCGAGGCGACGGTTGGTGAGGCCGGCATCGAAGCCGGGTGAGATCAGCAGCGTGCCGCCCTGCAGCAGCGGCGGACGCAGGCTGGTGATGAGGCCGATGACATGGAACATCGGCGCGTCGCAGAGAAAGATGCTGGCATTGCCGACCCGTCCCAGCACGCCGAAATTGACCGCGGTCGCCAACGCATTGCCTTCCGTGACGATGACGCCCTTTGGCTGGCCCGACGTGCCCGATGTGTAGAGGATGATCGACGGCGCGTCGCTGGCCGACAAGGGACGGCGCGGCGCCGGTGCCCGCGCCGCGACCGCTTCAGCGAAGGCCGGGACTTCGATTGGCATGCAGCCCCTGGGCAACGCCATTTCGGGCGCGGCGTCATGCAGCAGCAATACCGGATCGCAGTCCTCGAGGATCGCCCGCTGTTCCGCACTGGCGAGCCGCCAGTTGAGCGGCACGAAGATGGCGCCAAGCCGCATGGCTGCCTGTTGCAGGATCAGGAGATCGGCGCTGTTGCGGGCAAGCGTGGCGATCCGCTGCCCCGGTTCGATGCCGTGGCCGGTTTCAAGGACGCCGACGGTGCGCTGGATGGCTGCGTCTAGCGCGGCATAGGTCCATTTTCGGCCCGATGCCAGGTCGACGCAGGCGACACGATCCGGCTGCGTCCGGGCGTGCAGGGCCACGGGATCTGGCGTCGTCCAGGCCGGCATTTCGCATCTCCTCCCAGATTGCGGCGATGGGTTTATCGTGGCGTCATCTGGCCTTGTCGTAAGCGCCGAGGCCCGGCTTGTAGCTCTTTTCGTCGATGAACTGGCGGATGCCTTCCTTGCGGCCCGAATTGTCATGGAAATTGGCCGCCTCCTGCGCCCGCACCAGATAATCCTCGGCATTGTCGTAGGTCATCTCGGCGACGCGACGGATGGCATCCTTGGTCGCCTTGAGCGCAATCGGGTTCTTCTTCAGCAAGATGTTCGCGACCTCGGTGACGCGCGCCTTCAGGTCGGCCAGAGGCAGGCTTTCATTGACCAGCTTCCAGGCGGCGGCCTTCCTGCCGTCGATGAGTTCGCCGGTCAGCGCGTGGTACATGGCATCGCGCATCGACAGCAGGTCGACAACCACCTTGGTGGCGCCGCCGCCCGGCAGGATGCCCCAGTTGATCTCGGACAGGGCGAACTGCGCCTCGTCGGCGGCGAAGGCGAGGTCGCAGGCGAAGAGTGGGCCATAGCCGCCGCCGAAACACCAGCCATTGACCATGGCGATGGTTGGCTTGCCGTACCAGCGCAGGCGCCGCCACCAGCCATAGGCTTCGGACTGCGCCTTGCGGACGGCGCCGAGACCCTTGGCTTCGGTCTCGCGGAAATACTCCTTGAGGTCCATGCCCGCCGACCAGGCGCTGCCTTCGCCCGACAGTACGAGCACGCCGACATCGTCACGGAATTCCAGTTCGTCGAGAACCTCCATCATGCGCCGGTTGAGCGCCGGGTTCATGCAATTGCGCTTGTCCGGCCGGTTGAAGCGCACCCAGGCGATGCCGTTCTCGACATCGAAGGCAACGGTCTCTTCGGTCATGGTCAGTGTCCTCCCGTTTCGCATCGACATTGATGAAAATCGCTATGCAGCATAGCTATCACGATTGCTATGTCGCATAGTCTTTTTCGCTTGACAAGAGGAGGCGATCGCGGTGATCGATTATACCATGGATGACACTGAGGTTCACGCCAGTACAGCCGCGCGGGGTGCGATGGCCGAGGACGCGCTCGACGCGCAGATCGGTTACAATCTGAGGCGCGCCTCGGCCTTCGCCTTGAATGATTTCGCGGTCGAGCTGGCCGATGCGGCGCTGCGCCCGGTCACTTATGGCATGCTGGCGCTGATCGACGAGAGGCCCGGCATCCGCGCCGCCGAACTGTGCCGCCTGCTCGGCATGAAGAGCGCCAACATGGCGCCGCTGCTGGCCGAGCTCGAGGAGCGCGGGCTGGTCGAGCGCGACGACCATGCCGAGGACAAGCGCGTACGGGTGCTGACCCTGACGCCGGCCGCGAGGGAGGCTATGCCCAGATGGCGGCAACAGGTTCGCCGGCACGAGGACCGGTTCCTGCATCGGCTGACGAAAAAGGATCGGGCAACGCTGCTGCGCATGCTGCGCCTGATCTGGACGGACGAAGACTGAGGAGCTGCCGCATCGCCTTCGATGTCGCTTGAGGAACGATTGAAATGGGGGCACGGTGCGGAGAGATTGTCCGCCGCTGCGTTCAGGAGTTCTTGCATGTCGCTATCTGGTACCGCAACCCGCTACGGAAGCCTCGCCCAGGCGCTTCACTGGCTGACGGCGCTGTTCGTGCTCATCGCCTTCCTGGTCTCGGAAGGTGGTCCTCCCACGCGCGTCTATTCAGCCGCCAACGCCTCGACGCTGCTGCTTCACGAGTCGCTCGGCTTCGCCGTTTTCTGGCTGCTGGTCATCCGCCTGATCTGGCGTCTGTTCGACCGCATTCCGGACGCTCCTCCCATGCCCGGGTGGATGGACCTCGCCTCGAGGGCAACACACTGGGCGCTCTATGCGCTCCTGTTCGCGGTTCCGGCGACCGCCATGCTCGGCGCATGGTTTGGCGGCCACCCGGTGACGGTCTACGGCCTGGGAGCGATCGGCCCGTTCTCCGGCACATGGGGCACGTCGCTGGCGGAAATCCATGGCACGCTTGGCGACATCATCCTGTGGCTCGCAGGACTGCACGCCGCGGCTGCCATCTACCACCATGTCATCCTTCGCGATCGCGTGCTGAGCCAGATGGTGCCGGGCCTGCCCAATCCGTCGTCCGGGCTGGGACGGCAAGCGCGGCCCTGATGCCTGCTCCATAATGTCTGGAAGTGCCGGAACGGATAATCCGGCACCTCCATCTCTTTGTCCTGACGCAATTCCGGACGGAAAACCGCTCACGCTTTTGCTGGGATTGCCTAGGCCACGGCCACGATTACGTGTGCCTGAATCTTGGCGGCAACCTCGCCGCTGCCATGTCTGTCCGCAATCGCGGAGGCGGCATAGTCGGTTGCAGCTTCCAGCTTTCCCGGGTCCCTGGCCTCGATTTCGCTTCGAAGAACAGTTCCCTGACAGTAAGCAACGGCCGGAAGGCGTGGCGAGGATGCTCGGCTTTGTTCGGCTCTCGTTTCGATCACCACGCGCGAGAAACCCGCGTCTTCCAGATCGCTGCGGATCAGTGCCGTATCGTGGTAGCCGTGCGGCGTGCGTGCCAGAAAGCGCGGCGGATCGTCCGGAAAAATCCTTGCGAGAGCATTCGTCACATCGTCCGCAAAGACATTCTCCTCGATGCGGTCCCATACGTTGAACAAAAGATGTCCTCCGGGCTTCAGGACTCGCTTTGCCTCGCGGTAGGCGGATGTGCGGTTGGGAAAGAACATCGCGCCGAACTGACAACAGACGAGATCGAAGGCCGCATCGTCAAACGGCAGCGCCATGGCGTCCGCCTGGCGCCATTCGATGCGACTGTCGGGCGCTTGTCGCGAAGCGGCGTAGTCGAGCATCGGCTGGTTGAGGTCGGTTACGACATAGGTTGCGCCAGGGGACAGTCTTGGCGCCAGTGCGCGGGTGACAACCCCGGTGCCCGCGGCGATTTCCAGGACGGCGCCGGGCGACAGGGACGCTGCTCGCTGTGCAAGATCCGCGGCGAACGGCTCGAAAATCAACGGCACCATATAGCGGTCGTAATTTTCCGGAATCGAGCCGGCAAACACCTTGTCCGTTTCCAACATTGCTACCTCCCGCCGTTCGTTCGATGGCTCGCGAGACTAGCATATAATTGTCTGCCTTGGGTCGCTTTCGACCGAGAGGCATCCAACAGCATAGGCGGCCATGTCGGCGATAACTCCGCGAAGGCGTCCGGGAGACCTACGCATCGATCGCCCATGTGAAGCCGGACGCCTTGCCGCCGATCCAGCCAGAGCATGACCCCGAAAGTGGGTGCCGGTTTTCGGAAAAGCTCAAACAGACAGAGAGAGCAGGGGCTCACGACAAAGGCTGTTTCTCTCCCGCATCGAGCAGCCATTGCCGCACGGCCTGCGTTGGCTCGGGATGCCGCTGTTTTCTTGGCACCACGACGTGGAAATCCTGCGTGCCGCGCATTTCGCCGCTCACCGGCTGGACCAGCCGGCCGGCGGCGAGATCGGCGGCGACGAGAAAGCGGCTGGCCAGCGCGATGCCCTGGCCGGCGATGGCGGCGTCGATGGCCAGGCTCGTCTGGTTGAAGCGCATGCGTTTCAGTTCGGTCGTCATCTTCAGGCCGACCGCCTTTTCCATGAATTCCGGCCACAGATTGTGCGCGTCGTGCAGCAGAACATGATGCTGGATTTCGGCCGCCGCGATCTCGACGGCGCCGTGCGGCAGCAGGGCCGGGCTGCAAACGGCGATGATCTGCTGCGCGAACAACAGGTCGACGATCAGGCCGGGGCCGAAGGGCGGGCGGCCCTGCCGCACCGCGATGTCGACGCCATCGGCCTGAAAACTCGACAGGCTTTCGCTGGCCAGGACACGCAAGTCGACCAGCGGATTGTGCGCCATGAAGTCCTGCAGCCTGGGGATCAGCCATTTGGTGGCGAAGCTCGGCGTCACGCTGATCGTCAGCCGCGCCGGCTCGGGGCGCAACAGCAGCGTCGCCTCCGAGATCAGGTCGAAGGCGCGACGGATGTTGGGCACATAGGCGCGGCCCTCGTCGGTGAGAGCCAGGCCGCGCGGCAGCCGCTCGAACAGTTTTGTGCCGAGATCAGCCTCCAGCCCGCGAATGTGCTGGGCCACCGCGCCTTGCGTGACGTTCAATTCCTCGGCGGCGATGCGGAAATTGAGATGGCGCGCCGAGGCCTCGAAGGCGCGCAGCGCATTCAACGGTGGCAGGCTCAGGAAGGCTTCGGGCATGCAGGAGCTTTTCTACAGGCTGATTTCAGGCATTCTGGTTCGAACCGGGCGAGAAAACCAGCTATATCACCGCGCGGATCCCGAAAAAACTGCTTGCTGAGTCCTGCCAACCCCGAGAGGAAAATCCAATGAGTGTAGAAAAAGTGGCTGTTGTGGTGGCCGGCGGCAGCGGCATGGGTGCGGCGGCGGCGAAGCGGCTGGCGGCGGACGGCTTCAAGATTGCCATCCTGTCTTCCTCGGGCAAGGGCGAGGCGCTGGCCAAGGAGTTGGGCGGGCTCGGCGTCACCGGCTCCAACCAGTCGAACGACGATCTGCAGCGTCTCGTCGACCTGACGCTCGAGCGCCATGGCCGCATCGACGTGCTGGTCAACAGCGGCGGCCACGGGCCGCGCGCGCCGATCCTCGAAATATCAGACGAGCAATGGCACACCGGCCTCGATGTCTATCTGATGAACGTCATCCGACCGGTGCGCATCGTGGCACCCCACATGGTCAAGCAGAAGGGCGGCGCCATCATCAACATCTCGACGGCCTGGGTGGTCGAGCCGAGCCCGATGTTCCCGACCTCTGCGGTGTTCCGCGCCGGGCTTGCCGCCTACACCAAGATCTTCGCCAATACCTATGCCGCCGACAATGTGCGCATGAACAACGTGCTGCCCGGCTGGATCGACAGCCTGCCCGCCACCGAGGAGCGTCGCGACAGCGTGCCGATGCAGCGCTACGGCACGAGCGAGGAGATCGCCGCGACCATCGCCTTCCTGGCCTCCGAAGGCGCCGGCTACATCACCGGCCAGAACATTCGTGTCGACGGTGGTATCATCCGCGCTATTTGACGCTTCGACCGCGAGGAGGAGCCATGTCCCTGGGGCGAAGCGATGACCCAGGCCGCGGCACGGGTTCGCCGCCGAAGGGGGCTGGCAGCACTCCCAAGGCGGCCGATTCTGACATCTCGCGCAGGGAGCAACAAATGCGGCTTTTGATACTCGGCACCGGCTGGATGGCGCAGGAACATGCGCGGCGCTTCAGTGCCATCGAGGGCATCGATATCGTCGGCGCCGTCGATGTCGATGCGGCGCGCGTCGGCGAATTCGCCGACAGCTTTGAGATTCCCAACCGCTTCACTTCGCTCGAGGAGGCGTTGAAATGGGGTGCCTTCGACGCGGTGGCCAATGTCACGCCGGACCGCATCCACCACCCGACCACCATGGCGCTGATCGCCGCCGGCAAGCCGGTGCTGTGCGAAAAGCCGCTGGCCGAAAACTTTGGCAAGGCCACCGAGATGGCCGATGCCGCCGAGGCCGCCGGCATCGTCAACATGGTGAACCTCACCTATCGCAATGTCGCGGCGCTGCAGAAGGCCCGCCAGATGGTGCAGGCGGGCGAAATCGGCACGGTCCGGCATGTCGAGGCGTCCTATCTGCAAAGCTGGCTGGTGTCGAAATTCTGGGGCGACTGGCGCACCGATCCGAAATGGCTGTGGCGCCTGTCGCGCGGGCATGGGTCGAACGGCGTGCTCGGCGATGTCGGCATCCATATCCTCGATTTCGCCAGCTACGGTGCTGCTCTCGACATCGACCATGTCTTCTGCCGGCTGCGCGCCTTCGACAAGGCACCCGGCAACCGCATCGGCGAATACGGGCTCGACGCCAATGACAGCTTCGCCATGACGCTGGATTTTTCCAACGGCGCCTTCGGCGTGGTGCATGCCAGCCGCTGGGCGACCGGGCATCTCAACGAACTTCGCCTGCGCATCTATGGCGACAAGGGCGGCGTCGAGGTGGTGCACAATCTCGACGGTTCGGTGCTCAAGGCCTGCGTCGGCGAGAATGTCGAGAACGCCAAATGGGAAGTGCTCGACGCCGGCGCGGTGGCGACCAACTACCAGCGTTTCGTCGAGGCGGTGAAGAGCGGCGTCCAGGCCGAGCCGTCCTTCCGCCATGCCGCCGGGCTGCAGAAGGTGCTGGACCTGGCGGTGGTGTCGGACGAGAAGCGGACGGAACTGAGGGCCAACGCGGATACGCAGTAATTTCTAACGAGGGGAGGAGCCTGTCATGGTTACGCGACGCGCCACATGTTCCTGCGGCCAGCTTTCAGCCGTCTGCTCGGGCGAGCCGGCGCGCATCTCCGTTTGCCATTGCCTGGACTGCAAGCGGCGCACTGGCAGTGCCTTCAGCTACAATGTCCGGTTCGCGGAAGGCGGCGTATCGATCCAGGGACGGGCAGCGCAATTCACCCGCGTCGGCGACCAGGGCGGCCGCGTCATCTACAGCTTCTGCCCTGATTGCGGGACCACCGTCCACTACCGAATAGATACCCAGCCCGGTGTGATTGCCATCCCGGTCGGCGCCTTCGCGGACCCGTCGTTCCCACCGCCCTTCCAGTCCTTCTACCACGACAGCCGGCGCTGCGACTGGGTCGAGATCCACGCCAAGCCTCTGGCGACGTTTGGCTGACCTTCGGTCGTTTCGGTAGTCCTTGGGAACGGTCCCCCTAATCTTGCAGGCCGTTCCGCTTCGGCGCGCCGTGCGCAATTCTTTCAATCATTTCTTGAAACGGGGGCCGGTCGTTTCATGATTTGATGACGCTTGCCAATATGGGAGGCGTCATTGACCGATTTCATCGGACTGCCGAAAGCCGAAGTGCACATCCACGTCGAGGGCTGCTTCGAGGCCGCCGATGTGATCAGGAACTGCGAGGAAGCCGGCATTCCGCTGCGTGCACCGCACGACAGGCTGTTCGAAGCCCATGACCTCAAGAGCTTCCTCGAGATGCTCGACTGGTTGTGCGGCACATTCCGGACGCGCGAGCAACTCGCCACCACTGCCTACAAGTTCGCGCAGCGCATGGGCCGAAGCGGCGTGCGTTATGCCGACGTCATCGTCAATCCGACGCATTGGCCGCATTGGCACAAGAACATCCCCGGGATGATCGACGCATTCGATGCCGGTTTCGCGGCCGCCGAGCAGGACGGGCACCCGCCGGTCGGACTTTGCGTCAGCCTGCTCCGCACCCAGTCGGCGGCGGAAGCGATCGAACTGGTGGAGTTGCTGAGTGCGATCAGGCACAAGCGCGTCGTTGCGCTGTCGATCGACGGCAACGAAGCGGCTGCCGGCCGCACCGGCCCGCGCTTCGCCGAGGCGTTTCGCCGTGCCGGCGCGGCGGGCCTGCGGCGCACCGTTCATGCGGGCGAGTCGAGCGGCCCGGAAGGTGTTCGCGACGCAATCGAACTACTGGGCGCCGACCGCATCGACCATGGCGTGCGGTCGATCGAGGATCCGGAGCTCGTCGACTTGCTGGCACGGAGGCAGATTCCCCTGGGCGTCTGTCCGATCTCCAATTTGGCGCTTGGCGTCTATCCATCGCTTGCCGAACATCCGCTCGACGCCCTGCGCAAGGCCGGTGTCCCCGTCTCGATCAACACCGATGATCCGTCGCTGCTCGACACCACGCTTGAAGCCTCCTATGCCGCCTGCGCCGAGGCCTTCGCCTGGGACAGCGAAACCATCCGCCAGCTCGCCGCGACGTCGGTGCAGGCGAGCTACGCCGACCCAGCGTTGAAGGCGCGGATCCTGGCCGATCTGGCGGCCTGGCGGAGCTAGGGGGCCGCTACCGGTTCCGGTCCCTGGCCATTCCGGCAGGAAGGTCCCTGCCGTTCTTCCAGCTTAACCGGCAAGGATTCAATTCGCCGGTACCGCCTCGGCCTGCTGGTCCGCGTCAGTCAGCGTTTGCAGAAACGCGACAATGGCGTCGATCTCGGGGTCGGTCAGCGCCGGTCTGTCGCCGGGCTTCCTGCCGAAGGGCGGATCCTGGTTGAGATTGGGCCAGTAAGCCTTTGGCAGATCGTCATATTCGCGCACCGTGCCATCGGCGTACTTGGGGTACCAGCGGCCGGGATCGCTGTCGCGGCTGGCATAGAAGGCGACCGCATCGCGCAGCGTGTGGAAGTATCCATTGTGGAAGAAGCTTTTTCTCAGCGCGACGTTGCGCAGCGTCGGCGTCTTGAACAGGCCGCAATAGTCCGCCCGGCCGTGGAAATCGGTGCGCAGCGGTCCGCACAGGCCAAGATCGAAATAAGCGGGGTCGGCATTGGCCGATATGGCCGGGTTGCGCGGCACGGCGACGGCGATCAGGCCATAGTCGGTGAACTGCGGCGGCTCGCCGTCATTGGCGGGTTGGCTCAGATGGCAGCTGGCGCAATTGCCCTTGGTCTCGTCCTCGAACAGGGCGCGGCCGCGCAGTTCCTGCGCCGTGAGCCGCGCCTTGCCGGCGAGAAAGACATCGTAGCGGCTGGAGTAGGGATAGAAGTCGGCGGCACTCTGCTCGAAGGTGCCGAGCGCCTCGGCGGCGGCGTCGAAGGCGTCGTCCGGGTGGTCGAAAACCTGGTCGCCGAAAGCGGCCTTGAATGCACCGGCATAGGCGGCCTTGCGCAGGGCAGCCGTGACGGCGGCGGCGTCCTTGTTGGCCATCTCGAACGGTGACAGCAGCGGGATCTTGGCCTGATCCTTGCCGCGATCGACGCGGCCGTCCCAGGTCAGGCCTCCGGTCGGGCCGTTGTCGACGCTCTCGTCGCCTTCGTCCTCGGAATCATGAAAATGCTCGGTGAAGGCGGGCGCCGCCTGCAGGTAGCGAAGCGAAGGTACGGCGCGCAGCCCCGGCTGGTCCAGCTTCGGTCCACCCATCTCGACCGGTGCCGCCGAGGCAGGGCCGAAGGCATGATGCGGGTCATGACAGGACGAGCAGGCCTGTTTGCCCGAGGCAGACAACGACGGGTCGAAGAACATCTTACGGCCGAGCGCTGTCAGGGCCTGCGCCCTGGCGAAGGCATCGGCTCGCGACATCGGCCCGGGATGGACGCTGCCGGTCCCGGCGCGGCCAATGCTTGCCGAGGAAATCGCGGCGATGCCGAGCATCGATGCGGCGATAATGATCCTCTTCCATTGTCCTGCCGCCATGTCGTCCGGTCCGCCTTTTCGCCCGGGACTTAAGGCCGCACTGCTACGGATTCATGACCGGTCTGCCCGCTCACGCAACCGTGTTCGCAGGCGAGGCAAATGTCACAAAGGTGACAAGGCACCGATCTAACGTTTTCATCCATGGCTCGTCGAGCGACCATGCATTGCCCCTCCAGCCATCCCCCAAGCCACGAGGCAACCCAATGACGACGTTGAAGTTCCTTACCTCGCTATGCCTCGCCGGTACGGCGCTGGCCTCCGTTCCGGTCGTCGCTTCCGCGGCACCCCCCAACTACGACAAGATCGACACCGTCGTCGTCATTTATGCCGAGAATCGCAGCTTCGATAATCTCTATGGCGGCTTTCCCGGCGCCAACGGCCTGGCCAATCTCTCGGCCGACCAGGTGCGCCAGCTCGACCGCGACGGCAAGCCGCTCGCCGAACTGCCGCCGGCCTGGGGCGGCCTGACCGCCAAGGGGGTGACGCCGCCGGTGACCGAGGAGCAGTCGGCGCACCTGGCCAATGCCAGCTTCGCCATCGACGATCCCAAGGGCTTCAACGAACAGACCTCGGTGATCACGCGCGATCTCTGGCACCGTTTCTACCAGGAGCAGATGCAGATCGATGGCGGCCGCAACGACAAGTTCGTCGCCTGGGCCGATTCAGGCAGCCTGGTGATGGGCCATTATGACGGCTCCGGTTTGCCGATGTGGGCGGTGGCGAAGAAATACGTGCTGGCCGACAATTTCTTCCAGGGCGCCTTCGGCGGCTCCTTCCTCAATCATTTCATGCTCGCTTGCGCCTGTGTGCCGGTCTATCCCAATGCAGACACCAGTCCGGTGAAGGGGCAGATCGCCGTCGTCGAGGCCGATGGCACGACGCTGAAGGTCGCCGACAACTCGCCGGCCTCGGCGCTTGGCGGCGCGCCGAAGTTCGTCAATGACGGCGCCATCACGCCCGACTTCCATGCCGTCAACACCATGCAGCCGCCCTATCAGCCGAGCAGCAACAAGCCGGCCGCGGGCGGCGATCCGGCCTTGGCCGATCCGTCCGCGGCGAGCACGCTGCCGCCACAGCACGACATCACCATCGGCGACCTGCTGTCGCTGAAGGGCGTCGGCTGGGCCTGGTATGCCGGCGCCTGGCAGGCAACGCTCGACGGCAAGAACGCGACGCCGGTGCCGAACTTCCAGTTCCACCACCAGCCGTTCAACTACTTCGCGGCCTATGCGCCTGGCACCGCCGCACGGGCCGAGCATCTGCGGGATGGCGGCATGGACGGCGCTGCCTTCATCAGGGACATAGACGACGGCAAGCTGCCGGCCGTCACCTTCTACAAGCCGCAGGGCAACCTCAACGAACATGGCGGCTACGCCGATGTGGCGAGCGGCGACCAGCATCTGGCCGATGTCGTCTCGCATCTCGAGAAAAGCCCGCAATGGAGCCACATGCTGGTGGTCGTCACCTACGACGAGAATGGCGGCTTCTGGGACCATGTCGCGCCGCCGAAGGCCGACCGCTGGGGGCCGGGCAACCGCATCCCCGCCTTCATCATCTCGCCCTATGCGAAGATGGGTACCGTCGACCACACGCAATACGACACGACATCGATTCTGCGCTTCATCACGGCGCGCTACGACCTGCCGGTGCTTTCCGGCATCGTCGCCCGAGACAAGGCGCTGCGCAACAACGACCAGCCGCCGATGGGGGATCTCTCCGCCGCGCTCGACCTTAGCCGGTAGGGGCGGGCGGGTCTTTGGCACGATGTGTTTCTAGCCGCCATTCACCAGGGCGAGAATGAGCTTCTGGAGATTGCCGCCCTGGCCGAATTCGACGCGATCGAAATCGCGGCTGGCCTGCCGCTGCGCCTGCGACAGTTCGGACAGCCGCTTGGTCATCTCGACCCGGATCTTGCTGCATTTGGGATCGTCGGCAACGCTGAGGCCGACGGTCGCCGCCTCGATCTTGCGCACCATGTCGACGATGGTCTCGCCATGCACCTTCTCGTGGGCGCTGACGCCGGCGATGAAAACCTCCCAGTTCTTCTGGATGGCTGGCGGCAGCGGCGCGGATGGGCTGGGCAAGGTGTAGGTGATGATGAGCTTCGGCCTCGCCGACACCAGCACGCAGGCTTCGGCTCGTGCCTGATAATCCCTGGTCCAGGTCAGCTTGAAATTGGTGTGGGCGATGGCACGGACAACGCCGAGCTTGGGGCCGTTCTCGCCGATCGATTGATAGAGTTCCGGCCCGGACTGGCCTGATATGGCGTAGGTCTCGACCTTTTCGGCCGGCTTCCACTCGGCACGGGCGACGAGCGGCAAGGCCAGCACGGCGGCCAGCGACAGGCATAGACGAACACAGGCGCTCAACACTGCTCTCCGCGAAATCAGGACCGGACGGCATTGCCGCAACAGGCAATGCCACCGAATGGCTTTTCCTATAGGATGTCGACAGGTGCGGCCGCAATTGTGGAGGGGGAAGTCATGAGAGCGAAATATCTTGTCGTCGCCGGTGCGGCGGCGGCGCTGCAGGCCGCGCAGCCGGCGTTCGCCGCGTCGTGCAGCAGCTGGAGCGCCAAGATGGAGGAAGACGAGGGCGGCAAGGTGCTGACCGCTTCGGTCTGCGGCGGGCCGAAAGGCGATGCGCATCTGATGCTGACCTGTTTCGACACGCCGGTGCTGAGCTACGACCTCGGTGCCAGCGGCCAGCAACTGGAGCCCGGCATCAGCGGCTCGTTCGACTTCAAGGCCGACGGCAAGACGGTGACGAAAACGCTGCAGCTGGAGGCCATGTACAACTATTTCACGGTGGACCTGGCCCGGGCCGATCCGCTGCTCGACCTGCTGCGTTCGAAGGGCGCGGTGAGCGTCAGCGCCGCCAAATACGGCCAGGGCAGCTTTCCGCTGAAGGGCTCGAGCGCGGCAATCGGCAAGGTGCTGGCGCAGTGCGGCAAGGCCAAGCCTGCCGGTGACGGGGATTGATTGGCGGGCCTTTGCAGCGCCGCCAACGCCTCGTGTGACGCGGCATCTACCGCCTCGTCTCGCCATGCGCCGCGACATGGTGGATATCGGACCGGCTGATGCCGATATCCTTGAGCATGAAGTCCGGCATCGCCTCCAGGAGACGCCGGTCGCGACGGTGGCGCCAGCGGCGCAGCAGGCGCGCCAGCAAGATTGAGGCAAAACGCCATTGGCGGGCGCGCCTCGGGACGCTCTCGGTTTGGGTCATGGCTTCCTCGAAAATCCAACGCGAAGGGCTTGCCGGCGCGGCGCCGGCAAGCCCTGACGACCTCAGTCGCCCATCTTCATCGCGTCGCACGACACGTTCGGGTTCATGTCGGCGAAGGTGCCGGTCGGGTTCTTCTTCCAGGCCCAGACATGCAGTTCATAGAACGGGCCGAGACCATAGCGGTTGGGGGCGCTGTTGAAGTTGAACAGCTGCCCTTCCAGCGAGGCCGGGCCTTTCGACGTGATGTATTCGACCGCCACCAGCTTGAGCTTTCCGTCGGCCATCGGCTCGTACATGACGGCCTCGGGCTTGGCGAGGTCGACCGCATCGTCCTTGAGATAGCCGGCGTTGACATAGTGGATGCCCATCGCGCCGCCGGTGATGCCGCTGGCGCAAGGGATCGGTGCATAGCCCTCGGCCGTGGCCATCGCCACGTTCTCGAAGCGGCCATTGCTGGCGCGCACCTTTCGCGCCAGGATATTGGTGTCGCCGGCGTCATTGGTGTTGGCGTCATGGGCATGAACCACCGTCGCCGCGATTGCGAGGGCGGACAGGAGGAACGGGGCGGCAAGGCGCCTGCTCCAAGGCAAGAATGTCATGGTAACTCCCTAAGTCTGTCATCGCGCACCGGCTGTTCGGCCCGTGCGCTTCGATTGTGGGACAGGCGCGTGGTCCGCCCGGATGGCTGGTCAGGCTTCGGCGGTCCGCGGACCGATGAAGGCGGCGATCTCGGTCACCTTGTTGGCGGGAAAGCCGCCCTCGCGGGCATGCCGCTCGATCACGTCGGCGCTTTCGGCCTCATGAATGCAGTAGATCTTGTCGCCGGCGACATAGGAGGTGAGCCATTTGTAGGGCACGCCGAGCCCGGCCACGACCTCGTTGGACTTGGCCGAGATCTCCTTGAGCTCCTTGGCGCTCAATCTGTCGGCGCCAGCGATTTCGCGTTCGATGATGAAAGTTGGCATTGTCGGTCTCCGTTGTGATTGACGGCCCGATAAAACCGATCGACGTTGGACCCGGTGTGCCGCTCGCCAAGGAAACAGCGCGGGACTGGTCACACGCTTCGTCCCACGGCGGTGGCGCATGTCCCGTACGAGGATGGGCAAGCGCACATGGTGGGACAATTGGGTGGTACGATCAGGCTTCTTGGCGAACCCGCCATTCTCGATGCGGATGGGCGGAGCCAGCCGGTGCGTGGTCATCAGGCCTGGGCGCTGCTCGCCCGCGTGCTTCTGGCGCGCACGCCGCTCGACCGGCGCGCACTCGCGGTCGAGCTGTTTCCCGAAACCGTCGATCCGCTGGGTTCGTTGCGCTGGTGCCTGGCCTCGCTGCGCAAGGCGCTCAACACATCCGACTGTCTGAACGGTGACCCGATCGAGGGTGGCTTCGCCGATGATATCGACATCGACGTGCTGCGGCTCGACCGCGACGATTTCGATATCGAGGCCGCCGGCCCGCTGCTCGGCGCGTTGGAGCCGCGCTGCAGTCCGGAATTCGCAACCTGGCTGCTGGTGGAGCGCGCGCGCATCGCGGGCATCGTCGAAGCCCGCATCCGGCAGGAAAGCATCCGCGCCATGTCGGTCGAGGATCATGGCCGTGCCACGCGGTTGGCCGAACTTGGCGTGCGGCGCAACCCCTATGATGAAAGCGCGCATATATTGCTGGTGAAGAGCCTGGCGCTGGCCGGCCGCTACCAGGCGGCGCTCGATCATGTCGAGGCGACCGAAGCGGTGTTCATGGCCGAGCTCGGTGAAAAGCCGTCCGCCGCGTTGCGCAGTGCCGCACGCCGCACCATCTCGTCGCCGCCCAGCGGCATCTCGCGCCAGGCCTTCGTCACCTCGCTCATGCAGTCGGGCCTGGCCGCGCTTTCGGCGGGTGCCGTGGATGCCGGCATCGATTGTCTGCGCCGCGCTGTTCGCGACGCGGAGAAACACAAGGACGCGCAACTGACGGCGCGCGCCATGTTCGAACTTGGCACGGCGCTTGTGCATTCGGTCAAGGGCTATGATGACGAAGGCTCGGTGCTGCTGCGCCAGAGTACGGAACTGGCGCGCCAGGCGGGCAACGCGGCGATCGCCTCGGCGGGGTTTCGCGAACTCGGCTATGTCGAGGCGCTGGCGGGGCGGCGCCCGTCGGCCGCGACCTATCTGGCGCAGGCGCTGGAACTGGCCCTTGGGGGCGAGAATCTTGCCGGCATCCATGGCGTCATCGGTTTCAACCTGGTCGACTGGGGTCGGCTCGGCGAGGGGCTCGACCACTACGCACTGTCGCTGGAGCATGCGCGCTCGGCCGGCAACCGCCGCCGCGAGATCTGGTCGCTGGGGCTTGGCGGCTGGGGTCTGCTCGCCGCTGACCGGCTGGAGGAGGCCGATCGCTGGCTGGAAGACTGTCTGGCGCTGGTCGAGGAACAACGCTGGATGTCGTTTCGGCCCTGGCCGGTGGCGGTGCTCAGCGAAGCCCGCACGCGCCGGCAGGCGCGCCCCGATGATCTGCGCCCCAGGCTGGAGGAAGCCTTCGCGCTGAGCTGCCAGATGAACGATCCCTGCTGGGAAGGGGCCGTCGCCCGCGCGCTCGCGCTGACCTACGCGGCGGAAGGGGCGTTCGTGCCGGCCGTGGAGTGGTTGGGCGAGGCGCGCCGGCGCTGCATGCGCGACAGCGACAGCTATGCCGGGCTGCAGGTGGAGATCCTGGCGAGCCAGGTGGACGTCAATCTGAAGCTGGACCGGCCCGAGATGGCCGACGCCATCGCGCGCGAATGGCTGGCGCTGGCGGCGCGCACGCATCGCGACGCGCATGTCGCCCGCGCCGCCGCGTTTATCGCGCGGCGCGGCTGAACCTGCAGCCATCTCGGCTGCAAGATGACTTTATAGGCGCTCGCGACCTTCCGCCGGTTCCGGGCCGGCAGCGACTGGCGTATACCGGAAGTCGCTCAGGCTCTATTCAAATTGCCGGGGAGGGCTGATATAGGTCAGTCAGGTTGACCTATATCCATTTGTCGCGGGAGGCGCGCTTTGACCTTGATGAATCTGTTGGCTTCGCGCTCGTCGCGCATGAAGGCGTCCGAAATCCGCGAGCTGCTGAAGCTGCTCGACCAGCCCGACATCATTTCGTTCGCCGGCGGCATTCCCGATCCGGCGCTGTTTCCGACCGAGGAGATCCGCGATGCCTATGCTTCGGTGCTGGGCGGCGGCGAGGCGGGGGCGGCGCTGCAGTACCAGGTCTCGGAAGGCTATCTGCCGTTGCGGCGCTGGTTGGCCGGGCAGATGGGCAAGCTCGGCATCGCCTGCGACGAGGCCAACATCTTCATCACCTCCGGGTCGCAGCAGGCGCTGGATTATCTTGGCAAGCTGTTCCTGTCGCCGGGCGATACCGCATTGGTGACATGGCCGACCTATCTCGGCGCCCTGCAGGCCTTCAACGCCTACGAGCCGCGCTACGACCGGCTGCGGCCCGAAGGCGGCAACATGACGCCCGATGCCTATCGCGCGGCGGCCGCCGCGAATGGCGGCAAGGTCAAGTTCGCCTATCTGGTGCCGGATTTCGCCAACCCGACCGGCGAGACCCTGAACCGCCAGCAGCGCGAGGCGGTGCTCGACCTCGCCGGCGAACTCGACATCGCCGTCATCGAGGATGCCGCCTATCGCGCCCTGCGCTATGACGGCGAGGGCGTGCCACCGATCCTGGCGCTCGATTGCGCCCGCTCCGGTGGCATCGACAAGGCGCGCACGCTCTATTGCGGCTCGTTCTCGAAAATCCTGTCGCCTGGCATGCGCGTCGGCTGGGTGTGCGCGCCGCGCCACGTGGTCGAGAAGCTGGTGCTGATGAAGCAGGCCTCCGACCTGCACAGCCCGTCGATCAACCAGGTGGTAATGCACCGCGTGGCCGAGGCCGTGTTCGACCGCCAGGTGGAAAAACTCATCGGCGCCTATCGCGAGCGCCGCGACGGCCTGCTGGCGGCACTCGAGGCCAACATGCCGAAAGGCGTGAACTGGAGCCGCCCGGAAGGCGGCATGTTCGTCTGGGTGACGCTGCCCGAGGGGTCCGATGCCACGGCGCTTCTGGCACGGTCGGTGAAGGAGGCGCGCGTCGCCTTCGTGCCCGGCAACGCCTTCTATGCCGACGGCAGCGGGCGCAACACGCTGCGGCTGTCGTTCACGCTGGCCGACCGCCGCGCGGTGAGCGAGGGCATCCCCCGGCTGGCGGCCATCCTGAAGAGCTAAAACCCGGCCACCTTCCTTCGCCGATGCGGTCGTGAGAATGTGCTGTCACGATCCGTTGCGGGCTCCGAGGCTTGGGCCAGGATAGCCCCGAATGGTCCCGCTGGGAGGTAGACCATGACAAAAGTGCGTGCCGTTTCGCTTGCGGTCCTTGCCGCACTTTCCGCAATGTTGGGGTTAGCCGGCAATCTGGATGCCGAGGATGCACCTCCGACAATCGTCACCCTCGGCGACAGCTACATCAACAGCTATGGAGTAGCAGCCACTGAGACCTTTGCGGCCAGGCTGAAGTCTGAGCTGAACGCTGCCGGGCACCCAGTGACAATTGTAGAGGTGGGGTACATGGCGACCAGCAAACGCGGTCTCGCTTGGCTGGCGGAATCCAAGGACGGCCTTGACCTGCAGGCGAGCCCTGCAAACCACGTTGTCATCGTTGAATTGGGTCAGAACGATTGCGCGCGTATCGACCTGGATCACACGCGAGCGAACCTCGACCAGATTCTGGGTCTTCTCGCCCAGAAGCGCGTTCCAGTGCTTGTGGTTGGAACCGCGGCCTATGGCTATTGCTCGTCCAACCTTTCTGCCGGGCATGGGGCTGACTATGCAGAATCGTTTTCAAAGATGTTCTCCGAGCTAGCGACCAAGCATGGAGACCTGCTGTACGCCGACTTCAAGGAGGGCGTGACCGGGCATCCGGAGTTGTTGCAAGCGGACAACGATCACCCAAATGCAGCGGGTGATGCGATCATCGTTAGAAAGATGCTCCCCATGGTTGAGGCGCTGCTCGCGCGGGTGCAGCTGCGTTGAACACCCGTCTGATGAGCGAACGGCGTCCATGCCCGGAAGTCGGCATCCTATGCCGTCACGTTCACCATGTGGCGGAGCTTCGACAGCCTGGCGCGAGCCAGCTTTCGCAGTGATTTCTGGAACCCTTCCCCGGCGGTTTCAACGATGAAGACCAATGTCTTGAAGTCCAGCATGAACTCGTCGATCGCCGCCGTGACCTCTTGCGACCTGCCATGGAACCGGCGCAGCAGAGCGTTTGCTTCGTCGATGCTGTCGACACCGGCGCTGTCGACCAGCGCTTCGAGCCTTTGAAAACAGTCCATCGAAGTCCTCCCAGCCGCGCACAAAACCCGGTTGGCGGCGGAAGGTTCCGGCTTCGAGGGATCCCGCGAAAGAAATCGCCTCCACCGCTTGCATTCCGTGGCCGCGACGGCCCGTTGGCAATCTTTTTGTTCGGGTGGAACCTCTGCGGTCAATAAAAGGTTCTCACCATGTCTGATCCCCCGTCAGACATCTGAAAGCTCACTTTCAGCTTTCCAAAGGCCCGCTGGATCCCCCCTCCTGGCGGGCTTTTTGTTTGAAAGATGGTGCGAGGCCATGGATTAGACTTGCGGTAGCGGCTTGGCGGTTAGCAAGTTCCCGCATTGACGGCGTCCTGTCCGAACCTAAATTCGGAGCCTTGCGAGGAGGAATTTGCATGGAAACCCAGGAACTGCATCGCGGCCGTCTCATCGATCATATCCATCTGGTGGTCAGGGATCTTCCTGCCAGCCGGCGTTTCTACGAGGCGGTCTTGCGGGCGCTCGATGTTCCGATCGGTGGTGTCGGCGAGGACTATTTCTGGGCCGATGAACTGTTCGTCTCCAGTGCCGACAGCCCCGCGGCCCTGGGAAAACTCACCGGCCGCCACCATCTGGCGTTCCAGGCCAAGGACCGCGCCATGGTCGATGCCTTCTACAAGGCCGGGCTCGCCGGCGGCGGCAAGGACAATGGCGCGCCGGGCGAGCGCCCCTATCATCCCGGCTACTATGCCGCCTTCCTGCTCGACCCGGACGGCAACAACATCGAGGCCGTCCATCACGGGCCAGCCACGCGTAGCGCGGCCTCGGTGAAGATCACGTTCTGAAGCAGCCACCCGCCACGCGGCCGGTTGCGGCGTCATATCCATTTGGTAGCCTTTGGCTTAAGCCGCACTACCACATTTGAGCATGGTGCAACGCGTCGGTTGATGCATTAAAACTTTATCTGTCTTGGATTCTGCCGGTGCCTCATCCTGTTCGCGCCGGTGGCGACGCAATGCTTGCGCCGTGATACCCACCCGATGGCAGTGCCATTCGCCTGGTGCGGAATCCGTCAACAATCCCATTCGACTAACGCCAAGCTGGCAGGAGATACGGATTCATGAAGCATTTTCAAACGTCGATCCCACAGGCGCGAAGAAAGAGCAAAGCGGAACTTCAGGCCGCGGTCGAACGCCTCGCACCGTTTCATCACGCCATCGACTTGCCTTATGGCCTGAGCACCTACGTACAGACCGCGTCTCGTCAAGACCGCGAGCGCACGAGGATGCAAACACTCCTCGATCATGCATGGCCAAGCATTCTCACGGCCTGCGGAGGTTCATTGGCAGGCAAAAGAGTTCTCGACGTAGCATGCAACTGCGGTGGTTTTTCCGTGCACGCCGCAAGGGGCGGTGCCGATTACGTGCTTGGGATCGACATTGAGCCTCACTACATCGAGCAGGCAAATCTGGTAAAAGAGGCCGTGGATCTAGATAATTTGGATTTTCAGCGGCTTGACCTGATGGATCTTGATCGGTCGAAGCACGGTATGTTCGATCTGGTCCTGTTCTTCGGGATTTTATACCACCTGGAAAACCCTGTTTTGAGCCTGAAGCGCATATCAGCAGTGGCTGACCACGTTTTGGCGGTCGATACAACGCTCATGAAGGTGCCGATCATAAATCGAATACTGGACCGTTGGCCGATGTGGCATATGCGCGTGGTGGCGGGGGTCGATTCCAATGCAAGCAACATCACGACTTCCCGCTGGCGTCCGGCGGAATTTTGTCAGTTTTCCCCCAATTCCCGAGCCGTCATCAACCTCCTGGAATATTCTGGATTTGCCAATGTCGAACGTCTCAAACCAAAAGTGAGCGGGCTGGAAAAGCGCTATTATAACGGGCGACGGGCGACATTCATTGCCGTGAAGAAGCAGCGATACGCCGGGAATGCCAATCCGAGACTTGTAAGA
Organism: Mesorhizobium qingshengii; assembly: GCF_900103325.1. Taxonomy (GTDB): domain Bacteria; phylum Pseudomonadota; class Alphaproteobacteria; order Rhizobiales; family Rhizobiaceae; genus Mesorhizobium; species Mesorhizobium qingshengii. Next base: position 97,288 of record NZ_FMXM01000013.1, on the reverse strand, counting down.
GATCCATAGGCGAAACTGCGTGACATGGCCGATTTCTGCCGAGATCTGACAGCCTGAAGAGCCGCAAATGTTCCTGCCGCGCGCCGCGCCGCAGCAAGACTTCCGGAACCATTTCAGCGCAAACTAATTGAATCGCGGTTTTGCGAGTCAGTTCATGCGTTTGAAGTTCATCCCACCGTTGACGCCGATCCTTGTCGAGCAGCCTCGCGAAGGCGACGACTGGATTCATGAAGTCAAGTTCGACGGCTACCGCTCGCAGCTGACCATCGACGAAGACGGTATCAGGATCTGCGGTTGCAAGGGCCACGACTGGACGTCGAAATATCGCGACCCGGTGAAAGAGGCCGCCAATCTCGGCGCCGAAAACGCCATCGTCGACGGCGAGATCATCGTGCTCAACGAAGCCGGCCTGTCTGACTTCGGAGAACCGCGCATGGCGATCACTTCAGGACTTGCGGGTGGAAAGAGCCATGAACCCCATTGATCCTCCAATAGAGCGACGCTCACACCCACGTGGAATTGTCCTGAAGGATGCGACCATCATTACCGATGACGCGAGGATCAGCTGCTCCGTCAGAAATCAGCACCTTCACGGTGCGGAACTGAAGGTGGATCCCAGCGTGACAATTCCCGATCGCTTCGTCCTTCACGTGCCCGCGGATGAGGCCAGCTATCGTGCCGTGGTGCGGTGGAGAAAGAACGGACGGCTTGGCGTGCAATTCTATGGTGCCGACAATGGCCGCGCCTGAGAAGGACCAGCAGCGCATCACATAGGCCTGGATGTATGGTGCGCAGGCGCGCGCGTATGGCGAGGGCTTATCTGCCGGCCACAAATGCCATCCGGCGTGCAGATGGCGCAGGTGGTCGCGCTCTGAGGTAGGAGCGTGACAACACGACGGACGTCATGCCCGCTGCTGGCTTTTCACCAATTTCGTATGCTCGTATACGAGATTGGATTGAGCCCCCGAGGAGTCGCATGAAGCCCCTGACTGAAACCGTGCCGTTTTTCAGCCAGTGGGAAACTTCAGACATGACGCTGGACGTGCTCGCCGAAGGCGCCGGAATCGCTCTCAGGCGCGATCCGCTGTGGCGGGGTTCAGGCGCCGAAACGCTCGACGAATACGCGGTCTGGGCCGCCAACATCTGCGGCATGGCGTGCCTGAAGATGATCCTGGCGACGCGCGGCGAGACCGTTCCGACCATCGAACTCGCCAGGCAATGCACCAGATATGGCGGCTACGTCGTCAATGAAGGATCGATCAAGGGGCTGATCTACGCGCCCTTCGTCCGCTTCGTGAAGGAGGCCTTTGGCCTTCAGGCCGAGGTGATGACCAATGTCGCGGCATCGGACATACCGGCGATCCTTTCGCGGTCGCGCTTCTTCATCGCTTCGGTCAGCAGCTGGATCCGCTGGCCCGAGCGCGAGCCGCCGTCGAAGGGCGGACATCTGGTGCTGGTCACTTCCGCCTCGGACGAGGCTTTTCGCTTCCACAATCCATCCGGCCATATCCGCGCCACACAGGCAAACGCAGTGTTGGCGCCAGCCGATTTCGACCGTTTCTTTGCCAATCGCGGCATTGCGGTCGCCATTTGATTTTTTGAGGGATTTTCGATGAAGGACAAGACAAGGGTAGCCATCCTCTATGGCGGGCGCTCGGCCGAACACGACGTGTCGTGCCTTTCGGCCGCCAATGTGCTGAAGGCGATCGACCGGACGCGCTACGAGATCGTGCCGATCGCCATTTCCCGAAGCGGCAGATGGCTGCTGCAACAGTCGTCGGTGGCAGCCGGCGACGGGGCAGGGGCTCCGGTGTCCGAGGATGGTGTAGAGGTCGCCCTGCTGCCCGGCGGCAAGGGCAGGCTGGTGGCCGCGCCGCATGGTGGCAAACAGCCTGATCTGCCGCCGGTCGATGTCGTCTTTCCCGTGCTGCACGGGCCGTTCGGCGAGGACGGCTCGGTGCAGGGCTATGCGGAAGTCGCCGATGTCGCCTATGTCGGCTGCGGCATCCTGGCTTCGGCCGCCGCCATGGACAAGGATGTCGCCAAGCGGCTGCTGCGCGAGGCCGGGCTTGCCGTCGCCCGCTCCGTCACCTTGCACCGAAACGACACGCATTCCTTCCAGGAGATTGCAGGCGTGCTTGGCCTGCCGTTCTTCGCCAAGCCGGCGCGCCAGGGTTCGTCCTTCGGGGTGAGCAAGGTGAACGACCGGGACGGTTTCGAGGACGCTGTCGCAACGGCTTTCCGCTATGACGGCAAGGCGCTGATCGAGGAGTTCGTCGACGGCCGCGAGATCGAGTGCTCGGTGCTGCAGCGGGCCGACGGCTCGCTGACGGTGTCGCTGCCCGGCGAGATCATTCCAGCCGGCAAGCATGGCTTCTACACCTACGAGGCCAAGTATCTCGATGCCGATGGCGCGGTGGTGAAGGTGCCGGCCGATGTCCCGGCCGCGGTTGCCGACAAGGCGATGGCGATGGCGCGGCAAGCTTTCCTGGCGCTCGGCTGCGAAGCCATGGCGCGCGTCGACTTCTTCCTGCGCGCCGATGGCAGCCTGCTGGTCAACGAGGTCAACACGCTGCCCGGCTTCACCGACATCTCGATGTACGCCAAGGCGCTGGCGGCTATCGGCATCGGCTACAGCGAGGTCATCGACGTGCTGATCGAGCACGCGCTGGCAAGACACGCAGCGCGCTGAGCCGCCTTATCCAACGTCACGCCGAGGTTGCCGTCAGCCCCGGAACGTCAATCCCGATGAGCCGCAAACTCATTTTTCTCCATTACCCTCGGACGGCGGGAACATACCGACCTGCCCGGCATTGAAGGTAACCAGCGGTCCCTCGGCAAAGGTTGCAAGCCGGCTCGATATGCCCGACCATGGCCGCCGGCAGGGGGAGACATCAAGTGGCGGTCAATCGTCGAAACGGGACGGCGTCTCCGGCGCATGGGCTGGAGGAGATTCTTTCGGCCGCCGCGCCCCACCCGCGAACGTCATTGCCCACTGTGGCGACCATCGTCACGACGGTGGCGGCGCTGTATTTTGGGCGCGAGGTCTTCCTGCCGATCGCGATCGCGCTGCTGCTGACCTTCGCGCTCGCGCCCCTTGTGTCGGCGCTCAAACGGATCGGCATTCCCCGGATCGCCGCTGTCATCGCCAGCGTGCTGGGCGCTTTCGCGGCACTCGCCCTGTTCAGCTTCATTGTCGCCACGCAAGTCAGCGAACTGGCGCAGAACATCCCGGTCTACCAGACCAACATCCTGGCCAAGATCCGTTCGCTGAAGGAAACCGGGGTCGGGGGAGGGATCATCGCCAGATTGAGCCGCGTGGTCGAGCGTGTCGGCCAGGAGATCGACCGGCAGGAGGCTTCGCAGCCGGCCGCGACCCCGGACAAGCCGTCGCGCGAGCCGGTGCCCGTCGAGATCATCGCGCGCGAAAGGCCGCTCGAGGTCCTGCAGAACATAGTCGGTCCGCTGATCAGCCCGCTCGGATCGGCCGGGCTGATCATCGTCGTCGTCATATTCATGCTGCTCGAGCGGGAGGATTTGCGCGACCGTTTCATCCGGCTTGTCGGCTACGGCGACCTCCACCGCACCACCGAGGCGCTTCAGGATGCCGGCAAGCGGGTGGGCCGCTACCTGCTCATGCAATTGGTCGTCAACATCGTCTACGCCATCCCGATCGCGATCGGGCTATGGGTCCTCGGCATTCCAAATGCGCTGCTGTGGGGGCTGCTGGCACTGGCGCTGCGTTTCGTTCCCTATATCGGCCCGGCCATAGGCATGCTTTTGCCGCTGCTCCTGGCGCTGGCCGTGGCACCCGGCTGGTCGCTCGTGCTGTGGACGGCCGCCCTGTTCGTGGTGATGGAGCTGGTCACCGGCAACGTCGTCGAACCCTGGCTTTACGGTTCGCGAACCGGGCTGTCACCGCTGGCGATCATCGTTGCGGCCATCTTCTGGACATGGCTCTGGGGGCCGCTCGGACTGGTCCTGTCGACACCGCTCACCGTCTGCCTGGTGGTGCTGGGCAGGCACGTGCCGCAGTTTGAATTCCTCGACGTGCTGTTCGGCAACGAGCCCGTGCTCGAACCCCATGCGCGCCTCTACCAGCGACTGCTGGCCGGTGATCCGGAGGAAGCCACCGACCATGCCGAGGAGATGCTGGAGGAGAAGTATCTGGTCGAATTCTACGACAAGGTCGCCATTCCGGCGCTTCTGCTGGGCGAGCGGGACCGTGTGCGCGGCGTCATGGGCGATCTGCAAAGACGGCAGGTAGCGGCCAGTGCCATGACGCTGGTGGCCAACCTCGACGACAACGCGCAGGAGGAAGCGGACGAGGAGGAGAGTCCGCTCGTGGCCGGGGAGGTGGGCGACGACGGCAAGGCCGTCGGCGAGGACGAGGCCGACCTGCCCGATGGCACTGGTATGTCGGTGCTCTGCGCCGGCGGGCGTGGCGAGCTCGACGATGCCGCCGCCGCTATGCTGGCGCAGGTGCTGGAAGTCCAGGGCGCGACTGTGTCGAGGGCCGGTTTTGCCGACATGGAACCCGCGAGCATTCGCCGCCTCGAGCTCGAAACCATCGACACCGTCGTGGTCGGCTTCCTGAACCGGGATTCCGTCAAGCATGCCCGTTTTCTGGTCCGCCGGCTGAAGCGTGCGAAGGCGGGGCTGCGGGTGGGGATCGTGTTCTGGTCGGAGACAGGTAACGGGGACAAGGAAACAGCCGCTAGGCTGGCCCATGACATCAACGCGGATTTTGTAGCGAATGGCATGGTGGACGCCGTAGTAGGCGCGCTATCGAACGAGCCACCCGTTGCGCTCAAGCTCATCGCCAAGCGCCGCATGCGACGGCAGCGGGCCGCCCCCAAAAAAGCGCCTGCCGCTGCCGCGCGCTAGCGCGCGCCTGCCGATCGATCGTCGCGATGGTTGACCCGACTACACGCAATAGGGCGGCGGATTTTCCGCCGCCCTATTTTACCGATCACGAATGATGGACATGCCCTTCGGCATCGACTTCTCCAACCGTGAGGCTCTGGAAGCCCGGCATGAGCTGCCATATGGCTGCGAGCCCGATGATCAGATAGGCCATGCGGGCCAGGGTGGCGCCGCCGAGGGCCGTGCCGATTATGTCATAGCCCGTTACACCCATGGACAGCCAGTTGAGACCGCCAAGGATGATGAGGGCGAGGGTGACGAGGTTCATGATGCGCATAAACGCCTCCTGAATGTTGCCTGACAAAACGCCTGCCAAAAACGCCTGTCGTAAAAAAACGCCTGTCGTTTCAGGCGGTTCCGTCGATCACGACATTGTGAACGGCGCAGACATGCCGTGAACGCAGGCTCACTTGATCAAGCCTATTCGACCAGGATATGCGCCTCGCGCGCGGCCTCGACAAATGCCTCCCTGGCGGTATCGGGGGCGACGTCGCCGCTTGTCGCACGGCGGCAGGCGCGCAGCGCGGACTGATGTTTCTGGCTGCCGGTGTCGCGCCAATGTGTCGTGAGCAATTCAATGGCCTGCTGTGTATTGGACAGATGGCGGATGGAACCGGTGACGCCGACCGAAACCACCACGGGTTTGGAGAACCATGCGGTTTGCATTGGAACCTCGACTGCGTTGCAGTCCTAGAATGCGCCTCGCAGCAGAAGGTTTCATGCCTGCCGATCACTGTGGCGTGAGGACGCCGACGTCCGTCAGAAGCGAAGGCGATCGTTCGAAGCCGACTGGGAAGACGGCATATCAGGCCGCTTCGACCTCCTTGCGCACTCACTCACATATTGGAGGCGACATCGCGGGCGGATTTCGGTTTGGGCTTGTGGACTGGACGCTGCCTTGTCGTCCGTTCGGCGAGGCGGGGAGCGGCTTTGACCGTCTTCACGTCGACCGTCTTCACGTCGACGGGCGCTTGTGCCTTGCGGCGCTTTAGCCAGTTCGAAGACATTTCGACAAGGAGACTGCGCAGGCCTTTCACGACGTCCTCCGCTTTCAAGACGACATGGTAATTTCCGAAGACCAGGCTTGTTCCACGCCGGCAGACACCAAGCGTTCGCCCGGGCGTGCCGGCTTCGTCGCTTGACTATTGAATCGAGGTTGGTTGAGGGAAATCGAGCGGGCCGGTTGCATGCTCGTCACCATCCTCGACGAGGCCATCTCCGAGCGGAGGAAAGTCGCTGCCCAGGCCGTCGAATTCGATTGCCGCGCCAATGAGTTGTGCCGCCTGCAGGACCAGGTGTTCGATGTCCTCGAGGGCGACATTCTCGGCCAGATTCCTGACCCTGACCTGCTCCGCCACCGTGGTGATGTTGACGATGCCCGCTGTCTTGAACGCCCTGTGGACCGTCGAAGTCACGTCATCGCGCAGGAGCGCCGAGTAATCATATCGCATCGAAACCTCCCAGGGGGAATGGTTTTCTTTTCAGATTCCACCTTGCGTCCGGCACTGCGTGGTGGCAAGTAACAATATAAATATTGTTCAAATAAATCAACTAGTTAGCATAGTTATCAAAATGCGAGGGCGACGCTTGATGCCTATCCTGTGCGTGATGCGTTCTTCACGCGTCGCAGGGTCTTGACGCATTATGAGGAATTCCCTAATTTTGAGCTGAATGAGTTAGATACTAACTCAACGTATTCTTGGTCTTGAGCGAGGAAGCGCGCATGGCTGAATTGGAACGCCCGGAACGACTGCAGATCATGCTGACTTCGGATGAACTGGCGGCTCTGGAAAACTGGCGCTTCGACAGGCGCATGCCGAGCCGCTCGGCCGCGGTCAGGGAGTTGTTGCGGCGCGGCCTTGCCTCGGACGGCTTCCTGACGGCGGAGCAGGGGCTCAAGTCGCAGGACTATGGAATCCTGCCCACCGACGGCGCGGAATAGTTGCAATTTCGCTGTCGGCGGAGCTCTGCGACTTAGTGGCGCTTCATTTCGTAGAGCAGTAGTTGCTCCATTGTTCGCTGTACCGGAGCGACAGGCTCGCTGGGGAGGGTTGGGGTTGCCCCGGCGAGCTACACCCTCGTCGATTATGGTGTTGGCCTCGATTGCCAGCCTGCTTTATTTCGCCTCGCGCGGCCTGACGTGCAGGGGGCGGCTTTCAATTTTCCATGAAGGCGTCGGGAAGCACGTCGGCTTCTATCGCCGCGCTGATGAAGGCAATACGTACCTGTTTTGGACTGCATCGGCCGACGCGTTGCTCGATGAGGGCCGACAGCGCGGCGAGAAATTTGGGGCCGTTGGAGGGCCAGTTGCCGTCGGTCAGAATGTCATTCATTTCGAAGAGATTTCGAACGACGCGAACGCCGTGAATGCCTTTGATTGGCACTCCGCCGAATTGTTGGGTCATGCTTGACAACGGATCGCAGGAAGATGCGTTCCTTCGATCGACGGCAGGTAGCATTCGCCAACAATTCGGCCCGAGCGCCCAGGCCAAGTGATCTTTTGCCGTGCCCTCAAGGCCAATCAGTTCGATGGTTCGAATGTTGTCAGAGGGGCGGTTAACCCGCTGGATTCATCCCTTGCGATGACGATGAGTCAGTTCTTGACAGCCATAATCCCGCTTATCATATTTTTTTGCGCCCACGGCTGCGTCAAGCCGGGGCAGTTCGTCTCAAAAACTCGTTCAACGGATGGAGGAGTCTATGAACGGCAGGATTTTCGAGCGGCCCGTTCTGGTCAAGAACGGGCAGTTTGTCGTCGAGGAAATTGGAAGTCTGGCCGACGCATTCGAGTTCCTGGAACGGTGGCCCGAGAGCCGGCGGGGACCGATCTATCAGACCGCGCTTCGGGCCTGTCAGCGCGCCCATGACGGTCACGTGTCGCTTTCCGTGGCCCGCGACGCGTTCGCCGGGTTTGCCAGATCGGTCAAAATCCTCGAGCCCGTTTCCACCGCGTTACCCTGGATGACTGGGGCAAAATCGGGTCGCGGTGGGGTGCCGGCATAGTCCGCGAGCGGAGGGCCAAAAGGACGATGGGGCCACTTCCCCGCTGTGGGACGGCGGCCAGGACGCATTGCCGTTCCGAGCATTCGAATGGCAAACGGCGTATCGATGGTGTTGCCCCATCACCATCGATATGCCGGGCTGACTGGCGGTCATGGACATTATGTCGTTGCCATTGCCACAGCGGCATTTGCCGAGGCGAGCTGCCTTCATCAATCCAGGTGATTTCCCGACGCGGCCTGCGTTAGAATATCACCTTACCGAATGGAGACCCGTCGTGGCCAAGGCTGACAAGCACCCTTTCAATGTGAACGCCTTCCTCAATACGGTGGACGGCGGAAGGACCGTGGCGACGTATCAAAAGAATGAGACTGTCTATTCGCAGGGCGACCCGGCGGATTCCGTCTTCTACGTCCAGAAAGGCAAGGTCAAGGTCTGCATCGTATCAGAGCAGGGCAAGGAAGCGATCGTCGCTCTCCACGAGAGCGGAGACTTCTTCGGCGAAGGCTGCTTGTCCGGCCAGCCGTTACGGTTGGCTACAGTCTCCGCGATGGTGGACAGCGTCGTCACGCGGATTGATAAAGCATCCATCACGCGGGTGCTCCGTGAGGAGCCGAAGTTCTCTGAGATGTTCATATCATACCTGCTGGCGAGGAACGCCCGCGTCGAAGAGGACTTGGTGGACCAGCTTTTCAATTCGAGCGAGAAGCGTCTGGCGAGGTTGCTGCTTCTGATGGCAAATTTTGGCAAGGAGGGAGACCCGCAAACTGTCATAGCCAAGGTAAGCCAGGAGACGCTCGCCGAGATGGTCGGCACCACCAGGTCGCGTGTGAGCACCTTCATGAACAAGTTCCGCAAGCTCGGGTTCATCGAATACAATGGAGATTTGAAGGTTCATAACTCTCTGCTGAACGTGGTCCTGCACGACAATCCTCACCTCAGGGGCAGGGACCTTTGAGGCACCTGTTCCGTATGGAACAGTCGAGCCATTTGCCCCTGTGTTAGATTTTGAGTTGGTCCAACCCTCCGGACCGGACCTGCAGCCCTAAGACCGTCTTGAAGCAACGACATGACTGCCGGGGTAATTGACGGACCCCCCGGTCGTGTTCTTCGGCAAGATGGGTACGGCGTTGTCGGTGAACACGGCGCGTCCGTCCCAGCCCCCGCCCAACGCGGACGCGCCGGCACCCTTTGTTGCCCCGGCAGCGGCATGGGGTCTTTGTCAGAGGAGGCTCAGATCAATCAGTGCGCCAAGGCTCGGAAGATCCAGAAATGACTAAGATCAGGACGGGCTTGGCTCATATTGCCGAGCGTGAAGTGACGTGGAAGCCAATCCTGAGCGCTCCGTTCGATTGCGACTTGAAAGTCGCCGTCCTTGACGAGGGAGAGCACGCGCTCGCGTTTCCCTGCATTAAAGCGCGCGAAGGTTGGAAGGACGCCGTAACCGGCATCGTCCTGGACATTCATCCGACCCATTGGTGTGAGTGGCCTACTGATCTGTAGGGCAATGTGCCTCACAGCGGGCCAGTATGTTTTGGTACCGCAATCGCACTAGCTTTGCTCCGCAAGGGCTAGCGCCCCCTGCAAGTCCCTGTCATCCCGGGGACGGCCCGCCGCTTCTGGAACTCGCGCCAGCGTGTCCGGTTAGGAGCTTCTCCAGTAGCGGAGAAAATGGCCGGCGCCAGTTGGGATCGGGGGTGGGCTTTGGGGGACGCCGGCCAAGCGGACATCGGGTCCGCCGCAATCGCAATATGCGCGAGCCGGCGAGATGCGGTTATGGTGTGATCGCGGAATGCCTGCTTTGCCGGACCATTCGGGCCGACTGCGACCGCCGATCAACGCCGCGCGGACTACGCCACTCTCACCAACATTCGGAGCTCATGCAAAATGTACGCACCGGAGCTCGCCGTATCCGGTGACCCCCAACCAGAGGACTGTCCTGACCGAAAACTGATCCCGCCGTCCCGGCCCGCCGCCGCTGGTGGCGGGCCTTCTATTGCCTCGCTTGAATCCGCTCCAGGCATTTACCGGGAATGTTTGGCCACGTCGCCTTGGCGCATTCCATATCGGTAACCGCTACAGGTTCGCTGGCCTGAACGTTGGCAGCTTGTGTAGCCGTAGACGCGAAAAGCACCGTCTGCGTTATGAGGGCCGAGAAGGCGGCAACCTGGATCAGCACGGCGGCAAAGGCGATCTTCTTGAGCATGCAAGAAAACGCGCGACCGCGCCGCCAGTTCCCTGGTGGCCTAGGATTCTGGGTAGGCTTGTCCTTGGCCCCCTGACTCACTGTGGCGGGCTTTCCGTGTGGTAAGTCCCGCAACAGCCCTGGCAGATATGTTGATGCCCTCACCAAGGGAGAGATCGATGGTTTCGGCTATTGCAAGTCAGCATCGGCAGGTACCGGAAACCCAGTTGAAAGCGGCAAAGCCGGAAACGGGCGAAGGATTTGCGCCGGGCAAGAGCGCCGACAGCGTTGGACATCGCGCCAAGGCAATGGTTGCCGAAACGGGCGACACCGATCCTGACGCGCAAGGTAATGCCGCATCGAAGATCGCGAGAATGGACATCACTGTATTGACGCCGCCACCCGAAGAAACACCCGCGGGGTAAGATCAGGCCGGGGCTGCCATTTGCTGGGCTGATCGTCATTTATTCCGGGCGGCTTCTCGATGCGGAAATACGATGTGGAGTTGCCGCGGTTGCGACCTGCGCCCTCGAGTGTGGAAGCGTACTCAGGATAATGGCTCGGAAAATGTAACCGGCCGTCGCCGCTCCGGCCTGACCCGAAACCAAATTTCTGGCACCCGTCGCTTCGTGATTCTGTCGCTGAAGTCGCCGCCCGTTTGATCGCCAATGTTCAGGACAACGCTGCCTTTGTCTGGTTCCCGCTCATGGGCTCGAACCACGATTCACGCCTTCAAAGGGCGCTGTCCTACCATTAGACGAAGCGGGAAAAGCTGGCAGACGCACCACCCCTAGCCGGTTCGCGCGTCGGGATCAACGCGTGCCATCTTCCGGCGGCAACATCAGTCCGGGAAGTTGGCGACCGGTTCCTCGCAGCGGTAGACCGGGCAGTGACCGTCAAGTGTCGGGACATAGGCCTGCATCGGCACCTCCGGCCAGTCGCATTCGTTGCCGAACTGCCTGACATAGCGGTCATAGGTGTTGGGACCGGTGGTCAGCACCACGGCGCGATGGCTCTGGATCAGTTGCCGAAGCTGCTCGCAACCCATCGTGCGCGTGTCGGGCCTGGCATTGGCAAGACCTGTCGCGGCCAGCATGATGGCTGCTGTCACAGGAACAATCTGGCGGATGGGCATGGCGATTACCTCGAACGGGCGTGTCCCCGGAAACTCGCATCCCGGCCAGCGGTTCCGCAACAGCCAGGAAGCGCTGTTTTTGCGGCGCAACCAAATGGCACGTCGCGCATTGCTGGGGATGGACATCAGAAAACCCTACGAGACGCCGAAATGGTGGCCTGGCGGCGACGAGCGCGAAGCCATGTGCTGTTCCTTCTGCGGTGGCCGAGACCACAGATACGAGCAATGTCCGCAACGAGACGCTGCGATCGATCCATCATCCGACACCGCGGGCGACGCCATTTCCAGGCCCACCCGGTTCTGAAGTTGAATCCGGGTTTGTCAGTGCGCAATGTTGCTCCCCCATTGCAACCAAAGTGTCCCGCCCGCATTGCAGGGGATGGGTGAAAATCCATCACGCAAGCCTGAAATACGCTTGAGAGGGCGACGGCAAGGCGCGAGGCGGCCGGGCGTGACCGAGGGAAGTCGGGGGCAATGACGGAATTGGCAAGCGTGAATGGCCCGATCGAAGCCACCGCCGACGCAAGGCTGGCGGCGATCGTCGATTCCTCCTTTGACGCCATCATCAGCAAGGATCTGAACAGCGTCATCACCAGCTGGAACGGCGCGGCGCAGCGGATGTTTGGCTACTCTGCCGAGGAGGCTGTCGGCCGATCGGTGCTCATGCTCATTCCCGATCACCTCAGGGATGAAGAGGCCGACATCATCGGCCGTGTCCGCAAAGGCGAACTCGTGGCCAGCTACGAAACGATCCGGCGCCGCAAGGACGGCGGGACCATCGCCGTGTCGCTGACCATCTCACCGATCAGAAATGGATCGGGCGAGATCATCGGCGCTTCGAAGATCGCGCGCGACATCACGGCCACCAAGGAGAGCGAACGCCGCATCAGGCTGCTGTTGCGGGAGGTGAATCATCGCGTCAAGAACCAGTTCGCGGTGATCCTCTCGATGGTCAGGGAGACAAGCAAGCGCTCGACCGATCCGCGTGAGTTCGAAGCGCTTGTCCGCTCCCGCATCATGGCACTGTCGCGTTCGCACGATCTGCTGGTGAACTCGGAATGGGCAGGCGCCAGCCTCTTCGACCTCATCCAGGAACACCTCAAGCCGTTCTGCCACGAGGAACAGGTATCGCTGTCCGGACCGCTTCTGACCCTGCAGCCGAACGCCGTGCAAAATCTCGGCATGGCATTTCATGAGCTCGGGACCAACTCATCCAAATATGGCGCGCTGGCGGGGGAGGCCGGAAGGATCGACATCACCTGGCAGATCGTCACCGGCGTTTCGGGCAAGCGGGAAATCCATCTCGTGTGGGACGAAACCTCGCCGGTCCCTGCCGATGATCGGCAAGACGACAGCACGCGCAAGGGTTTCGGCACCGTCGTCCTGCAGCGGGTTTCGCCACAATCGCTGAACGGTTCGGCGGTGCTGGAACGTCGCCCTGGCCATCTCAGCTGGTCGCTGACGGCACCGCTCGAATCGATCATCGTTGCGCAACTCGGCGACGAAATGCCTGTCGACGACAGAGATCCGTCCTTCAGCCCTTGAAGGGCTGGCATCGGCCAGGCGACGGCGGGGGAGAAATCCATCGGAGGCGTGATCCGATTTCCGCGCGGGCGGAAATGGCCAACCTTTTTCGTCGGCAGGCGTTGTTCCTGTGAAGGCAGGGCCGCCGCGGGCGGCCGTGACAGGAAAGGAGGCCTGGATGAGACGTCTCGCCATCGTGCCGTTCAGCCTGGTGCTGGCATTGGCCGCGCCAGCCGCGGCCCAGACGGATCCGCAGCAGGACAGCCAGTCGCCGCAGGCGGACAAATGCCGGGCCCCAGAGCAAGGCAACAAACAGCAGCCTGCAGGCGGCGATCTGACGGAGACGCTCAGTGATTGCGGCGGCGTCCTGAAACCGCCTGCCACCGGTGACCAGGGGATGACGGCTCCGGCTCCGGACCAAGGCAAGACGCCGGTGATCAAGCCAGGCGAGGTGCCGGCTCAGCCGCCCGCGCAGTAGAAGTCGGTTTCTTCGACCGCGTCGTCAGGCGGGAACCTTCGCACCGAACGAAACGTTTCTGTCACGAGTTGAATTTGAAAGGACGGATCGTGAGAGATATCGCCGGTACCGCAACATTGCTTGCGTCCATCGCCATCGTGATCGTGGTGGTGCTGCTGGCGCCGAAGGGCTTCGGGCTCGAGACCACCCACCCGATTGTACAGGGCGATCCGCTAGAACAGTAGTCAGGGCCGATTCACCGCGAAAAAGCAGGCGAGGCACTGTGCCCCGCCTGCTTTTTTCATGGCTTTCCGGAGAGCAATTCCAGGAAAAGTGTGAAACGGTTTTGCCGGGAATAGCGCACAGCGCCTTCCCTTGGGAATTGCGTCAGACAAAGAGATGGAGCGGCTCTGCGTTTCCGTGAAACGATGACCGCTCTAGCGAACCAGCACGCCCGCATGATTGCAGAGGGCTACGAAAGCTTCCTGGGCCTGTGCGGCACCTGCCTTTCCAGCGCGGATTCAACCTGTTCGCGCGCCGCCTGATAGAAGGGGCCACGCTTGGCATGGGGCCAATCGATCAGGATTTCGCTGGCATCCTTCAGCGTGGTGACGTCGCGGATCGTCTCCGAGCCATGTGGCTTGATCCGCAATGGCGGCGATAGCATCAGTTCAGCCATCTCTTGTTTTCCCGCTAGTGGAGGAGCCGCGCTTCCCGCGCGGCGTCGATCATCGCCCGCATCGCCTTTTCCGGCGGCGTCCAGCCATCCAATGCATCGCGACAGCTGCGCAACGCCGCCCGGTACCGCCGGCCCTGGCCCGCCGGCCAGTCGCCGAGGCACTCCAGGCCTTCCCAGGCGCTACGCACGACGCGCTCCCGCTCGGGGGCGAATTTCAACCTGATGGGCTTTGGGAACATCTTGTCGTTCAAGCTTAAGTCTCCGGGACTGTGAAGCGTCGAATAACGTACGCAACAGGGGAGGGTTCCGTGCTCGAAAATCAAATTTCAGTCGTGCGCCGCGGCGTCTCGAAGGCCTCGCGCGGCCAGACTGAAAAGGCTGACAAAAGGCCTGTTCCGGGCGGCGCGCCGCTGACCGTCGACCGTACGCCGCCGCGCTATCGGTTGCCGGTCCCGCGCATGATGTCGCGGGGGACTGGTTCGGACTGACGGCTCGCGGCTGCTCGAACGCCGAGACAGGCGCCCACCCCGATCGCATCGGGATGGGGCAGGCTCTATCCCCGAGCGGCCATATAGGCGTCGAGCTTCTTTCTCGATGGCCCATAGCGCTTGATGATGGTCTGCGCTTCGCTCGGCGGAATGCCATATTTCCTGGCGAAGGCAGCAACCTCGTAAGGCTCCTCGCTGGAAACCAGCTTGCGGTCCTGCTTTGTCTTGGTTTTGTCGTCAGCCATTCCAGGCCTCGCTTTCTGTTGCCGGAGAAACGCGTGCGCGCAGTGGTTGGCGCGCCATTTCGCGATCAACAGAGCATAACACACATCGGCGTCGCGGGTTCCACGGGCATTACAAAAATGCCCGCCGGGAAGGGGCCTCTCTTCAGCCGGCTTTGTTCAAGCCGACCGCTGCATCGGATCGATATCGGAAAGGTGGCCGCCGTCACAGTCGGCGCAGGGCGCGCTTACGCCGGGGCAGCCGCGCTGCTGGGTACCGGCGGGACAGCAATGGCCGTTGGAACTCGTCCAGCGCGGACATTGAAAGACCTGGCCCGCGCCGCCGCAGCCGCTGCACTCCAGCACCGTCGACCGGACGATATGGAATCTTGCCCCAAACCTGACGCTCGCGCCCAACTCTCAACCCACCCAACAAGCTGCATCGACACAGCTTTGCATTAGTTCCAGCTTAACAATACCATGATGCTGGTTACGAACAAGTTTCGCGATCATTAATTGTTCGTGAAGGCCGCCGGGCGGTGGCGGGAACCTCAGGCGGGCTTCAGCCGCATCGCGGCAAGATACATGAGCGCCGATGCGGCTTGCCCGCGGTCCCAGCCAGCGGCCTCGGCCTTGTCGAGCACTGCGTCGAGGTGGGGGACAAGCATGTCCCTGCATTCCTGTTCATAGGCGGTGGTCATCGCCGGATGTCGCGGCGCGCCGATGGTCAATGCCTTGGCCATGTCCGATTCCTCCTCTCTGAGCGGTGCGTTACTATACCATCAGCCGGCAAACCGAAATCGGCCTTTGCCGGCATTGTGCATGGATTCAAGGCGTTAGCTTCCTGGACATTGCGATGGGCCGGAGCAAAAGGCCGGGACACTCGACATCACGGCAATCTTGGCGTCATGATTTCAGGCAAGTCCGGAATCGGACAGGGATAATGGGGGTGGGCAATGACCGACACGCAAGGCAATTCGAACCGTCTCCAGCAGCATGTCGTCGCCGGTTCGCGTCCGATCGGCAGCGGCATCGTCGCGCTGGCCATCGTGCTGGCGCTGATCGCCGCCGTCATGGGTTCCTGGTACACGATCGACCAGGGCGACCGTGGCGTGCTTCTGACCAATGGCGCGTTGAGCTCGGTCGTCGATCCCGGCCTGCATTTCAAATTGCCGTGGCTGCAGCGCGTCGAGAAGATCAGCCTGCGCCAGCAAGTCATCAAATGGGGCTGCGAGAACCAGAGCGACTGCGGCAACCTGCCGGCGATGCAGGCCTATTCGCGCGACCAGCAGCCGGCCAACATGCGCGTCACCGTCAACTTCCACGTGCCGGCCGCCGAGGTCAGCAACGTCTACATCAATTACGGGTCGATCGAGGCGCTGGCCGACCGCGTCATCGCCCGCAAGGCGCCGCAGGAAATCAAGACGGTGTTCGGCCAGTATGACGCGGTGTCGGTGATCCAGAACCGCGCCAAGTTCAACAAGGATGTCGCCGATGCCATTTCGGCGGTGACCGACGGCCCGGTGATGATCGACAGCGTGCAGGTCGAGAACATCGACTTTTCCGACGCCTATGAACAGGCGGTCGAGGCGAGGATGACGGCGCAGGTGGAAGTGCAGAAGCAGGAGCAGAACCTGCAGCAGGAAAAGATCAAGGCCGACATCGCGGTGACGCAGGCCAAGGGCCGCGCCGACAGCGTCAAGGCGGAAGCCGAGGCCAGCGCCTACAAGACCAGGATCGAAGGCGAGGCGACGGCCGAGGCGATCAAGGCGCGCGCCGCCGCCCTTGCCAACAATCCGCTGCTGGTCGAACTGACCAAGGCCGAGAAGTGGGACGGGCAGTTGCCGAAATCGATGATCCCGGGCTCGACGGTGCCGTTCCTCGATCTCGGCACGCCGGCGCCGGCGGCGAACTGAGGGCGGAGCGCCAACGTTCCAGGGTACGATCCGGGCTCTCCTGCCCGGAAAGCATCATGCCTTGGGTTCAAAAAGCTCGACCACATTGCCGGACGGGTCTTCGCACAGAATCTGGCGGCCGCCCGGGCCGTCGACGATCTCGTTGCGGAACGGCACGCCGGCCTCGCGCATGCGGGCGGCGTGCGCCGGCAAGTCCTGAACCTCGAGGACGATGCGGTTCCATCCGCCGGGCTCCGGCGTGCGGCCATCCGGCATCGGTCTCGCGGCCGACGCCGTGGGGCCCGCGAGCCAGAATGTGAGGTCGCCGCGCTTCAGGATGGCCATCGCCGGACCGAACTGCTGCTGCAACGCGAAACCCAGATGCTTCGTGTAAAATGCTATGGACAACTCGACATCGCGGACGAGATACCGGACCGTCGCCATCCGCTGGCTCCCTCACAACAGATCAAGCACCCCCTGCAGGAAATAGCGTTCAGGGCGGGTCGCGGCAAGGTTCGAGTGCCATCGCAGTGAGCCGGTCCATCGTGCCGCAGATGTCCGGCAAAAAGTTTCAGGCCGGGTGTCGGACTTGCCGCGGGTCATCCGTCCTTGGGTCGAAATCCATTGCAACCCTGGAGAGACAGCATGTCGGACATCACTCAATCGCCGTGGCAGACCGCGGCCCTTCTCGTCGCCCGGCTGATCTTCGCCGCCGTCTTCCTCATGGCGGTGACCTTCAAGTTCATGGGCATGGAAGCGACCGCGGGCTACATCGCCGCCGCCGGCTTTCCGTTCCCGCTGTTGCTCGCCTGGTGCGCGGCGATCCTGGAAGTCGCGCTCGTGCTGTGCTTCCTGAGCGGCGCCTTCTTCACGCAGGCGGCGCTGGTCGCGGCGGCCTATGTGCAGTTCCTCGGCTTCGCCTTCCACGGACCGAGCCACTGGGCCGGAAACCAGGCGGAGTTCGGCTTCTTCGTCGACCATTTTTCCTTCCTGGCCGGCCTTCTGTTCGCCGCCGTGCACGGGCCGGGCAGGGTGCTGGCAATGAACCTGGGATGGCCGGGCCGGGCGTGAGAGGGGCCTGGCGAGAGCGGGTTTGGGCCTCACATCTGGTCGTTGTATGGTTCCTTTATCTGGCCGACCATGCGGGCAAGTTTCGAAAAGGAGGGGATGTCCGCCTCCGGCTGGCATTGATTGGCGAGTTCCAGCAGCCGGATCGGAAAGTTGACGGCGTCACGGCTCGACGCCGACATGCCGCCTGATCGCTCCTGGCTGGTTTCGCTGGCTTCGGCCTTGCGCAGGGCGATGTCGATCTCCTCCGATGTCAGCACCCCCTTGCGAACCAGCACGTGGTTGATCGATGCGACGGCCATGAGCAGGCCTTCGAGTTGCAGATTGGCGACATTCATGACGATTGCTCCCGTGGCTAGGTTGGAAACGCGCGAGCGGCGTTTCCGATCCGGAGGATGGCGCGGGACTTCGGCTGGGATGGCCGAGCCGGGGCATGGGCGAGGGCGGCCTATTCCCGCGTCCAGTGCTCGCCATACTCGCGCCACAGCGCCTTCGCTTCCAGGCTGCCGAGGCGCGGGATCGACGGATCGCCAGGGCTGATGGCGACGGCGCTGATATCATAGTTGGGAAAGGCATTGGCGACGAAGCGGATCGCTTCGCCGAGCGAGCGCACGCGGATGATCGGATCGGCCTGGCCCTGGCCGGTGCTGCGCACACCGGAAACCGTGGCTGGCGCGTGCCGCATCCTGAAAACGGATGCCATGGTTGGTCTGTCCATCGTCCTCTCCCACAAGGCGACGCGAATCATTCCATGAGCTCTGGCTGATGATTCCACAATTGCCGGCTCATGACCAGACGGTCGAAAAGTCGATCCTCGGGGCTCGATTTGTGTCGATCGAGTTGTCCGGTGAGGGCAATTGTGCTATTGTTTTAGATATGGTGCTGATTTGCGCCAATGATCTCTGAACCCGCCGCGAAGGCGGGTTTTTGTTTTCCCGCCACCCTTCAGCGATGCCGGTCACCTCTTGGCCGGAAAAATGGAGAAGGAATTTTTTCCTAAAAAATCGTTGACTGGGTGAGGGCAGCCATGCTACATATTTGTCCATGGTGCTGATTTGCGCCAACGACCCGCCGCCGAGGCGGGTTTTGTGTTTCTGGCACTTGCAGTGGTCACATCTGGGGTGTGGTGCCTGACGCGTCTCTTTCGGAAATCCTTACCCGGTTGATTACCTCGAAGCTCGGTTCGCTGGCGGATAGAACATCCACGCAAGCCCAGCCGGTGACGAAGCGATAGTGGTTCGCCGGTGACCGTGTCGATCGCCAGGTTTCGGACTGCGTGCTCTCGAAGACTGCGCCTTCCACCCGATAGGCGAAGTGGTTCGCGACAAGTCCTTCCTTGGGCGTGCTCTCATGCTCGGTGCTGAGCGCCATTTCATCAAGGATGCGTACGATCACCTCGTCTCGAAATTGCACGCGCAGCATATGATCGTCGTCATCGGGGATGAGGAAGTCCGCGACCACCGCCTCATTCGTCCAGCGCAATTGCAGCAGGTCGCTCCGATTGCAGTCGAAATCGAGATGAACATCCAGCGGACAATATCGAGGCAAATCAGGCTCGCTTTCTGCCGGCCTCTTGTAATCGGCCGAGCGCTGAAAGTTCTTTGAACAACCGTATTGAAGCCTTCAAGAGAAGACCATGCCCCACCGCTACGCCACCATCATCATCGACGATGACGGCCGCGAGATCGTCAGCGCCATTGGCGAGTTCGAGGGGGCGGCGCCACGGACGCGTCTGGGGCGCGTCGAGCAGGTGGCGTCCGGCGTGCTGATCGGCATGGTGCGGGACGCGGCTGGTGGCTTCTCTTTCCCGCAAGCAGGGACCGGTGGCCTCGCCATGGCGCGCCTCAGGGCCGGCGCGGCGAAGCCTGCCCGGGTGGCGAAGCCTGCCCAGGCGGCGAAGCCTGCCGGGACGACAAGGCCGAAGCGCGCCAGGAAGGCCAGGAAGAAATCCGCCCGCTCGAAGAAACCGGCCAGATCGATGCCGAAGGCTGGCATCTCCGCCAGCGATGCCGGCGCCATGGGGCAAGCCGATGGCTGACGATGCCGCCGGGCCAAGGCGCGGCAAGGCGAAACGCTTGCTGGCATCACCAGTAGCCCAACCTGCGTCTCCGACACCCGCCGGTCCTGAAATTCCAGTTGTCGCGAAAGCAGGGCGCATCGCTGCCTGCCTGCCTGCTAGTCGCCTTACCCCGCGTGGCACCGCTTCGCTACCGCCTTGCACGGGATCGTCTGACCATGACCATCGTCAACCAAACTTCAATCATCACAACCTGCCCGCGAGGGCGGAGAGGAATCCCCATGGCCCGCACCTTTGCGGAGGCGCTCGCCCAGCTGTGCCCGAACGCCTCGAAGACGATCATCGCCGGCATTGTCGACAACCTTCATCTGCTCGACCAGGGGCCGGCATCAACACGCCGATCCGCGTGCGCCACTTCTTCGCGCGCGTCTGCGTCGAGACTAGCGGCCTTCACATGCTCGAGGAGAACCTGAACTATTCGGCGCGGCGCGCGCATGAGGTGTGGCCGAGCCGGTTTCCGACGGGCGCCTCCGCCAGGCCCTTTGCCAACAATCCGGTGAAACTCGCCGAAAAAGTCTATGGCGGCCGGCTTGGAAATATCGGGGCCGGCGACGGGTGGAAATATCGCGGTTCCGGGCTGCTTCAGAACACCGGTCGCGAGAATTTCGAGGAGGTCGAGGCCGCGACTGGGCTGCCTGTGGTCGCAAACCCGGATCTGCTGCGGGGCTTCCCCGGCGCCCTGCTGGCGGCCACGATCTACTGGAGCAAGCGCAACATCAATGCGCTGGCCGACGGGAACGATGTCGCCGGTGTGTGCAAGGCAGTGAACGGCGGCGCGATTGGGCTCTCCGACCAGAAGGCGTGGCCAAGGCGGCTAAGGTCTGGCCGGACAGTGCGGGGATCGCTTTTCCCGCCGCTCCCCCGCCCGCCATTCCGGTGGTCGTTCACGACCCTGCCGCGCCCGCAATGCCTTCACAGCCCGCCCCGATACCCCCGGGCGCGCCGGGTCCGTCTGCCGAAACGGGAATTCCCGTTTCGCCTGCCGGCGAAGCTCCGGCGGTCCGGCCCGCGGCTTCGGCAAAACCGAAATCATCCGGCGGCAAGGCGGCTATCGCGGCTGGCGTCTTCGCCCTCATCGTCACGGCGCTTGCGGCCTTCTGGCGCCACGTCACCGAGCTTTTATGGAGCATCTTCTGATGAAATGGTTCAACACCAACGCGCTGCACAATGTCCTCAACACGCTGATCGCGATCATCTGCGGTGGCGCCCTGGTCGGCTTCGACTGGACGATGTTCGGCCTGACCGATCGCACCGCGCTTCAGATCAGCGGCGCCATCGCTCTTGCAAAGATCATCATCAACGCGCTGCGCGATGGCCCGGGCGGCATGGTCGCGCCACCAGCCGGGGAGAAGTGAGATGTCGCTCGTACCGATCGCAACCGCGCTCATCGAGCAGCTTTGGCCATATCTTCTCGCGGGCCTCATGGCGATCGCCGGTCTCTGGACCGCCTACGCCAAGGGCAAGGCCAGCCAGAAAGCCAGGCAGGTGGCCGCGGATGCGGCGGCCCGCACCGAAGCCCAGAAGATCGATGATGCCGTCGCCGGCAGGGCGCCGGATGACAACCGGGCGAGGCTGGGCAAATGGGCAAAGTCATAGCGATTTTACTCATGCTGGCCGGCTGCACCACGGTTGGCGGGTCGTTCTGCGCGGTCGAGCATCCCATTCGGCCGGCAAGGGAAGAGGTGGCGACGCTTTCCGACGCGTCGGTGGCGGCGATCCTGGCTCACAATGAAAGGGGCCAGAAGCTTTGCGGATGGAGGCCATGATGCACGATTTCTTCGACCTGCTCGGCATCAAGGGACCTGTCGTCGCAGCCGGACTTGCGGGCGGGGTTCTGCGCGCGCTATCGCGGCACCGGTACAAGCTGCGGGAAATGGTGGCCTCGCCGATCTGCGGCGCGCTGGCGGCGGCGTATCTGACCTTGCCGGTCGTGTCCTATTTCAAGGCGAGTGGCCTGCCGATGCCTGATCCGGCCGACGACACGACCACGCTTGCCGCTGCCTTCCTGATCGGCGTATCGGCGATGTGGATCTCGGATATTCTGTTCGAGTTCGTGGTGAGAAGGTTCAAGCCGTCTGCTGAAGAGTGATCCAGGATGATCCTTGAAGCGGCTGGACCGGGCAGCGCATGCCATCTTGCGTGTTCAGTTGCATGGAATAGGGTGTTTTGCCGGGAGTTTGGCCGTGACCAAGCATGTTTCGATTGCCGCGCTTTAAAGCGACCGTCTCCTGCTTGATCCCGACGTAGCCGACCAGACTCCAAGACAACCAATAGCCCGCCCGGTCCGCCTGGCGGGCTATTTTGCGTTTCGGCCCGAGCAGTCCTGGCCATCCGCTCAACGAGCCTTGCGTCAGCGATCCGGCCTGGCAAGCCTCAAGCCAGGATGTTGACCGCGCGGGCGGCGACCAGCGCGATGGTCAGCAGCGAGATCATGGCCTCCGCCATCATCAGCAGCTTGGCGCGCTGGGAGAGCGGCAAGGTATCGGTGGGCGAAAACGCCGTCGCGTTGGTGAAGGCAAGGAAGGCATAGTCGACGAAACCTGGCAGCCAGTCGCGAAGCTCACGGTCGTTCAGTGTCATCTGCGCAAACAGGAAATCGGCCTGGGCGAGCTTGACGAGGCCGCAGGTCGGCGGTCCGCCGCGGTCGGTGCTCCAGAACCACAAGGCGAAGACGATGACGTTGGTCACCCAGATGTTGAGCGCGTCGACCAAGAGCGTCGTGCCGCTGCTGCCGGCATGGCCCTCCAGCAAGGCACGCACCAGCAGGACCAGCGAACCGCAATTCATGATGCTGATGACGGCTGTCATGGTCAGTGCCGTTCTGCGGATCATGACGCGAAACTGGCCGATCGCATGCCACTCGTGATCCTCGACCGCCTTTCTGGTGGCAGCCTGGGTCCAGGCCGTTGCCACCGACAAGGGCAGCAACAGGGCGGCTTCCAGTGCCGGCGCCAGCCAGCGTGGCCCGAATGACAGGTTGTTGATGAACAGAAGCTGCAGGCAGATGATGATGAGGACGGCGGCACGCGCCATCCAGAAATCGAGCGCTCGGTAGTGAATGACGGCATGGTGGTGGCGCATTGTAATCCTGGCGAAACTTTGAAGGTTTGGAGGGCGGCGGGCTGATCCGCTCAGAGGCAGGTGACGTCCGCCGCCATCTCGCCCGGCACGTGGCTGGGATGACAGGCGTCGTGGGTCAGAAATGAACCGCCCTGATGCGTGGCTTGTTCCGCAGGCTCGACATTTTCGAGAGGCTGCCTGGTGGCGTCTTCCATCGCTGTTCTGCTTTGTATTCGAAGTGAGGTCAGCATCGGAGCGACAAACTCCGCCTCAATCTTGGTTTTGCAATGGTCATATAAGTATACATTTTCGTAAGTTTCGATTTCTGGGCTGTTCGGAAAATGGTCCGGTGTGATTTACACACCGCATGGCGAGAATCGATGAATCCATGGACAGCTGGCTGACGGTCGGCCTGCCTGCTGCGAGTGGCCGGCACCCGTCGTCGATCTGGTCGAGCCTGATCCGTTATCCGGAAGTCGTTCTCGCGCTTTTGTGCCTGACCCAGATCCTGTGCTGGACTGTGGCGCCGGCACTTGTCGACACCGCGCCGCCTGGCGATGTCGTCGAGGGTTTCATGTGGGGACGCGAATGGGTGCTGTTGACCTACAAGCACCCGCAGCTTCCAGCATGGTTGCTCGAGGCCAGCCATCTTCTGACCGGGTCGTTCCGCTGGCCGCAATATCTGCTTTCGCAGCTCGTCGTTTCGGCAACCTTCATCTTCGTCTATCTGCTGGCCCGCGACATGCTTGGGCGAACCCGCGCTCTGGCCGCCGTGCTTTTGATGCCGTCGATCTATTTCTTCGGCTGGCCCACCCCGCAGTTTAATCACGACTACGCGCAGATGCCTTTCTGGGCCGCCATCTCATGGCTTTTGTGGCGTGCAACCCGCGACACTGGCTCCAGATGGTGGTGGATTGTGCTGGGACTGGTGTCCGGGGTCGGGCTCTACGCCAAGTTTTCCACCGGTCTGCTGTTGCTGTTCGGCGCGATCTGGCTGTTGTCGGACACGCGGGCACGCGGTCGGCTCGCCACGCCTTGGCCATGGCTCGGGCTCGCCGTGTTCCTTGCCGTCGCGGCGCCGTTGGCCGTCCAACTCTACCGCATCGACTTCCTGCCGCTGACCTATGTCGCCGGTCGCGATGACTGGGTGATGGCCCACCGCGCCCGTCTCTACTACATCGGCGTGCAGTTGGCCGGGCTGACAGGCTTCCTTGCCGTTCTCGCCATATCCGGGCTGTTGCGGCGCGAACCGCCGCACGAGGTCGTGTCAGTGCGCGAGGCGCCAGTCGAGCCGAGGGCGTTCACCTATCTCTTGTGGATGGGGCTTGGACCGGCCATTCTCGTCATGGTGGCCTCGCTGTTCACGGGAGCGGGGGAGGCGTGGGGCGCGCCGATGTACAATCTTGTCGGCATCGTGGCCATTGCCTGGCTTGGCAATCGGCTCGGCATCTCCGAGATGCGCAGGCTCGCGATCTGTGCGCTCGTGTGCGTCATCGGCGTATCCGGGGCCTATGCGACGATCCGATCGACAAGCTGCAATGTCCTCGGACACATGCAACCCGTTTGCTGGCCCGCGCAATTGGTGTCCGATGAAGCGGAAACTGTCTGGCACGAGGCCAGCAAAGGTCGGCTGGGCATCGTCGGCGGTGACACAGGGCTGGCCATGCTTGCCGGGCTGAATGCCTATGACGAGCCCTCGATCTTTACCGGCCTCGACATGCGGTTTGCGCCATGGATCACGCCAAAACGGCTGCAGGACCAGGGCATGCTGCTGATCTGGCAGGGCAGCCAAACGCCGCCGCGCCGGCTCATGCCATGGATCAAGGCACTTCCGGTCAAGACCGTCATGCTCGGCTGGTCACGCCAGGCGCCGCCCGTGGCAATGAACTTTGTCGTCATTCCCCCGGGAACGCACGATCTGCCAAGTGATCCGCCGGCCCCGCCTGAGGATCAGGACAATTGACCGCTGCCCGCCGCGTCGGACGTTGGCCACTGGACGAAGCCGGCGACAATGCCCATTTATGGAGAAATCCAATTCATTTTTGCGCAATTCCGGACGGAAAACCGCTACACGCTTTTCCTGGAATTGCCTTGAGAGGAGACGTGATATGGCGACTTCGACCGAACGCGCAGTGCTTGCCGGCGGCTGCTTCTGGGGCATGCAGGATTTGATACGGCGCTATCCCGGCGTCATCTCCACCCGTGTCGGCTACAGTGGCGGCGATGTGGCCAACGCAACCTACCGCAACCACGGCACCCATGCCGAAGCCATCGAGATCAATTTCGATCCGGCCACGATAAGCTATCGCACATTGCTGGAGCGGTTTTTCCAGATCCACGACCCGACGACGCGCAACCGCCAGGGCAACGATGTCGGGATGAGCTATCGCTCGGCGATCTACTACACCAGCGACGAACAGAAGCGCGTTGCCGAAGACACCATCGCCGATGTCGATGCCTCTGGTCTGTGGCCGGGCAAGGTCGTGACCGAAGTCGCGCCGGCCGGTCCCTTCTGGGAAGCCGAACCCGAGCATCAAGACTATCTGGAGAAATACCCCAACGGCTACACCTGCCATTTCGTCCGACCGGGCTGGAAGCTGCCGGTTCGTGAGAAGGCCGTTTCGTAAGGCTCACGGGATCGGGGTCAAGGCCCCGATCTTCGCCTCGCCGTCTATCGCGGATCAAGCCTGTTGCGTCGGGTAGAGCGTCAGGATGTTGACGTTGACTCTTGGCGGCTGCGACACCGCGTAAAGCATCGCGGCAGCGATGTCCTCGCTCTCCAGTTGCTCCATGTCGCCCAGCCGGTGCTCGACCGCCAACCGCACATCGTCGCGCATGTTGGCGGTGAACTCGGTCCTCACCGCGCCCGGTTCGATCACGGTAACCCGGATGCCGTCCCTGCCGATTTCGCGGCGCAGCGATTCCGCCATGGCGCTCACCGCGTGCTTGGTGCCGGAATAGACCACCGAAGGGTGGATGTAGCGGCCGGTGCCGGACGAGACGATGACGATGTGGCCTGATCCCTGCCGCTTCATCGCCGGCAGTGCCGCGTTGATCGTGTAGAGCAGACCCAGGATGTTGATGTCGACCATCTGCCGGTACTCACGAGTGGTGGTGTTCTGGAAGGGGGCAGCGACCCCGACGCCAGCGACGTTGAACAGCATGTCCAGCCGACCGTGGCTTTCCAGCACTCGCCGGACCATGGCGGTGGCTTGTGCCTCGTCGGTAATGTCGGCCTCGATGGCGAGCGCCTCGCCACCGGCATCGCTGATGCGCATGGCCAGGTCATCAAGCCGCTGCCGGCGCCGCGCCGCGATGGCCACGGTGGCTCCTTCTGCCGCCAGCGCCAGCGCGGTCGCCGCGCCGATGCCTGAGGACGCGCCGGCCACCAGAGCGATTTTTCCGTTGAGTTTCCGCATGTTCGTGGCTCCTGCTCAGAAGGAGATTCAGATGATGCCGGACCGATCCTGATTGGATGCCGTTCGAGGCGTCTCCGCAAACTAGGTGACAGACGTCGTGCCGATAATGCGATAGGATTCGACAGCACTCATTGGAGAATCTGGCATAATGCGTGGCAGCGACTATGCTGAACTGAAGGCCTTTGCCACTGTTGTCACGCATGGCAGCTTTGCCCGCGCCGCCGAAGAACTCAGGATTTCGGCATCAACGCTCAGCCAGACGATCCGTCAGCTCGAAGCGCGGCTTGGCCTGCGGCTGCTCAACCGCACCACCCGCAGCCTGTCGCTGACCGACGCCGGCGCGCGCCTGCTAGCGCGCTTCGCGCCGGCCATGGCCGAGATGGAAGCGGCGGTCGACGATGCCGTTGCCTTGCGCGACACGCCGGCCGGCGTTTTGCGCGTCCATATGCCGAGCGTTGCCGCTGCCACCTATCTGGAGCCTGTGCTCGGCCACTTCCACGAGGCATGGCCGGACATCGTTCTCGACGTGACGATCGACGATGCCGCCATCGACATTGTCGAGGCTGGCTATGATGTCGGCGCGAGACTCGGCGAATTCCTCGAAGCCGACATGGTCGCCGTGGCGCTTGGCGGCAAGCAGCGCCAACTCGCCGTGGCCTCGCCGGACTACATCGCCCGCCACGGATCACCGTCGGCACCGGCGGATTTGCTCCAGCATCGCTGCATCAACTGGCGCCGGCCGGGCAGCAGTGGCCCCTACAAATGGGAGTTCGCCAGGGAAGGCCAATGGCTCTCGGTCGCGGTCAACGGTCCGCTTGTCGTTTCCAGCCGTGACATGGCGATTGCCGCCGCGGTGCAGGGGGTCGGCATTGCCTTCTGGGCGGAAGATCTGGTTCGCCCGCTGATCGAGGCCGGCAAACTGGTGCCGCTGCTGGACGACTGGTGCGCGACTTTTCCTGGCTGGTTCCTCTGCTACCAGAAGCAGCGCCAAACGCCGCCGGCCGTGCGCGCCTTCGTCGATTTCCTGCGGCATGCCGATGCCGGCCGCCAAACTCTGCCTGGTGGTTGACAGTTTGCTGCGCCGCTGGCCAACTGCGGATGTTGATTTGATTTCAGTTTGCTTTCGGGGGTGGACATGAAGAAGATCTACGAAAAGCCAGTGCTGGTGAAACGCGAACGACTTTCGGTCGTCACCGCCGCGGGGGCGCTTTCACCCAAACCGGCCGGCTGACAGGCGCGGCTCGGTTCGTGAGGTCGGCCTGGATCGCCGCTCGCAGAATGGTGGCGAGGAAGGCACTGTCTGACCGGACGTTGGAAGATGAATTCGACTGACCCCGCCGGTCGTGAGGGGCCGATCAGCGCCGTTTTCATCCTGGACATCTCTGCTTACACCGGGCCGCTGCTTGCCGGCTGGGTGGAGGCGGGAAACCACATCGGCGCGATCGTCGTGCCTGGCTTCCGACGCCGGCCCACCGGCTTCAGCATCGGCAATTTCCGTCGAAGGCTGAAACGCAAGCTCCTGCTCCGGCGCTATCTCGGCAACGCCCGGGTGAAGCTGATTGAATTCGGCCGGCCTTACGACTGGGGCGAGCTTGACCGGCAACTGTCTGAAGCCACAGCCGATGTGCTGATCTGCTATGCTTTCCCGGCCCTGATCCCCCACGACCTGCTTGGCCGCTTTCCCAAAGGCGGGCTCAACCTTCACCCGGCGCTGCTGCCCAACTACCGTGGCCCGCACCCTTTCCACCGTCTGGCCGTGGACGGTCAGCATGCTGTTCACGGCGGCGTGACGCTGCACAGGATGTCCGCCCATTTCGACGACGGCGACATCCTCGGACAGGTGCCTTTTTCCGAAGCGGACTGGATGTCGAGACAGAGCCTGGTCGATGCAGCGGCGGCCGCGATGCGGATGCTGGTGAGCGAGGCGGCGCCGGCCTACTGCAAGGGCGCCTTGTCAGGGGTGCCGCAGCCAGCCGGCGACTTCGTCTGGGCGCGGCTAGAGCCCGCCCATTTGATGATCTCGCAGGCCATGTCGATCGAGCATGTTGCGCGGCTGTGGCATGTGCTGGGTCTGCATCCGGGCATCTTTCTCGTGATCGCGGGCCGCAAGGTCAGGTTGGCATTGCAGATCCGCAGGCTGGGTCCTCCCACCGGAGAGGCGCCGGTCAAGCGATGGGGGACGGTGGAGTTCGATCTTGCCGATGGCAGGGTTCTGTATCTCACCTATGGCCGCCTGCTCAAACGGCTCCTGAAAGTGCGAAGTATGTTCGCACGCGCTCCAGTCACGGAAACGCGCCCGGTAATGCGACTTTTCGGCAAAGTGAAAAGCAAGCCCGGGCAGAGATGATCGTCCGCCGCAGGCCTGTAGCCTATTTGCCACAATCGCTGTCGGCGAGGTGGTGTCCGGCGGACTGCCGTCGGCGCCTGGCGCAATGCTTTTGGCGCGGTGCGCAAAAAAACGGCTTTCGCTTCAGCTCGAATGGTGCTTTAACGCGGCCATCCACAGGGGTGCTCCGTACGGTCGGGGCTGAGACGGGGGGCGGCAAGCCCACAGACCCTAGAAGCTGATCTGGGTAATACCAGCGGAGCGAGGCGGGCGATGTTTTCAGGCGCACAGATTTCCCTATATCCCATGGCCGACGATTTCGTCGGTGTCATCCTTGGCGCGCTCGGGGCGCTCGATCCCTACCGCGACAGGCTAAGGATCGAGACCGACGATATCTCGACCTTGCTGGTTGGGCCGCCCGAAGTCCTGTTCCCGGCTCTGCGCGACCTGTTCGTGGCGGCGGTTCGCAGCGGCAAGCATTGCGTGCTGTCGGCGGCCATTTCGCGCGGCTGCCCGGGCGAGCCCGACGATCCGATCTGCCGCTCCGACGCGTTTGGCGGACCTGTCGGACCGCTCGGCCCGCGCAAGGAGGCTGCCATCCGCACGGTGCGTGAAACCGCTGTCATCGGCCAGCCGGCGGCAGCGCAGTTCTCGCTCTATGTGATGGGTACCGACGATCACATGGACGAGATTTATGGCTGCATCGACTTCCTGAAGCAGTCCGGCGTCTATGAGCGCTCCAAGAATTTCTGCACCAAATTGCGCGGCGATGCCGGCGCGATCTTTTCGGCGCTGAACGAGGCCTTCTGCCGCTTCGGGCCAGGCGCCGGCCACGTAACCCTCGACGTCACGGTCTCAGCCAACAGCCCCACCGCTGGCTGAGCCTGCCCGCGCTTGTGCGCGAGCGCCCGTCCAAGGACATCTCCCGTGGTCTCATCGTCGTCCAACTACCCGCGTCAACTCGCGGGCCTCTTCGCCAAGGCAGCGCCGGCGGTGATCTCGGTCGGGCTGCTCCTGCTGGCGTGGGAGCTTTGCGCCCGTTATTCCGGCATCAAGCCGACGATACTGCCGGCGCCGTCGCGCGTCTTCGCGCAGGCGATGCTCAATCGCGAAGCGCTGGTCGACAAT
Source organism: Mesorhizobium qingshengii (assembly GCF_900103325.1). Classification (GTDB taxonomy): domain Bacteria; phylum Pseudomonadota; class Alphaproteobacteria; order Rhizobiales; family Rhizobiaceae; genus Mesorhizobium; species Mesorhizobium qingshengii. The sequence continues at coordinate 67,700 of NZ_FMXM01000013.1, read as the reverse complement.
GCCATTCCCACCATCCGCGCCACGCTATTCGGCTTTGCCTGTTCGCTCAGCGCCGCCTTCGCGCTGTCGATGCTGGTCGACTTTTTCCAACCGCTGCGGCGCGCGCTGTTTCCCGTGTTCGTCATCAGCCAGACCCTGCCGCTGGTCGCCATCGCGCCGCTGGTGGTGCTGTGGTTCGGCTTCGGGCTGATGCCCAAGGTCCTGCTGGTAGCGCTGGTCACCTTCTTTCCGATGCTGGTGGCTCTGGTGCAGGGCTACGAGGCGACTGAGGCCGAGATCGGCCAGGTGCTGCGCGCCATGGGAGCAGGGCGCTGGCGCGCCTTCGTGCTGGCGCGGCTGCCTTCGGCGCTGCCCTATTTCTTCGCCGGCTTGAGGATCTCCATCACCTACGCCGTGGTTGGCGCCATCTTCGCCGAATATGCCGGTGCCGCGAAGGGGCTGGGCATCTACATGCTCAATGCCAAGAACAATTTCCGCCCCGATCTGGTGCTGGCCGCCGTCGGCGTCAGCGCCGCGGTCACGCTTGTCCTGTTTGGACTGACAGTGCTGCTGCAGCACCTGGCCATGCCCTGGGAACGGGCCGACAGGCAAGCTCAGGGGAAGGGGGCAGGGCGATGAGCCGGCTCGAACTGCGGCATGTGCGCAAGGCGTTCGGCGGGCTCGAGGTGCTCGCCGACATTTCGCTTCGCGTCGGCGCCGGTGAATTCGTTTCCATCCTTGGTCCCTCGGGCGCGGGCAAGTCGACGCTGTTCCAGCTCCTGACCGGCGCGCAGCACGGCGGCGGCGAGATGTTCTTCGACGGCGCGCCGCTCGACGACCACGGCGGGCATTTCGCCTTCATGCCGCAACGCGATGCGCTGATGCCGTGGCGGCGTATCCTCGACAACGTGACGCTCGGGCTCGAAGTACAAGGCGTCAGGCGAAAGGCGGCGCGGGCGCGTGTCGCACCGCTCTTTGCCGAGTTCGGTCTTGCCGGCTTCGAGCGGCATTTTCCGGCGCAGCTTTCGGGCGGCATGCGCCAGCGGGCGGCTCTGCTGCGCACAGTGGTGCAGGAGCGCGACATGCTGCTGCTCGACGAGCCGTTCGGCGCGCTCGACGCACTGACTCGCACCGCCATGCAGCGCTGGCTGGAGCAGATGTGGCGCCACCACCGCTGGACAGCACTGCTGATCACCCACGACGTGCGTGAAGCCGTGTTCCTGTCCGACCGCATCTATGTGCTGTCGGCGCGCCCGGCCCACATCGTCCGTGAAATCAAGGTGCCACTGCCGCGCCCGCGCAGCCTTGGCGGCGATACCGCGCGGCAAGCAAGCGTCGAAGCCGAGATCCTCGACATCATTCTCAACCCCGAGCCCAACCCGCAACCACCCAAAGGATACGATCATGACTGACTTGACGCGCCGCCAGGCCCTGTTGCTGGCCCTTGCCACCAGTCTTCCGCTTGTTGCCGGGGCGGGCCGGGCTCAAGCGCAATCGGCGGCGCGAAAAGTCACCGTCGCCCTCGACTGGACGGTCAACACCAACCACATCGGGCTGTTTGTCGCCCGCGACAAGGGGTTCTATCGCGAGGCCGGCCTCGAGGTCGATATCCTGCCCTACAGCGACACCGGTGCCGGCACGCTCGTCGCCAACCGCGTCGCCGATTTCGGCATCAACGGCACCATCAGCCTCTTCACCCAGAAAACCGCCGGGGCCGACTTGAAGGCCGTCTATGCCGTGGTGCAATCCGAAACCGGCCGAGTGGTCTTCAATGCCGCGCGCGGCGAGATCAAAAGCCCGAGGGACCTTGACGGCTTGACCTATGGCGGCTTCGGCAGCGCCTGGGAAAACGCGCTGATCGGCACCATCATCCGCCACGACGGCGGCAAGGGCAGTTTCGAGACGGTGACGCTCGGCACCTCGGCCTATGAAGCGCTGGCCAACGGCTCGGTCGATTTCACGCTCGAGGTCGCGACCTGGGAGGGTGTCGAAGCCGAGCTCAAAGGCATCAAGCAGCGCAGCTTCGTCTATGCCGACCATGGTGTGCCCGACGAGCACACGACGCTGATCTCGTCGAGCGAAGCCTATCTCCAGGCCAACCCGAAAGTCGCGGCCGGCTTCGTCCTGGCGACGCGGCGCGGCTACCAGTTCGCCGCCGATCATCCCGATGAGGCTGCCGCATTGTTGATCGCGGCCAACAAGGATGCCTTGACCAATCCGGCGCTGATCAGCGCTTCGCTGAAGGCACTGATTGATGGACACTTCTTGCGCAGCCAAAGCGGCGCCATCGGCACCATGGATCCGGCCAAGATGGAAGCAATCGGCGACTATCTGTTCGCCGCCGGTATTTTACGCGATGCCGATGGCGGCGTTGTCAAGCAACGTCCGGATTTTGCGGGGTATTTCAGCAACGCGTATCTGGGGTAGGGCGGGATTCTTGAACCCAAAGTCTCGGCACATCGTCAGGCGTCGACGGACGATGACGGTGAGGGCCGCAATCGGGGCTGGACGAGTTTTGGATCGCGAAGCTGCAAGGCAAGAACGTCGGTGGCGGAACCAACCCGGCAATCCGAGCAATCCCAGCCATCCGGATCTGCCGAGTGTCGTCGCCGACATGTCGGACAGGCAGGGATGAAGACGCTGCGTCGACGTGTTGAGTGTCGCGTGAATCAGTGTATCTTCCGTCTTCCGCTGCCAACAGGTGGCGCGGAACGCTAACGCGCTGAAAGCGTTCATTCCCAGCAACATGCGCATGGCGCGATGTTGAGACCGGCGCGTCAGCGCCTACAGGAGCGGGAAAGCCCATGAGCTTAGGCACCATACTAATCATCATTCTTATCATTGCGCTGCTCGGCGGGTTCAGTGGCCTCGGCGGCGGTCCGTTCTACGGAACCGGATATTATGGCGGCGGCGGGCTTGGACTGGTGCTGCTGATCATCATCGTGCTTGTCGTGCTCGGACGCATCTAGCCGTTCCGACCGGTCATCGCCGGGCTCGCAATCTCGTGACTGCGTCAACAGCGCGGCGCACCGGATTGTGATGAGTTCAGGTCGGCTTGTGATCCGGCGTTCCGCAAGAATCTCCTATGGTGATTGCGGTCCACACCCCCCGTGGAAACAAGAGGAGAGGGTCCCACCCCTTGTCCTCCTCCAAGGCCCGCTCCGGTTTTGCCGTAGCGGGCTTTTGCTTTTGCGGTCGAGGGAACCGGCTTGCGCTGGTACCGTTGAGTTGTGGAAGGCTGATAATGCCCCTGACGCTCCGGACAACACTCTGCGAAATTCGCGATGATCTTCACGCCCTGCGACGGATGGTGGCGGCTCGCGGTCATATCGAGACCATCCAGGGAATCGATGCGCTGATCGGGGTGGCGGAGGCAGAGACCATCAAGGCCATCCGCCGTATTGATCGCCCTGCCTGAACAGCAAGAAGGGTCGGATGAACGCCAGGGAAGATGACGTGCAAATTTGCCTGGTCGCTGCTGGCAACGCGCGGCAGTTGGCGGGGGCCGGATGCGCTGAAGCCCCGATGGTTTCGGGCAGCCATCCCTTCAACCAGATCAGCCCTCGGGAGGCGTGCATCGGGGTGGTGGTTTCAAGCCGCCCGCGGCACCCGTGAGGTAAACGTCGCCCGGGTCACCGACACGCTTGTGCCGTCGGTATCGCTAATGACTTCCACCTTGGCTTCCAGTTGTTTCACCAGCGCCTCTATGATGGCCGTTCCAAGCCCGGTGGCCGGTATGTCGTTGGCGATCTTGCCGACGCCATTGTCCGAAACCGTCAGTTTCCAGTCACTGCCCGCGGTCTCGAACGTTACCTGGATACGGGCGTCGGTCTTCTCCTTGGGGAAGGCATATTTAATGGCGTTCAGAACGAGTTCGGTGACGATCAGGCCGAGGCTGACGGCGCGCTGCGAATCGATCCTGCCGCTTTCGGCAATAACGGTAACGTCGATCGGCTGGACTTCCCCAATCATCGATGAGGCAAGGCTGCCGCACAGTTTCGAAAGGTAGGAGCCAACGTCGATCTCGTCGATGCCGGCCGATGTGTGAAGATGGCGCTGCACTTCGGCCACGGACAGAACCCGTTGGTGGGCGTCCTTGAGATGCTGGCGCGTCTCTTCCGACGTGACCGAGCGCGCCTTCAGCAACAGGATGCTGGCAATGATCTGCAGGCTGTTGGCAACCCGGTGCTCCATTTCGCGCAGCAGCACGTCTTTCTGGTGGAGCAGATCTTCGGTGCGCTTGAGCAGTTCCTCCTTCTCTTTCTCGATCACCCGACGGGCGGTAATATCGTTGAAGGCGAGAAGGATGGTGATGGCTGAACTATGGTCGTAAAGCACCTTGCGGGCATTGAGCAGCATAGTGCGGCGGCCGATCCGCGGGAAATCATGCTCGACCTCGAAACCGTCCATGGCGGTTTTCTCGGGAATGATCGTCTCCAGCAACAGGCGAAGGGCGGGAATATCCCATTGACCGTCGCCGAGCGCGTAGAGCAGCGAGCCCTGGGTCTGCGCGGGGTCGACTTCGAATGTATTGTAGAAGGAGCGGCTGGCCGCCAGCACGCGAAACTGCTCGTCGAGGACGAGAAACGGCTCGGTGATCGTGTTGACGATCGCCTGCGCCAGCGTCTGCGCGTCTTCGATATTCGCGATGGGTTGAAACATGGGCACAAAGCCAAACGAGCGGCGTTTTGCCTCTCCAAGCATGGACATATACCTTTACCCGCCCGTTGTCGCGAATTGAATCCGCCTGGCGCGGTGACGTGATATCCACATTGCATTGAAAATAGGCGGGCACTTGGCCCGCCTATTTTGGCTGTCTTGATCCGGGCATGCGCCCAAATCGAAATGCGTCAGTTCGCGCCGCCGAGCTGCTTGGTCATCTTGCAGAAATTGTCATGGGACTTGGCGATAGCCTCGTCGCCACATTCCTTCATCATGCCTGCACGGTCTTCTTCCTTCATGGCCATCCAGGCGGCCTTGAATTCCGCCTCGGACTTCATGGTCTTCATGCCGGCGTCGGTGAAGAAGGGCGCCATCTTTGCCGGATCGTCGAGCGCGGATGTTCCGGTGCTGCCGCCGGCAAGCGCTGAACCAGTCATCATCGCAAGCGCCATCGCGCCCATCGTGAGCATCTTGAAATTCATCTGGATATTCCTCTCTGTGGAGGTCATTGGGATAAACGACCTGCAGATAAACGGTATCGAGAGAAAACAGTTCCTTCAGATGAGCAAATATCAAAACGACATTTTATTTTTCTGGCCTTGTCTGGAGTGCCGCCCAGCCAATTGGATTTGCAGCGATATTTCTGGCCCAGCCGCCGATATTGAGCGTGGGCCAAACTCCTAGCGCCAACCGATTACTCCATGTCCGGTACGTCGCCAAAGACAAACAGCGTGTTCGGCGGGCCATATTCGCCCATCGTCGGGTCGGCCTCGCGGCTCCAGGCGATGACGCCGGCATGTTTTGCCGCCAGAGCCCTGGCTGTGCGTATCGCACGGTCCTCGCTCTGCTGGTCGACAGGGCCGAAGGCCGCAAACAATTCGCCATCCTCGCCACGATTGAACGCGACCACGACGATCAGCTTGGGACTTTTCTGGCTATTGGAATCGGACATCTTGCACCTTCCTTCCGGAACCTATCACAATAGCGGAAATTAGGTCGGCACGTTCGATTTCGGGAGGTGAGGTGGTGCGGGACCAGCGTTTCGACGAGCCGGTCAGGATTGCGCTTGGCCGCTCTGGGAACACGATCTTCAACGTGGAGAGGGTCGCTCAAGCCGCCGACATCCTGATGAACCGGTGGCCGGTTGCGACAGGGCAAAGACACATGGTCGCTCGCAAGGCCTGCCTGGCCGTGCTTGAAGGAAAGAAAGAGGCTTCGGTGGCGCGGGCGGCGTTCATCAATGCCGCGATCGAGGCGGACATCCTCGTCGAGCCCCGTGAGGTGTCGATGCCTGCGCCAGTCCGATCAAGCTGATTCAGGATTTGCCTCTATCCTCCTGATCGGTCGTGATTCTTTCGGTGACCAGGGTGGGGCTTTCGGGGTCGTGCCGTCTCGCCGCATAACCCACTTTGCCCGCATTTCCGCAATGTTCGCTGCTCGTTTGGCCTGCCCTCGGCATCCCGTTGACACGAGATCCATGTCGCTATATTGAACAGGACTATACAGGTTCACTGAACAGGTACCCATATGAAACGGCGTGCGGTTCAACTGTCTCCCGGCACGGGCAAGCCCGAGCAGATCGCCACCGTTCTGGAGCATGAAATCCGCTCCGGTGTTCTCGGTTTCGGCGACCGCCTGCAAAGCGAGAACGAGCTCGTCCAGCGCTTTTCCGTCAGCCGCAACACCGTGCGCAAAGGCCTCGAGGAACTGTCGAGCCGTGGGCTGATCACCACCAAGGTCGGCATCGGCTCCTTCGTCACCTTCGACGGCAAGCCAGTCGATGACGCGGTCGGCTGGTCGCGGGCGCTGGCCAATGCGGGCGCCAATGCCGAGACGCGCACGCTGCGACTGGAGGTCATCGAGGACGCTGATCTGGCATCCCTGCTTGGCATCGAAAGCCCTTTCTTCATCGCCGTCGACCGGGTGCGCACCAATGCCAGCGATGGCCACGCGATCTCCATCGAGCGCAGCCGCCTGCCACTGTCACCCGAACTGGAAGACGTGCCGTTGCGCGGCCTGCGCGAAGGCTCGCTGCACCAGACGCTGCGCGGTGCCGGGCTCATTCCCGACCATGGCGAGGAATGGGTCGGCATCGAAATGCTCAACGCCGAGGACGCGGCCATCCTCGGCTGCCCGCAAGGCACGCCGTTCCTGCGCGGCCGCCGGCTGACGCGTGCCGCCGACGACCGGCCGATCGAATATGTCACCAGCCTGCTCAATCCCGCGCATTTCGCGCTGCATATGAGGTTCTGAGCGATGCCGGACAATCTCGCGCTTGATCGCGCCATGGGCGCGCTTGTCGGCGGAGCGCTGGGAGACGCGCTCGGCATGCCGACGCAGCTTTTGTCGCCAGCCCGGATTGCCGAACTCTACGGCCATGTCGAGGATTTCGTCGCACCCTTCGCCGATCATCCGGTGTCGAAGGGGCTACTGGCCGGCACCATCACCGACGACACCGAACAGGCGCTGCTGCTCGGCCGCATCCTTATCGAATCCGGCGACCGTTTCGACCACACGCGCTGGGTCAACGCGCTGCTCGACTGGGAGCGTGAGGTGAAGGCGCGCGGCAGCTACGATCTGCTGGGTCCTTCGACCAAGCGCGCCATCGACGCCATCAACAATGGCGTGCCGGCCGAGGAAGCGGGGCGCAGCGGCGACACCAATGGCGCGGCGATGCGCATCGCGCCGGTCGGCATCATGACGCTGCTGGAGCCGCTCGATGCATTCGTCGCCAAGGTGGCGGAGACCTGCCGGGCGACACACAACACCTCGATCGCGATTGCGTCGGCCGCCGCCGTCGCGGCCGCCGTCAGCCGCGGTGTTGCCGGCGGTGATTGGCGCGCCGCATCCGACAGCGCCGTCGCGGCGGCGAGGCGAGGGGCGACGCTCGGTCACTGGGTCACCGGTGGTGACATCGCCGCGCGTATCGTCTGGGCGCAGGATATCGTGCGCGGCAAGGCGACGAGGGATGCGATCCGGCTGATCACTGACCTGGTCGGCACCGGCGTCGCCAGCCAGGAATCCGTTCCGGCTGCCTTCGCCGTGCTGGAAGTCGCCGGCGGCGACCCATGGCAAGCGGCGGTCATCAGCGCCAATCTCGGCGGCGACACCGACACGATCGGCGCCATCGCGGCCGGCATGGCGGGCGCCTGCGCGGGCTTTTCCCGGCTGCCGCAGCAGCATATCGCGCGGCTAAAGGGCATCGACATGGCTGAGGTTCGCGCGCTCGCCGCCGACCTCGTGGCGGCAAGGGTGGCGAAGGCCGGGTCCGGCAAGGACGCGGCGGCATGAGCGGGCGTCTCGTCCATATCGGCAGCGCGGTGGTGGATTATGTCTACCGCATCGATGCCTTGCCGGCGCCCGGCATGGAAAAGACCGCATCGAGCTTCGCCCAGGTCGCCGGTGGCGGCTTCAACATGATGGTCGCGGCGGCCCGCACCGACATGAAAGTGGTGTTCGGCGGCCAGCTCGGCAGAGGGCCGAACGGAGATTTCCTGCGTGCCGCCTTCGCCGCCGAAGGCATCGAGACGCTGACGCCGCCATCGCCCGTCATGGACAGCGGTAATTGCGTCGCCATGATCTCGAGTGACGCCGAGCGCACCTTCGTCTCGTGGCCCGGCGCGGAAAGCATTCTCAGCCTCGCCATGATGGCGCCTGTATCGGTCGCGCCGGGAGACTGGGTGTTCACCTCCGGCTACACGCTGAGCTATCCCAAGAGCCGCGACGCGCTGACCGACTGGATCGAGGCGCTGCCGTCCGAAATCCCTTTCGTCTTTGACCCGACGCCGATCGTATCGGACATTCCACGCCCGATCCTGTCGCGGGTGCTCGCCCGAACGACATGGCTGAGCTGCAACACGGCGGAGGCGGCCGAGATCGCCGGTCCGGGCGATGTCGAGGCCGTCGCCGCACGGCTGCTGGCCGACCACTGTCCGAAGGCAGCGGGCGTCATCATCCGCGCCGGTGCGAAGGGCTGCCATGTGCGGCTGGCCGACGGCACCGCGCAAACCTTTGCCGGTTTCGAGGTTGAAGCCGTCGACACCAACGGCGCCGGCGACACCCATATCGGCGCCTTCGTCAGTGCGTTGGCGCGTGGCGTGCCGCCGTTCGAGGCGGCGCGCTACGCCAATGCGGCGGCGGCTATTTCGGTCACCCGCCACGGCGGGTCATCGGCGCCGACCGACCACGAGATCCAGACATTCCTGAGCCATGCCGACGGTCCGTCGACCGGCTGAGCAAGCCAGAACCAGAAGGCCCATCAGACAGCCTGACAAGCCCGGGAAGCGGGCAAACCAAAGAGAGGAACGAACATGCGCATGCCTGATTTGACTGCCCTGTTGACGGCGACCGCCGTCTTCACCTCAGCACTCGCCTTCGCAGCCAAGGCCGACGAAGTGCATGTGCTCAACTGGAAGGGCTACGGTGCCGACGAACCATGGGCCATCGCCGCCTTCGAGAAGGCGACGGGTCACAAGGTCGTCAACGACTTCTTCAATTCCGAACAGGAAATGCTGACCAAGATCCGGACCAATCCCGGCCTCTATGACGTCGTCATGATCAACGCGGCCTTCAACGACCAGGCGATGGCCGAGAAATTGATCCAGCCGATCGATACCTCCAAGCTGCCGAACTACGCCGACATCAGCAAGGACAAGGCGGGATCGCCGATGCTCGACCATGACGGCAAGGTCTATGGCGTGCCGTGGGTCTGGGGCCTGACCGCACTTGCCATCAACGAAAAGTCCTTCGACAAGCCGCCGACCAGCATCGCCGAAATGTGGGATCCAGCCCACAAGGGCCGCGTGGTCATCCGCGACGACGCCGTCGAGGCGGTCCAGTTCGGTGCTATCGCCACCGGCCAGAACATCAACGACATCAAGGATATGGACGCGGTCAAGACGAAGCTCACCTCGCTGATGCCGCAGATCAAGACCTTCTGGAGCTCGGAGAACGACTGGAACCAGATGGTCGCCTCCAACCAGATCGACATCGGCACCTACTGGAGCGGCTCCGCCGACCGCGCCAAGACCCACTTCAAGCTGCCGGTCTCGCTGGTCATCCCACAGGAAGGCGCCGTCGCCTGGCTCGACGCTTTTTCCATTCCGGCAGGCTCCAAGAATGTCGCCGGCGCCGAGGCTTTCATCAACTACATGATCGACCCGAAATTCTATGTCGAATGGGTCACCAAGGTCGGTGCTCCGGTGTCGGCCAACACCAAGGCGGTGGAAGCACTGCCCGAGGATGCCTTCAACCGCAAGGTGATGGGTGATCCAGAGGTGGCCAAGCGCATCCAGTTCCAGGCGCCGATAACCGACGCGCAGCGCGAGGCCTATCTGGCGCTGTGGCAGCAGCTCAAGGTCGACGTGAAGTAAAGCCGACGTCCGGGCCAGCCGGCGGTTCGCGCCGGCTGGTTCTTCCAGTCCTGGGGAGGAGGGTATCATGGCAGCGCAGGGTGCGATCGCGTCGCGCGGCGGGCTGAGATCGGCACTGCCGCTGCTTGCGCCAGCCTATCTCTGGCTGACGGTGGCAATCTTCCTGCCATTGTCGGCCATGGTGTTCTTCTCCTTCATGACCGAGCTGCCGCTGTCGGGAAAGCCGTGGGCCTTCACGCTCGGCAACTACGCCGCCTTCTTCTCGCAGGGCCTCTATCTGACGCTGCTCTTGGCCTCGCTGCGGCTTGGCCTCGAAGTGACTTTGTGGTGCATCCTCATCGGCTATCCCGCCGCTTACGTGCTCGCCAAGGTCCTGAAGGGCCGTAGCCGCGAGGCGATCTTCCTGCTCGTCATCCTGCCGTTCTGGTCGAACGGGCTGGTGCGCATCTTCTCCTGGGCGATGGTGCTACGCGAAGGCGGTATTCTCGACACGGCGCTTAACGCGGTGCTGCCGTTCAAGATCAACATCGACCTCATGTATTCCTATCCGGCCGTCATCATCGGGCTGGTGCACTCCTACGTGCCCTATATGGTGCTGACCTGTTATCTCACTCTGCAGGCGATCGACGACTCGCTGATCGAGGCAGGGCGCTCGCTCGGCGCCTCGCGGCTGCAGGTGCTGAAGCGGGTGATCATCCCGCTGTCGATGCCGGGGCTGGTGGCGGGCGCGGCGCTCATCTTCGTGCCGGTCGTCGGCTCGTTCATGGAACCGCGCATCCTTGGCGGGCGCACCGGCACCTTCTACGGCACGGTCATCGAGGACCAGTTTGTCGCGGTGTTCAACTGGCCGCTCGGTGCTGCCCTTTCCTTCATCCTGCTGGCCGTCGTGCTGGTCATCCTGGCGCTGGCGGCGCCGGTGCTGCGGAGGGCTGCCTGATGATGACGACACGCATCCTGGAATGGCTTGGCCGCCTCTACATCTGGCTGTTGCTTGCCTTCCTCTATCTGCCGATCATCATCATGGCGCTGATGTCGTTCAACGTCTCGCCTTTCTACCAGCTGCCGTTCGAATGGACGACGGAGTGGTACGCCTCGCTGTGGCAGAACGACCAGCTGATCTTGGCGACCTGGAACAGCATCGAGATCGCCGTCATCACCACCATCATCTGCGTGGTGTTGGGATCTGCGGCGTCGCTGGCGCTCTACCGCCATGAATTCCGTGGCAAGAAATTCCTGCAGGCGCTGCTGTTTCCGCCGATCGCCATTCCGTGGCTGATCACCGGCACGGCGATGCTGATCTTCTTCTTCGGCGTCGGCATCGGGCGCGGGCTGTTTGCCATCCTGCTCGGCCATGTCGCGCTGGCGCTGCCCTATGTCATCGTCGTCGTTTCGGCCCGGCTGCAGACCTTCGCGCCGGAGCTTGAAGAGGCGGCGCGCTCGCTCGGCGCCAACCAGTGGCAGGTGACGAACCGCGTCACGCTGCCGTGGATCATGCCCGGCGTCATCGCCGGCGGGCTGTTTGCGTTTGCCGTGTCGTTCGACCAGTTCGTCGTCTCCTATTTCCTGGCGACGCCGGGCCAGACGACGCTGCCGGTCGAAATCTACGCCGCGATCCGCAAGGGCTTCACGCCCGAGATCAATGCGGTCTCGACGATCATCATCGTCGTGTCGATGGCGCTGATGCTGCTCACGGCGCGCTTCTTCAAATTCGGCGGAGAGAAATAATGGCCGGCGTGCAGGTATCGAATGTCTCCCGCAGCTTTGGCGCGCACAAGGCGCTGGACGACGTCTCCATCGATTTCGCCGATGGCGGCTTCTATGCGCTGCTCGGGCCGTCGGGCAGCGGCAAGACCACGCTGCTGCGCCAGATCGCCGGTTTCGATTTTCCCGACTCCGGTCGTATTTCCATCGGCGGCGAGAGTGTCGAGCGGGTGCCGGTCGAAAAGCGGCGCATCGGCATGGTGTTCCAGAATTATGCACTGTTTCCCAATATGAGCGTCGCCGATAATGTCGCCTTCGGTCTGTCGGTGCGCGGCGAGGCCAAGGCGGTGATTGCGACGGAGGTGCAGCGCGCGCTCGACCTCGTGCAATTGGGCAAGCTCGGCGGCCGGCGTCCGCACCAACTCTCCGGCGGCCAGCGCCAGCGTGTTGCCTTGGCCCGCGCCATCGTCACCAAGCCCCGCGTGCTGTTGCTCGACGAGCCGCTCGGCGCGCTCGACAAGGCGCTGCGCGTCGACATGCAGATCGAATTGAAACGCATCCAGCGCGAGATCGGCATCACCACCATCTTCGTCACCCACGACCAGGAAGAGGCGCTGACGATGAGCGACCGCATCGGCATCCTGCGCGATGGTAGGTTGGTGCAGGAAGGGCCGCCGGAGGAGATCTACGACCGGCCAAAGAGCGAATTCGCCGCCACCTTCCTTGGCGACGCCAACATCTTTCGCGGCGACACGACGGGCAACGGCATTCGCCTGCCGGACGGCACCGCGATTGCCGCTGGAGCGGGTGCCAAGCTTGCCGCCGGCGCCAAAGCGAGCTGTGCCGTGCGCCCCGAACGCATCCGCATCGCCACCGATGCCGGGGCTCCGGATACGGCCAACGCCAACATGCTGAAGGGGCAAGTGTCGAAGCGCATCTTCGCCGGCAACAACAGCACCTATTTTGTCGAGCGTGCCGGCCAGACGCTGAAGGTGATCGTGCAGAATACCGGCGCTGACAGGCTGGCGGAGGGGCAGGACGTGGTGCTGCGCTGGTCGCCGGAGAGTACCGTGCTGATCGCGGCGGGCTGATGCTCACGCCGGCTCTTGCCAGACTGTTCGCAATCAGGGACAGCATAACCGGGCACAAGCCGGAGCATACCGATGATCTTGGAACTGAGTGCGCGCGACCGATCCATGCTCGACGGCGAGCAAGGCTCGTCGGCTGCCGCCGCGATGAAGATCCTGGTCGCGTTTTCCAATGCGGTTGGGGCAGGCAGCCTGCTCGATATTTCCGGCTCCCACATCGATGGTTGCCTCTACCATGGCAAGGCGGGGCTTGATTTCGTCGAACGGCTGGTCGAGGGCGGCGGTCGTGTCCAGGTGCCGACGACGCTCAATGTCGGCTCGTTCGACCTCATCCATCCCGGCATGGTGAAGATGCCGGCGGCGGAAGAGGCGCCGGCGCGGCGGCTGATGACGGCGCATATGGAGCTCGGCTGCCAGGCGACCTTCACCTGCGCGCCTTACCAGACGCGGTTTCGGCCAGCATTTGGCGAGCAGATCGCCTGGGGTGAATCCAACGCCATCGTCTTTGCCAATTCCGTGATCGGCGCGCGCACCAACCGCTATGGCGATTTCATCGATCTGTGCTGCGCCATGACCGGGCGGGCGCCGGCCTGGGGGCTGCATCTGAGCGAAAACCGGCGTGGGCGGATCCTGTTCGAGCTGGCCGTTCCCGACCCGGAACCGAGCGACAGCCTGTTCGTCGGCGTCGGGCTGATCATTGGGCAAGCCAGTGGCGACCGCATTCCGGTGATCTCAGGCCTGCCTCTGCCGCGCGACGAGGACCAGTTGAAGGCGCTGGGAGCGGCGGCGGCAACGACCGGCGCGGTGGCGCTGTTCCATGCGGTCGGCATCACGCCCGAGGCGAGAACGCTCGATGAAGCGTTTGATGGCCACGCTCCGGAGGAAACGATCCGCATCACCCGCGCCGACATCAACCATGCGCTGTCCAGGCTGTCGACCGTGCCGGATGGCGCGCCGTTGGCGGCCGTGTCGCTCGGCACGCCGCATTTCTCGCATGAGGAATGGATGCGCCTGTTGCCGATGCTGCGCGCGGTGGCGCCGGGCAGGGGCATCCCGATCTATATCAACACCGGGCGCGCGACGCTGACGCGGCTGCAGGAGGAGGGCGCACTGGTCGGCATGGAAGCATTCGGCCTCATCCCCGTCGCCGACACCTGCACCTATGTCACCTCGATCCTCGAGCGTCTCGACGGGGTGGTGATGACCAATTCAGGCAAATGGGCGCACTACGCACCAGGCAATATCGGCGTGTCCGTCGCCTTCGCCGAGATGAAGGATTGCATCCGCTCCGCGGCAGTCGGGCATGTCGTGCGGAGCGCCTCATGATGCAGCCGGTGCAAACAAAGTCCGTCGAACGGACCGGCACTTTCCAACTGGCCGGCGAAGCCGCAGGGCAGGCGCTGGTGTTTTCGCAGGCGCTCAGCTTCTGGGGCGGCATTGATGCGGAGACCGGCGACGTCATCGATCATTCGCATCCAGGCCTTGGCCAGAATGTCGCCGGCAGCATCCTGGTCATGCCGAGTGGGCGCGGTTCGTCGTCCTCATCCTCGGTTCTGGCCGAGGCGATCCGCAGGGGCACCGCGCCGGCAGGCATCCTGATGGAACGGCCGGACCCGATCCTGGCTGTGGGCGCCATCGTCGCCGAGTTCCTCTACGACATCCGCATGCCGCTGGTGGTGTGCGATATTGCCGGAATTGTTTCCGGCAACAGGATTGCCATCACTATTGAGGCGGATGGCCGGGCGATCGTCAGGGTTCAAACGGAAAACGTGCCGCTCAAATCTCCGGAATGTTCTCCTTGAAGATCACCTGCAGCCTTGGCTGGTGCAATTCATAGGGCAGCCCCCTGACCGCATGGGTCAAGGTGTTGAGTGCCTCGCGCGCCTCGACGCGCGGATTCTGGTCGATGACCGCGTCGAGCGTGCCGTCGAGCAGAAGGTCCTTGGTGCCTTCAGTCACCTCATGGCCGAGGAAAACCATGGACTGGGCGCGGCCGCGCTCCTTGAGCGCGCGGGCGATGCCGGTGTTGCCGGCGCCGACATTGTAGATCGCGGCAAGATCCGGGTGACGTTCCAGAAGGGCGGACGCCTCCGAATAGGCCTTCTCGCGGTCGTCGAGCATTTCGCGCATCTCGACGATCTGCAGATTGGGCGATTCCTCGGTCAGGATATGGCGGAACCCCATCTCGCGTTCTTCGTGGCCGCGATAGGAAAGCGAGCCGGCGAACAGCGCCACCTTGCCCGGACGCCCTGATCCCATGAAGCGGTTGAGCAGATAGCCGGCGAGGCGGCCGGCGGCGCGGTTGTCGATGCCGATATAGGCGACCCTCGGCACATGCAGGATGTCGGAGGCGATGGTCACCACCTTGATATCGTTGGCCGACAATGAGCGGATCGCCTCGCGCACCGTTGGATGATCGAGCGCGATGACGCCGACGCCTTGCGTCTGTCCGCGCAGGTCCTGCAGCAAACGGGCGAGCCGATCGGGATTGAAGCCCTCTATGGTGGCGATGTGCACATCGAGGTCGGGGCGCGCTAGGGCCTGCGCCTCGATCTGGCGGTGCAGCATCTTGATGAAGGAATTGGTTCCGGCGGGCAGCGCGAAATCGAGCCGGATGATGTCGCCTGGCAAGGGCCGTGGCGCTCCCCCGTTCGGGCCCTCGGCGATGTAGCCAAGCCGCTGCGCCATTTCGAGCACGATTTCACGCGTGCGCGCCCGCACGCCGGGGCGGTTGTTGAGCACACGGTCGACCGTGGCGGGCGAGACACCAGCTTCCCGGGCTATGTCAGTCAGGGTGGACCGCACCGTCTTTCATCTCCTGCATGTGTCAGGTCGTCTGGCGACGGCTTTCGTGCCATCCGCGATTCTGATGGGAAATGATGTATCCGGCCTTGGCCGATGTGCAAGCTGCCGGGCTAAATCAATTCGTCCGACAGGAATGAGCGGGGTTTGGAAGGGGAGTTTCCCATCAAATCGAGGCATCAGGAGTGGTGTGTGGACCCCGGTACGATGCATTTCCTCGCCTTCTTGCAATATTGTGAGGTGTTTTGATTATTTATGATGTTGACAGCCTTACCGTGCTGCCGTCAATATCCCTCATAGGGTCGTGGAGGAAACGTGGCCCTGAGGGAGGAGTTCCAATGTCCAATTTGATCCGCATGTCGCGGCGCCGCTTGTTGGCGTCCGGAGGAAAGGCGGCCGTCATCATGGCTGCCGCAGGCATTGCACCGAAATTCATTCGTCCCAGCCGCGCCTACGCGGCGGACGCGCTGGCGCCAGGCATGATCGGCGGCCCGACGGGCTTCGACGGAGCCGAGCGCTACCAGTATGGCGCCGACACACCGGAAGGCCGCGCCATCGAGGCCGCCAAGGCGTTGAAGGGCGCCGGCAAGGCACCAGCCAAGATCGTGCTCGGTCTCTCGGATGGTTCGATCGGCCAGCTGACGCAGCCTTTTCCGGCCGGCGCGCCGTCGATCAAGGATCTGTGGGAAAAGGAGACCGGCATTCCGATCGAAATCGTCGGCCTGCCGAACGGCCAGGAATTCACCAAGACGATGCAGGACATCTCCACCAAGGGTGGGGCCTACGACATCTACTCGACCGAATGGAACCGCCTCGGCGACCTCGCCGAGACCGGCGGCATCGCCAAGCTCGACGACTTTGTCGCGCAATACAAGCCGGAGTGGGACGATCCCAAGACCGGCTATGTCGACGGCGCCAAGGGCGTGTCGCTGCTCAACAAGTATCGCGGCTCGAACTATGGCGTGTCGCTGGATGGCGACTTCCAGACCTGGGTCTACCGCACCGACCTGTTCGGCGACGAAGCCGAGAAGAAGGGCTTCAAGGACAAGCACGGCTACGACCTGGCGCCGCCGAAAACCTGGAAGCAGCACGGCGACATCGCCGCCTTCTTCCAGCGCCCGGACAAGGGCCTGTTCGGCTCCACCGACCTGCGCAACCAGGGCTGGGGCTACACCAACTGGTATCAGCGCTACGTTTCCATGGCTTCGCCCAACCAGTTCCTGTTCGGCGACGACGGCAAGCCGCTGATCAATTCCGAGCACGGCATCGCCGCGACCGACGAATATGTCGCGTCGCTCGCGCACCATTCGCCGGACGCGATCTCGTGGGGCTGGCCGGAGCAGTATGGCAATTTCGCCAAGGGCGGGGCGGCGATGACCTGCGCCTTCTCCAACCTGCCGAAGTTCCTCGACAATGCCGGCAACAAGGATTCAGCCGTCACCGGCAAGATCGGCTCGATGCTGCCGCCCGGCCGCGAGATCGACGGCAAGCTGATCAGCCGTTCCGTGCTGTGGTTCTCGCTGACCGGCATGGTCTCGTCGCAGTCGAAAAACCAGGAGGTCGCCTATCTCCTGCTGCAATGGCTGGGCTCCGCCCGCATCTACGCCTGGATGAGCGCCAACCCCGGCGGTTATCTGGATCCATTCCGGCTCTCGGATTTCTCCGACCCGCTGGTGCGCCAGACCTACCATGCCTACCACATGGACATTGTGCGCGAGACGGTCGCCCGCACGGTGCCGACCATCAACTATCCGGGCGCCACCGCCTTCCACAATGCGCTCGACGAAAACCTCATGGCCTCGCTGACCAAGGCCAAGACATCAGCGCAGGCCATGGCCGACACCGAGACCGAGTGGAAGAAGATCGCCCGGCGCATTGGCGAGGACAAGCTGCTCGAAGCCATCAAGACCAACAAGGAGGCCTGGCCGACCGTTCTCGATCCGATCAGCTGATCCGTCTCCCTGGATCAGAGCCGGAGGGGAGGAGCACCTGCTCTTCCCCTCCGCAACCGACGCCACCAGCAAAAGCAGCCAGATGAAGCGTTCCGTCCCCTTCGAGATATTCCGCTACGCCGCGATCCTCGCGGCGATGGCGGTGACGCTGGTGCCGATCCTGTGGATGGTGTCGATGGCCTTCAAGCCGATCGCGGAATGGTCGGCGACGGGTGCCGACCTGACATGGTGGCCGAAGAACCCGACGCTCAGCAATTTCCGCTTCGTCTTCGGTGAGTCCACCAACAGCCTGATCGTCGCGCTCGACCGTACCGCGCTGAAGCCGATCCTCTCATCGCTGCTGTCGGCGGTATTCGGCACGGTGATCGCGATGTCGGCGGGAACGGCCGCGGCTTACGGGCTGTCGCGCTTCGGCTCCGGCCAGAACCTGCCGCTGGCGCTGATCCAGCTCAGGCTGTTTCCGCCGATGGCGGTCATGATCCCGGTGATGATCATGTGGTCGTTCCTCAATTTCACCGACAGTTGGTGGGGGCTGTCGCTCATCTACGGTATCGTCACCCTGCCTTTCGCCTTCTGGCTGATGAAGACCTTCTTCGACGACATGCCGCGCGAGATCGAGGAGGCGGCCCTGGTCGAGGGCTGTTCGCGGCTGCGCGTCTTCACCCGCATCACACTGCCGATGATGCGGGCGCCGCTGGCCAGCGCCGCGCTCTTCGTCTTCATCCTCAACTGGTCGGACTATCTGATCGCGCTGCTGTTGACGACGCGCGAATGGGTGACGATCCCCGTCTACATGGCCTCGCTGTCGTCCTCGATGACCGGACAGCTCTACGGCGCCAAGGCAGCGCTCGGCCTGATCGCCGCCGTGCCGCCTGTCATCATGGGCATCGCCATCCAGCGCCATCTGGTGCGCGGGCTGACCTTCGGGGCGCTCAAGCAATGAGCGTGGTGACCGCGACGACTTCGGAGGAGGCGATGGGAACCGTCCGGGCAAGACCTGCATCGCGCGACGAGGGGGCAAGGCTCGGCTTTCGCCTGACGCTGCCGGCGCAGGTCCTCGTCCTGTTCATCTCGGCCTTCCCGCTGTTGATGCAGCTCTACATCAGCGTCACCGACTGGTCGCCGCTGTCGGGCCTCGGCTGGTGGAACGCCTGGTCGCTGTGGAACAGTTTTGCCAACTACACCGACCTTGCCGCCGATGCGCGCTTCTGGAGCGCGCTGAAGCGCACGGCCATCGTCATGATCGTCTGCGTGCCGGCGGAATTCCTGCTTGGCCTGGCGCTGGCGACGCTGTTTGCAGACGATTTTCCGGGCAAGCGGATATTCTACTCGATCCTGCTGATGCCGATGATGGTGGTGCCGGCGGTGGCCGGATACATGTTCTTCATGCTGTTCCAGTCGGGCGGCCCGGTGAACGACATCCTGTCGTCGCTCACCGGTTCTCCCGTCACCATCGCCTGGCTGTCGGATCCGACGCTGGCGCTGATCGCCGTCATGGTCGCCGACATCTGGCAATGGACACCGCTGATGTTCCTCATCCTGCTTGCCGGCTTGGTCGGCGTGCCGGAGGACCAGATCAAGGCGGCGACGCTGCTCGGCGCCAATCCCTGGCAACGCTTCGTCACCATCGTGCTGCCGAAGATGAAGACAATCATCATCATCGCGCTGGCGATCAGGGTGATCGAGAACTTCAAGATCTTCGACACGCTTTACATCATGACCGGCGGCGGCCCCGGCGTCGCCACCGAGACCATCTCCGTCTACATCTACAAGGTCACCACGCAGGACCTGATCTGGGGCTATGTGGCGGCGATCGCGCTGGCCATACTGATCGTGCTGTCCATCGTCGCCGTGTTCGCGATGAAACGCATGGCGCGGGCAGGGCAGGTGCCGGCATGAGCGCGATCCACCTGCAGAACCTGGTCAAGAAATTCGGCGACTTCACCGCGCTGAAGACGATGGACCTGGCCATCGCCGACGGCGAGTTCATGGCGCTGCTCGGGCCTTCGGGCTGCGGCAAGTCGACGACGATGAACATGATCGCCGGCATGGAGGAGCCGACCGGCGGCAGGATCCTGTTTGGCGAACGAAACATGGCCGGCGTGCCGATGGGTCGGCGCGGCGTCGGCTTCGTCTTCCAGAACTATGCCATCTTCACCCATATGACGGTGCGCCAGAACCTCGCCTACGGACCGAGGATGCGCGGCGCGGCGAAAGCCGAGATCGACCGCCGCGTCGGCGCGATCGCCGAAATGCTTCAGCTGACGCCGCTGCTCGACCGCAAGGCCGACCGGCTGTCGGTCAACATCTTGCAGCGCGTGGCGATCGGCCGTTCGGCGATCATGGAGCCGGCGATCTTCCTGCTCGATGAACCGCTCTCCAATGTCGATGCCGCCTTCCGGGCTGTCATGCGCACCGAGCTGAAACAGTTGCAGCGCCAGTTCCGCCAGACCATGGTCTACGTCACCCACGACCAGCTCGAGGCGATGACCATGGCCGATCGCATCGCGGTCATGGACCATGGCGTACTGCAACAGGTCGGCACGCCGCTCGAGGTCTACAACGATCCGGCCAATGTCTTCGTCGCGCGCTTCATCGGCGCGCCCGGCATGAATCTTCTCAAGGGCAGGCCGGCGGAGAGCGACCGGGGGCTGGTCGTCGATCTCGGACCCCTGGGCGTCACGCCGCCGCTGCCGGGCGAACTCGCGGCCGCACTGCGTGGCGCGCGCGGCGACGTGCTTTACGGATTTCGGCCGGAACAGGCCTCGCTGGTGCAAGATGGGCAGGGCCTCGCGATGCAGGTCAGCTTCGTCGAACGGATCGGTGCACGCACCATCGTTCATCTCGGCCAGGGCGAGGCTGCTGTGAAGACGGTGTTCGACAATGACGTCGGACTGGCGATCGGCGACATCGCCGTCGTCGCGCCCGCCGCGCCGTCGGTGCGTATCTTCGATGCCGCTACCGGCTTGGCCATCAAGGCGGAGGTCTGAGATGTTTGCCCAGTTGTCTCCAGGCGGGCGCTGCCCCTCACCCTTACCCTCTCCCCGTGAAGAACGGGGAGAGGGGGGCGTCGGCGTTGCAGCCATCTCCCTTCTCCCCGTCAGTATACGGGGAGAAGGTCCCGGCAGGGGGATGAGGGGCAGCGCCCCGGCCGACAGTCCGTTCGCAACCAGCGGAGCGGGCTGAAACCATGGCTGACATCGTCTTTCGCAATGTGACCAAGCGCTACGGCGGCACGCTCGCCGTCGACGACGCCTCGTTCACGGTCAACGACAACGAGTTCTTCTGCTTCTTCGGGCCGCCGCTGTCGGGCAAGTCGACAATCCTGCGCCTGGTGCTCGGGCTGGAGACGCCGGATACCGGAGACATCCTGATCGGCGGCAAGCTGGTCAACACGGTGTCGCCGGCCGAGCGCAACGTCGCCATGGTGTTCCAGAACCTGGCGCTGTTCCCGCATATGAGCGCACTCGACAATGTGCGCTTCCCCCTGGTCGAACGCGGGGTCGCCGAGGCCGCGATCGGCAAGCGGGTCGCCGATGTCGCGGCGAAGCTGCATATAGGCCACATCCTGCACAAGCCGCCGGCGCAGCTTTCGGGCGGCGAGCGGCAGCGCGTGGCGATCGCGCGTGCGCTGGTGCGCGATCCCAATGCGTATCTGATGGACGATCCGATCTCGGCGCTCGACGCCAGGCTGCGCGAGGAGACGCGGGTCGAGTTGAAGCGCATCCAGCGCGAACTCGGCAAGACGCTGATCTATGTCACGCATGACCAGGAAGAGGCGATGTCGGTCGCCGACCGCATCGCCATCCTGGAGCATGGCAGGATCAGGCAGATCGGATCTCCGGCCGAGATCTACGACCGCCCGGCCAGCACCTATGTGGCGCGGCTGCTTGGCTCGCCGATGATGAACATATTGAAATCGGCGCGCAGCGAGGGCGGCGTCGAGGCCGCCGAAGGCACGATCCGCATTGCCGACAAGACGG
Source organism: Mesorhizobium qingshengii (assembly GCF_900103325.1). Lineage (GTDB taxonomy): Bacteria > Pseudomonadota > Alphaproteobacteria > Rhizobiales > Rhizobiaceae > Mesorhizobium > Mesorhizobium qingshengii. Next base: position 46,161 of record NZ_FMXM01000013.1, on the reverse strand, counting down.
CTCCCGCTGATGCCGTCGAGATCGGGCTCAGGCCGGAAGATATCAAGGTTCGACCTTGGATGGATGGAAGGAGGGCTGACGGGGTGTCAGGCCGCCCGGCGCGGGTGTTCGAGGTCGAGCCGCTCGGTGGCTACACCGTGGTGACCCTCGAAGCCGGGCAGGCACGGCTGAAGGCGCTGTTGCGCGGCCAGCCCGACATCAGGCCCGATGCAATGGTGGCGATATCCTGCGAGCCGGCCAGAGTGCATTATTTCGGACAGAGCGGGGGAGCGCTGGCACGATGATTGCGGCCGCGAGGAAAGAGTTTCGGGAGGATAAGATGGCAGGCAAAGGCTTCGAGCCGGACGTGACGGTCCGCACAAAGGAATACAGGATCGGCTGCGTCGGCGCCGGCATGATCATGGCCGAGTGCCATCTCGCTGCCTACAAGGAAGCGGGGTTCCCGGTGGTGGCGATTGCCTCGCGCACCAGGGCGAATGCACAGAAGGTGGCCACGCGCTGGGGCATCCCGATCGTGCACGACACGCCGGAACGGCTGATCGAGGACACCAATGTCGAGATCATCGACCTTGCCTTTCCGCCCGATCAGCAGCCGGCGCTGATCCGCCATGCGCTGAAGCAGAAGCACATCAAGGCTGTCCTGGCGCAGAAGCCATTGGCGCTGTCGGTCGAGGAAGCGGTCAAGCTACGTGACGAGGCGGCGAAGGCCGGCAAGATCCTCTCCGTCAATCAGAACATGCGCTACGACCAGTCGATGCGCGTGCTGAAGCAGATCATCGACAGCGGTGCGCTTGGCGACATTGTCTTCGCGCAGATCGACATGCACGCCATCCCGCACTGGCAGGCCTTCCTCGAGGATTACGACCGGCTGACGCTCGCCAATATGAGCGTGCACCATCTCGACGTGCTGCGTTTCCTGTTCGGCGACCCGGATGAAATCACGACGCTGACGCGCAAGGATCCGCGCACGAAATTCGACCATTCCGACGGCATCACCGTCTCGACGCTGCGCTTCCCGTCCGGCGTGCTCGCCGTGTCGCTGGAGGATGTGTGGTCCGGCCCGCGCCAGGACGGCTACAAGGACGACCAGCATATCAATTGGCGCGTCGACGGCACCAAGGGCGTCGCCAAGGGCACGATCGGCTGGCCGACAGGTTCCGCCTCGACGCTGACCTACGCCTCGACCGAGACCACCGACGGCAAATGGGTGACGCCCAGCTGGGACACGATGTGGTTCCCGCATGCCTTCATTGGCGTGATGGAGCAGCTCCAGCACGCGGTGAAGACCGGCACGCCGCCGGCGCTGTCGGTCGCCGACAACGTCAAGACCATGGCGCTCGTGGAGGCGGGTTACCGCTCGATCGAGGAGGGCCGCACGGTCAGGCTTTCTGAAATCTCGACAAACTGAATCAACTGAATCGCTTACAGGGAGGAATTCACACCATGATGCAGGCAGGTATTTTCACGGGCTATTTCCCGTACGGTCTCGAAGAGACGGCGAAGAAGATCCGCGGGCTCGGTTTCAACACGGTGCAGCTCGACCTGCACTTCAAGGATGTCGACCTGTCGGCCGGCCAGATCACCAAGGAAAAGGCGAAGAAGGTTCGCGACGTCTTCCGTGACAACAACCTGCCGGTCTGCTGCGTGTCGGGCTACACCAACATCATTCATCCCGACAAGGCCGAGCGCGACAAGCGCGTCGGCTATCTGAAGGAAATCATCCGTAACGCCCGCCATTTCGGCTCGCCTTACGTGATCTCGGAGACCGGCACCTACAACACCGAATCCGACTGGGTGCATCACCCCAAGAACAAGACCGAGGAAGGGTTCGAGGAATGCCGCAAGGTGATCGCCGACCTCGCCCAGACCGCCTATGACCACGGCGCGGTGTTCCTGCTCGAGACCTATGTCAACAACGTCGTCGGTTCGGTCGAGGAGACGGTGAAGATGTTCGCGCAGGTCGACCATCCTGGCCTCGGCCTGTTGATGGATCCGACCAACTATTTCGAGACGCACAACATCGACAAGATGGACCAGATCCTCAACCAGGTGTTCGACACGCTGACCGACAAGATCAAGATTGCACACGCCAAGGACGTCAAGCGCTCGGGCGGCGACAAGTCCGAGAAGCACGCCGATATCGGCGACGAGGACGCGCTGGAAAGCCACACTTTCCGCGGCGTTGGTGAAATCGAATTGCCGGCGCCTGGCCTCGGCTCGCTGAACTACGACCTTTATCTCAAGCGGCTCTCGGAGAAGCATCCGAACATCCCGGTCATCATCGAGCATCTCTCGGAAGACGACGTGCCGCGCGCCAAGAAGTTCCTCGACGGGAAGTTCCGCGCCAACGGCCTGTGATGGCCGGTTGCGGCGCCGGCTGAAGGGACGACAGTGCAGTGAATGAAGCGGCCGTCACATGGTAGAGCTCTACGGCAAGACGCTTTCGCGCCGGCAGGTCCGGGAACGCTCCGGCATGCTGTCGCAATTCGCCGGCGTGCGGCTGATGACACTCGGCGACGGGGTGGAGCGCGGCATCCGGATGCTGGAGTTCCGCACCGGTTCGGGCCTGCGCTTCACCGCGCTGGCCGACCGTGCGCTCGACATCGCCGATTGCGATTTCAAGGGCCAGGCGATCGGCTGGCATTCGCCGAGCGGCTTTCGTCATCCGGGCCTGCACGACTATGAAGGGGAAGGGGGGCTGGCCTGGGCGCGCTCCTTTTCCGGCCTGCTTGTCACCTGCGGCCTCGACCACATACTGGGCCGGGAAGAAGTGCCGGCCGACAGCTACAACTACCCTGGCAGGAAGACCGTGGTTCATTCCCTGCATGGCCGCGTTGGCACCATTCCCGCACGGCTGACGGGCTATGGCGAGACCTGGGACGGCGACCGCTGCGTGCTGTGGGCCGAAGGCATCGTTCAGCAGTCGGCCGTGTTCGGCGAAGACCTGCATCTCATCCGCCGTATCGAGGCCGATGTCGGCGGCAACGAGATCCGGCTCTTCGACCGTGTCGTCAATCACGGCTTCAGCCGCACGCCGCATATGTATTTCTACCACGTCAATGTCAGCCATCCCCTGCTTGACGAGGGTTCGCGCTATCTGGCGCCGATCCGGGACGTTGTCTGGGCCGGCCATGATGGCGAGTGTTACCGGGCGCAAAAGGTCGGTTACCGCACCGTGCCGGCGCCGCAGCTGGGTTTCAGCGAACAGGTCTGGCAGCATGAGATGACGGCCGATGGCAATGGCGAGGTGCCGGTCGCGCTGGTCAACGATCGCATCGGCCTTGGCTTCGAAGTGGTGACGCGCAAGGACCAACTGCCTTGCGCCTATCAATGGCAGAATTTCCAGGCGGGGCAGTATGCGTTGGGCATCGAACCTTCGACGCACCATGTGCTGGGCAATCTCGCCGCGCGCGAACGCGACGAGATGATCTGGCTGGAGCATGGCGAAGGCCGCTCCTATGATGCGGTGTTCCGCGTTCTCGACGGCGCGAGCGAAATCGCCGCCTGCGAGCGGCGGATCGCGGCGATCGCGACGCAGCCGCAAGAGGACTACCCTGCGCCGTCGGGCAATTTTCCGACCTTGAGGAGCAGGCCGTGATGTCGATGACGAGCCCATGCCGCGGCAAATGGCAGGTTGTGGATCAGCCTGCCCGATTTACTATCCGGAGGCCATGATGACGAAGCGCGACTACAGCCTGGTCGGTGAAAGCACGCGGATCGCGATCGAAACCGGGCTGGCCTCGGCGGAATGGTATCACACCGATGTCCCGCGCAAGGCGATGAAGGAGCTGATGCGGCGTTCCGACGGCCCGGCGATCCGCGACACGCTGATCTGGATCGTCGCCATATTGGCTTCCGCCGCCGGAATCGTCTGGTTCTGGGGCACGTGGTGGGTCGTGCCGTTCCTGTTCGTCTACGGCGTGCTCTACGGCTCCTCGAGCGACTCGCGCTGGCACGAATGCAGCCACGGCACCGCTTTCCGCACACGCTGGATGAACGACGTGGTCTACCAGATCGCCAGCTTCATGCTGATGCGCAATCCCGTGCAATGGCGCTGGAGCCATGCCCGCCACCACACCGATACGATCATCGTCGGCCGCGACGCCGAGATCGCCGTCATGCGTCCGCCAGACCTCCTGAAGGCGGCACTGGCCTTCACCGGCATCCTCGATTTCCGCTATTCACTGCCGATCTTGGTGCGCCAGGCGTTCGGCAGACTGTCGGACGACGAGAAGAGCTATATTCCCGAGATGGAGCAGGGCAAGGCGGTTGTCGCGGCCCGTTGGCACATCGCCATCTACATCGCGACGATTGCGCTGGCGCTCTACACGCGCTCGTGGCTGCCGCTGGTGCTGATTGGCCTGCCACGCCTTTACGGCACCTGGCACATGGTGACGACCGGCCTGCTGCAGCATATCGGGCTCGCCGACAATGTCGTCGACCACCGGCTTAACACGCGCACCGTCTACATGAACCCGATCAGCCGGTTCATCTACTGGAACATGAACTATCACGTAGAGCACCACATGTTCCCGATGGTGCCATATCACGCGCTGCCCAGGTTGCACGAACTGATCAAGCACGATCTGCCGCAGCCCAACCCGTCGATGTGGCATGCCTATCGAGAGGTCTGGCCGATCCTGCTCAGGCAGCTGAAATACGAGGATTATTACCTCAAGCGAGAATTGCCGCCGACGGCCAGGCCCTATCGCGGCGAATTCCACAAGGTCGATATGTCGGCGGCCGCCGAATAGTTTGACGGGCCGCACAGGCTGGACCACGAGGAGACGTAAATGGCCGACTGGGTAGAGGCGTGCGCCGTGGGCGACGTCGACGAAGAGGACGTCATCCGCTTTGACCACGGCGGACGAACCTTCGCCATCTATCGCAGCCCGGATGACGAGTTCTTCGCCACCGACGGATATTGCACGCATGAGAAGGCGCATCTGGCCGACGGGCTGGTGATGGACGACATCATCGAATGCCCCAAGCACAATGGCCGCTTCAACTACAAGACAGGTGCCGCCAAAGGCGCGCCGGTGTGCGTCAATCTCAAGACCTACCCAGTGAAGATCGAAGCTGGCAAGGTCATGGTCGATATCGGCTGACCGGCCGCAGCGCGTAACAGAGGGGACCCTTTCGATGAGCCGAAAAAGACCGACGGTGGCGGATTTGCGCGCCATGAAGGGCAAACGCCAGCTGACCATGCTGCGCGTGCTGACGATGGATGAGGCCGAGGCCGCCGAGCGGGCAGGGATCGACATCGTCTCGGTGCCGCCCGAACTGGTGCTCAACCCTGAGTACCGTGATGCCGCGCCCAGCCTGTTCACCATGCCAGGGGACAATTTCTTCGAGATCGGCACATCAGACGATTTCGTGCGCTGGGCCTTTCGGCTCTACAAGGCGAGCGCCGACGCGGTCTATTGCAGCGCCGGCTATGCCACGATCAAGCGGATGGCGGACGACGCCATCCCGGTTATCGGCCATGTCGGGCTGATCCCGTCGCGCGCCACCTGGACCGGTGGCTTCAAGGCGGTCGGCAAGACCGCCGACACCGCCATGCAGGTCTTCGATGCGGTAAAGCAACTGGAGGCCGCCGGCGCCATCGGCGCCGAGATCGAAGTGGTGCCGGTGGAGGTGGCGAAAGCGATCTCGGAGCGCACCTCGCTGATCATGCTGTCGATGGGAGCGGGCACCGGCTGCGACGCGCAATATCTGTTCGCCGACGACATCCTCGGCCAGAACCGCGGCCACATGCCACGCCATTCCAAGGTCTACCGCAATTTCGCGGCCGAATACGACCGCCTGCAAGCGGAACGCATCGCCGCTTTTTCCGAATATGTCGCCGAAGTCAACAGCGGCGCCTATCCCGAGGACAGGCACATTGTGCACATGGACCCGGCCGAGCTCAGCCTGTTCATCAAAAGGGTAGACGGGAAGAGCTGAACGACGCGGTCTTTTATCCGGTCGTTGGAGCGCCTCGCCATGTTCCATTGGCGAGCATGGTGCGGAGCACCTCGGCGTCGGCCCCCAGCGGCCGGTCGTCTTTCAGCATCGATACATGCGCGCGCACCGCCGCATAGATCGGGCCAGTGCCTGGTGCCAGTGTCAACCCTTCACGCAGGTCGACGGCCTGGGCGGCTGCCATCAATTCGAAGGCGATCAGCCGCTGCCACAGCGCGATCATCCCAGCGCATTTCGCAACGGCGAGGGGTGACTGGGTCGCGTGGTCCTCGACGCCTTCCGAGACGGGCAGAAAGTCGAGCATCACCGGATTGGCCTTGTGGCGGATGGCGGCGAGGACCGATGTCACCGTCTTCTGCAACGGCACGAAGCCGGCCGAGGTACCGCCGACCGGCGACAGATACTTCGGCAGGCCGTTGCGGCCCGACCCGGTGAGCTGGATGAAGCGGGCGGCACTTGCGGCGGCGCATTGAGCGACCGCCAGGCCGAGCGTCTCGAAGGCGAGCGACAGCGCGGCAGTGTGGAAATTGCCGGTCGACAGCACCAGCTCGTCGTCACCCAGCACCAGCGGGTTATCGGCGGCGGCATTGAGCTCGATCTCGACGGCCTGTCTCGCCTGACCGATCGCCTCGATCAACGCGCCATGGATCGACGGCATGCAGCGGATCGACAGCGGATCCTGCAAGGTGGTCGGTGCCGGCGCCTCGTCGCGGGCGAGAAGATCGTGCAGCACCTTGGCCGCTTCCTGCTGGCCGGCCGCCGGGCGCGCCATATGCAGCCGCGGATCGAGGATGGTGCGGTTGGCGCCGATGCCTTCCATCGTCAGCGCGCCGGCCTGCTGCTGCTGGGCCAGGGCGGACAGCGCATCCGTCACCGCAAGCGCGCCGCTGCCGGCGGACACCGAGGAAGCGTTGATCAGCGACAGCCCGTCCTTGGGCGCCAGGGTGACCGGGGCGAGGCGGGCCATCATCAGCGCCTTGGCGGCCGGCATGCGCCGGCCCTGATAGTCGGCTTCGCCTTCGCCGATCAGCAGGCGCGCAAGGGACGTCATCAGTACCAGGTCGCCGGCGCCGATCGAACCGAGCGACGGCATCACCGGATGGACGCCGGCATTGAGCGCGTCGACCAGGGCGACAAACACGGCAGGCGAAAGGCCGGAGCCGCCGACGGAAAGCATCGCTACCCGGGCAAACATGGTTGCCCGCGCGGCCTCGACCGGCAACGCTTCGCCGACCGCGCCGCTGCGTCCCTCCAGCAACTGGCGCTGGAAGGCGCTGGCGTCGCCCTCTACTGAGGTGCCGAGATTGGCGCCAAGCCCGGTGTTCAGGCCATAGATCTGCTGGCCGGACGCGGCGGCCTGGTCGAGCACTTTTCGCGCCTTCCCCAGTCTGCCGATGACATCGGGCGCGATCTCCACCTTGCGTGCCGCGCGCGCTACGGCGGCGACATCGCCAACGCCGACCCTGGCTCCGGTCAGGACGAGCGCGCTCATGCGAAGCGCAGCCTCTGGCCGATGCCTTGCGCCTGCGCCTTGGCCAGCATCGCCTTGCCGAGGGCGATGTCGGACAGCGACAGGCCGCGATGCCAGAACAGGATCGTCTCGCCGTCATTCTCTCGACCGACCTTGAGCCCGGCGGCGATCTGGCCGAGTTCGGCATGCAGCGTCTTCTCGCTCAGCCGCCCGGTCTCGACATGGGCACGCAGCGAGCCGAACTTGCCGCCCTTGCACTGGCCCCAGTCGTCGACAACCATCTTCTGCATGATGTCGGTCAGCGACAGTTCCACCGCGCTCATCGTGCCATAGGGCACGACCAGCGCGCCGGGCTTGATCCATTCGGTCTTCAACAAGGGTTGCGGCTCCGGCAGCCGCGAGGCCTCGACAACGATATCGGCGCCCTCGATGCAACTCTTCCAGTCGGCCACCGCGGTCACTGTCTTGCCGAGATCGGCCGACAGCTTGGCAGCAAAACTGTCGCGGCTTTCCGGGCGGCGCGAGTGGACCCGGATCTCGTCGAAGTCGAAGAGATGGTCGAGCAGCCGCACGTTCCAGTAGGCGGTGCCGCGCGCGCCGATATGGGCCAGTACCTTCGAATTCTTGCGCGCCAGATGTTTGGCGCCGATGGCGGTGACTGCGCCGGTGCGCATGTCGGTGATGACGGTGGCGTCGAGGATGGCGCGCGGCGTGCCGGTGCGCGGATCGAACAGATTGAGGATACCGAATTCCGAAGGCAGCCCATGCAGGTAGTTGTCGACATAGTCGCCGACGATCTTGACGCCAGCCGTGTCGAGCGGCGCGACGTAGCCGCGCAAGACATTGAAATGACCGTGAAAGGATGGATCCGGTTCGAGATGGACGCGCGGCTCGATCACCGTCTGGCCCTTGCCCTGCGCCCCCAGGCCAGCCTCGACGGCGGCAATGATTTCACCATCGGTCATGGCAAGCGCATCGATGTCGAGGGCATTGAGGTAGTCGATATAAATGGGCTTCATTTTACGCGCAAACTTTCCTCGGTCGCTCCGCTCATCCCATAGCAGGCCGCGGCGTGACACGAAAGTTTGTTGCGCCATCTCTGGACGCGGCCGGCCGAATGCTGTTCAAACCGGTTCCGTCATGACTGCCATTCCCGAGACCGAAGCCTTGCCCGAAACGGGCACGAATGCGCGGCGCGTGGCGCTGATCGTCGCCATCGCCTTCTTCATGCAGTTGCTGGATTCGACGATCATCTCGACCTCGCTGCCGCAGATGGGCGCCTCCTTCGGTGTGCCGGCGGTGGCGATGAGCATCGGCATCACCGTCTACATGCTGACCATGGCGGTGTTCGTGCCGCTATCGGGCTGGCTCGCCGACCGGTTCGGCGCGCGCAACATCTTCCTTGTGGCGATCGCGCTGTTCACGCTGGCCTCGCTCGCCTGCGGCTTCTCGCGGAACCTGACCGAGTTCGTCGCTGCCCGCGCCGTGCAAGGCCTGGGCAGCGCATTGATGACGCCGGTCGGCCGTATTCTGGTACTGCGCAACGCCTCGAAGTCGGAACTGCTCAACGCCACGGCGCTGATCACATGGCCGGCGTTGTTCGCACCCGTGGTCGGACCGGTGCTCGGCGGCTTCATCACCACCGCGCTGTCCTGGCACTGGAATTTCTTCATCAACATCCCGCTGGGGGCGGTTGGGCTGGCGCTGGTCGCCCGCTTCATTCCGGGTGACCGCGAAGCCGACCCCAAGCCACTCGACTGGCCCGGCTTCGTGCTGACTTCGGCGGGGCTCGCCTCGATGCTCTACGGTCTCGAACGCATCGCGCATCCGGAGGATGGCGTCCTGCCGACGGTGCTGCTGATCGCCGCCGGCGTCGTCATCGGCTGGCTGGCGGTACGCCACCTCTTGCGCGCCCGGCATCCGCTGCTCGACCTGTCGTCGTTCAAGGTGCTGACCTTCGCCATCTCGACGCTGTCGGCAGGCACCATCTTCCGGGTGGCGATCAACGCCACGCCGTTCCTGTTGCCGCTGCTGTTCCAGGTCGGCTTCGGTCTCAGCCCGATCGACGCCGGCATGATGATCCTTGCCTATTTCCTCGGCAATCTCGGCATGAAAACAGTGACGACGCCGACGTTGCGGCGCTTCGGCTTTCGGTCGGTGCTGGTCATCAACGGCTTGATCGCCTCCGCATCGATCATGGCTTGCGCAGCGATCTCGCCGCAGACGCCGCAAGCGATGGTGATCGTGTTGATGCTGCTCGCCGGCCTGTCGCGCTCGATGCAGTTCACCGCGCTCAACACACTGGCCTTCGCCGATGTCGCGGCATCCCAGCGCAGTTCTGCGGCGACCTTGTCCAGCATGCTGCAGCAGATGGCGATGCTGTTCGGCGTCGCGGTGGCGGCGGCAATCCTCAACCTGTCGCAGATCGCCAGGGACCGGACGGCGCTCGACCTCCTCGATTTTCGAATCGCGTTCCTGGTGATCGGTTCCATCGGGCTGGTGGCGTCGTTCCGTTTTCTCGCTTTGCCGCAGGCTGCGGGCGCCGAGGTTTCCGGCCACGCACCGGGGAATTGAAATCGATTTTTTTCGCCTGATGCGGAGATAAATTCCGCCTTGTCCTTTCGCCTTGATGCGAAGCTTTCGCAAGCCGTCGCAACGACGCAATCAATTGCCAAAAACGCAGGAGTTTCCGGGCATTGCGCCAGTTTTGGCTATCGATGCGTCCACTCGATGAATATCGCCTTGGACGAGGCTTGCGGGCGCGGATTCATTTGACGAACCGGCGCTGAGCCGATTAGCTTTTGTTCTTCGGGATGGCAGCGCTGCCATCGGGGCGAAAGCAGACATGAACACGCTAGGCTGGCCGAATCTCAGGAGCCTGAATCAGGAAGGCATCGTCTTTGCCATCGCGGTGGTGCTGTTCGTTGCCGCGGCAATAGGCCTGCCGGGCTTCATCGATCCCAACAATCTCGTCGCCATTGTCCGCTCGGTGTCGGTGCTGGGCATTCTGGCGCTTGGCATGGCGGTCGTCATCATCGGCCGCGGCATCGACCTTTCCGCCGTTGCGATCATGGCGATGTCGGTCGCCTGGTATCTGCAGCTGCTCAACACCGGGACCTCGGATGGGCTGGCCTTTGCCTATGTGCTGGCCGGCGTGTTGGCCATCGGCCTGCTCAACGGCTTTCTCGTCGCCTATGCCGACGTGCCGGCGATCTTCGTGACGCTGGCCACCGGCTCCTTCGTCTTCGGCTATGTGCGCTCGCAACTGATCACCCAGGATGCAGTGCCGGTGCCTCAGGGGCACTGGGTCGAGTTGCTCGGCGGCCTGCGCTTCCTCGACATTCCCATCGAGGTCTTCGTCTTTGCAGGCCTGGCCTTCCTGTTCTTCCTGTTCCTGCGCTACACCAAATGGGGCCGCTACATCTATTTCGCCGGCGACAATCCGACCGCTGCGCGCAATATCGGCATTCCGGTGCGGCCGATGCTGGTGCTGCGCTATGTGCTCTCAGCCTTCGTCGCGCTGATTGCCGGCCTGCTGACGGCGGCCAGCCTGCATTCGATCAACACCCGCGTCGTCAATTCGACGCTGCTCTACGACATCGTGCTGGTGGCGGTGATCGGTGGCATCGGCCTGTCCGGTGGGCGGGGCGGGGTGCGCAACGTGCTGGTGGGGGCGGCGCTGATCGGCATCCTGCTCAACGCCATGACCATCATCGACATTCCGCTGCTTTACCAGAACCTGATCAAGGCGGCGATCCTGCTGGGGGCGATCATCGTCGACGGCATCATCAATCCACGTGACGAGCAGACCGCCCAGCAGGGCGATATCTAGACCAGACGCGGACGGTAGGGGCCGGCCGTGAACAACAACAGCAAAACAGAGGATGTGACATGAAACTGATCAGAACACTCATGGCCGCCGCCACGGCGCTTGCCGTTACCGCCTTCGTGGCGCCAACCTTCGCGGCCGACGATCCAGGCCCGGCCGCCTATGCACAGGCGCTCAAGGGCAAGCGCGTGATGCTGGTGCCGCTGGCGATGGGCTTCGACCTGGCGCAGGGCTGGGCGCATTACCTGAAGAAGGAGGTCGAGGCGTGGGGCGGCACTTTCGAAACGCGCGATCCGAACTGGGTCGTCGATGCCGGCGCGCAGGCGATCACCGACGCGATCTCCTCGGACACCCGGCCTGATGTGCTGATCATCCATGCGCCGGACCTCAACTCCTATTCCAAGCTGATGAAGAAGGCGCAGGCCGCCGGCACCTATGTGCTGTTGGTCGACAATCCCGCCAACTTCCCGGCCGACGCCTTTGTCGGCAGCGACTGGGACCGGCTTGGCCAGCTCGAGGCCGAAGCGGCGATCAAGGGCTGCGGCGAGAACTCGTCGAAGAAGATCGGCCTGGTGCAGGGCGACCAGGCGAACTCGTCGAGCCTCTACCAGTATGCCGGCATCATGAAGGTGCTGGACAAGCATCCCGACTTCAAGGTGGTGGCCAAGCCCGACTCCAACTGGGACGCGACGACCTCGCGCAACGTGACGACGACGATGCTGCAGCAGAACCCGGACATCTGCTCGATCATCGACTTCTGGGATGGTGACGCCACCGGCGCGTCCGCCGCGATCCGCGACGCCAAGCTCGACGGCAAGGTGTTCCTGGTCACCACCGGCGGCGGCGAGAAGGCGGCCGACTGCGACAAGCTGCAGGACGGCACCTATGGCGCGGTGGTGATGACTGATCTTGCCCGCCAGTCGGGCGACATGAACGCGATCATCAAGTTCCTGCTGCAGAGCGGCCAGCCGGCCGGCACCTCGCACACCTACATCTACACGCTGGAGAAGGCGACGACCAAGGCCGACCTCAAGCCAGACAGCTGCTGGGACCTGAAGGCGCTGCAGGCAGAAGCGGCGGCGAAGTAAGCCGCGCCTTTTCGACTGAAATAAACGAGGTGGCCGGAACAATCTGGCCACCTCGTTCCCTCATGGAATAGCAGCCGCCGATGTCCTTTCGCGAACGCCTCCAGTCCTGGCGCTACAATCTCGTGCCCGACCACCTCGTCGGCGAGATCCTGACCAAACGCTGGACCGACAACGCCATTCCGTTCCTGGCGCTGGTGGTGACATTGGCGACCTTCGGCTCGGTCATTCCGGGCTTCTTCAAGCTGACCTCGCTGCAGGAATCGACCCGTCAGCTCGGCGAGTTCTCGATGGTCGTCACCGGGATGACGGTGGTGATGCTGGGCGGCGGCATCGACCTGTCGGTCGGTTCGATCTTCGCGCTGTCCTGCTTTTCCGCCGTCTATGTCTTCTTCATCCTCGAACAGTCGATCTGGCTGGCGCTGGCCGCGTCGATCGCCACCGGCCTCGTCTTCGGCGCCATCAACGGCTATCTCGTCGGGTACCTGCGGCTGCGCGCCTTCCTCACCACGCTGGTCACCTTCATCTTCGGGCGGGCGCTGTTCGATATCCTCGTCACCACCTACGCCGCCGACGTGCAGCTCTCGACCGCCACATCGGATGTGCTCGATTTCATCGGCGACAGCACCTTCTGGGGGCTCTCCGTCTCCGTGTGGCTGGCGATCATCCTGGCCATCGTCACCCACATCGCGCTGACGCGCTCGCGGCCCGGCTGGCATGTTCTGGCGGTCGGCGGCTCCAGGCGCTCGGCCCACAATGCCGGCATCCGCGTGCGGCGCACGGTGTTCATGACCTATGTCTTTTCCGGCTTCTGCGCTTCGATCGGCGGCTTCCTCATAGCCTGCCGACTGAGCGGGGCAGGGCCCGGCACCGGCCTCAACCTCGAGATCATGGCGCTGACCGCGGCGGTGGTCGGCGGCGTCAGCCTCGGCGGCGGGCGCGGTTCGGTGATCAAGGGCCTGATGGGCGCCATCATCGTGCTGACCATGACTAACGGGCTCATCCGGCTTGGCTACGGCACCGGCACCAACCAGATGGTGCTGGGCATCATGCTGGCCGTGGCGGTGACCATCGACATCCGCTGGCTGAAGAACCGCCACAAGGTGCTGAACGAGGTCTATGTCGCGCCTGTCTACCTCAAGATGGGCGCGACACAGTCGGCCGCGCCCGGCTCCGGCACGCCCTACGAACTCGACAACAGGTTGTCGGCAGCCGACCACATCGGGCTTGGTGAACTGGAAGGGCCTGAAGACGTCATCCTCGACCGCGACGACAATCTCTATTGCGGCACGCGGCATGGCGAGATCGTCCGCTTCTTCGCGCCGGATTATGTCAGGTCGGAAGTCTTTGCCCATATTGGCGGCTTTCCGCTTGGCCTGGCCTTCGACAAGGCAGGCAATCTGATCAGCTGCGTCGGCGCCATGGGACTCTATTCCGTATCCCCGGATCGCGAGGTGAAACGGCTGTCGGCCGAGACGTCGCGCTCGTGGACTTCGATCGTCGACGATGCGCGGCTGCGTGACCCCAATGATTGCGACATCGCCCCCGATGGCCGCATCTATTTTACGGACTCCACGAAGCGCTATGATGCGCATGATTGGGCGCTGGACTCGATCGAGAACCGCGCCACTGGCCGCCTGCTGGTCTATGACCCGAAGGACGGTTCGACGAAGACGCTGCTCGATGGCTATCGCTACACCAACGGGGTTTGCATGGCGCATGACGGCAAGTCGCTGTTCTTCGCCGAAAGCTGGGCCTGCCGGGTGCATCGCTACTGGCTGGAAGGGCCAAAGGCCGGCACCGCCGAATGCGTCATCCGCGACATGCCGGGTTACCCCGACAACATCAACCGGGCGTCCGACGGCAACTACTGGATGGCGTGGCTCGGTATGCGCACGCCGAGCTTTGACCTGTCGCTGCGCCACCCCGACATGCGCAAGCGCATGACGCGCCGGCTGCCGCAGGACGAATGGCTGTTCCCCAACATCAACACCGGCGGCGTGGTGAAGTTCAACGAGAAGGGCGGTATCGTCGAGGCGATGGGCGACCTCCCAGGCGGTGCGCATCCGATGGTCACCTCGATGCGCGAACACAAGGGATATCTGTTCGTCGGCGGCATCCTCAACAACCGCATCGGCCGCTACAGGATTTCGGGCGCCGACCCGAACTGGACCAGCCCCGCTTCCTATTGGGGGGCAAGACCATGATCCTCGATCCGATCCTGGATATCTTTCGCGGCAGGGCCGTTACCATCCCGCCGCTCGACGGTGCCTTCCGTCCCAACACGCGGCTGGATGATGCGCCGGCATTCGCCGAACTGTCCGAGCCGGACAATCTGCTGGTCTCCGGTGACAGGCTGATCGCCTCCAGCGGCAACGCCATCTATTCTATTGGTGTCGGCGCCGCGCCCGTCGTGGTCGAGACCTTTCCATCTCCCGTCAGGGCGCTGGCGCTGTCACCATCGGGCGAACTGACGGTCGGGCTCGAAAGCGGCAAGCTGCTGATTGCCGGCAAGGAGGTTGCGCTGTCGGCTGATGTGCGCTGCATCACGGCACTTGCCTACGCTAACGATGGTACGCTGTGGCTGGCCAACGGCTCGGCCGAGCATGCGCCGTCGCAATGGGCCGCCGACTTGATGAAGAAGGGCGCGTCCGGTTCGCTGTGGAGGCGGGACGCGGCGAGCGGTGCATTCCGCAAAGTCGCCGGTGATATTGCCTTTCCCTACGGCTTGCATCCCATCGGCAAGGATGTGCTGGTCAGCGAGAGCTGGCGCCATCAGCTTGTGCGGTTCGATGGCGAGACCGGCAACCGCTCGAGAGTGCTGGCGCATCTGCCCGGCTATCCCGCGCGCCTTTCCCCATCCCCCGATGGCGGGGCTTGGCTGACCTTGTTCGCGCCGCGCAACCGGCTGATCGAATTCGTGCTGCAGGAAACGCATTACCGGCAGGACATGCTCGAACAGGTGCCGCCGGCCTACTGGATCGCGCCGGCGCTGGCTTCCAGCCGCAGCTTCCTCGAACCGCTGCAATGCGGCGGCATCCGCACCATGGGCATCCACAAGCCGTGGTCGCCGAGCCGCTCCTACGGGTTGGTGGTCAGGCTCGACCGGGAGATGCAGCCGCAGTTCAGCCTGCACAGCCGCGCCAACGGCACGCGCCACGGCATCTGCAGCGTCGCCGAGAAAGACGGCCGGCTGTTCATTGCCTCCAGGGGCGGCGACTGCGTGCTGGCGATCGACCTCGCGTCGGGAGGTTTTTGATGGAACCGATCGTCCGCCTGGAGAATGTCACCAAGACCTATCGCGGCGTGCCCGCGGTGAAGAATGTCAGCTTCGAATTGCGCAAGGGCGAGATCCACGCACTGCTCGGCGAGAACGGCGCCGGCAAATCGACGCTGACCAAGATCATCGCCGGCGTGGTCGATGCCACCTCCGGCAAGATGTTCCATAAAGGCGCCGAGATCGCTTACGCCTCGCCGCATGCCGCCCTCGAGGCCGGCATTGCCATGGTGTTCCAGGAAACCAGCCTGGTGCCGTCGATGACCGTGGCGCAGAACCTTTATCTCGGTACTGAAAAATTCCTCAACCGGCTGCGCGGCACGTATATTTCAGCACAGCAGTTCCTGCAGTCGCTGAATTTTCCGGTCGATCCGAACGCAATGGTGGCGACGCTGGGCGCGGCCAAGCGGCAGATGGTCGAGATAGCGCGCGCCGTGCACCACAATGCCGAGATCATCATCTTCGACGAGCCGACGGCGACACTGACGCCCGAGGAGAAGCGCCACTTCTTCGCGCTGATCCGGCGGCTGAAGGCGAGCGGCGTTTCCATCGTCTTCATCAGCCACGCGCTGGAAGAAGCTCTGATGATTGCCGATCGTATCACCATCCTGCGCGACGGCGAGCTGGTGATCACCGACGACACGTCGGCCTTCGACCGCGACAGGATTGTCGCCGCCATGGTCGGGCGCACCTTGTCGGGGCAGATCTACCGGCAGCGCGATGAGGCGAAGCTGCGCAAGGCCGGCAAGAAGGTGCTGTCGGTGCAGGACATCTCGATGAGCAATGTCGTGCGCAACAATTCCTTCTCGATCTTCGAGGGCCAGATCACCGGCGTGTTCGGCCTGATCGGCTCGGGTCGAACCGAGACGTTCAAGATCGTCTCCGGCATCTACAAGCGCGATTTCCTGCGCGGTGGCGCCATCGAGCTGGACGACAGGCCGGTACGCTATCTCGTGCCGAGCGAGGCGGTGGCCGACGGCATCGTCTATGTCACCGAGGACCGCAAGAGCGAAGGCATCTTCGAGACGATGGGCATCGCAGAGAACCTGTTCGGCGGGCTGCTGGCGGCGGGCCGCGAAAAGGCCTGGGTGATCAACGCGCAGGAGATGCGCGCCCTTTCGGACGAATGGACCAAGACGCTCAACATCAAGGCGATCAACGACAATGCGCGCGTCGTCGAGCTTTCCGGCGGCAACCAGCAGAAGGTGGTGATCGGCAAGGGGCTGGTGCAGCAGCCGCGCATCGTCATCTTCGACGAGCCGACGCGCGGCGTCGATGTCGGCGCGATCGCCGAGATCCACCAGATCATCAACCGGCTGGCCGATGAGGGCCTCGCCGTCGTCGTCATCTCGTCCTACCTGCCGGAGATCATGAACCTGTCCGACCGCATCCTGGTCTGCCGCCAGGGCCGCATCGTCGAGGAGTTTTCGCCGGCGGAGGCGACCGAGGAGAAGATTATGTATGCGGCCGTTCACTAGAAGATTCAGGTGAGGCCGGCCTGCAAATGGCGGCTTCCTGCGCTTCCGGTGCTCACGTACGAAAAGTACGCTCCGCTCCGGTTCTCGGAAGCCACCATTTTCGACTCGGCCTGACCTGAATCTCCACGCCAGCGCTAGAAAAGTGAATCGGACGAGTGGATTGGCCGCGATTGCTCAAGACCCGATTCAATTCACACGACGATCAAACAAAGGAAAAACGCCATGGCCGCCACAAGACTTCTCAGCGACGCCGAAGTAGAAAAAATCCCGGCGGTGAAGGCGGTGTTCGACGACATCCGTGCGACGCGCAAATCCGATTTCGTCAACAATTTCTGGCGCGGGCTGGCCAATGATCCCCCGGCGCTGAAGCGGATCTGGGAACAGCTGAAGGTGGTGATGGTCGCCGACAGCGCCATCGACCCGCTGACCAAGGAGATGATCTACATCGCGGTGTCGACCGCCAATGGCTGTTCCTATTGTGTCCACTCGCACACGGCGGCGGCCCGCGCCAAGGGCATGACCGACGCGCAGCATGGCGAGCTGGTGTCGATCATTGGCCTGGCGGGGCAAACCAACCATCTGGTCACTGCAATGCAGATCCCGGTTGATCCGCAGTTCGAGGTGAAGTGAGGCGCCTATTCTTCTCCCCCTGTGGGAGAAGGTGGCCTCGCGAAGCGAGGTCGGATGAGGGGTGTTGGAAGGATCGCGACATTGAAGAACTAAGCGCTTAAAATCCCTCGATTTTTTCACGTCGTGTTTCCTCCAGCACCCCTCATCCGTCTCGGCGCTGCGCGCCGATCCACCTTCTCCCACAGGGGGAGAAGGGAAGTGCGCGCTCCTATACCGGCCTGTAAATGCGCTCAGCCGTGTTCCAGAAAATATCAGCCTCCGCCGCCGCGCCATGCCTGGCCACCGCATCCCGGTGCGCCTTGATCAGCTCGGCGTGGCTGGTCCACAATTTCTCGATCGGGAAGTTCGAGCCGAACATCAGGTGGTCGCTGCCCAGGATGTCGATCGCATTGTCGACGATGTAGCCAATTAGCGCCGGGTCGTTGCGATGGACGAAGGTGCCGAGGCCGGACAGCTTGGCGTAGAAATTGGGCGCGGCCGAAAGGGTGCGCAGGCCGGCTTTCCAGGCTTCGGTGGTTTCCGGCTCCATGCCGGTCAGCATGCCTGCGTGGGTAAGGATGAAATTGGTCTGTGGGTTCTCGCCGACCAGCGTCAGCCCGTCCTTCATCTGCGCTGGGAAAAGCTGCAGGTCGAAGGACAGGTCGTAGTCCTTCAGGCGCGCTATATTGGCGCGTACCTTCGGGTCGATGACCTGGTCGGCCGAAGCGGCGAAGCGGAAGGCCGGCGTCTCGTGCCAGTGCAGTTGCATGCGCACGCCGCGCAGCAACGGATATTTCTTCAGCCTGTCGACCTGCGGCCTGATATCGTCGACGGTCATGTCGGTATAGCCGACAATGGCATGCGGCCAGCCGGTCTCGTCGGCGGTCTTCTGCAGGAAGGCGACCTCCTTCTCGAAATCCTCCTTGGCCCAGTTGGTCTGGACATAGACGGCCTTCTCGACGCCGGCGCCCTGCTGATCGGCCAGAAACTCCTCGATCGGGTAGTCGCGACGGATCGGCTCGTAAGGGCCGAAGATGCGCGGCACCATCGGTCCGACCAGCCAGGGCTGGTCCTGCTGGCGCCAGATGTGGAAATGCGCGTCGATGGCTTTCTGCATCATGAAACCCTCTTCCAGATTACCGCCGCCGCTGGAGCTGGGCGGGCAAGCGACAGGATGAAATCGGTGAGACCGGCGAGCGACGAGCCGTCGACGAGATCGTCGAGCACCGGCAGGATGGCGCGAAGTGCCGCCGTTGCCGGCCGGAAGCGTGGGTCGCCAGCCAACGGTGTCGCCAACGAGAGCCGGAAGGCGCGGGCGCTCAGCCGGCGCATCGCCGTCTCCAGCTCGGCATGGTCGCCGCGCTCCAGCGCGTCGGACAGGATGACGACGGCAGCGCCGCGCGCGAAGGCCGAGAAGCGCGGCACCGAGAGGAAGGCCAGTAGGGTTGGCCCCATTCTGGTGCCGCCGTCCCAATCGTCGACCAGGGCCGCCGCACGCGCCAGCGCCTGGTCGCGGTCGCGGATGCGCAGCGCTGACGTGATGCGGGTCAGCCGTGTGCCGAAGGTGAAGATCTCGACGCGATCCCCACCTTGCACAGCGGCATGGGCGAGCTTGAGATAGTCCGCAGTGTGCAGCTTCATCGAGCCGGAGACGTCGATGAGCATCAGCAGCTTGCGCGGCACGGTCTGGCGGCGGCGCAGCAGCGGCGAGGGGACGTCGCCATCGGCGCTGACGATTTCCCTCAGCGACCGGCGCAGGTCGAGCTTGCCGCGCGCGTGGGTGCGCACGGTGCGGAAGGAGCGGCGGGCGGGCAGGGCGGAAGCGAGCTTGCGTTGAAAACCGGTCAGCCTGTCGTCGTCGCGCTGGAAATCGCGCATGCTCAACTGTTCGGCGCCGGAGGACAGTTCACCGCCTTCCTGCTGGCTGACCTCCTCGATCTCTTCCTGATCCGAGCCGCCATCATCCTTGATGCGGGTTTCCTCGTCGGCGTCGCCTTCGATCACGGCCGATGTGTCGCCGTAGAAATGGCTTTGGAAATGCGCCTCGAATTCGTCGCGGCGGTCGGGTGGCGGTGCGAGCGTAGCAAGGGCGGCTTCGCGGATATCGGCCATCGAGCGCGGCCCAAGCAATGTCACCGCCTGCATGAAACCGGAGACCTGCTCGGGCGCGACGGCGAAGCCAAATCGGCGCAGCAGCCGCCCGAAATCGAGGAAGGGCCCGGCGGCGTGGGGCAGGGCGCTCACGCCAGCGCCTCCTCGACGATCTGGCTAAGCTCCGGCGCGATGTAGGAGAGGTCTTCCTCATCCTTGATCAGCACGCCAATGGCGCGGCGGAACGCTTCCGGCCACGGGCTACCGCCCTTTTCCAGGATGGTGGCGGCATTCGCCCATTCGACCGCTTCGGCGATGCCGGGCGGCTTGGCGAGCGGGCGTGCGCGGATGGTCCGCACGGCTGCCGCCACCGCGCGTGCGGTGGCTTGTGCGACATCGCCGGCGCGCAGCATGATGATGGCGGCCTCGCGCTCGGCGTCGGGATAGCCGATCCAGTGATAGACGCAGCGGCGGCGCAGCGCCTCGGCCAGTTCCCGGGTGCGGTTCGAGGTCAGGATGACGATCGGCTGCGCGGCTGCGCGGATCGTGCCGCGCTCGGGAATGCTGATCTGGAAATCGGACAGGAATTCCAGCAGCAGCGCCTCGAATTCATGGTCGGAACGGTCGATCTCGTCGACCAGCAGTACGCGCTGCTCCGGCGCCCTCAGCACCTGCAGCAGCGGCCGGGCGATCAGGAAACGGTCGTCATAGATGTCGATTTCCTTGTCGCCGGCATGGCGGATGGCGAGCAGCTGGCGCTGGTAGTTCCATTCGTAGAGCGCGTGCGCGGCATCGATGCCTTCGTAGCATTGCAGCCGCACCAGGTCGCGGCCGAGCAGACTGGCGATCGCCTTGGCCGCTTCCGTCTTGCCGACGCCGGGCGCGCCTTCGAGCAGCAGCGGCTTGCCCAGCCGGATGGCCAGGAAGATGGCGGTGGCCAGGCTCTCATCTGCCAGATAGCGCGAGGCGGCGAGGTGTTGCGCCACCGCCTCCGGCGAGGTCGCGACAGTGTCGGCGTTCACCTCGGTCATTGTCAGCACTCAATTCGGTGCTTGCGCCTTGAGCGCGCGCAGGATGCGTTCCGGTGTGATCGGCAGCGTGTCGATGCGCACGCCGACAGCGTCGAAGACGGCATTGGCGACCGCTGGAATCTGCGGATTGGCGCACATTTCGCCCGGTCCCTTGGCGCCGTAAGGTCCGTCGGCCGAAGGCCGTTCCAGCACGATGATCTCGGTTTCGGCAAGATCGCCTGGACCCGGCATCAAATACTGGTTGAAGTCAGTGCCGCCATGGTCGCGGTTGGGGTAGTAAGGCTCGGTCGTCTCGTAGAGCGCGTGGCTGATGCCCATCCACGAGCCGCCGACGAGCTGCTGCTCGACCATTTTCGGGTTCAGCGCGCGGCCGATCTCGAAAATGTTCTTCACTGTCAGTACGGTGACTTCGCCAGTCTCGTCATCGACCTCGACCTCGGCCACGGTGCAGGCGTGGGCATAGCAGGTCGACGGCTTCATCGCGCCGGTCTCCTTCTCCGGATAGGAACGCGGGATCAGGAACATGCCGCGGCCGGAGATCGAGCGGCCGCGCTTGAAATGCGCCGACAGCGCGACATCGAAGATCGAGATCGATTTCTGCGGGGCGCCCTTGACCAGGATGTTGCCCTGGCCGTCGGTCTCGAGGTCGGAGGCGTTAACCTCCAGTTCCTCGGCCGCCACTTCCAGCATCACCTGGCGCGCTTCCCTGGCGGCCTGGATGACGGCGTTGCCGGCGCGGTGGGTGCCGCGCGAGGCAAACGTGCCCATGCAGTGCGGGCCGGTGTCGGTGTCGGCGGTGTCGACGACGACGCGGTCGGTCGGCACGCCGATTGTCTCGGCGCAGATCTGCGCCATGATCTGCTTCATGCCCTGGCCGAGATCGACCGATGACAGCGTCACCATGAAATTGCCGGTCGGTGTCGAATGGACCAGCGCCTGGGTTGGATCGCCGCCGAGGTTCATGCCGGTCGGATAGTTGATCGCGGCGACGCCGCGTCCGCGCCTGATCGCCATCTCAAGCTCCCTTCGCGTAGGAGGACATCGCCATGTACTTCTCCGCCACCGGCCAGTTGGCGGCGCGCGAGGCTTCCTGCATGCATTCGATCAGCGCCGCCCCCTCCGTCGGCTGGCGATGCGCCTTCATGTCACCGTCGCGATAGGCGTTGATGAAGCGGAATTCGAGCGGGTCCATGCCGATCAGCCGCGCCAGCTTGTCCATCTGCACTTCCAGCGCGAAGTCGCCGATGGTGACGCCGAAGCCACGCATCGCGGAGGAGGGCGTGCGGTTGGTGTAGACGCAATAGGTGTCGATCCAGACATTGGGGATCGTGTAGGGGCCGGGGTAATGCCCGGCGCCTTTCTGGGCGCCATAGGGCGAGTGGCGCGAATAGGCGCCGGCATCGGTATAGCCGGTGACTTTGCGTGCGACGATGCGGCCGTCCTTCATGACGCCGTCCTTGATGACCACCTTTTCTGCGGCGCGCGGCGAGGAGATCTGCATCTCCTCTTCGCGGCTATAGATGAAGGAGACCGGCCGGCCAGTCAGCTTGGCGCCGAGAATGGCGATCGGCTCGACGATGACGTCGACCTTGCCGCCAAAGCCGCCGCCGACGGTGCCGCCGACGAAATGCAGTTTGTTGCCGGGCATCTGCAGGATGATCGAGGCATTGTCGAGGGTGAAGAACATCGCCTGCGTGTTGGTGTAGCAGGTGAAGCGGTCATTGCCCTCGGGCGCGACCACGCAGCCGGTGGTCTCGGTCGGTGCATGCTCGATCGGCGAGGACTGGTAACTTTGCTCCAGCACACAATCGGCGCCGGCAAAGCCGGCCTCGACATCGCCGAAGCGCACCTTGCGGCACTCGCCGCTGTCATAGAGATAGTAGTTCTGGCCGTGGTATTCGTTGACCAGCGGCGCGCCGGGCTTCAGCGCCTCCTCCATGTCGAAGACGGCCGGCAGCACCTCATAGTCGACCTTGACCTTGGCAGCGGCCTCTTGGGCGGCGCGCTCGGTCTCGGCCAGCACAGCCACAACGGCCTCGCCCTTCCAGCGCACCTTGCCGTCGGCCAGCACCGTCTCGTCCTCCGGCCCGATCTGGATCAGGATCAGGATGGTGTAGACATTGTGCGGCACGTCCCTGGCGGTCAGCACCTTGACCACGCCCGGATGTTTCTCGGCCTCCGACGTGTCGATCGAGCGGATGCGGGCATGGTGATGCGGGCTGCGCACCATCTTCAGGTGCAGCATGCCGGGGAAATTGCGGTCGGCGAAAAAGGCGGTCTTGCCGGTGACGTGGCCGGGGGAATCCGAACGCGGCCGTGGCTGGCCGATCTCGTGCAGATCGTCCTTGCGCATATCGGCGAAGTAGTTCTTGCGCAGTTCCATGGTTGCTTCCCTCACGCCGCGTTCTGCGAATTGGCGCGGGCCGCAAGCAGCACCGCCTGGATGATCGACTCGTAGCCGGTGCAGCGGCAGATGTTGCCCGAAAGCGCCTCGACCACCTCGTCGCGGCTGGGATTGGGCGTGTGGTCGAGCAGCACCTTGGCAGCCATGATCGTGCCCGGCGTGCAGAAACCGCATTGCGTGGCGAAAGTGTCGAGGAAGGCGCGCTGCACGGGATGCAGGACGCCACCTTCCGAAAGCCCCGATGTCGTGGTGATCGCTGCGCCATTGCAGGTCTCGGCCAGCGTCAGGCAGGAGAGCCTGAGTTCCCCGTCGATGATGACGGAGCAGGCGCCGCAGGTGCCCTGATGGCAGCCGCCTTTCGGCGAGGTGTCGCCGATCTTGTCGCGCAAGGCGTTGAGCAGCGTCGTGCCGCTGTCGATGAATTCGGCCTTTTCAGAACCGTTGAGCGTGAATTGAACCGGGACCTTTGCCATGTTTCCTCCTTGCGCGCCTGCCCGAACAATCGGACAGACGCGCGCCCCCCGACAGGTGATTAGCTGAGCAACAGCCGGCGCAGATGGACCGGCAGGACTTCCGCGCGATACCAGGCGCTGGCGATCGGATCGGTGATCGGCGAGGTGCCTTCACCGGCGGCGGCCAGCGCCGGTGCGATGCCGTCCTGGTCAAGCCTCCTGCCGAGCAGTGCCTTCTCCGCCGCCTTGGCGCGTATTGGCCGGTCGGCCATGCAGCCAAGCGCGATCCGCGCCGAGGACACGGTGCCGTCACCAGCCTGTTCGAGCATGGCGGCGATGCTGAGCACCGAGATGCCTTTCGGCTTGACCCGCGACACCTTCAGGAAGCGAAAATCGCCAGCCTTCGGAACGGTGAAGCCGACCGAGGTGACGATGGCGCGGCTGCCATCCCGATTGGCCAGGAAGGTCTCGATCGGCGTTTCGCCATCGTCGGTGCTGACCGTGGCGCCAAGCGCCAGCAGGGCAACGGCGAAATCGCCATAGGGTGCCGGTGCGAACAGGTTGCCGCCGACGGTCGCCATGTTGCGGATCGCCGGGCCACCGACGGCACGGGCGGCCCTGGCAAGGGTGCCGAGGTCCGGATGACGGGCGATCGCCGCCATCGTCACCGAAGCGCCGATGCGGACCTTGCCGCCGGTAACCTCTATGGCCGAGAGGGCCGGGTCGGTCGACCTGATCAAGCCGGAGACCGAAATATCGCCTTCATTGGCCGCGCGGACCACGAGTGTACCCCCGCCGAAATAGCAGGTGCCCTGGGCCTTCAGCGCCACGTTGGCGTCTTTCACGGTTGCAAAAGTCTGCAGCGCCAGCGCCATGGCCCGCTCCCTCAGCTCTGCCCGGCGAAATGGCTCTTCAGGGCGTTGAAGCCGCCCTGGAAGACATTGACACCCATGCCCTCGGCCAGCTTGTCGGCTTCCTCGGGTGCCGCGTCGAAGCTGGCGGTCCATTCGGCATAGGTGCGGTCACCATCGGTCACGCGCCGCAGTTGCAGTGTCGCCTTGTGGTTGGTCAGCGGCTGCGGCGTCTCGAGGATGGAATAGCTGACGAGAAAATTCGGATCGGAGAAGTCGAGCAGCTTTTCACGGATGCGGGCGCCGCTGGCGAGCTGGAAGTTGCGCACGCAGCCGATCGTGCTGGCGTCCTTGCCGTCCTCGATATGGCTTTCGACCATGCGCGGATGCCAGCTCGGCAGTCCGTTGAAGTCGCGTATGCGCGCCCAGACCTTTTCGACCGGCGCGTCGATGACGCTGGAGATGGTGACTTTCGCCATATGGATGTTCCCTTGCAATGCGACAGTTGGGCAAGGGTAGGACGGCCATCTCAGGGGCGCTTATCAATGCGTCTTGAGTGCATATCAATCAGTCTGAAAAACGGGGTGGTCTCGAGAAGCGGCGTGGCTGGCTAGGCGATCGCCCGCGCCGCCTCGCGGTAAAGCGTCGGCGGCACGCCGACATGGTCGCGGAAGAAGCGCGAGAAATTGCCCTGGGTCGTGAAGCCGAGATTGCAGGCGACCGAGATCAGCGGCTCCTGCGACCATTGCAACTGCCGCACCGCTTCTTCCATGCGCAGCGTGTTCCAGTAGACATTGGGCGTCAGGTTTGTCTGTTCCTTGAACAGGGCGAAGAAGTGCGGCCGCGACAGGCCGACGCTGCGCGCCACCTCGTCGAAGCAGATGCGCTCGCAGACATTGGCCCTCATCAGCTGGATTGCCTTGCGGACGCGGAAATCCTGCATGGTGTTTATGCGGATGCGCGCCTCTTGCGGCGCCGAGGCGTCGGCTGCATCGAGCACGCTGTCGATGAAGCGTTCAATCTCATAGTTGGCGACATCGTCGACGCTTTCATTGTCGCTGAGATGGTCGAGCAGGTTGGCGGCGGCCTGGTGTAGCCACGGCTCGAGGTTGATTGCCGCCTGTGAAAACAACGGCGCGGATGAAGGCAGGTCGCGGCGGCGGCGAGCCCAGTCCGGATCGATGTAGAAGGCGAGGAACAGGCCCGGCGTGCCGTTCTGCGACAGGACGTGGCTGTGCGGCTGGAAGGAGTTGATGCCGGCGGCGATGCAAGGTCCGAGCCGTACCGTCTCGCGGCCGACGGTCATCTCGCCGGCGGTGCCTTCGAGCCAGATAATCAGATGTGCCTCGCCATGGGCATGGGTGACGAAGTCGCTTGCGACATTCAGGACAGAAACATGTCCGAACCGGCCCCAGTAGAGCCTGATCGCTTCCGTCATGGGTATATCCTCCCGCAGACGACTGGCCTCCCTTCGCCTGCAGTGGGGATTGTGCGGCCGAGTTCGGGCGCGCGTCAAGGCGGGGTCGCCATGCGGACACCCGCAGCGGGCCATGACAGAGGATTTTCAGACTGAGCGATAGGTACCAGAACGAATAGCGCCCACGAGCGAATTCCCCCTCAAACCGAGGCCGTCATGCCGCCATCGACATAGAGTGTGTGCCCGTTGACGAAGGACGATGCATCGGAGGCCAGGAACACGGCGGCGCCGATCAGCTCGTCGACATTGCCCCAACGCCCGGCCGGCGTGCGCTTTTCCAGCCAGGCGGAAAACTCCGGATTGTCAACCAGCGCCTGGTTCATCTCGGTGCGGAAATAGCCGGGCGCGATGGCATTGATCTGCAGGCCATGTTTCGCCCAGTCGGTGCACATGCCCCTGGTCAGGTTGCGGATCGCGCCCTTGGTTGCGGTGTAGGGCGCGATGTTCGGCCGGGCCAGTTCGCTCTGCACAGAGCCGATGTTGATGATCTTGCCCTTGCCGCGCGGGATCATGTGGCGGGCGACGGCCTTGCCGGCATGGAAAGCGCCCGACACATTGGTCTTGAACAGCCGCTCCCATTGCTCCTCGGGAAAGTCCTCGAGCGGAGCACGGAACTGTATGCCGGCATTGTTGACGAGGATGTCGATGGCGCCGATCTCGGCCTCGATGCGGGCGACGTCCGCGTTCACTGCCTGAAAGTCGGTGACATCGAAGACCGAGGCATGCGCCTTGGAGCCGGTATCACGCAGCTTTTCGACGGCGCTATCGATCCTGGCACGGTCGCGGCCGTTGAGCACCACGCTCGCCCCGTGTTCGGCGAGGCCGCGCGCCAAGGCGAAGCCTATGCCCTGGCCGGAGCCGGTCACAAGCGCCAACCGGCCCTCGAGACTGAACAGGGAGTTTGCCATGGACCGTTTCGGCCTAGTCGCTGCGGCGGAAATTGCGGATGCGGTCGAACAGCACCGCCAGCAGAATGGCGCCGCCGATGAACACGCCTTGCCAGAAGGCGTTGATGCCGAGCAGGCCGAGGCTGTTGCGGATTACTTCGATGAGGGCCGCACCGACGATGGCGCCGAAGGCGGTACCGACGCCGCCGGCAAGGTTGGCGCCGCCGATGACGGTGGCGGCAATCACCTGCAGCTCCATGCCGGTGCCGATGTTGGTGGTGACGGCGCCGAGCCAGCCGGTTTCGATGACGCCGGCGATGCCCGCCGACAGCGCCGAGATCATGTAGACCGCAACCTTGATCTGGCGCACCGGCACGCCGGTCAGCGTCGCCGCATGCTCGTTACCGCCGATGGCGAAGATGTGCCGGCCGAACTTGGTCCAGCGCAGGATGAAGCCGGTGATCAGCGCCAGAACGATGGTGTAGAGCACCGGATTGGCGATGCCGAACACCCAGGCGCCGCCGCCCAGCGACAACAGCTTGGCGTGGTCCGGTCCGAACTGGAAGACGACTGTGTTGTTGGAAGCGACCATGGCCAGGCTGCGGGCGATCGACAGCATGCCGAGCGTCACCACGAACGGTGGAAAGCCGAGATAGGCGATCATAATGCCGTTGAAGGCGCCGATGGCGAGCGCGGTGGCGATCGAGGCCAGGATGCCGACCTCGATCGAGTAGCCGGCATGCATGGTGACGGCCAGCACCATCGACGACAGGCACAGCACCGAACCGACCGACAGGTCGATGCCGCCGGTGATGATGACGAAGGTCATGCCGAGCGCGACGATGGCGACGAAGGTGACGTTGCGGGTGATGTTGTAGAGGTTCTTCGAGGTGGCGAAGGCGTCGGTGGCGAACGACAGGAACAGGCAGGCGAGGATGACCGCAATCACCACCCAGAAGGTCTGGCTGGCAAACATCCGTGCCGGCAAGGATTGCTGTTTGTGTTCGATCGGCTGGTCAATTGTCAGTGCCATCGTCGACCTTCATGTGCTGTGCGTGGTGAAAACGTCTGAAATCAAACCTGTTCGATGGCGCCGGTGATCAGCCCGGTGACTTCCTCGGGCGAGCTCGACGCGATCGTCTTGTCGGCGACCTTGCGGCCGCGCCGCATGACGATGACGCGATCGGCGACGGTGAAGACGTCGGGCATGCGGTGGCTGATCAGCACGACGGCGATGCCCTGGTCGCGCAGATGGCGGATCAGGTTCAGCACTTCCGCTACCTGCCGCACCGAGATCGCCGCCGTCGGCTCGTCCATCAGCACGATCTTGGCTTGCGACAGCATGGTACGGGCGATCGCCACCGCCTGGCGCTGACCACCGGACATCTGCTTGACGAGGTCGCGTGGGCGAGTTTCGGACTTCAATTCGGCGAAGATCTGGCCGGCGCGCTTGTACATCGCGGCATAGTCGAGAATGCGGAACGGGCCAACGCCCTTGCGCAGTTCGCGGCCGAGATAGACATTCGCCGCCGCCGTCAGGTTGTTGCACAGAGCGAGGTCCTGGTGGACGATCTC
This sequence comes from Mesorhizobium qingshengii, assembly GCF_900103325.1. Classification (GTDB taxonomy): domain Bacteria; phylum Pseudomonadota; class Alphaproteobacteria; order Rhizobiales; family Rhizobiaceae; genus Mesorhizobium; species Mesorhizobium qingshengii. The sequence goes on along the minus strand of NZ_FMXM01000013.1, from coordinate 17,680 downwards.
GATGCCGTGCTGGCGCGCCTCGACCGGCTTGTGCAGGATCAGGTCCTTGCCGTCCATCTGCATGGCGCCATGGCTCGGGCGGAAATTGCCGGCAATCATCTTGACCAGCGTCGACTTGCCGGCGCCGTTGTCGCCCATCAGGCCGACCACCTGGCCGGGCTCGATCGACAGCGACACGTCGTTGACCGCCTGGATGGCGCCAAAATGCTTCGATATATTGGTGAGTTCGAGAACCGCCACCAGCCTGCTGCCTCCCCGTGTTTTTAGACCCGCTGCTGTTCCCGGCGTGGATGCCGGCGCTGCTTTGGCCATCGCTCTCCCCAGCTCCTCCCGGAAACAGCGTTAGGGTTCTTTTACGCAAAAGCCGGCGCGCGTCAATCAAATGTCGGACGAATCAAGGTCGGATTATTTCAAAAATCCGTTTTGTAGGACAAATAGCATTGACGTTGGCGGCGAGCCGATATTAGCTAAGCATCGGAGGAGATTATGCCGATCCCTTTGGGTGGTTCGCCCGGTGGAATCGGCGAAGATTTATCGGTCGAGGTTCCGGCTGCACCCATGTGGTTGATCCGGTCTGAAGCCGCATCTGGAAATGCTTATCGATCTGCCTTGGCGACACGAGTGCTCGCGAAACGAACCTCTGTCATCACGCGTCGGGTCGATTTGTGTGGCGGGCACGCCGTGTCCGTCTGTTTCAAGGGAGGACTGACATGAGGAAATCACTTTTGCTTGCCGCCGCCGCCATGATGGCGCTTGGCGCCGGGCCGGCTTTAGCCAAGAAACAGCTCGTCATTGTGGTGAAAGGTCTCGACAATCCGTTCTTCGAAGCCATCCACCAGGGTTGCGAGAAGTGGAACAAGGAAAACGCCAGCTCGGAATATGAGTGCTTCTATACCGGTCCCGCGTCGACTTCCGACGAAGCCGGCGAGGCGCAGATCGTCCAGGACATGCTGAGCAAGGCCGACACCGTGGCGATGGCAATTTCGCCGTCCAACGCACCGCTGATCGCGCAGACGATCAAGACCGCCAATCCGACGATCCCGATCATGACGGTCGATGCCGACCTCAGCAAGGAAGATGCCGCGCTGCGCAAGACCTATCTCGGCACCGACAACTATCTGATGGGCAAGAAGATCGGCGAATACATCAAGAAGGCCAAGCCGAATGGCGGCACGATCTGCACCATCGAGGGCAATCCGGCGGCCGACAACATCCTGCGCCGCGCGCAAGGCATGCGCGACGCTCTGACGGGCAAGGAAGGCCTCGCGGCACTTGCCGGCGAAGGTGGCTGGACCGAAGTCGCCGGCTGCCCGGTGTTCACCAATGACGACGGCGCCAAGGGCGTGCAGGCGATGACCGATATCCTCGCCGCAAATCCCAAGCTCGATGCGTTCGGCATCATGGGCGGCTGGCCGCTGTTCGGCGCGCCGCAGCCCTACCGCGATCTGATCGGGCCGCTGAAGGACAAGCTGGCCAGCAACGACTTCGTCATCGGCGCCGCCGACACGATCGGCGACGAGGTGGCGATCGCCAAGGACGGCCTTGTCACCGCTTTGGTCGGCCAGCGGCCGTTCGAAATGGGCTACAAGGCACCGTCGGTGATGATTGATCTCATCGAAGGCAAGGCCGTCGCCGATCCGGTGTTCACCGGTCTCGACGAATGCACCAAGGATACGGTCGACACCTGCATCCAGAAGTAGGTTCTCGATTTCGGGGCGCCCGGCAACGGGCGCTCCGTCAACTCTCGAAACGGGACGCCGTGCTCGGAGCACCAGGCTCCGGCCTTGGCGCGCCCATGGTTTGGATTTTTCGGCAACGAGATCGGCGCGCCGCGCAGGTTCGGACCATTCCGGACGACAGACGGCCGACGTATTGGAACGTGGATGCCGGACGAAAAGTCAAAGAAGCGGGCCAGCCGGACCAGGGCGCAAACCAGTCGCCATCCGGCGTCCGTGCGCAGTGCCGGTGCGGCGCATGTGCCTGGAGCGAGCGTCCACGCCTCGCTGGCCAGCGAGATTGGCCTGAGGATCGTGCGTGGCGACTACCCGCCCGGCACGATCCTGCCCAACGAGGCCAAATGGGCGCAGACCTTCAATGTCAGCCGGTCAGCGGTGCGCGAAGCCATCAAGATGCTGATGGCCAAGAGCCTTTTGGCGTCACGGCCCAAGATCGGCAGCTGGGTCGAACCGAAAGAGCGCTGGAACCTGCTCGATCGCGACGTGCTGGCCTGGTACGCGACCGCGCCCGACCGTGAGGCTTTCCTGCGCACAGTGCAGGAGTTCCGCCACATCATCGAACCGGAAGCATCGGCCTTCGCCGCCCTGCGGCACAGCGACGAGCAGATGGCCGAGATCAGCCTGGCCTGCCGCGAGATGGGCGAGGCAGCGAGCCTGCCGGAGCGTATCCGCGCCGACACGCGCTTCCACCTCGCCATCCTGCGCGCCTCCGGCAACGACCTTCTGGTGCCTCTCGGCGTGCTGATCGAATCGGCGCTCGACCATCTGTTCGCATTCACGACACAACAGGTCGGCGATCAGCGCCAGGCACAGAAGCTGCATGAGGCGATCGAGAAGAACATCCGCCTGCGGCGCCCGGCAGCCGCGCGCAGCGCCGTGCACAAGCTGCTGGCCAACACCGACGACGGCATCGGACGGTCGAGGCGGTGATTGGCGCCCGCGCTTGAAGATCCCTTAAATCGTCTGTTTCTTGCCGTCCTTGGTCGGCATCAGGTCGATGCCGTTGACCTTGGCGATGTGCGTGGCCAGCATCGGCACGAACTGCTCGGCCGGACCGGTGGCATGGGCGCCGGCGAAGGAATTCTTGGTGGCATTGCCGAGCGGGTTGGCGATGCCGGCCGCACCGGCCATCGATTCGAGATAGGTCAGGTCCTTGAAGGCGTTGGCGATGGAGAATTTGTGGGCGTCGCGGTCGCCCTCCAGCGTCCAGCGCATGAAGGTCTGATAGAAGCCGCAATCCATTCGGCCGTTGCGGATGACGCTGTCAAAGCGCGGCGGCGAGATGCCGACCTTCTGCGCCAGCGCCAGCGCCTCGGAATAGATCGCGGCGTAGCCCAGCGAAATGAAGTTGTTGAGCAGCTTCATGCGGTGGCCGTCGCCGGTGTCGCCGATATGGACGATGCGTCCGGCCCAGGTTTCGAGCACCGGCTTCAGCCGCGCAAAGACCGCGTCCGGCGCGCCGACCATGGCATCGAGCGTGCCTTCCCAGGCTTCCTTCGGCGTGCGGCTCAGCGGTGCATCGACATAGTCGATGCCGAGCGCCTTGAGCTCAGCGGCAATCGCCACCGTCGAGACCGGATCGGAGGTCGAGCAGTCGACGACGACCGAGCCTTTCTTCAAGCCCTCCTTGAGGCCGCCGGGACCGCGAATGATGGCCTCGACCTCACGGGAACCCGTGACGCAGATGAAGACTATGTCGGATGCCGCCGCCACGTCGCGCGAGGTGGCCGCTTCCACGGCGCCCCGGCCAAGCAAGTCTTCCGCGGGCTTGCGGTTCTTGCGGCCGAGAAAGGTCAGGCTGTAGCCCTTGTCGACGATGTTCTTGGCGATCCCGTGTCCCATCAGGCCAAGGCCGATGAAGCCGATCTTTTCGCTCGCGGCGGTCGTGTTCATGTCGTGTCGTCCTGTTTGCAATGATTGATATTCAGCGCTGCCATTTTCGCAGGCGAGGCGGGTTTTTGCCGCAGGCGGTGGCAGGTGATTGCGGAATGCCTTATTGTCTGACAATACACATAAATCGCAGAGGATGTGGAGAGCAAAATGGCGAAGCGGATCATGTTCACCGGCGGCAGCGGCAAGGCGGGGCGACATGTCGTGCAATATCTGGTCGAGCAGGGCTGCCAGGTGCTCAACATCGACACCAAGCCGCTCGACAATCCCAAGGTGCGCACGCTGATCACCGACATCACCGACAGCGGCCAGGTGTTCAACGCGCTGTCGAGCTATATGGGCCTGCATGAGTTCGACCCGTCGTTGCGCGCCCAGCCGGTCGATGCCGTGGTGCATTTCGCCGCCATCCCGCGCATCATGATTACACCCGACAATGAAGTGTTCCGCATCAACGCGCTCGGCACCTACAATGTCATCGAGGCGGCGGTGAAGCTCGGCATCCGCAAGATCATCATCGCCTCCAGCGAGACGACCTATGGCCTGGTGTTCGCCAACGAGCCGCGCGGCCCCAAATATTTCCCGCTCGACGAGGAGTATGACGTCGACCCGATGGACAGCTACGCGCTGTCCAAGATCGTCAACGAGAAGACGGCCCGTGCCTTCGCGCAGCGCAATGGCACCGACATCTATGCCTTGCGTATCGGCAACGTCATCGAACCGCATGAATATTCGCTGTTTCCGAAATGGTTCGCCGATCCGGGTTTCCGCAAGCGGATCGCGTGGAGCTATGTCGATGCGCGTGACCTTGGCCAGATCACGCTGCGCGCCATTGAGAAGGACGGGCTCGGCTTCCAGGTGTTCAATGCTGCCAATGACGACACCTCGTCGGACCTGCCGACGGCCGAACTCTTGCAGCGGTTCTATCCTGGCGTGCCGGTCAAGGGCGAACTTGGCGAATACGAGACCCTGCTGTCGAACCGCAAGGCGCGCGACATGCTCGGCTTCCGCCCGGAGCATAGCTGGCGCAAATACGTCAAGACCGCCTGAGCGCGGCAGCAAATCGGGGTTGAATTGTGCACAGCGGCCGGCTTTGCGGCCCAACCCGCTTGCCGCGCTTGACAGCCTGCTCAAACCGGACTTTCTGGTGCCCATGCGGGACGCGAAGCCGAACAAGGAAAAATCGCCGTCTAAAGCGGCAGCCGCCGAGCGCCAGGCCGGCGTTCGCCGGCCCGACGCGGCGCGCATTCCGGGCGCCAGCGTGCACACGTCGCTGGCCAGCGAAATTGGCCTGAGGATCGTGCGCGGCGACTATCCGCCCGGCACCATCCTGCCCAATGAAGCCAAATGGTCGGAGACCTTCAGCGTCAGCCGGTCGGCGGTGCGCGAGGCGATCAAGATGCTGATGGCCAAGAGCCTTTTGGCCTCGCGCCCCAAGATCGGCAGCTGGGTCGAGCCGAAGGAGCGCTGGAATCTCCTCGATCGAGATGTGCTCGCCTGGTACGCGACCTCGCCGGACCGCGAAGTGTTCCTGAAGACCGTGCAGGAGTTTCGCCACATCATCGAGCCGGAAGCGACCGCGTTTGCCGCCATGCGGCGGACCGACGAGCAGATGGCCGAGATCAGCCAGGCCTGCCGCGAGATGGGCGAGGCGACAAGCCTGCAGGAGCGCACCCGCGCCGACACCCGGTTCCATCTGGCGATCCTGCGCGCCTCCGGCAACGATCTTCTGGTGCCGCTCGGCGTGCTGATCGAATCCGCCTTCGATCATCTGTTCGCATTCACCACCCGGGCCGTGGACGATCTCAATCATGCGCAGAAGCTGCATGAAGCGATCGAAAGGAACATCCGGCTGCAGCGCCCGGACGCGGCGCGCAACGCGGTGCGCAAGCTGCTCGCCAACACCGACGGCGTCATCCGATCCAGGTAAGTCGATAGCCAGCCCCCAGAAGCGGTGCGGTTCCTCGACGAAGGCTTCGTCATAGCCGGCGCGCAGATCCCTTGTCGATGGCGTGTGACGGACGGGATTGATGCCCATCCGGACTGTGATGTCGCCAGCCTCTTGCAGCCTCGGTACGAGACCCTGCCTTCAGGGTGGAACAAAGGGTGGCGCTGGCGACTAACCTTCCTTGTCACGCCCAAAGGCGACGCGCAGTTCGTCCTTGGCGTCCTCGAGCACCTGCTTGCGCCTGGCGGGCAGGTTCTTGCCGGCGCGGTTGATGTAGAAATTCAGCATCGACATCGCGGACTGGAACGGTTCGGCCTTGCGCCGGTGGCTGTGTTCGGCGGATCGCTTGAGAGAGGCGGCGATCTTCCTGGCGTCGTCGGATTCAAAGATGTGATCCTCGAGATCCATCGCGTCGCTATGTTCGGTCACCTCGGCCGACCATTTCTTCTTCGCAGTCATGGCAGGACTCCCTTGCAGGGTGGCTTGCCAGAAAACTCCGCACATTGGCGTCGGTTCCCCGTGGGAAGTCTGGAGCCACGGATTTGCCCGCTGTGGCGCTGCTGCGCGCGGCGAATGCGCCGATAGTGGTGCAAACGGCAGCCGGTTTTCGAGACCGCCGACAGGAAACGCCTTGACCCGACCCGATACCAGCCGGCAGAGCCCCGGCATCGACAGCACCTATGCCTGGATGCGGCTTGCCATCTCGATGCTGCTGGCGACGATCGGCGCCGTCGGGATGTGGGCGGTGGTCGTGGTTCTGCCCGCCGTGCAGGCCGAGTTCGGCGTTGATCGCGCCGCGGCCTCCATGCCCTACACCGCGACCATGGTCGGCTTTGCCGCCGGCAACGTGCTGATCGGCCGCGCCATCGACCGTATGGGCTACTGGATCCCGGCGCTGTTCTCCTCGGTCGCGCTCGCCGCTGGCCTTCTGCTCGCGGCGCTGTCGACCTCGATCCTGCAGTTCACCCTTGCCCAGGGGGTGCTGATCGGTGTCGGCACCTCGGTGATCTTCGGCCCGCTTATCGCCGATATCTCGCACTGGTTCAACCGCCGGCGCGGTGTCGCGGTGACGGCGGCGGCGGCCGGCAATTACCTTGCCGGAGCGATCTGGCCGACCATCATGCCGACGCTGATGAAGGCGGAAGGCTGGCGCATCACCTATGCGGCCATCGGCATCTTCTGCCTGGTGACCATGGTGCCGCTGGTGCTGATGCTGCGGCGCGGCGCTCCGGCGGCGGCCGCTGCCGGTTCGCCGGGAAGCCGGCCGGTGCAGCCGATCTCGCTGTCGCCGGCGGCCTTGCAGGTGCTGCTGGTCGTCGCCGGCCTCGGCTGCTGCGTGGCGATGTCGATGCCGCAGGTGCACATCGTCGCCTATTGCATGGATCTCGGCTACGGCGTGGCGCACGGCGCCGACATGCTGTCGATCATGATGGCAGGCGGCGTCGTCAGTCGGTTGGCGTCCGGCTTCATTGCCGACCGCATCGGCGGCGTGAAGACACTGCTGATCGGTTCGGTGCTGCAATGCCTGTCGTTGCTGTTCTACATTCCCTTCGACGGGCTCGCCTCGCTCTATGTCGTGTCGCTGGTGTTCGGCCTGTCGCAAGGCGGCATCGTGCCTTGTTACGCGATTATCGTGCGCGACTACATGCCGGCCAAAGAAGCCGGCCAGCGTATCGGCATCGTCATGATGGCCACCATCTTCGGCATGGCGATCGGCGGCTGGATGTCGGGCTGGATCTACGACCTGACCGGCTCCTATGCCGCGGCCTTCCTCAATGGTATCGCCTGGAACATGCTGAATCTGCTGGCGATCGGGCTGCTGGTGTGGAAGGCAAGGCGCAGCGCCACCGTGATGGCCTGAGGCGTCTCTCCACCATATCGCCAGGGAACCGCGCGGCTTGACAACCACCCAAGGCTGCGCGACCCCAGAAGCCGGGTGGGTGCGGCAACAGGCCGGTTTGGCATGGCGACAGTGGCAAAGACGCTGAACTTGGTTTCGCGAGTGCGTGGCGGCAGGGGCCTGCCGCGTGGAGCGCGTCCTTGATCAAGCCGCGCTCACGCCGCGGCGGCGGCCGCCCCACGATTGCCGATGTGGCGCGCAGGGCCGGCGTCGGCGCCATAACCGTGTCGCGCGCCTTGCGCGAGCCGGAGCGTGTCTCGGAAGAACTGCGCCGTCAGATCCAGGCCGCCGTCGACGAACTCGGCTATGTGCCGGACCCGAATGCGCGGGCGCTGGCCTCGGCGCGCGCCGAGGTGTTCGGCGTGCTGGTGCCGTCGCTCACCAACAACGTCTTTGCCGAGGTGGTGCGCGGCATCTATGACAGCCTGTCGGACAGCCCGTTCCGCATCCAGCTTGGCAACACCCATTATTCCGGCCTCGAGGAAGAGCGGCTGCTGCAGGTGTTCGCGCCACAACGACCGGCAGCGCTGATCGTGGCCGGCATCGACCAGACGCCAACCTCGCGGAAATTGCTGGAAAATGCCGGCTGCCCGGTGGTTCAGGTCATGGAGACCGGGCCCGATCCGGTCGACATGATGGTTGGCTTCTCGCATCTCGACGGTGGCAGGACGGCCACCGAACACTTGCTCGAAGTTGGCTACCGCCGGATCGGCTTCATCGGCGCGCGCATGGACCCGCGCTCGCAGCGGCGCCTGGCAGGCTATCGCGCGGCGATGGAGGCCGCCGGCCTGTTCGATCCACGCCTTGTCACCACCACGCCGGTGCCGTCCAGTGTGTCGCTCGGGCGCGAAATGTTCCGCGACGCGCTGGCCAAGGTGCCGACGCTCGACGCGGTGTTCTGCAACAATGACGACATTGCGCTCGGCGTGCTGTTCGAATGCCATCGCGCCTCGATCGGCGTGCCGAAGACGATCGGCATCGTCGGCTTCAACGACCTCGACATGATGCAGGTGGCGTTCCCCTCGATCACCAGCATCCGCACTCACCGCTATGAGATCGGCAGGCGCGCGGTCGCCATGGCGCTGGCGGCGATCGCCGGCAACAGGCCGGAACAACGGGTCGTCGACCTTGGCTTCGAGCTCAAGCGCCGCGAGAGCTCCGCTCGTTGAAATACACAGAAGCGACTGTGCGAATGCCGGTTTACAGGCCAATTTGGTAGCGCTACCATTCGGGTTGAGCAGGCGTGAAAAGTGGCGGGTAGCGCCTGTTTATTATACATAAGTAACAACTAATTCTTGTTTATTATGTATAATATGATAGTTTTCGCCATGCTGGCGACGACGAGGGGAGGGACCGGGTCGGCCATCACCGGCGACCAAAACGTGCTCGGCAAGGCAGGAGGTGCCGGCCCATCGCGCGAGACTTCGCAAAGCGAAACAACAATCAGAACTGCAACTGGGAGGAATATCGATGATCAAGTCACTGGTTGGTGGCATCGTTGCCGCCACTGCATTCGTCATGTTGAGCTCGTCGGCGATCGCCGCGGGCCCGGAAATCGTCAAGGGCCCGGCCGCCGAGCCGGATTGCTTCGCACCGTGGGCAGCCGACACGCAGTTCTTCAAGTTTCCCAAGAAGGACGGCCCGTATCGCATCGCGCTTGCCAACGGCTATATCGCCAATACCTGGCGTATCCAGATGGTGCAGACCGCCAAGGCCTATGCGGCACAGAAGGACGTTGCCGCGAAGCTGAAGGAATTCAAGGTCGTATCGACCGGCGAAGATGTGCCGGCGCAGATCTCCGCAATCAACAACTTCATCGATTCCGGCTTTGACGCGATCGTCGTCAATGCACAGAACCCGACCGCGTTCGGGCCGGTCATCAAGCGCGCCAAGGAAGCCGGCGTCGTGCTGGTCGCCTTCGACAACATCCTCGACACCAAGGACGCCATCAACGTCAACGTCGACCAGAAGGGCCTTGGCGAATTGTGGGGCAAGTGGCTGGTCTCGCATGTGCCGAACGGCGGCAAGGTGCTCGAGGTACGCGGCGTTGCCGGCACGTCCGTCGATACGGATCGTCACGCCGGCATCCATGAGGTCTTCGACGCGTCCGGCAAGAAGTGGGACGTCACCGAGGTCGTCGGCAAGTGGGACGATGGCGTGGCCCAGAAAGCGACGGCCGACGCGATTGCCACCAACGGGCCCTTCGACGGCATCACCGGGCAGGGTGGCGATACCGGCATCGTGCAGGCGATGATCGATGCCAAGCATCCGTTCGTTCCGTTCGGCGGCGAGACCGAAAACGGCTTCCGCAAATTTTGTGCCGCGCATGCCGGCGACGGATTGAAGTGCTCTTCGGCCGGCACCGGCCCGGCCCAGGTGGCGGTTGCCATCAAGACAGCGATTGCCGCGCTCGAAGGCAATGTCGTGCCGCAATCGGTGAAGCTGCCGCTCGCCATTGTCGAGGACCCGAACTTCAAGGAAGGCCAGGATTTCTTCCCCGACCAGTCCGACAATTTCTTCGTCGGCAACTCCTTCCCGACCTGCGGCATCAATTTCACCGCGCAGGAGATCATGGGTCAGACCAAGGAAAACAAATAGTCTGACCAGCCGATGCCGCGGGAGAAGACCCGCGGCATCGGCTGCCTGATGTCAATCGCAAATGCCTGGGAGGGCTGATGGACGGCGCGGTTCCGCTCTTGCGCATGGAAGGCATATCCAAGCGCTATGGAGGCGTGCGGGCGCTGGAGAAGGCCGATCTGTCGGTCACGGCCGGCAGCATCCATGCCATCCTCGGCGAGAACGGCGCCGGCAAATCGACCCTGATCAAGGCCATGGCTGGTGTCGTGGCGCCCGACGAGGGCCGTATGATGCTGGACGGCCGCGAGGTGAGCTTCGCTTCACCCGGTGCGGCGAACAAGGCCGGCATCGTCTGCATCTTCCAGGAGCTGTCGCTGGTTCCCGAACTCAGCGTCGCCGACAACATCGTCATTTCCGACCCGCCGAAACGCTTCGGCATGATCGACCGCAAGGCGCAGCGCCGCATCGCGGAAGAGGCGCTGGCGCGCGCGGGAGCGGCCGACATCCATCCGCTGGCGCTGGTCAAGGACCTGCCGCTGTCGCGCCGGCAGATGGTCGAGATCGCCAAGGCGCTGGCACGCAAGCCCCGCATCCTCATTCTCGACGAGGCGACGTCGGCGCTGACGGCGGCGGACGTCTCGAAGATCTTCGCGGTGCTCAAGCGGCTGCGCTCGGAAGGGCTGGCGCTGCTCTACATTTCGCACCGCATGAACGAGATCGCCGAACTGGCCGACCAGTGCACGGTGTTTCGCAACGGCCGCAACGTCGCCAGCTATCCGGCGGGCTCGAAGAGCGACAATGAAGTGGTCGAGCTGATGATCGGCCGCGAATACAGTCATATTTTTCCGCCCAAGCCGGCGGCGGCACCTACCACCGCCGCGCCGGTTCTCGAAGCCCGCAAACTCTCCTGGGCCGACCGGCTGCACGACATCTCGCTGACCGTCAGGGCCGGCGAGGTGGTCGGCCTCGGTGGCCTCGACGGCCAGGGCCAGCGTGAGTTGCTGCTGGCCTTCTTCGGCGTGCTGCGCGGCCTGTCAGGCCAGATCCTCATCGATGGCAAGCCGGTCACCATCGCCAGCCCCGCGGCCGCGCGGGAAGATAGCATCGGCATGGCGCTCATTCCCGAGGACCGCAAGACCGAAGGCCTGATGCTGCCGATGACGGTGCGCGAGAACCTGTCCTTCGCGGCGCTCGACAGGCTGTCGAAAGCCGGCATCATCGACCGCGCCGCCGAGCAGCGGCTGATCGACGACATGGTCGGCCTGCTTGCGATCAAGACGGCGGGCCTCGACATTCCGGTCGGTGCGCTGTCGGGCGGCAACCAGCAGAAGGTGGTGATCGCCAAATGGCTGATGCGGCAGCCGCGCATCATCCTGCTCAACGATCCAACGCGCGGCATCGACGTCGGCACCAAACAGGAGCTCTACCTGCTGATGCGCAAGCTCGCCGACGCCGGTGCCGCGATCCTGTTCTATTCGACCGACTATGACGAGCTGATCGGTTGCTGCGACCGTGTGCTGGTGCTTTATGATGGGGCGGTCAAGCGCGAACTGGTCGGCGCCGAGATCACCGAGCGGGCGCTGATCGCCAGCGCGCTCAACATCCATGATGCGGAGATCCCGGTGACCCAGGGAGCGGACGCGTGAAGGATTGGCGCTATTGGCTGGCCGAACAGCGCGGGACGTTGCTGGCGCTCGGCATCTTCATAGCCATGTTCGCCATCTACACCTCGAACCATCCGGCGGGCTTTAACGCCAATGTCGTGCAGACGGCGGCGAACAAGGGCGTGCTGCTTGCCTTCGTCGCCATGGCGCAGACGCTGGTGGTGATCACCGCCGGCATCGACTTGTCCGTCGGCATGATCTTCCTTTTGACCAACTGCCTGGCTTCCTGGCTGGTGGTGGGCACGCCGATGCAGACGACGCTCGGCGTCATCGCCGTGCTGGCGGTGGGCCTGCTCTGCGGCGCCATCAACGGCGCCATCGTCATCTATGGGCGGCTGCAGCCGATCGTCGCCACCATTGCCACCGGGGCCGTCTATTACGGCATCGGCCTGTTGCTGCGGCCATTCCCCGGCGGTTCCGTCAATGAGAACCTGGCCGATGCGCTGACGGGCCGCGTGTTCGATGTGGTGCCGGCGAGCCTTGTTGCCCTGCTTGCCATCGTGCTGGTGATCTGGGTGCCATTCAGCCGCTCGGTATTGGGCCGGGCCGCATATGCGGCGGGATCATCGGAAACCGCGGCCTACATGTCCGGCGTGCCGATCCGGCGCGGCAAGTTCGCCGCCTACACGCTGGCCGGATTGCTGGCGGCGATCGGCGGGCTGTTCCTGACCTTCTTCACCTATACGGGCGATGCGGCCTATGCCAGCGGCAACGCCTACACGCTGTTCTCGATCGCCGCCGTGGTGCTCGGCGGCGTCTCGCTTTTCGGCGGCAAGGGCAGCGCCATCGGCGCGATCTTCGGCGCGCTCGCCTTCCGCACCATCGGCGACCTCTTGTTCGTCTTCGATTTCGATCCGCTCTGGCAGCCTTTGTTCCAGGGGGTTATCCTTTTGGTCGCGGTCAGCCTCGGCGCCTTCGCCCTCTTCAGGGTCCGCAACCGGCTGGAGTGGTTCCTGTGAGCGAAACGACCCTCGGCGGTATTGCCGGACGCATGCCGAAATTCATCCGCCGCGCCGATCCGGCCGTCGTCACCGCCTTTGCCTGCATCGTGCTGCTGCTATTTCTCGGCAGCCTCTATTCGCGCAGCTTCCTGTCGCCCGAGTATCTGCTGCAGCAGCTCAAGGTGGCGTCGTTCCTCGGTGTCATCGCCACCGGCATGATGCTGGTCATCCTGCTCGGCCAGATCGACCTGTCGGTGCCGTGGTCGGTGGCAGCGGGTGCCATGATGGCCTGCGCGGCCGCTGCCTATGGTCCGGCCGGCGTGGCGCTGGCGATCCCGTTCGGCATCTTCTGCGGCGTGCTGATCGGCGTCGTCAACGGCATCGGCGTCGCCTATCTGCGCATCCCCTCGATGATCATCACGCTGGCCACCAATGCCGTCGCGCAAGGGCTTATGGTGGTCTACACCGGCGGCTTCTCGCCGCAGGATTCGGCGACGGGCGCCATGCGCTATCTGGCGACCGGCTTTGCCATTCCAGGCGTGCCCAACGCAGTCATCATCTGGGCGCTGATCGGCGCGGCGATGGTATTCGTGCTGACCCGCACCAGCTTCGGCCGCACTGTCTACGGCATCGGCAACCGCGAGCGTGCCGCTTATCTGTCGGGCATCGACACGCGGCGTGTGGTGATGATCGCCTTCGCCGTCTCCGGCGGCCTGTCGGCCTTTGGCGGCGTGCTGCTGGCCGGCTATGCCTCCAAGGCGGCGCAATCGATGGGAGACGCCTATCTCTTGCCGTCGATCGCGGCTGTCGTGCTTGGCGGCACCTCGATCCTCGGCGGGCGCGGCTCCTATCTCGGCACCGTTGCCGGGGTCATCCTGATCACGCTGCTGCAGTCCATTCTTTCAGTCATGCAGATGCCGGAGGCAGGGCGGCAGATCATCTATGGCGTCGTCATCGTCGCCATGCTGTTGCTCTACGGCCGCGCGCCAGCAAGCCGCTGACGGTGGACGAAAAGGCAGCACAGGCGCCGACGGGCGCTTCCGGTTCGGTGCCTCCGGCCATCGTGGTGATGGGTGTCGCCGGCTGCGGCAAGTCAGCCGTCGGCTCCGCGCTGGCGGCCGCGCTGGGCGCCGTGTTCGTCGAGGGCGACAGGCTGCATCCACCTGAAAACGTCGCCCGCATGGCAAGCGGCGAGCCGCTCACCGATCAATTGCGCGAAGGCTGGCTCGACGCGATCGGCGAGCGCATCGCGACGCTGGTGGGGCAGGGACAAGGGGTGGTTGCCGCCTGCTCGGCGCTGAAGCGCAGCTATCGCATGCGCCTGAGCGGCGTCCGGCAGGATATCGTCTACCTCTATCTGGAGATCGACCCCGCCACCGCGCGGCGGCGTGTCGGCAACCGCAAGGGCCATTTCATGCCGGCGAGCCTTGTCGACAGCCAGTTCGCCATCCTCGAACCGCCGGCGGTGGATGAGCGGGCATTGACGCTCGACGCGACGCGCCCGGTCGGCGAACTCGTCGCTGACGCGGTCCGTCGGATACGCCGGTCATGAGCCTTCATCATCAGTGCCGAGGCCGGTCCTGGCGCTCGGTCAGCCGCTGGTGGCGGGACCACGACATCATCTGCTCGGGGTAAAGCTTCAGGGCCTCGAGCAGGCGCTCGCGCTTGAGCAGGATATAACGTGCCTGCAACGCGATGCTCTTGGCACCGTCCCTGGCCATGCTCGCGGCCGAGACGGTCGATGGCGCCGGCACCAGCTCCTGGCTCAGGACGGCCCGGTATTCGCGGAAGGGAACCACTTCGAAGGTCGACATGGCAAACAGCGCCGTCTTGCCCCTGGCGGCGAAATTCGCCGGTGCCGAGGCGAGATACGTCCAGCCGCTCTCGCCCATGGCGACCTCGGCGAAGGTCGAGCCGGCATGGATGGTGTTGGTCATCATCACCACACCATTCTCCTTCAGGATCTCATGGATGCGGATCGTGACCTGATAGGTGCCGTCGCGGTCAAAGACGATCCGACTTTTGAGGAACCGGTTCTCGACATTGACCAGCGGCGGGTTCAGGAAGCGCAGGCCGAATGCCGTTTCGGAAAGACCGTGCGTGTTGACGCTCACCTGATGCGCTTCGACACCGGCTTCGTGCAGGGCGCGCTTGCCGATCATGGTCTGGGCGGTGAACTGATCGCACCAGAGGATGGCGCCGTGGCCGCGCAGCAAAGCTGACCGCAGCCCGTCGAGCCCCTCCAGGCGGATCGTCGGCGACCAGCGGCCAGCGACCAGATGCGCGGCCAGCTGCAGGTGGCGGCGATGGCGTGCCGCGAGCAACGCCTCGAACAGCTTGCGCGGATCGATGCCGTCGCCAAGCACCGCGCGTGTGGCGGCGGCATAGTCCGCAAATTCCTTGAGCACATGGCGTTTCAGGCGAAACCTCGACACCCGGTCGCAGACCGGTGCCCACCAGCGCACCGGCAGCGCCGCCGCCACCATGATATAGAAGACCGACAGCAGGCTTTCGCGAAGATCCCTGTTCGAGAAACGGCGAAGCCTGCCAGGGTGGACCAGCTTGCGGCTGAAGAAGCGGACATCCTCGGCATGGTCGGGGACGAAGACGTCGGCGATGATTTCAGTACGGAAGGTGGCTGCCGATGGCAGCTTGCGGTTGCGGGATTTTGCGAACCACGACAGCCTCATCGGTCCATCCTGTTCTTCGAAACCCGCTGTACCGCGTCGGCATGGGCCGCGCAACCTCGCGGCGGAGAACGTCGCGCGGTGGTCTAGATTTGCGACGTCAGCTCGACCGGGAAATCGTCATTGTCGGCATCGCGCATGGCGGCGAGGCTGCGATTGTCCAGCACTTCGGCGATCGCCTGGCGCACCTCCAGCATCATGTGCCGGACCTGGCAGGTCGCCTCGTCGCAGTCCTCGCAGCGCTGATATTGCGTACGGCTGGCGCATGGGATCGGCGCCAGTGGCCCGTCAAGCACGCGCACGACATGGCCGATCTTGATTTCGGAGGCTGGCCGGGCGAGGCGATAGCCGCCTTCCTTGCCCTTGCGGCTCTGCACGAAGCCAGCGTTGCGCAACTCGCCAAGGATGGCATCCAGGAATTTCTTCGGGATGTTGTTGGCGACAGCGATGTCATTGACGAATGCGAGTTGGCCGGCTGGCAGGCCAGACAGATGCACGAGGGCCTTGAGGCCGTATTTGCCTTTTTTCGTCAGCATGCCCGAGTCAACCCATAAAGCCCCAACCACTCGCCTCTGGCGACTGTTTGTGTGCAAATGATGACGCTTTGATCACACGATGATGTTTCGCCAAAACAAGCCGTCCGATGGCACGTTAGGCACAAACGCGTTGATTCTTTGTAACGTTTTGCACAGATAACGCCGATATTCCGCCGGAAACCGGGTTTGCGGCGGATGGAACGAAAAAGCCGGCAAAGCGCCAGCTTCCTCGCTGATCTCGGATGTTGCTGATGTCAGCGGCTGCCGTAGGTCTGGTCGAGCAGGCCGCCGGCGGCGAAATGCTCCTTCTGGATCTTGTCCCAGCCGCCGAAGACGTCTTCCACCGTTAGCAGGCGGACATCGGGAAACTGGGCCTTGTATTTGGCGGCGACGGCTGCGTCACGGACCCGGTTGCCGTTCTGGGCGAGGATGTCCTGGCCTTCAGGCGTGTAAAGGAAGTCGAGATAGGTCTTGGCGAGATCGCGGGTGCCGTGCTCGTCGGCGACCTTGTCGACGATCGCCATCGGGAATTCGGCCAGCAAGCTGACCGAAGGCGTGACCTGCTCGAACTTGTCATCGCCATATTCCTTGCGGATGCCGCGTGTCTCCGACTCGAAGGTGATCAGCACGTCGCCGATTTCGCGCTGCACGAAGGTGGTGGTCGCGGCGCGGCCGCCGGTGTCGAAGATCGGCACGTTGTTGAACAGCTTGGTGATGAATTCCTTCACCTTGGCGTCGTCGCCCTTGAAGGCTTCCTTGGCATAGGCGGTTGCCGCCAGATAGGTGTAGCGCGCATTGCCCGAGGTTTTCGGGTTGGGGAAGATCACCTGCACGTCGTCGCGCACGAGATCGTTCCAGTCCTTGATGTGCTTAGGGTTGCCGGCGCGGACCAGGAAGGACGGCAGCGAATAGAAGGGCGAGGCGTTGTCGGGGAAGTCCTTCTGCCAGTCGGCGGAGACGAGACCCTTCTTGACCAGGAAATCGATGTCGATGACCTGGTTGAAGGTGACGACATCGGCGCCAAGGCCCTCGGCGATGGCGCGTGCCTGCGCCGAGGTGCCGGCATGCGACTGGTCGACGGTGACGCCCGGATGCCCTGCTATGAAGGCCTTGTTGACCCGAACGAACAGTTCGCGGCCGACTTCATAGGAAGCGTTGAGCAGTTTATCGGCCGACCAGGCTTGGGAGGATGCGAGGAACAGGCCGGCAGCGGCTGCAACGCCAAGGAAAAATCGCTTCATGAAAACGGGCTCCGGATGCAATGCGTTTGTGGTTCGAAGATAGCCGTGATGCATGGTGCGCGACGAGGCACACCCTGCGGCTCCGTGGCTGCACCCCGAGAAAAGATATCGCTGGAACAGCCGGTTGTTAGGATTTCCTTCCAAGGAGAGTCATTCTGGGCACCTTGGCAGCGGCGCCGACGCCCCTTGCGCGCACAATCCTTCTAGAAGCGATGGACCGGCCCGAGAGATCAAGCCGTCCGGAAGAGCTTCCAACGCCCGGGTCGGAAGGCGACGCGGCTTTTCTGTGCGGCGGGATGGTCGACGGGGAGTTCGATCTCGACCCGCTGGCGGTCGCCGCCGATTTCGAGCTCGACGCGCCTGGTGCCGGCGACGCGGCGGCTGGCGGCCACCGTGCCGACGATGCAGCCGCTGCAGCCATCCAGCAGGTCGACATCGTGCGGGCGGAAGTACAGCGTCGCCTCGCCCGGGGGCTCGTTGGGCGCGGCAAGCCCGATCGGCCGGTCGGCGATCCAGACCTCGCCATTGTCGACCTTGACCGGAAGCGAGCTCGATTCCCCGAT
>NZ_FMXM01000005.1 GCF_900103325.1 Mesorhizobium qingshengii | reverse complement strand
CGAACCCCAATAAGGTAAGCCGAAAGGCTGGAAGTGTGACTGTCCCTCGATCATCACCTGCATCTCAGTGATCCGTTCTCTCTGCGGGTGCGGCCATCTTTCATGCCACCTCCTTTAAAAATTTGAATCGATCCAATCGATCAGCAAGAAAATGCGGCGCCATTCAGCTCCGCTTGCGCTCCACGAGGAACCGCAACTCACGAACCCATGGGCTGGCGATGCCACGGCGCCTCTGCGTTGTGGTGCACGAGGCGATGCTCCAGTCGTTGCGATAGATGTCCTCGAACAGAAAATTGACGGGGTGCATGGCACATCTCCCTCGGCCATGAGTTGAATCGATCCAATTGTTAGACCGCTATCCACTTGGATCGATTCAAATATATCCCCCGCCGAGCCTTTGATCAAGTCAAAATTTGAACCGATCCAACGAAAGTGTTAGGTAGGACGCAGTCAGGAGACGAAGATGGCGCCAATGACCTCTGGAAAGACAAGACCGGTCCGGCTGGCAGACATCGCCAAAGCGGCCGGCGTGTCGCACGGTACCGCGTCCAATGTGTTCGCGCGCCCGGAGATCGTGCGCGAGGAAGTCCGCGAAAGGGTCAAGGCCGCGGCCGAGGCAATGGGATATGGCGGACCGGACCCCAAAGGACGGCTGCTGCGCGCCGGCAAGGTCAACGCCATCGGTGTCGCCACTGGCGAACCCCTGTCCTATTTTTTCGACGACCCTTTTGCCCGGGTGATGATGGCCAGCATTTCGCAGGCTTGCGACGCTACCGGCGCCGGGATCTCGCTGGTCTCGGCCGCCAACAGCGAACAGCTGGCCTGGAACATCCAGAGCGCCCTGGTCGACGGGTTCATCGTCTTCTGTATGGAGGGCGATTCGCGACTGGTGCAACTGGCACGCGAACGCAAGCTGCCCTTTGTGGCGCTCGATCTCGATTCGGACGACCAGACGGTCGCGGCGATCGGTATCGACAACATCGCCGGGGCTGGCCTGGCGGCTCGCCATCTGGCCGAGCTTGGGCATCGTCGCTTTGCCGTGCTTGCCCTGCCCTGCGCGGACGCCGGCTTCGGTCCTACCACCCAGGCACAAGTGGAGATGGCCCTCTATTCCGGTACGCGAGACCGCCTGCGCGGCTATTTCGCGGAACTCTCCAGTTTCGACATCGACGTCTCGCTTGTGCCGATCTACGAAACCGTCAATGACGAGAAAAGTGTCTGGGCCGGCCTCGACCATATTTTCGCCGGCGCCGAGCCGCCAACGGCAATCCTGGCAATGTCGGACAGGATCGCCCTGCATGCACTGGACTGGCTGCGACAGCATGACATCGCCGTGCCGGGCGACGTTTCGATCGTCGGCTTCGACGGTGTCCCGGAAGGCGCGATCTCCGAGCCGCCGCTGACCACCGTCGCCCAGCCGATTGCCGAGATGGGCCGCCGCGCCGTCAAGGCGATCCTGGAAAATGACGGCTCGCTCAGCCGGCAATTGCTGCCGGTCGACCTCGTGGTGCGGGCCTCGTCCGGCCCCGCGCCGGCCTGAACCGCCGGCCGCCTCAAAGCGTCATCGGCTCACTCTTGCCGTCATGGGTGACATGCCGAAAGATGCGTGGACGGGCGGCGGCGCGTTTGGAACTGGCCTGCTTTTCCCCGACCAGCCAAGGCCTGAAAGCCATTCGAGATAATAGGCAAGCGCGAACTGCATGGCGATGCCGGCGGCAATCAACAGGCTGTCATAGGCGAACCCGCCAGGATTGATCTGCTTGAGCACCTGCGCCGCCATGGCGAGCACCGTGCCGGCAATGAAAACCGGCAGCGATCGCTTGCCCAATATGGCAAGCGGGTGATCGCGCCCGGTGCGAAACAGGTTGGAAATCGCCGGGAATGCAACGATCAGGTAGCTCACCGCCAGGATATGCAGCAGCCTCGGCAGCGACAGAAACGTCTTGTCAAAGCCGGTCAGCACGGAAGGCAGGCCAAGCCAGGAGATCTGTCCCCAGAGCGGGCTGTGCACCCACACCAGCGCCGTGACGGTGTAAGCCAGAGCCGCGCCAACCACCCAGCGATTGACCGGGATGCTGCCGCCGCGACGCACATGCAGTGTGCCCGCCAAGCCGATGTTGAAAAGGAACTGCCACGACAGCGGGTTGAGGAACCAGAATCCGGGCTCGGGATAGTTCGGCGGCGCGATCTGGTAGATCCCCGCCACCAGCCATAGCACGCCAGAAGCGGCCAGCGCCGGCAACGGCCGGTGGCTGACAACAAGCAGGAAGACCGGCGCCAGCAGCAGCAGAACCGCATAGACCGGCAGGATGTTGTTGTAGCCGAGCTGATGACCGAGCGTCACGATGCCGACCAGAACTTCCGGCGTGTTCTTCATGAGCGGCTCGATGTTGATCAGCTTCAATAACTCCGGCCGCCTGGCGAATACCGCCGCGGCGCAGAACAAGGCCATGACCGCCATGGTGGTGACGATGTGGGCGGCATAGAGCACGCCGGCGCGTCGCCACATTTTCAGGGTCGCCAACAGCCGGTTGCCGGGCTGAAATTTCCGACCATAGGCAAGAGCGACCGAGATGCCGGAAATCAGCACGAAGACCTCGGCCGCGTCCGAAAAGCCGAAATTCTTGTAGGTCAGATATTCGAAGGCGGTGCCCGGTACATGGTCGACATAGATAGTCAGCAGAGCGAGAGCGCGGAAGACATCAATGCGCGTGTCGCGCTCCGTGACACGCGCATTGCCGTCCGGGACACGCGTGTCGCGATCGGGGATACGCGCAGAAGCGCGATCCGGGGAAATTGGGGTGGTCATCGACAAAAGGCCTCAAAGCTGGTTGTTCATGCCGGCAATGCGACCCCCGGCGCACCGCTTCGATTCCTCCCACGGGAATGATATCGGCGAAGAAACGGACTGTAATGCGCCCGGTTCAATCAACTTTCGCGGAGCTTGAAAATATTGCGTTTTGAAGCCGGCAAAATGAACAAAAGCAACTCGAAATCAAAAGGCTGTGATCGTGACTGAACAAGCCTTCGAAGACGTCGTCTCGCGGCGCGATCTGGGTTTTTTCTACCGCCTCTACCGGCCCGCCAATGCGACAGGCGAAGTGCTTTTTCTGCTGCATGGATCCGGCGTCGACGAGACCACTCTGGTCCCACTCGGGAAACAGATCGCGCCGCGCGCGGTGCTGGTGGCGGTGCGTGGCCGTATCGCCCAGGAAGACGGGTTCCGCTGGTTCACGCGGATCACCCCGACGCGCTTCGAGCAGCATAGCATTCGCGAAGAGGCGGACGCGCTTGCCGGGTTCATCGGCGAAGCGGCGCGACATCACAATCTCGATCTCTCCCGCACGACGTTCCTCGGCTACTCGAACGGCGCCAATCTGCTTTCCAGCGTTATGCTGTTGCATCCCGGCCTTGTCGAACGAGCCGCATTGCTGCGGCCGATGCCGGTGCTGGACGATGTACCGCCGACGGATCTGTCAACGGTGCGGGTGCTCATCATCGCCGGCGCCGCCGACCTGACCTATGCGCCCTTCGCGCCGGCACTGGTGACGCTGCTCAGCCAGCACGGCGCCGACCTTGACGCCCGGATCGTTCCGTCGGGCCACGAATTCGGTGGCGCGGATGCGGCAATCGTCAGGCAGTGGCTGACAGCGCCTCCCGAGGCTGGTTGACGGCGGCGAAACCATCATCCGGGGCTGGTATGCAGCGCGGGGCGACGCTCTAACTGACTCAATGTGCCTGCCGTTGCTTTTCACTCGCGCTACTGGCGGATCGATGGCGGGAGAGCGGCCGAATGAACTGGTCGCCTACCCTCGCCCCATCCTGTTCCACGCGTCGAGCCCGGCAATCTTGTAAGCCTCGGCGAGCGTCGGATAGTTGAAGGTGTTGTTGACGAAGAAATCGACGGTGCCGCCGAGATTGATCACCGCCTGGCCGATATGGATCAGCTCGGTGGCCCCCTCGCCCACTATATGCGCGCCAAGCAGCCGGCGCGTCTCGATCGAGAACAACAGCTTCAGGAAGCCGGTGTTGACGCCCATGATGTGGCCGCGCGAGGTTTCGCGGAAGCGCGCCACGCCGACCTCGTAGGCGGCCCCACTCTCGCGCACCTGTTCCTCGGACTGGCCGACTGTCGAGATCTCCGGCACCGCATAGATGCCGTAGGGAAAGGTTTCCGGTGGCGGCGGCAAGGGCACGCCGAATGCGTGGCAGGCCGCCACTCTGCCTTGCTCCATCGAGGTGGAGGCGAGGCTCGGAAAGCCGATGACATCGCCAGCGGCGTAAATGTTTGCCACGCTGGTCTGGAAAGTCTGCTGATCGACCTTGATACGTCCCCTCGGGTCGGCGTCGATGCCGACAATATCCAGCCCCAGGCTGCCGACATTGCCGGTGCGACCGGCGGCGTAGAGCACGACCTCCGAACGAATGGTGCGGCCATCAGCCAGTTCCACCTCGGCGGTGTCCGGCTTGGATCGGATTTCCTTCACCGCGCTGCCCAGGCGGATCGTCATGCCGCGATCGCGCATCTGGTGGATGAAATCGTCAACGATCTCACGGTCGACGAAATCAAGGATCGAGTTGCGCGGCTCGACCAGCGTCACCGGCACATCGAGCGCGGAAAAGATCGTCGCGTATTCGACGCCGATGACGCCGCCGCCGATCACGGTCAGGGTTCGCGGCAGACGGTCAAGCTCCAGCATCTCGTCGCTGTCGAAGACGCGGGTCTTGTCGAAAGGCACGTCGCGCGGCCGGTGCGGCCTTGTGCCGACAGCGATCAGTGCATGGGCGAAACCGACCTCGCTGTAGTCGCCGGTGTCGGTGGTCAGGCTGACCTTGTTGGGGCCAAGAAATTTCACATCCGCGCGCGCGCTCTTGACCGTGTTGCGCATGAACTGATGCTGCAGCACCTCGACCTCGTGATCGAGCGTCTTGTGCAAGCGTTCGATCAGGTCGCCGACCGAGATGTCCTGCTTGACCCGATAGCCGCGGCCGTAGAAGCCGCGCTCGCGCCAGCCCGAGAGGTTGAGCACCGTTTCGCGCAGCGTTTTCGATGGGATGGTGCCGGTATGCACCGATACGCCGCCAAGACGCCGGCCCCGGTCGACCACCAGCACCGATTTGCCGAGCTTGGCCGACTGCACCGCTGCGCGGCGCCCGGAGGGCCCGCTGCCGATGACCAGCATGTCGTAGTCCATGGTGCCCCGTCCCTCTGCCCTGCGCGCTTTGTTGCGCCGCAGCAAGCTAATGCTATCCGCAAAGCAAATTCAACCGATTCGCATTGCATCTCGTGCCGTCCGAACCTTGCCCGCCGTGAAAAGCTCGATCTTGATTCCGCCGCGGGCCTTCACCATTTCAATGCCGAGCGGCCCGCACCCTATGTCGGGCCCTATTACGAGGAAATGACATGAACGCGCGCGTTCTCGACGGAGAAATCATCATAACCAGGCTTGACGACGTGCGGGCCTATGACGGGGTGCGCACGCGGCGCATCCTGGCCTTCGTGATCGACTATGTCATTGTCGCGCTGCTCACCATCCCGTTCGCCATACTGGTGTTTTTCCTCGGGTTGCTGACCCTGGGCCTTGGCTGGATGCTGTTTGGCGTCCTGGTGCCGGCCGTCGCCATCCTCTACATCTGGAACACGCTGGGCAGCGCCGACCAGGCCACGACGGGCATGAAAATGATGGGCATCCGCCTCGACCGGCTCGACGGCAGGCCGATCGACGGTCTCACCGCCGTCGTCCATTCGGTGCTGTTCTGGGCCGGCAACGTCATCCTGTCGCCGCTGGTCCTGCTGGTGACTTTGTTCGCCGATCGCAAGCGCACGCTGCACGATCTGCTGCTTGGCACGGTGGTCAGCCGCACCGACCGCTGACAGCATTTCCGGGAGCGCCGCGGGCCGTTTCGGTGCAAATGTGAAGCGTCGTCTCAACCACGCCCACACAATCCTGTTGAATTTTTCGCCGTCCGCGCCAAAGGTAGAGCGATTCGAAGGAGTGTATCCAAAGACTCGATGACGCAGCATCCGACCCAGTCGCCGCAGTTCTTCCTGACCGCGCCGTCGCCGTGCCCCTATCTCGACGGCCAGTTCGAGCGCAAAGTGTTCACGCACCTCGTCGGCGACAAGGCGTCGGAGATGAACGACCTGCTGACGCAAGGTGGCTTCCGGCGCTCGCAAAACATCGCCTACAGGCCGGCGTGCGAGACCTGCCGCGCCTGTGTTTCCGTGCGTATCCTGGCCCAGGAATTCGTCACCAGCCGCAGCATGAAACGCGTGCTGCAGCACAATTCCGACCTCGTCGGCGCCATGCACGGCGCCGAACCCTCCACCGAACAATATTCCCTGTTCCGCAGCTACCTTGATGCCCGTCACCGTCGTGGCGGCATGTCCGACATGACGGTGCTCGACTACGCCATGATGGTCGAGGACACCCATGTCGACACCAAGGTGATCGAGTACCGGCGGCGCGGACCCGACACCTTCATCACCGGCAAGGGACAAGGCGAGCTGATCGCGGTGGCGCTCACCGACAAGATGGCCGACGGCCTGTCGATGGTCTATTCCTACTTCAATCCCGATTTCGATGAGCGCTCGCTCGGCACGTTCATGATCCTCGACCATATCGCGCGCGCCCGGGCGATGGGCCTGCCCCATGTCTACCTTGGCTACTGGGTCAACGGCTCGCGCAAGATGAATTATAAGATGCGCTTCATGCCGCAGGAGCATCTCGGCCCAAAAGGCTGGGAGCGCTACACCAACGAAGCGGTTGCACGCTGAGTTTTTCCACGATCCACGCTTAAATTGTTTCAAGGCAGGGATGCCGGTCTTTCAGCCGGTTGGCTGGAGAGTGCGCCATTGCGCCGGGTCACCTGCATCTCATTGCGAAAGTTGCCGCATGTCCTCCCACAACGACCACCAGAAGGGCCTTTTGATAACCGCCATTGGCGGACTGACACTGACCGTCGACATTCCGCTGATCCGCCTCGCCGACGGCGGCGCATGGACGATCCTGTTGCTGCGCACCGGCACCACCTTCGTCGCGGCCATGATTATCTGGTCGATCTGGCGCGCGCTCAGCCGGAACGCCCCGCAGCTCATCCCCGGCTGGTCCGGCCTCGTGGTGGCGATATGCTACGGGCTGACCTCGATCACCTTCGTCACCGCCGTCTATCACACCTCGACCGCCGACCTTGTGTTCATCCTGGCTTTCAACACCGTGTTCGCGGCATTGCTGTCCTGGATATTCCTGAAGGAGAGGCCGCGGCTGGTGACGCTCGCCGCGATGCTGATCATGATCCTAGGCGTGCTGGTCATCGTCGGCGGTTCTGTCGGCACCGGGCACCTGTTCGGCGATTTCATGGCGCTGTGCTCGGCTTTCTTCATCGCCGTTGCCATCACCATCTCGCGCGCCAGCGGCAAGGATATGGGGTTCACGGCCCTGGTCGGCGTCCTTCTGCCACTCGCGCTGGCGGCATTCATGGTCACTGGCGAAGGCATCCAGGTGAATGCGCCATGGTGGATCATCTTCAACGGCGCCGTCGTCATGCCGATCTCGTTCTTCTGTCTCGCCAACGGGCCAAAGTACATTTCAGGGCCGGAAGTGGCGATGTTCTACCTGCTCGAAACCGTGCTGGCGCCGGTCTGGGTCTGGATGATCTTCGCCGAAACACCGACCCGCAACAGCCTGATCGGCGGCGCGATCCTGATCATCACGCTGGTCGGGCATTCGCTTTGGCAGCTGCACGAGGGACGCAAGCGCCGTACCGACCTCGCGGTGCATCATCCGGCCTAGCGTCATGGCGCAAGCCGGCTTCGGGATCAGGCGTTGGCTTTCTTCACCGCGACAGGCTCCGGCAGAACCTCTATTCGCCGACCAGCTTCGATTTCCGCCACCGAATCGGGAACCACTTCATCGGCCAGTTCCACCTCGCGCAGCCATTCGCGCCAGATCGCAACCAGCAGGGCCATCAGCACGGGGCCGATGAACAGGCCCAGAAACCCCATGGTCTTGACGCCACCGATCAGGCCGAAAAAAGTGGGCAGGAAGGGCAGTTTTATCGGGCCGCCGACGAGCTTCGGGCGCAATGTCTTGTCGACGATGAACAGTTCGACCGCGCCCCACAGAAACAGCGCCAGCCCGGCCATCGGCGAACCGCTGGCAGCGAGGTAGATCGAGACCAGGGTGAAGGACAGTGGCGCGCCGCCGGGGATAAGCGCCATGACGCCGGTCAGGGCCCCGAGCGTTACCGGCGACGGCACGCCGGCCAGCCAGTAGGCGATGCCCAGCACCAGCCCCTCGCCGATGGCGATGACGGTCATGCCGGTCACGGTCGAAGAGATCGTCGCCGGCACGACACGCGAAATCCGCTCCCATCTCGTCGGCAGGATGCGTTCGCCAAGACGATCGACCTGGCCAGCAAAGTGCTCGCCGTCACGATAGGCGAAGAACAGCGCGATCATCATGAACAACAACGTCAACAGCAGGCCGAAAGCACTGCCGCCGGCAGCCAGCACGCCGCGGTAGATGCTGCCGATATTGGCGCCGCTGACCAGCTGGATCAGTTCACCAATGCCGCCGGGATGGCCGATATTGGTCGTCCACTGCTCGTTCAACCACTCGCCCACGACAGGCAGCGTGGCGATCCAGTGCGGCGTGACCGCGCCGTGCCGGTTGGTCTCGATCGCCCAGCCGACCCATTCGCGCACCTCGTTGATGGCGTAGGTGCCGGCAAGCGCGATCGGGATGACCAGGAAGGCGAGAATGAACAGGATGGCAAAGGTCGCGGCGATGGTGCGGTTGCCGCCGACACCGGCCAGCAGCCGCCGATAAAGCGGCCAGCTGGCGAAAGCGATGACAAGCGCCGCCAGCACAGGAAACAGGAAACCGTGAAAGAAGTAGACGCCGGCGGCGACGATCAGCACCAGCAGCCAGCGCGCCGCCGACAGCGGCGGGATGACGGCCGACCTCAACGGCGTCGACAGGCCAAACAGGCGCTGCTGACGTTCCGGCTTCTGGATTTTTGCTTCCTTCAAACGCCTGCCTTTCCCAACACCCTTCCCACTTATGCACTGATATAGTGCAGCAATCGTGACGACATTCCAAATGGTGCTGGTGAAGCTGCTGCGCTCCCTCCCTCGAGGGCGGATGAACAGCCGGTTCGCCGAAGGCGAATTCATCATGCCAATGGCATGTGAAGGGCCGGCGAACGCCCGGATGTCGCGAAGCAGCGGGGTCCGGCAAGGTTGTCAGTCAGCGATGTGCCCGGCTTTAACCGAACTTCCCCGTCCTGGGGAACCCTTTTGGCACCATGCGTCCAGCCGAAGCACGAGCGCCGATCCATTCGGCCAGTTCCTCGCGCGACCTGGTGAAAGTGCGGTCGGCCGAATCCTGCCAGGTGAGGCCGGTCTCCAGCGTGAACGGCTTGAGGTCGAGAAGGCCACCGTCCTTGTATTTCTGCAGGCGCACGCCCTTGCCGCGCCCCATCTCCGGAATCTCCGAGAGCGCGAACACCAGCATCTTGCGGTTCTCGCCGACGATGGCCAGATGATCGCCCGTGACCGGCACGCAACGCTGCGCCTCATCGGGCGCCTTGACGTTCATCACCTGCTTGCCCTTGCGGGTGTTGGCGACCACCTCTTCCTCCGGCACGATAAAGCCATTGGCGTCATGCGAGGCCAGCAAGAGCTTGCGCTTCGGATCGTGAACGAAAGCGGTGACGATGTCCTGATCATTGTCCATGTCGACGATGATGCGGATCGGCTCGCCGTGACCACGCCCGCCGGGCAGCCGGTCGGCGCCGATGGTGTAGAATTTGCCGCCGGTGGTGAAGACGAGCACCTTATCGGTGGTCTGGGCATGGAAGGCGAGCTTGAGGCTGTCGCCTTCCTTGAAGATCAGAGTCGAGAGATCGGCCAGATGCCCCTTCATCGCTCTCAGCCAGCCCTTTTCCGAGACGACCACGGTGACCGGCTCGCGTTCGATCATGGCGTGCGCAATGTCGGTCAGATCGTGCTCGGGCGCATCGGCGAACTGGGTGCGGCGCTTGCCGAGCTCGGTCTCTGGGCCGAACTTGTCACGGATGTTGGTGACTTCCCACTTGATGGTCGCCCATTGCTTGTCGTTTGAAGCAAGCAGTGCCTCGATCTGCTTCTTCTCGGCGCTCAAGCCGTCGAATTCCTTGCGGATCTCGAATTCTTCCAGCTTGCGCAAGGCGCGCAGCCGCATATTGAGAATGGCTTCGGCCTGGGTATCGGTGAGTGACCAGCGGGCCATCATCACCTGCTTGGGCTCATCCTCTTCGCGGATGATCCTGATCACCTCGTCGATGTTGAGGTAGGCGATCAGGTAGCCGGCCAGAATCTCCAGCCGCTTTTCGATCTCGCCGAGGCGATGTTTCGAGCGGCGGACCAAAACATCGCGGCGGTGCTCGAGCCATTCCTGCAGCACGCCCTTCAGCGACAAGACGTTGGGCACCTTGCCCCGCGACAGGACATTCATGTTGAGCGGGAAACGGCTTTCAAGCTCGGTAAGCTTGAACAGCGATTCCATCAGGATGCCGGGGTCGACCGAACGGCTCTTCGGCACCAGCACGACGCGGATGTCCTCGGCGCTCTCGTCCCTGATATCCTCGAGCAGCGGCAATTTGCGCGCCATCAACAGCTCGGCGATCTTCTCGATCAGCCGCGCCTTCTGCACGCCATAGGGAATTTCGGTAACGACGATGCTCCAGGTGCCCCTGCCCTGGTCCTCCTGGCTCCACTTCGACCGGACACGAAAGCCGCCGCGCCCGGTCTCATAGGCTTCGAGGATAGAGGCGCGGCTGTCGACGATGATGCCGCCGGTCGGAAAATCCGGGCCCTGGACGAAGTCCATCAGCTTCGCCACCGGTGCATCGCGATGCTCGATCAGGTGAAGTGCCGCATCGCAAAGCTCGGCCGCGTTGTGCGGTGGAATCGATGTCGCCATGCCGACAGCGATGCCTGACGAGCCGTTGGCCAGGAGGTTCGGAAAGGCGCCGGGCAAGACCACCGGCTCCTCGTCCTCTTCATTGTAGGTCGGCCGATAGTCGACGGCGTCCTCGGCGATGCCGGACAAAAGCTCGGTCGCCACATCGGTCATGCGCGCTTCGGTGTAGCGCATGGCGGCGGCGTTATCGCCGTCGATGTTGCCGAAATTGCCTTGCCCGTCGACCAGCGGGTAGCGCATCGAGAAATCCTGCGCCAGCCGTACCAGCGCGTCATAGATCGACTGGTCGCCATGCGGGTGGAACTTGCCCATCACCTCGCCGACGATGCGGGCGCATTTGGCAAAGCCCTGGTCCGGATTGAGGCGCAGCAGGCGCATCGCATGCATGATGCGGCGATGGACCGGTTTCAGTCCGTCGCGCACGTCGGGCAGCGCCCTGTGCATGATTGTCGACAGCGCATAGGCAAGATAGCGCTCTTCCAGCGCCTTCTTCAGATCGACCGGTTCGATATGATCGCCGCCGCCATCTTGAGGCGGCAAAAGCCTTTTTCCCATGGGCAGGGACTAGCCGAGCGGGTGATTCGCGGCAAGAGGCAGGCAGATGTCCCGCCCCTTCTGCAACGTCAAACCGTGCCTTGGAGGATCTTGGCCAACATCAACCCGTTACATGCGGTCTCTATGGCGAAGCGCAGTGAACATCCGGCAATCGGATATTCATGACAAATTCACCGGTTTGCGCAAAGACGGTGGGATCGGATTTGCCTTTCGCCGTGATTTTTGACCATTGTGCCGGGACACGCCTTTTTCCCGTCCAGTTCGTCACGGAATGGTGATGGCGCAAAGAATTGAAAAACAATTTCAGGACACTCTCAGGGAACTCGCGATGACAATCAAACGCTCGACTCTTAGGAAATTAGCTTTTTCGACCTTTTTGCTCACGCTGCCGCTAAACGCGGCCCTCGCACAGGACACCGCGGTCGCCGACCGACTGAAGGCAGCGCTTGCCGCCCAGGGTGTCGACGTCTCCTGGACCGGCGTAACCGGTGACAACACCAGCATGGTGCTGCAGGGCGTCTCGGTCAAACCGGCGGCCGAAAAGGAAGCCCTTGCCATTGGCGACGTCAAGCTCGAAGGCGTCACCGCGGCAAACGGTGGCTATGACATCGCAACTGTCTCGACATCGGCATTCGAGCACAGCAAGGATGGCGTCACCCTCAATCTCAGCCCCTTCGTCATCCATGACATGACGGTTCCGGCCGACGGCACCACCGGCCCGCTGGGTTCGCTGATGATGTACAAGTCCGCCGAACTCTCGAACATGACGGTCAAGGTCGCCGACAAGACCGCCTTCTCGATGGACGGGCTCGCCATCGAGATCACACCGCCGGCGGACGGCAAGGCGATGGAATTCACCGGCACCACGGAAAAGTTCAACGCCGACCTGACGCTGGTCGACGACCCGAAATCCAAGGAAGTCATCGACGCGCTCGGCTACCAGAACATCGCGGGCAATTTCGAGATGGCCGGCACCTGGCAGCCGGCTGACGGCAAGATGGAACTGTCGAAATACGACATTTCCGTCGAGAACGCCGGCACGCTCGGCATGACCTTCGATCTCGGCGGCTACACGATGGACTTCATCAAGTCGCTGCAGGAGATGCAGAAGAAGATGGCGGCGCAACCTCAAGGCGCCGACAATTCGGCACAAGGCATGGCCATGCTCGGCCTGTTGCAGCAGCTTTCGTTCAACAGCGCCTCGATCCGCTTCGACGACGATTCTTTGACCAACAAGGTGCTGGAATATGTCGGCAAACAGCAAGGCATGTCCGGCAAGGACATCGCCAACCAGGCCAAGGCGATCGTGCCGTTCGGCATGGCGCAGCTCAACAACCCTGAACTGACGGCGCAAGTGACGGCCGCTGTCAGCAAATATCTCGACGATCCGAAGAGCCTCGAAGTTTCGGCCGAGCCGCCGGCATCGGTGCCGTTCGCGCTGATCATGGCCGGCGCCATGTCCAACCCGCTCGACCTGCCGAAGACGCTCGGCGTCTCGGTCAAGGCCAACGAAGACTGATCGAAGCGACCTCGACATGCGCAAAAGCCCGGCAGCGATGCCGGGCTTTTTTGTGGGGATTGGCGAATCGAATGAATCGGTTCGGACGGTTCTTTAAAGCGTCGCCCGAAGCTCGCGATCATGCGTCCTTCTTGGGCACCGCAACGCGCAGCGCCAGCTCGCGAAGCTGCTGCGGGCTCGCTTCCGAAGGGGCGTTCATCAACAGGTCGTAGGCCTGCTGGTTCATCGGGAACATGGTGATCTCACGCAGGTTCTTGGCGCCCACCAGCAGCATGACGACGCGATCGACGCCGGCGGCCATGCCGCCATGCGGCGGCGCGCCATACTGGAAGGCGCGGTAGAGGCCGCCAAAGCGCTCCTCGACCGTGGCGCGGTCGAGCCCGACCGTCTCGAACGCCTTGACCATGGTTTCGGGCAGATGGTTGCGAATGCCTCCGCTGGCGATCTCGAACCCGTTGCAGACCATATCGTACTGGAAGGCCTTGATGCCGAGCAGGTCCTCGCCGTTCAGCGCATCGATGCCGCCCTGCGGCATCGAGAACGGGTTGTGGGCGAAGTCGATCTTCTTCTCCTCCTCGTTCCATTCGAAGAAGGGGAAGTCGACGATCCAGCACAGCTCGAAGCGCTCGCGGTCGACAAGGTTCAGTTCCTCGCCAGCGCGCGTGCGCGCCGCACCGGCAAAGGAGACGAATTTCTTCGGGTCGCCGGCAACGAAGAAGGCGGCGTCGCCGTCGGCAAGGCCGAGCTGTTGGCGGATCGCCTCGGTGCGCTCCTCGCCGATGTTCTTGGCGAGCGGACCGGCGCCTTCGAGTTTGTCGCCCTCCTTGCGCCAGAAGATATAACCCAGTCCCGGCTGGCCCTCGCCTTGCGCCCAGGAGTTCATGCGGTCGCAGAAGGCGCGGCTGCCGCCGGTCTTTGCCGGAATGCCCCAGACCTCGGCCTTCGGGTCGTTGGCGAGGATATTGGCGAACACCTTGAAGCCGGAATCGCGGAAGTGGTCGGAGACGGCCTGCATCTCGATCGGGTTGCGCAGGTCGGGCTTGTCGGAGCCGTATTTGCGCATGGCGACATCATAGGGGATGCGCTGGAATTTCTGCGTCACCGGCTTGCCGTTGGCGAAGGTCTCGAACACGCCCCGTATCACCGGTTCCATCGTCGACAGCACGTCGTCCTGCTCGACGAAACTCATCTCGAGGTCGAGCTGGTAGAATTCGCCGGGCAGGCGGTCGGCGCGCGGATCCTCGTCGCGGAAGCAGGGCGCGATCTGGAAATAGCGATCAAAGCCCGACACCATGATCAGCTGCTTGTACTGCTGCGGCGCCTGCGGCAGCGCGTAGAAAGTGCCGGGATGGATGCGCGACGGCACCAAGAAGTCGCGCGCGCCTTCCGGCGACGAAGCGGTGAGGATCGGCGTCGAGAATTCCGTAAAGCCGACCTCGCCCATGCGCCTGCGCATCTCGGCGATGATCTTGGTCCGGGCCACGATGTTTTTGTGCAACGTGTCGCGGCGCAGGTCGAGGAAGCGATACTTCAGGCGGATATCCTCGGGATAGTCCGGCTCGCCGAACACCGGCAGCGGCAATTCCTTGGCTGCCGACAGCACCTCGATCTCGCGGGCGAAAATCTCGATCTCGCCGGTCGGCAGGTTGGCGTTCGTGGTCTCTGGCAAGCGAGCCTTGACCTCGCCGTCGACACGGATAACCCATTCGCCGCGCACGGTCTCGGCGACCTTGAAGGCCGGCGAATCCGGATCAGCGACGATCTGGGTCAGGCCATAATGGTCGCGCAGGTCGATGAAGAGCAGGCCACCATGATCGCGTACGCGATGCACCCAGCCCGACAGGCGAACGGTCGAGCCGACGTCGCTCTTTCTCAACTGGGCACAGGTATGGCTGCGGTAGCGGTGCATTGTCATTGGTAAAAGTCCGGGGTGCTAGGTTGCAGGCCGAAGCGTCAAGCCCGGCCTCAAAATTTGCGCGAAAAGCGCATGGGAGGCCGGATTTGTCAAGGCAAGCGAGGCTGGCGGCAGAGGGTCTTGCCGGAATTGCCGCTGGCATTGGCCAAGGTGATGGTCCAATAAGGATCACCAACCCGTGATCGCCTCCTGATGTCCTCCATCCGCCCGCTGCTCCCGCTCCTTCTCGCCGCAGGCATCCTGCTCGGCGGCAATGGGCTGCAGAGCACGCTGATCGCACTGCGCGGCGCGCAGGAGGGGTTTTCCGCCTCCGCCATCGGCCTGATGGGCACCTTCTATTTCGCCGGCTTCCTGCTCGGCTGCCTGGCCATCACCCGCATCATGAAGGCGGTGGGCCATATCAGGGCGTTTTCAGCGCTGGCGGCGATCGCCTCGGTCGGCACCTTGCTGCTGGTGCTGGTCCTCGATCCGGCGATGTGGTGCGCGGTGCGCTTTATCGGCGGCTTCTGTTTCGCCGGGCTGTTCACCATCGTCGAAAGCTGGCTGAATTCCGGCGTCGCCAACAAGGATCGCGCCCGCGTGCTGGCGATCTACCGGATGGTCGATACCGGTTCGGTAACCGGCGCCCAGTTCCTGATTCCCGTTTTCGGCGCCGGCGGCTTCACCATCTTCGCCATCATGTCGATCATGATCACGCTCTCGCTGGTGCCGGTCTCGCTCGGCGACCGCTCCAACCCGACCCCGCCCGAGGACGTCAAGCTCGACCTGGCGCGCGTCTGGCGGATTTCGCCGCTCGGTTGCTTCGGCTGCATCGCCGTCGGCGTCGCCAACAGCGCCTTTCGCACCCTGTCGCCGGTCTATGCCGAGCAGATCGGCATGTCGGTCGCCGATGTCGTCACTTTCGTCAGCGTCGGTATTTTCGGCGGTGCCATCATCCAATATCCTCTCGGCTACCTGTCCGACCGCTGGGACCGGCGCCGGGTGCTGCTGATAACGACCTGCTGCGCGATGCTGGCGGCACTGGCGCTGGTGTTCATCGCCGGCAGCAATCCGACGCTTAATTTCGTCATCATCTTCATCTTCGGCTGTTTCGCCATGCCGCTCTATTCGCTGTCGGCGGCACATTCCAACGACCGCGCCGACACCGGCGAGTTCGTGCTGATCAACGCGGCGCTGATGCTGTTCTACTCCTTCGGCGCCATTGGCGGGCCGTTCGCCGCCTCGACGGCGATGCAGTATTTCGGGCCGAGCGCGCTGTTCGTGTTCAGCGCCGTGGTCTACGCGATCTTCATCGCCGTTATTCTCTACCGGATGCAGGCCCGGTCCGGCGTACCAGTGGGCAAGCGCGGCCGCTTCACCGCGCTTTTGCGCACCTCGACGGTTTTCGCGCGACTGGCCAGAAGAAACAGCGACCCGGACGGTCCGGTGGGGTCGTAACGACGGTGCCGACGCTTGACGAAAGCCTTGCCGGCTGAAATTGAAGAAGACCCTACTCTTTGCCAAAAGCGATTTGATGCACGTCATCACCACCCAGAAAGAACTCGAGACCGTTCTCGCCGCTTTCGAAAAGTCGGATTTCGTTACCGTCGACACCGAATTCATTCGCGAAACGACCTTTTGGCCGATCCTGTGCCTGATCCAGATGGCCGCGCCTGGCGTAACGGCGCTGATCGACCCGCTGTCGCCCGACATCGACCTCGCGCCGTTCTTCAAGCTGATGGCCAACGAGGCGGTGGTCAAAGTCTTCCATGCCGCGCGGCAGGACATCGAAATCATCGTCCACCTCGGCGACCTCGTCCCGCATCCGGTGTTCGACACGCAAGTGGCGGCGATGGTCTGCGGCTTCGGCGACAGTGTTTCCTACGACCAGCTCGTGCAGCGGATCACCGGCGCGCGGCTCGACAAGTCATCGCGCTTCACCGACTGGCGCCACCGGCCGCTTTCCGACAAGCAGCTCGACTATGCGCTGGCCGACGTCACCCATCTGATCGAGGTTTATCAGCACCTCAGCGCCGAGCTGGCGCGGGAAGACCGCGCCCACTGGCTGAACGAGGAGATGGATGTCCTGACCTCGCGCGAGACCTACGATCCGCACCCCGAGGACGCCTGGAAGCGGCTGAAGATGCGGCTGCGCAAGCCGCAGGAACTGGCGATCGTGCAAACCGTGGCCGCATGGCGCGAGCGCGAGGCGCGCGAACGCGATGTGCCGCGCGGCCGCGTGCTCAAGGACGACGCCATCTACGAGGTGGCGCAGCAGGCGCCGCGTGACGCGGCAGCCCTTGGCAAGCTGCGCACGACACCGAAGGGCTGGGAGCGCTCCTCGACGGCAACGGCATTGCTTGGCGCGGTCAACACCGCCCTTGCCTTGCCCAAGGAGCAAATGCCGAAACTGCCAAAGAACTTCCAGCCGCCCGAGGGCTCGAGCGCGGCGGCGGAACTCTTGAAAGTCCTGCTCCGGATCGTCGCCGAAAAGGAGGGCGTGGCCTCGAAGGTGCTGGCCTCCAGCGACGACATCGATCGCATCGCGGCCGAAGGAGAAGCCGCCGACGTACCGGCCCTGCAGGGCTGGCGGCGCGCCGTATTCGGCGAGGCGGCGCTCAAGCTGGTGCGCGGCGAGATCGGCATCAAGTTCGACAACCGCAAGATCGCGGTGTTCGACCTCTAGGTTTGCGAAGCGACCCTCCCACGAGGGGGGTAACTGCTCACACGGCCCCGAGCAGGTGAAGCGCGAACCATATCCAGGCGACCAAGAGGATCACCGCCCCGACGAAGAAAGACCGGCTGCGCAGGAGCAGATTGTTGCTGGTCAGGTGAACCCAGGCATGGAAATAGCGGGACGCGACAAAGATCCACATCAGCGCCAGGGTCAGATAGTTGACGCCATTGGTCAGGTGCAGCGCCAGGCACAGCACGTAGAAAAGCACCGGCAGTTCGAACTGGTTGATCAAATTGTTGGCAACGGTGACGCTGGATGACGGTTCGGTCGAGCGCACCTTGTACTGACCGACCTTGGCCTCGCCTGACTTGACCGCGAAATACCTGCGCCGGCCCATGACGCCGTAAACAATGTAGATCAGCAGCACATGCGCCAGGATAGGCCAGAAGATCGCGGTCTGGTTCATGGAACCCCCTGCCCTGATGCCGGATCAGGTCAATGTTGTTTCTGTGCCACCAGCCAGAAAACGGCAATGACGATGAGCGGGATGGCGAGAAGCGCGAATTTGGTGACGATCAGCGCCGAGGCGAAAGACAGCGAATCCGGATTGGCCGAAAGGAAATCCGACAGAAGGCTGGCCACCGCTATGTTCTGGGCATAGTCGGCAAGCGTGTAGGGCAGAACCAGTACCAGCGCGAAGATCGACTGAACCTGTCCCGGCAGCACGCGAAAGTTCTTCAGGCGCCGGCCAGTGGCCAGGACCAGGCTGACCAGCGTCATCGACAACAGCGCCGGGAACAAGAGATCGAAGGTCAGATAGTGCCAGACGAGAATGGTCTCGCCACCGCGCCGACCGAGCGCCGTCAGCCAGGCCATGCCTTCATCCGGCGTGAAGCCGAGAAAGCGCGTATCGAGTGACGGCAAGCCGCCGCTCAACTGGCGGAAGTAGAGGAATTCCAGCGCCGTCATGGCGATGAAGATCGCCGCCGACAGGAAACAAAGCGCGGCCGCGTGGCGTGGCAGCCGCAGGATCGTCGCTGTCAGGCTTCGCCCGAGCCCGTACGGATCAGACTCCGCCGGGATAGTTCGGGCTTTCGCGGGTAATCGTGACGTCATGGGCGTGGCTTTCACGAAGTCCGGCGTTGGATATGCGCACAAAGGTGGCGCGTTCGCGGAAATCGGCAAGATCGCGGCCACCGACATAACCCATAGCGGCTTTCAGCCCGCCCGCAAGCTGGTGCAGCACTCCAGACACAGGTCCTTTGTACGGAACCTGCCCTTCGATGCCTTCCGGGACCAGTTTCAGCGTGTCGCGCACCTCGGCCTGGAAGTAGCGATCGGCGGAACCGCGCGCCATGGCGCCGACAGAACCCATGCCCCGATAGGCCTTGAAGGAGCGGCCCTGGTGCAGATAGACCTCGCCTGGGCTTTCGTCGGTTCCAGCCAGCAGCGAGCCGATCATGGCGGCGCTGGCACCAGCGGCGAGCGCCTTGGCGAGATCGCCGGAATATTTGATGCCACCATCGGCGATCACCGAGACACCCGATTTGTGCGCGGTTTCCACCGCCGACATGATGGCCGAAAGCTGCGGCACGCCGACCCCGGCAACGATGCGGGTGGTGCAGATGGAGCCCGGTCCGATGCCGACCTTGACGGCGTCGGCGCCGGCGTCGATCAGCGCCTGCGTGCCTTCCGCGGTGGCGACATTGCCGGCCAGGATGCGAACCGAATTGGAGAGTTTCTTGGCGCGCGTCACCGCGTCCAGCACGCGCTGCGAGTGGCCATGCGCGGTGTCGATGACCAGAAGATCGACGCCGGCCTCGATCAGGCGCTCGGCGCGCTCGTAACCGTCGTCGCCGACGCTGGTGGCGGCGGCGGCGCGCAGGCGGCCCTGCGCGTCCTTGCTGGCGTGCGGGTTGAGCTGCGACTTCTCGATGTCCTTGACGGTGATCAGCCCGACGCAGTTGCCCTGCTTGTCGACAACGACCAGTTTCTCGATGCGATGCTGATGCAGCAGCCGCTTGGCCTCGTCCTGGTCGACATTCTCCTTGACCGTGATCAGGTTCTCGCGGGTCATCAATTCGTAGACCTTCTGCGCCGGATCGGACGCAAAACGCACGTCGCGGTTGGTCAGGATGCCGACCAGCCGGCCGATCTTCTGGCCGCCGGTGCCGCCATTCTCGACCACCGGAATGCCTGAAATCGAGTAGGTGCGCATCAGCGAAAGCGCGTCGGCAAGGGTGGCGTCGGGGCCGATGGTGACGGGATTGATCACCATGCCGGATTCGAATTTCTTGACCTGGCGCACCTGCTCGGCCTGCTCGGCCGGCGTGAAATTGCGGTGGATGACGCCAATGCCGCCCGCCTGGGCCATGGCGATGGCGAGGCGCGCCTCGGTGACGGTATCCATCGCCGCCGACAGGATCGGCACATTGAGGTCGATGTCGCCGGCGATGCGGGTGCGCACATCGGTCTCGCCGGGCATGACCTCGGAATGACCGGGCTGCAGCAGCACGTCGTCAAAGGTCAGCGCCAGTGCGCCGGTGGACGTTTCGATGATTTTTGCCATGGCCAGCCCTCGGAATACAAAAAAGCGCTGGACCGGAATGGACAGCGCCGACTCGTTTCTTCCCTTTCAGGATTGGCGCTGGCTGGTACCACGTCCCGCCGCCGATGAAAAGCCGATGATTTCACGCTCCCGGAAAGGTGAGTTGTTGCCGAAAGGACGCCACCTACGGTTGCCGGTCGCATAAAAGTGACAGCAAATTAATGCGACATCCGTGTCCAGCCGTGATACCCGCCCCTCGTACCGGTTTGCCCCCAGCCGGAAAGACTCTGAAACGGGCACGCTCGTGAATCGCACCATCCCGCTCATCCTGGCGGTCGCACTTTTCATGGAAAACATGGATTCGACCGTGATTGCCACATCGCTGCCGGCGATTGCCATCGACATCCACACCAGCCCGATCGCGCTCAAGCTGGCGTTGACGGCCTATCTCGTGTCGCTGGCGATCTTCATTCCGATCAGCGGCTGGATGGCTGACCGTTTTGGCGCCAAGACTGTCTTTCGCGCCGCGATCGCGGTCTTCATCGTCGGCTCGATCGCCTGCGCGCTTTCCGGTTCGCTGCCGGCTTTCGTGGTTTCGCGCTTCCTGCAAGGCATTGGCGGCGCCATGATGACACCGGTCGGGCGGCTGGTGCTGGTTCGGGCGACGCCGAAAAGCGAACTCGTCGCGGCGATGTCATGGCTGACCGTTCCGGCGCTGGTCGGGCCGTTGGTCGGTCCGCCCGTCGGCGGCTTCATCACCACCTATTTCACCTGGCACTGGATCTTCCTGATCAATGTGCCGATCGGCCTGATCGGCATCTGGCTGGCGACGCGTTTCCTGCCGGAGACCGAACCGGCGGAAACGCCGCCGCTCGACTTCATCGGTTTCGTGCTGAGCGGTCTGGCGGCATCCGGCGTGGTGTTCGGCCTGTCGGTGGTCAGCCTGCCGGCCCTGCCGCCGATCGCCGGGTTCATCACCGTGGCGGTCGGGCTGGTGTCGGGCGTACTCTATCTATTGCACGCCCGCCGCGCCAAAAATCCCCTGCTGGCACTCGAGCTGTTCCGCAACCAGGTGTTCCGCTCCTCGGTGCTTGGCGGCTCGCTGTTCCGCATCGGCATCGGCGCCGTGCCGTTCCTGCTGCCGCTGATGTTCCAGATCGGCTTCGGGCTGACGCCTTTCCAGTCCGGCATGATCACCTTCGTCTCGGCGATCGGCGCCATCGGCGTGAAATTCGTCACCGCGCTGATCTTCCGCGGCGCCGGGTTCCGCCGCGTGCTGGTCGTCGGCTCGCTGGTCGCCGCGGCGTCGATTGCCGTCAACGGCCTGTTCACCCCCGACACGCCTTATCTGCTGATGCTGGCCATGCTTCTGGTTGGCGGCTTCATCCGCTCGATGTTCTTCACCGGCGTCAACGCACTTGCCTATGCCGAGGTTTCGGCGGCCGACACCAGCAAGGCGACGCCGATTGCCGCCGTGTTCCAACAACTGTCGATCGCGCTTGGTGTAGCGGTGGCCGGCGGCATCCTGGAAGTGTCGACGAGCATCCATGACAGGTCGCTGACGCTGGCGGATTTCCACACCGCCTTTTTCATCGTCGCGGCGATATCCGCCGCAGCGTCGCTATCCTTCATCCGGCTGGCGCCCGATGCCGGCAATGCCGTTTCCGGCCATGGCCGGCTGACAACGCCCAAAAAGCTGGAAACGGTAAGCCCGCCCGGCAATTGATCCGGCTGAGTCAAGCTTCGGGCTCGCCCTGCCCTTCGTTGTCGCTCCGGGCGCTCGAAGCTTTCGAAACGTCCACTGGACGTTCCGATCCGCCTGACGGCGGCTCCCGCCCCTTGAAGTCCTTTGCCAGCAGATAGAGCTCGACCGATTCGTCGCGCGACGCCGGCGGCTTGACGTGGTGCACCGAGCGGAAGTTCTTCTTGAGCATCGAGAGCAGCTCGTTTTCGGCGCCGCCCTGGAAGGTCTTGGCCAGGAAATGCCCACCTGGCTTCAGGACCGACAGCGCGAAATCGGCCGCCACCTCGCACAGATGCATGGTGCGGATGTGGTCGGTCCGCTTGTGGCCGGTGGTGGGTGCCGCCATGTCGGACAGCACGATATCCGGATCGCCACCCAGCGCCTCGGCCAGCTTCTGCGGCGCCAGCGGGTCGAGAAAATCCATCAACAGCACCGGGGCGCCGGGCACCGCGTCCATTTCCAGATAGTCGATACCGACGACATGTGGGTTGTCGGCCGTCGATTTCGTCCGCGCGGCGGCGACCTGGCACCAGCCGCCCGGTGCGGCGCCCAGATCAATCACCTTCATGCCGGGCTTCAGGAGATGGTGCTTGTCGTCGATCTCGATCAGCTTGTAGGCCGCGCGCGAGCGATAGCCGTCAGCCTTCGAACGCTGGACATAGGGATCGTTGATGTGGCGCTGCAGCCAGCGGCGCGACGATTCCTTCAGGCCGCTCTTCTTCTTGATCCGCGTCTTCAGCACGCGAATGCTGGCTGATCCTGGTTTTTCCGGTTTCTTGGTCATTGCCTGATTTCTTGTTTGAGCATGATCTCCAGCGAGAACCGGTCGCGACTTTTCGCTGACGCGGTCCTTCGGTTCGGGATCATGATTTCTTGTCCGAGCATGATCTTTTCCGAAAACCGCTCGCCACTTTTCGGGATCATGCTCTGCCACGCCCATCGTTGCGCCAGACGCCGTCATCGGCCATCAACTCGCTCAATATGCCTTCGCGCAGGCCACGGTCGGCGACGCGCAGCCGCTCCGACGGCCACACGGCGCGGATCGCTTCGAGGATCGCGCAGCCGGCCAGCACCAGATCGGCACGATCGGCACCGATACAAGGGTTGGCGCAGCGCTGCTGGAAATCCCAGCCAACCAGTCTTTCGACCATGCGATCGACACTGTCGCGGTCCATCCACAGCCCGTCGACACGGCGGCGGTCGTAGCGTTCGAGGTCAAGGTGAACGCCAGCCAGTGTCGTCACCGTGCCCGACGTGCCAAGCAGATGGAAGTTCGGGCTGGCCTTGAGATGGCTCAGCCGGTCGCGGCCGTCGAAGCTGGCCAGACGGCCGGCGACGTCGTCGACCATGGCGGCGAAGATTTCGCGCGTCACCGTGCGGCCACCGAAACGCTCGGCCAGCGAAACGACGCCGACCGGCAGCGACGTCCACGACACGATGTGGTTGGCGAGCCGCGGCGAACGGCGGCCGCTGAGATCGATCAGCGCGATTTCGGACGAGCCGCCGCCAATGTCGAACAGCACGACGCCTTGCGTGTCGCGCTCGACCAGCGAGCCGCAGCCGGACACCGCCAGCCGCGCTTCGGTCTGGCGGTCGATGATTTCGAGCTTCAAGCCGGCCTCGCGCTCGACGCGCTCGAGGAATTCGACGCCATTTTCCGCCGTGCGGCACGCTTCGGTGGCGATCAGCCGGGCCTTGCGGATCTTGCGGTTGCGCAGTTTGTCGCCGCAGATCTTCAGCGCCTCGACGGCGCGGTCCATCGCCGGCTGGCCGAGCCGGCCATTGGCGGTCAGCCCCTCGCCCAGCCTGACGATGCGCGAAAAAGCGTCGATGACGCGAAACTGACCATGCCGCGTCGGCACGGCAACCAGCAGCCGGCAATTGTTGGTGCCGAGGTCGAGCGCCGCGAACACCGGGAGCTCCTGCATTGGCGGCCGACGCGTGCCCTGTTCGGGCCGCACCGGCGCGGCAGCGGGCGAGGCCACCGCCTCCGCCGATCTGCGCGCTTCATTTGCCGGGGCAGCGGTTTTGCCTGGCGCCGGCGACCCAATCTCCGCGGGCCGCGCCTCGTCGCGCGCGAAAACCTTGCGCCCGCGCCTTCGCTTGCGCCGTTTCTTGGGTTTGCCCTTGTTGGTCGCGTCGCCCGCCTGCCCGTCGGCGGAGCGCGCCTCCGTCGGGCGGCGCTGCTGCCAACTGGCGGTTCCCGAGCCAACCGGCCCTGGGGAAGCGCTGGACGCGCCCACCTCCGGCGCGCCGGCGCCGGTGTCGCGGTCTTCCACTGTCGTTCCTTCCGGCGCCGCGCGAACCGATGATGGACGCTGCGGGCGCTTCAGTGTTTTAAGTTGCCGCCAGACTAACAGTGCCGCGCCCGATCACCAAGAGCCGCATGCTGAATTTTGCCGGCTGGGCGCACCAACCGCCTT
This sequence comes from Mesorhizobium qingshengii, assembly GCF_900103325.1. Lineage (GTDB taxonomy): Bacteria > Pseudomonadota > Alphaproteobacteria > Rhizobiales > Rhizobiaceae > Mesorhizobium > Mesorhizobium qingshengii. The sequence goes on along the minus strand of NZ_FMXM01000005.1, from coordinate 419,853 downwards.
TCCGGCCGCGCCGCGCAATGTATCCGCAAGCCTGGATTGGCAGCGCAACCCTGCCGGCGCCTGCCTTTCGGCCGCTCTCGACAAGGACAACCCTGCCGGTTGCCGGCGCGACAAGCGTTCGCGGTTGAATAGCCGGCTTCAATGAGGCATTCCTGAAATGGAAGAATCCGGACCAGCCGGTCTCCCGACAGAAAAGGAAGCGGATCCGCAACGCATGGCAATCAGGCAATGAACTGGAGACGCTATTTCTGGCCGGTCGTCGGCCTTGCGGCGGTGATTTTCTCGCTGCTGCTGCTCTGGCACGAACTGCGTGGCATCTCGCTCGACGATGTCTGGGGCGGCATATCAGCGATTCCGACCCGCGGCTGGATCCTCGCCGCACTGAGTTCGGTCATCGCCTATGCCTCGCTCGCCGGCTACGACCACATCGCGCTGCTGCATATCGGCAGACGAGTCTCGTGGCTGTTCGTCACCCTGTGCTCCTTCACCACCTATGCGCTGTCGCACAATATCGGCGGCTCGGTGTTTTCCGGCGCCGTCATCCGCTACCGAGCCTACGGCACCAGAGGCCTGACCGGCCAGGATGTCGGCATCCTGGTGGCGATCTGCTGGATCACCTTCGTGCTGTCGACGCTGCTCGCCTCCGGCCTTGTGCTTGTCTTCGAGCCGCAGATACTCGACCGGTTTTCCGGCATCGCCCATCACGGCCTGTCGCAGGGGGCGGGCGTCGTCATGCTGCTGCTGGTCGCCGCCTATATCTTCGGCAGCTGGCTGCATCTGCGCCCGCTGAAGATCGCCAGCTTCCAGTTGCACTATCCGGCGCTGCCGATCGTCGCCCGGCAGTTGCTGATCGGCCCGATCGAACTGCTGGCGGCCGCCGCGATCATCTTCTTTGCCCTGCCCGAGGCCCACAATCCCGGTTATTTCGTCGTGCTAGGCGTCTTCCTCGTCTCGTTCTCGATCGCGCAGATCTCGCACGCGCCGGGCGGGCTCGGCGTGTTCGAGGTGGTGTTCCTGGCCGGGCTTTCCGACATGGACCCGGTCGGCGTGCTGGCGGCGCTGCTGGTGTTCCGGCTGTTCTACCTGATCATCCCGCTGATTCTAGGCCTGGGCGTGGTGCTGTACTTCGAACGCTCGCAATTCAGCCGCAGCGAGAGCTGAGGCGGGATAGGCACGAGACCCAGCGCGACGTTTGAAACGTGGCGCCTGAAACCCGCCGACAAAACCTGCCGATTGAACCGCAGAGCAGGCTTGACTATTTTCCGCTGGCGGCTACAAGGCAGCGCTCACAGCGGCTTGCCCGCTCGGCCCGCGCGGTTCATGACCGCGCCTGCTGGGGAATAGGTTAACGGTAGACCCACGGACTCTGACTCCGTTAGTCCTGGTTCGAATCCAGGTTCCCCAGCCAAACTTGATCAGGATCGACCGCCTAGCTCCAGTATTACCAAGGGTGCGCATTCTGTTGCCTTAGCGAAAGATTGGTGGCGTTTGGTTCATTCCAATGGCTAAGCTCCATAAACTTTCAGGCACGAGGCCACATGATGGTCACTGACTCCGAGTTTATTCTCGAAAGCATCAGCCAAGGCTGCGTGATGCTTGCCGATGGTGAGTTCTTCATCGACAGGCTGGTGAAGTATGTCGGCAACGGAAGGATCCGGTGGCACGTCGAGTTTCGTGGGCATCGCGTCGAGTTCACGACCGGCCAGCTAAAAAAGCAGCCTACCTTCCGAAGAAAGATGCTCGAACAGGCCGGTGTGCTGCCGCCCCAGCGCGCCGGGGCCAACTACAGGCGATGGGCCATCGCGTTGAGGAAGAGTGCCGTCGAGCTTCCCTGGCGGGATAGACCGGTCGATGCCGGCTTCGCCATCGACAGGCTTGTCGGTCATGGGGGCGACCGGTGGACGGTTGAATACCAAGGCAAGGCAATCAAGTTCACGACGACCAAGCTCCGCAGGCAAACCAGTTTCCGCAAGAGGATGCTGCTCAAGGCCAAGGTGCTGCCGCCCCAGCTGGATGCGGTTGCCTATCGGAAGTGGGTGGACTGGCTGATTCAAAACGCCACGGATGCCGCACCGCAGGCCGGCGATACCTCGATCACCGAGAAGAGTTGGCTTGACGACCTGCCAGAGCTGGCTGGCTGGCAAAACGAAGGGACCAAATAAGGGCAGCTGGCGCGCCGCCCTTCGCATCCCATCAGCACCAAAACAACAACCGCAACCTGTCGTCGCCCTAAGCCGTTAGCAGGAAGGCGCCCTATAGCGGCGATGGCACTCATGGCGTTTGCCATGCCTACAGATTTCGGCACACACTGATAGCGAAGGAATCTGGCCACAGGCTTCTCGGCCGGCCACTTGAATGGAAGACATGGATCGCTTCGACCTCGGCGCCTACCGCCGCCCCATCTCCACCCTAGCGGTGGCGCTGGCCAAGGCGGACGTGCCGATCAGTTCATCTTGCCTGTGCAGGACAAGCGTACAGCCAGCGCCAGGCTGCTGTCATTGAGGTGACTTGAGCGCCGGCCCCGGCCGGCGCCTTAGCGTCTGGACCTAGCCCAGCCACTTCTCGTAGTCGGACACCAGCAGGTGCACCGGCGCTGTATCCTCGTCGATGTTGGAAAAGCGGCCGATGGGCTCGCGGAAGACATTGTCGGTGAGGTCGTCATTGACGGTCGACACCTCGCCGATCAGCACATCCTTGCCCTCGGCCCAGAAGGCGTGCCAGACGCCGGGCAGCAGCGTCACGCTCTGGCCGGGGTCGAGCTTCAACAGCCCGCCCGCAGGCAGCCTGTGGATGGTTCCGTCGACAGGCACCGACACCTCGGCCTTGGGATCGATGCCGCCGTCGCGATCGTGCATGAACAGTTCCAGCACCAGCTTGCCGCCGCCACGGTTGATGATGTCCTCGGCCTTGATGTTGTGGCGGTGCATCGGCGACAGCTGGTCCTTGCGCGAGATCATGATCTTCTCGGCATAGAGCATGCCCATGCCTTTCTTCATGTCCTCGTAGCGGCCATTGCGAACGGTGAACAGGAACAGGCCGAGCTCCTTGAATTTCTCCTGGCCGTAGTCGGTGATGTCCCAGCCGAGCCGGGAGGTAAAGATGGCCGAGGAGTCGACCTGGCGCGCCTTCATTTCCTCGGGCGACCAATAGGCGAAGGGCGGCATGATGTAGCCGAACGAGCGGATGAAAGCGTCGGCTTCGCGGATGATGTCGTTGATGGCGGAGCGTTTCATGATCATGGGTCCTTCGTGTCGACTTTGCTCAAGCGCGCGGCGTCTGACGGGGTTCACGCGATACGCTTGAAGTTGTTAGCATGCATGTCGTTGTCCCAAACCGCTACGCATCTTTGAGCGACATGCATTGGCAAACCGCATAGCCGAACACCGATGCGGTGTCGATCCGTCTTGCCGCCCTGCACCGCCTTGCGGCTTGTGCGCATGGACCACAGATCCGCCCGGCTGGCCGCGTGACATCGCGCGCTTTCAGGATCATAACCCCTGCGGATTTTCATAGGGTGACAGATGATGCCGACCATCCACGACCTCGATACGCCCTCGATCCTTATCGACGCGGCGCGCGCCGAAGCCAACATTGCCCGCGCGCAGGCCCATGCCGACAAGAACGGGCTGAAGCTGAGGCCGCATATCAAGACGCACAAATTGCCCTACTGGGCGAAGAAGCAGGTGGCGGCCGGCGCCGTCGGCATCACTTGTCAGAAGATCGGCGAGGCCGAGGTGATGGCCGACGCCGGGCTCACCGATATTTTTATCCCTTACAACATCCTCGGCCGCGCCAAGCTGCAGCGGCTTCTGGCATTGCATCGCCGTATCACCCTGTCGGTGACGGCGGACAGCATGGAGACGCTGGAAGGGCTGGCGGCGACTTTCACCGACGCCGGCCATCCTCTGCCGGTGCTGGTCGAATGCGACACCGGCATGGGCCGCTGCGGCGTGCAGACGGCTGACGAAGCGATTGCGCTGGCAAGACAGATCGACAAGGCTGGCGGCCTCGTCTTCGGCGGGCTGATGACCTATCCGGCCGCCGGCCGCGCGGCCGAGGCCGAGGCCTGGCTTGCCAAGGCCAGGCAGGCGCTTGCCGCATCGGGCCTCGCCTGCGAACGCATCTCCAGCGGCGGCACGCCGGACATGTGGCGCTCCAGCGGCGCATCGGTCGTCACCGAATATCGCCCCGGCACCTACATCTATCTCGATCGCTATCAGGTCGCCAAAGGCGTCGGCACTCTCGACGATTGCGCGCTGACGGTGCTGTCGACGGTGGTCAGCCATCCGACGCCGACGCGCGCCATCCTCGACGCCGGCAGCAAGGCGCTGTCCAGCGATACGCTGGGGCTCGCCGATTTCGGCGAGCTGCTCGGCGTGTCGGGCGCGCGGGTGACCGGCTTGAGCGAGGAGCACGGCACCGTCACGCTTTCGGACCAGGCCAAGCTGCGCATCGGTGAACGCGTCCGCGTCGTGCCCGACCATTGCTGCGTCGTCACCAATCTGTTCGACCAGGTGCATCTGATCTCAGGTGAAAAGGTGCTGGAAACGCTGCCGGTGGTCGCGCGCGGCCGCACCGGCTGACGCGAACATCCAAAACCCGTGTCCAGGGCATGGTGCATGGTCGACCCTGTCTAAGGTTCTGCTTGTCCCCGGTGTTCCCTTACGTCAATCTGGCTTCAGCAAGCCGGCCATTGGATGGTTTGCGGCTTGCTCGGGAGGAAAACAAAAATGGCTTACGCAATCACGCATTATTTTCCTGGCGGCACGAAGGAGCAATACGAGGCGTCAATCGCTGCTGTGCATCCAGCAGGCGGAAAAAGCCTGCCAAAAGGCCAAGTCTTCCATGTTGCCGGCCCGTCGGCCGGTGGCTGGTCAATTGTCGCGGTTCACGAATCCAAGAAGAGTTGGGAGCAATTCCGGGACGATATCCTGATGCCTCAAATGAAAACGGGCATCAAGGGCGGGTTCACCTCGCCGCCTCAGGAGACCGCGTTCGAGGTTCACAATCTGCAGAAATGACAAGCTGTTCAGAGACGATGAACGCTTGATCTGTCAGTGCACCGGCGCAATGGCGCCCTAAATCCGCTCGGCCTGCCTGGCGGCGACGCGACGCATTGCAATGACCCGGCGGCGGCGGATTTCCGTACGCATCGCCATCAGGTGCAACGCGAAGAACAGCACTGTGAAGCCGACGGCCATGACCAGCAGCGGCCACAGCAGGCTGGGATCGATGGTCGGCCCGCCGAGCCGGAACACCGAGGCCGGCTGGTGCAGCGTGTTCCACCAGTCGACCGAGAATTTGATGATCGGGATGTTGATGAAGCCGACCAGCGTGATGATGGCGGCGGCCCAGGCGGCGCGCCCGGCATCGTCGAGCGCACGGGTCAGCGCGATGATGCCGAGATACATCAGGAACAGCACGAAGACCGAGGTCAGCCGCGCATCCCAGACCCACCAGGTGCCCCACATCGGCTTGCCCCAGATCGAACCGGTGACCAGCGCCAGGGCGGTGAAGACAGCCCCGATGGGGGCCGCGGATTTCAGCGCGACATCGGCCAGCGGATGCCGCCAGACCAGCGTGCCCAGCGCCGAGATTGCCATCAGCGTGTAGCACATCATAGCGAGCCAGGCGAAAGGCACATGGAGGTACATGATGCGGACGGTGATGCCTTGCTGGAAATCCTCGGGCGCCGCGAAGCTCATATAGAGCCCGATGCCGAGGATGAGCGCGGCGATCGTTGCCAGCCATGGCACGATCTTGTCGGCCAGCCCGACGAAGCGCGTCGGGTTGGCAAGATCCATCCAGCCGGTCAGGCGTGAAGTCATGTCGCTCATGCGGCTCTACATAGACCGGCGGCGCGTTTGGGGCAATCGAGCGGCGGTGTCGCAGGCGGGTCTTGCCTTCTCCCTTTTCGGGAGAAGGCGGAGGCAGCACTAACCCTATCAGGCGGCTGCTTCCTGCTGCTGCTGCTGAACGGTGCGGCTGAGGCGGCGAACCTCCTCGTCGTTAAGCAGGCCACCGGCGCGCAGCAAGCTGGCAAACCGGCCATTGCGCATCGAAAGTTCCGCGAAGCCGCCCATCTCGACTACCCTGCCCTTATCCATGAACACGACCAGATCGGCGTCGCGAACGGTGGTTAGGCGGTGGGCGATGATGAAGGTGGTGCGGTCGCGCCGCAATTCGTCGATCGCTTCCTTGACGCGGTCCTCGGTCTCGACGTCGAGGGCGCTGGTTGCCTCGTCGAGCACCAGGATCGGTGCGTCCTTCAGCACGGCGCGGGCAATGGCGATTCGCTGACGCTCGCCACCCGACAGCTGGCCGCCGCGTTCGCCAACCAGCGTATCGTAGCCGCTGCTCTTGGCCAGGATGAAGTCCTGCGCGGCAGCCGCGTTGGCGGCGGCATGGATCTCGTCATTGGTCGCATCGGCGCGGCCGACGCGGATGTTGTCCTCGATAGAGCGGTTAAGCAGGCCGGCATCCTGGAACACGGTGGCGATCGAATGACGCAGCGACTTGCGGGTCACGGTGCGAGTGTCGATACCGTCGATCAGGATACGCCCATGGGACGGCGAGAAGACGCGCTGCAAGAGGTTGATGAGCGTGGTCTTGCCGGCGCCCGTCGGGCCAACGATGGCGACCGTCTGACCGGCCTGAACCTCGAACGACACGTCGTCGATGCCTTGTCCCGAATTGGCGAATTCGAAGCCGACATTCTCGAAGCGGACATGGCCGGTGACGTTGGTCAGATCGCGCAAGCCATCCGGCTCGGCGGCGTCAGCGGCGGAGTCCTCGAGATGGTAGAAGTCCTCGAGCTTGGCGCGGGCCTCGGAAATCTGGTTGGCGAAGGCCGACATCTGGTCGAGCCGCGCGATCAGCAACGTGGCAAAGCCAGTGAAGGCGATGACGTCGCCGATGCGCAACTGGCCATGGGTGACCAGATAGGCACCGATCAAAAGCACCACCATCATCGAAATGGTCGACGACAGGCGGTGCAGCGCATTGGCCATCGCCCACCAGTCGAGCACCGGATTCTGCGCGTCGAGCAGGTTCTTCACGTAGCGGCGCAGCGTATCAGCCTCATGGCCGAGGCGGTTGTAGCTCTGCAGCACGGCGACGTTGCTGACCGAATCCGTCACATGCGCGAACACCTGGTGATAGTGACGCTCAACGGCGGCCTGGCCAGCCTTGGTCCGCTTCATCACCAGCCGGCCGATGCCCACATAGAGCGCGCCGAGCGCCAGCAGGACCAGCGACATGCGCAGATCCATGCTGATAGCCGTCGGCACCAACAGGACAAGGGCAACGGCAGTGGACAGATGCTGACGCATGAATTCGAGCCACAGGCTGAACAGCGTCTCGACCGCGCGCAACAGCGTGTGCAAGGCGTTGGAGGTGCCGCGCTGATGGTGCCAGGCGAGCGGCATGGTGATCACGCGTTCGAAAGACTGGCAAAGCACCTCGCTGCGCCGCTTGTGGGCGAAACGGTCAGCGCCGCGCGCCACCAGAACGAAGGCGACGATGTTGAAGGCGCCCAGGCCCGCCCACATGGCAAGCGTGGTAAACACGGAACCGCGCTCGGAAATCGCATCGATCACCCGGCCGAACATGATCGGCTCGAGAATGGCGATGATGGCGAGAGCGACGTTGGCCGAACAGATCAACGCGACGCGTTTCTTGTCTTCGGCCAGATAACCGAGCGCTCGCCAGTAGATTTGCAGAAGGGTCACCCCAGTTACTCCGCCATGCTGTTTATTGTGCACTGCATCATTTGACTCGTACCGCTTGATACGTCGCAAAACAATGGCCGTGTACCTCTTCAGTTCCCTTCGAGCGAACAAAAGATGGCGACGTTCCGAAATCTGCCGTGATCACCTAACGGTTTGAGAAGACAGCTAAAATGTCAGGCATGCGGCGGAATCATGGCAGACGGCTCGTGCTGCCGAAATTTTAATCACGAGGCATGTCAGGCGAATGACGAGGGGCTGAAATCGCCTTCTGAACAGTACGCGCAAAGTAACGCGTCCTGGCGGCTCCCAGCGATGGCGGCGGGCCAAGATTCACCGCGTGGGAGCGCCCAAGCGGGATGCATCAAAGTATTGATTCTAAATGATTACCAGTCCCGACCTGGGCCGCGCTCTCGATCACGGCGCCAAGCGACTTGGCGCCATGTTCCATCATGTCGTTGTCCCGAAGGCCGCTTCCCCCGGGGCCAACCCGAGGGCGTGCTGCTGGGCGACATGCGTCAGGCCGGGATTCTGATGACGACGTCAGCAACCTCGCCACTTTTCAGCTCAACCGTCGAAACCTTGGTCTTCGCCCCATTCAGCTCCAATGAAATCGTCTTGGCCTTATTGTCGCGGATGACGCGAACCCTGAGTTCCGCACCCAGCATCTTGAGGGTCGCCGAATACCCGTCCCAGTGGCTGGGGAGCTTCGGCTTGAACTGGATGCGCTTGCCACGCCGTTCGATGCCCAGGATGCCTTCGACCGCCGCCCTGTAGAGCCAGCCGGCGGAGCCGGTGTACCAGGTCCAGCCGCCACGGCCGCCCTTGTCGCCTCCGGCATAGATATCGGCCGCAACCACATAGGGCTCGACGCGATAGTGCTCGGCCGAGGCCTCGTCGATCGCATGGTTGACCGGATTGAGCATCGAGAAACAGCGATAGGCCTCGTCGGTCAGCCCCATTTCGGCGAGCGCGATGACGAACCATGTGGCGGCGTGGGTGTACTGGCCGCCATTCTCGCGAACACCGGGTGGATAGCTCTTGATGTAGCCAGGATCCTTGTCCGTCTTCGAGAAGGGCGGTGTGAACAGCTTGACGATCTTGAGCTTGTCGTCGACGAGCAGCTTCCTCGCCTGCTCCATCGCCGTCGTCGACCGCGCCGGATCGCCCTCTCCCGAAAGCACGCTCCAGGACTGGGCAATCGAGTCGATCTTGCACTCCTGCGAGGATCGCGACCCGAGCGGCGTGCCGTCATCGAAGCTGCCGCGCCGGTACCATTCGCCGTCCCATGCCGTACTCTCGAGCCCCCGCTTCAGCGCATCGGCGTGCTTTGTCCAGGCCTGCGCATGCTTGACATCACCCTCGGTCTTGGCGACGGCGGCGAAGTCACTCAGAGTCTTCAGCAGGAACCAGCCAAGCCAGACGCTCTCGCCCTTGCCCTGCTCGCCGACGCGGTTCATGCCGTCGTTCCAGTCGCCGCCGAGGATCAACGGCAGGCCGGCAGGGCTGCTGCGCTTGATGGCAAGATCGAGCGCCCGCGCGCAATGATCATACAGCGAGGCCGTCTTCTTCGAAACTTCCGGAGTGAAGAAGGCATCGTGCTCGCCCTCGCCCAATGCCTGTCCGTCGATGAAGGGCAGTTGCTCCTTCAGGATGGTGGCGTCGCCGGTCACCAGCAGATAGCGGGCCGTGGCATGGGCCAGCCAGACCACGTCGTCGGAGATCATGGTGCGCACTCCGGCCCCGGTGCGCGGCAGCCACCAGTGCTGCACGTCGCCTTCGGGGAATTGCCGCCGCGCGGCGTTCAAGATCTGGTCACGCGCCAGCTGCGGATCATGCGCCAGCAACGCCAGCGTGTCCTGCAACTGGTCGCGGAAGCCGAAGGCGCCACTTGCCTGATAGAAGGCGGAGCGGGCGCGGATGCGGCAGGCCAGGCTCTGATAGGGTAGCCAGTGGTTGACCATGGCGTCGAGCGCCTTGTCCGGCGTCTCGACCTGGATGGTGTCGAGGAAGCCGCGCCACTCGCGCTCGTTGTCGGCCAGCCGCTTGTCGAAATCCTTGCCCCGGTGCTCCTGCACCAGAGCGCTGGCTTCCTCGACGGACTCGGCATCGCCAAGCAGCCAGAGCAGCGTCACGTCGCCACCGGCCGGAATCTCGATGTCACGAGCGATCGCCGCGCAAGGATCGTCTCCAGCCTCGACGCGGCCCGATAGTGCCGCGCCACTCAGTGCCGCGTGCGGAAGCTCGCTGGTGCCGTGCCGGCCGAGGAACTCCGAGCGGTCGGTCGTCACCGAGTGCACGCCGCCGTCGGCGGCCAGGAACGCCACCCGCTCGCTGAAATCGAGCCCGTAGGGGTTTTGCGCCAGCAACGCGCCGGTGGCAGCGTCGCGAGACGGGACGATGGTTGCCGCCGTGCGCGACCGATGCCCGCCCAGCACCCATTCGGCGTAAGCATAGACACGCAGCCGCGCCGGCACCGAACCGGAATTCTGGATGCGCAATCGCGAAATCTTCACCGGATCGACCGGGTCGACGACATAGGTAAGATCCATCGACAAGGGCCCGCGCTTCGAGCGGAAAGTCGAGAAACCCTGGCCGTGCCAGGCCTCGTAGGTCATCGAGGGATCGCGCACCACGGCGGCGAGCGGCGAGAACGCCTTGCCGCTGGCCTGATCGTAGATGTAGAGGCCCTCACCCGGCCGGTTCGAGACCGGGTCGTTCGACCACGGTGTCAGCTGGTAATCGCGGCTGTTGCGGCTCCAGGTAAAGGCAGCCCCCTCGGCCGAGATGTGGAAGCCGAACGAAGCGTTGGAGACGACGTTGATCCATGGCTGCGGTGTGGTGCGCCGGCCGGCGAGGCGCACGACATAGTGCCGCCCGTCGCCATCGAAACCGCCAAAGCCGTTCCACTGGCTGAGCCCGCTTCCGTCGGCGCTGGCATCCGCCACCGCCTGCGAGGCATGCGCCATCGGCGCAAGCGACGGCAGTTCACGCGGAACCGGCGATCCTGACGGCTGCAGGGGTTCGCGCGCCTGCAGTGCAGCCGCCTCGGCCCGTTCGATCTGATCGAAGATGGTGCCGTTGCGCGTGTGCAGGACCACGCGGGCGACGGCGAGCAGCGTCTTGTAGGTGGTCTCGTCCATCAGGTCGCGGCGGACCGCGAAAATGTGCTGGCGAGGCCCGAGTTCCTTGCCGCGCAAGCGGCTGTTTTCGCACAGCGTCTCGACCGCACGCTGCAGGTCTTGGACGTAGGAGGACGCCTGCTCGTTGACGACGACGAAATCGATCATCATGCCGCGGGTGCGCATGTACTCCTGGAAACGCAGCGCTTGGGCGACGATCTCCAGGTCGGCAACGTCGCCGATCCTGACCAGGAAGATCGGGAAATCGCCCGAAATGCTGGTCGGCCACAGGCTCGACTGCTTGCCCAGCCCCGAGGCGATGGACTCGGCGGGGAGACGCAGGAACGGATCCGGATAGATCAGGTAACGCGCCAGCTTCTGCACGTTTGCTGCATCGGTCAGGCTGAGGCCCATATGGCGGGTCTGCACCTGGCTGCGGGTCCAGGCGAGCATGGCCTGGCGAGCGAAACTCTCCGGGTGGTCGAGCCGGGCGACGGCCTCCTCCAGTTCAGTGCGGTTGGCGCCGACGACGGTCCAGAAGGTCAGGGATATCTTCTTGTTGGCGGGCACCCGCACCTGGCGGCGCAGCGAGGCGATGGGATCGAGCGTGAAGCCGGAATGGCCCCCAAGCCTGGCGCCCGGATCGAAAGCGGCCGCGTCGACGATGGTGCGGCCACGGCCGATGAAGGCACGCCTGTCGGTCTCGGCCTCGGCATCACGCGCCAATCCCGACGGATCGGTGACGAAATGCACCACCGCGACATCGGGCTCGCTGGTTTCGCGCTTGCGCCGCGTGGCGAAGATCGCACCGTTGTTCGATGCGATCTCGGTCTCGACGAACATCTTCGAGAAGGCCGGATGCGCGTTGTCCGATGCCTCCAATCCGAGCACCAGTTCGGCAAAGGAGGTCACTTCGATGTGACGGTCGGATGGCCCGTCATTGTAGAGAGTGACCCGACGGCCCTCGCCATTTCCTTCCGAAATGACGATGCATTCGACCTCGGAGCGCAAGGTGCCCACCGATTTGACGAAGCTCGCCTTGTCGTCGGAGAACAGGGTCTGCGCCTTCTCCTCGGCCGCGCGCTTCGGTTCCGCGGTCGCCGACCACCAGTCGCCGGTGCCGGCATCGCGCAGGAAGATGTAGGAGCCGAGCCGGTCCTCGGCGGGGTCCGGCTGCCAGCGGGTGACGGAGAGATCGCCCCAGCGGCTGTAGCCGGACCCGGTCGCGGTGACCATCACCGAATAGCGTCCGTTGGACATCACACTGGTCGAACGCAGCGCCCGCAACGGATCGAGCACGATGCGGGTGTCGGGGCTCTCGATCTCGGTCTCGTCCTTGGCGCGTTCGTCGGCCTCGGTCCTGACGGTTGCGGTCGGGATGTCGCGCGGCGCCCGCTCCTGCAGCAGCAATTCGGCGGATTCGATAACCGGGTCGCTGTGGAATCGGTCGCGCATGCGGCCTTCGAAGATGGCATCGGCAACCGCCACGATCGACATGCCCGAATGGTGGGCCATGTAGTTCTGCACGACGACATGATTGGTGCCTTCCGGCACGCGCTGCGGCGTGAAGTCGACGGCGTCGTAGTAGCCGTGGCGGCCAAGCGCACCGACCTCCCGCAACCGGGCGAGGTTCTGCACGGCTTCACGCGGGTTGAACTGCGCCGCCAGCACGGTCGCGTAAGGTGCAATCACCGTGTTCTGGCCGAGACCACGCTTCAGCCCGAGGCCAGGGACGCCGAAATTGGTGTACTGGTAGGTCAGTTCGCGGTCGCGGGCGTTGTAGGCCGCTTCAGAAATCCCCCATGGCACGTTCTTCTGGCGGCCGTACTGGATCTGACGCTTGATGATCAGCTTGCTGGTCTGGTTGAGAATGCTGCCTTGCGGCTCCTTCATCACCAGCGGCGGCATCAGATACTCGAACATCGAGCCGGACCACGACATCAGCGCGCCCTGGAAGCCGATCTCGACGATCGGCCGGCCAAGACGGAACCAGTGCTCGGTCGGCAGGTCGCCCTTGGCGATGGCGAACAGGCTGGTCAGCCGCGCCTCGGAGGCGAGAAGATCGTAGCAGCTTTCATCGAGTTGGTGTTCCTCGACACGGTAGCCGATCGACAGCAGCTTGCGTTCAGGCCGCATCAGGAAGGAGAAATCCATTTCGAAGGCAAAGCGGCGCGTGCGCTCGCGCAAGGTCAAGAGCTTGGCGCGCAGGGCCTCGACGGCGTTGTCGTCGCTGTGCGCGTCATGGACATGCGCCTCACAGCTGGCTTCTAGCCTTGCCGCCCAATCGACGATGATGTCGCTCTGGGCCGATGCGGCCTCGGTGTGGATGGCTGCGGCGAGTTTGCGTATTTCGCCGGCCAGCACGGCCAGATTGATGGTGCGGATCGACGCCATTTCCGGCTGCGCCTTGATGGTCTCGACCGCGCGCCGCATGCCGTCGAGACGGTCCGCCAGGCGCTGACGCAACGGGCGCAACTGGCGGCGGTCGTCAGGCAGATCGTCGAGGCTTTCGCTGAGGATGGTGACCGTGTCGAGAATGCCTTCGAAATCGCCCTGGAGGTGGACGGAGGGCGCTTCCGCCCACTCGGCACAGGCTGCCGCCACTGCCACCAGATGGCCGGCAAGATTGCCGCTGTCGACGGCCGAAATATAGAGCGGATAAAGCGGCTTCAGTGTCGTCGTGTCATACCAGTTGAAGAGGTGGCCACGGTCGCGCGGCATGCCCTCGATGGTGGTCATCGTGGCGTCGATGCGGGTAATGGCATCGGACAGGCTGATCCAGCCGAAGTCTCGCGCCGAGACGACGGACAGCAGATAGACGCCGATATTGGTTGGCGAGGTGCGTGGCGCCACGACCGGCGCCGGGCTTTCCTGGAAATTGTCCGGCGGCAAATTGTGATGCTCGGCCGTTACGAAGCTTTCGAAATAGTGCCACGTGCGCCGCGCAACCGTGCGCAGCGCATGGATGTCGGCGGCCGAGATACGCAGCCGGTCCTCGGTTTCAGCCGAACGGCTGATCCAGGCGGCGATGGCCGGCGAGGCGATCCAGAACAGGGCGAAGAAGAAGGCGACGAAGGCGCCGGTGGAATCGGCCAGCACCGGTATGGCTAGACCGACGAAGCCGATGATCACAGCGCCATACATCATGCCGTAGTAGGAGCCGAGATCGTTGTCGCCGCTCTTGTGCGCCTGCGAGGCGGTGCGCCATTCCAGCAGGTTCTGGCGGCTGACGAACAGCCGGTAGAGCGTGCGCACGATGGCGTCGCCCATCATCCAGGCGTTATGCGCCATCAGCACGATCTTGAGCGCCACCATCGCGGTGCCGAAGGCGACGTCACGCGCCAGCGCCGAGAAATGACCGCGCGGCGTCTGGTCGCCGCTCTTGGGCAGGATGGCGTTGACGACGTCGAATGTCGGCGCCATGAACAGGCTGAGGATCAGCAGGGCCTGCCATTGCGCGGCCTGCGTGAAGGGCAGCAGCGTCCAGCCGGCGATCGCCGCCATCACCCAGAAGATCGGCGTCAGCGAGCGGCGCAGGTTGTCGACCATCTTCCAGCGCGACAAGGCCGGCACGCCGGAGCGCGGATCGAGGATGAAGCCAAGAAGCTGCCAGTCGCCGCGCGCCCAGCGATGGTGACGCGAGGCGTCGACCGAGTAGCGTATCGGGTAGTCCTCGACCAACTCGACGTCGGTGACGAGCGCCGAGCGCGCCAGCGCACCTTCGAGCAGATCGTGGCTGAGGATGGTGTTTTCCTCGATGCGACCCCGCAGCGCCGCCTCGAAGGCGTCGACATGATAAAGGCCCTTGCCGGTGAAGGAGCCGTCGCCGAAGACGTCCTGATAAAGATCGGATACGGCAAACACGTAAGGGTCGAGGCCGCGATTGGCCGAGAAGACCCGCTGGAAGAACGACGCGTCGTCACCACTGGTCAGAGACGCGGTAATGCGCGGCTGCAGGATGGTGTAGCCGGCCGTGACCACACGCTTGGTCGCGTCGAAATGCGGACGGTTGAGCGGATGGCAGAGCTTGCCGACGAGAGTCGCGACGGCGTCGCGGGTAGTGCGCGTGTCAGCATCGAGCGTCATCACATGGACGACGTTTTCCGGCAGCGGCACGTCGAGCGGCAGAAACGTGGTGTCGCTATCGCCGCGCAGCAGGAGGTCGAGCTCATGCAACTTGCCGCGCTTGCGCTCCCAGCCCATCCAGGCGCCCTGGGCGGCGTTGAAGAGCCGGCGCCGGTGCAGGATGTAGAAGCGCGGTGCGCCTTGCGAGGGATAGCGGGCATTCAGGCGGGCGACCTCGGCGCGGGCGAATTCGAGTATTTCGGTGTCCGCCGCATCGATCTCGGTCTTGCTATCTGGCCAGTCCGACAGCAGCGCGAAGTAGATTTCATCCGCCGTGTTGGCGAGGTGATGAACCTCAATGTTGCGGATGTTTTCCTCGACGTCGTCGCGCGAGCCGATCAGCGACGGCACCACCACCAGGGTGCGCGCCTCGGGCGGTACACCGTGCTTGTAATCGTAGCCGACGAGGCGGGTCGGTTTCAGGAACAGCGATACGACGGTGTTGAAGAAGGCGAGCGCGCCCTCGCTGGCCGGCACTGCAAACAGCGCCAGCATCAGGACGATCGACGGCACTGACAGACCCAGATTGGCCAGTGCATTGCCGGAGAGGACGAGAAGCAGAGCCGTCAGCGCAAACACCGGTACGACGATGCCAAGCCATCCGGTCTTGCGGAACGCGCGTTTGGTGGTCTGGCTCACTGTCGGCCGGTAGCCGATCGCCTTTTCCAGTTCCAGCCTGCGCGGGCCGACGAGAAAGAAACCGACATCGGTGTGGGCGGACGCAGCCGGAGCGGCATCGCCTTCACTCTCACCAGGGATGGTCCCGCTGGCAGCGTGACCGGCCAGTTCGATGGCCTTCTCGGCGACGCGATATTCCGAAAGGTTCGAGCGGCGCGCCAGTTCCTCGATCGCGGTCCGGTACTGGTCACGCGAGAAGAAGTCGAGCGCGGCGAAATCGGTACGCTCGCGCAGCACGGTATCGATGCGGCTGACGCCTTCGAACCACACCGTCCAGTCGACGTCGTTGATGAGGCGCAGGCCGCGGATGATGTTGCCGGTCGTCACATTGCCGCTGGACAGCGTGTGATGTTCGGAAATGATGATTTCCTCTGCGTCGGAGCCGGTCTTTTCGAGCTCGCCTTCCAGCCATTCCAGGGCCTTGCCGGCGTTCTGCGATCCATCGCGCAAGCGGTAGAGCAGCTGGGTGGCGAAGGTGGTGTCCTGCGCGTGGGCGCTGAAGTTGGACAGGATCGCCTGTCGGTCGGGGGTGTCGTCGGTCGCCAGAACCTTGTCTGCCACGTCGTTGGCGATCTGGCGCATCTGGCGGGTGCGATTGACCCTGACGGCCAGCCGGCGGAGATTTTCGATCAGGACGAAGCGCAACAATGACGGCAGCGCCCAGAGTTCGCCGATCTTCAGCGGCTCGACCGACTGAAAGCCCTGGACGATCGACTTGAACATCGTCGCCGAGACGGAACTGTCCGAATGCGCCACATAGGTCCAGGCCAGTGCCAGCGCGCGCGGCACGCTGCCGCTATCGGGCAGTTTCAGGGTGGGCAGCTGGCGGTAGAAGCGGCGCGGCAGGTCGCGCTTGACCTGGAAAATGGTTTCCTCAACCAGGTAGTTGTTGTCGAGAAGCCACTGTGCCGCCGGCGTGATCGTCTCGCCTCGCGCTTGCGCGGCGTTGGTCGAACGGTAGACCTCCAAAATCTTCTTGGCGCTGTCGCGGATACGCGCCTGAAAATCGAACGGCGTCAGGCCGAAGAGATCCGTCAGGTCGCCTTTTGCCAGGCTTTCGCCAAGCAGCCGAAGGCGGTCTTCGGGCAGGAAATTGGATCGGATCGGCTCTTCCGTGATTACCGGGAAGCTCGCGCTTGTCTTCTCGATTTGGGCAGGGTTCGTCTGAATATTCATTGAAAATTCCGTATGCGGCACTCAGCGGCGTCACCGCCACGGCAATGGCCCTAAAACCGATTCAAATGCAATTGGTTGCATAAACCCCAATTGCCGAAAGTTTGTTTCCGCACCACGACAGGGCGTCATCTCTCAGCAAAAATTCAAAGACGTGCGCCCCTCTTGCCGTCAAGATCGATCGACGGAGAGGATTCAGGCTTTTTCGTGATGCCGCCAGCAGCTTACGCTATATTTCGCCGGCATCGCGATCATGTTTGGAAACAACCGTTAATCGTTGCCGGTGATGCCGCCGATCCGGATCACGAACAGCGTCGTGTCATGGGCGGGTTGGACAACCACGCAGGCGGTGTCCGGGCCAGGAAACAGCGTGTCCAGCGGCCCGAGGTGAACCGGTTCGGTGCCGGGCACAATGATTTCCCCATTCAGGCACAGGATGAGGGTCGCCCTCGCCTTGGTCTTGATTTCCACCGGCGCTGAAACCACCAGGCGCTCGACCGAATGCGTCGTCCGGCTCCGGCGGGTCATGACATTGAGATCGGTGATCGGCCCGCCAATCAGCGTGGCTGCGGTCGGCACGTCAGCCGGGAAGGAAAGCGGTGCGGTCGCTCTGGTGACTGATATCGGCGGGCGGCCAGCAATATCGAGGGCAATGCCCTCACCTTCGAGCACGGAAAGCGTGCGATCAATCCCGGCAAATTGCGAGAACGGGCCGCTGCCTTCGACGCGCGCCATCGAGACGCGCCAGTCGAAGTCTTCGAGCCCGGCGCCGGCAGGCGAGACGGCGATTTCCATCGTCACGCCACCGCCGTTCTTCCACGGCATCGACCGGTATTCAGATGCCCGCAGGACGCGCATCGGTTCAACCACTTACCCGAGAATACCGGGCAGATTGAGCTGGTGCTCCTTCGCGCACTCGATGGCGATGTCGTAGCCGGCATCGGCATGGCGCATGACGCCGGTCGCCGGATCGTTCCACAACACCCGCTCCAGGCGTCTGGCCGCCTCGGGTGTGCCGTCGGCGACGATGACCATGCCGGCGTGCTGCGAGAAGCCCATGCCAACGCCGCCGCCATGGTGCAGCGACACCCAGGTGGCGCCTGACGCCGTGTTGAGCAATGCGTTGAGCAGTGGCCAGTCGGACACCGCATCCGAGCCGTCCTTCATCGATTCGGTCTCGCGGTTGGGCGAAGCGACCGAGCCGGAATCGAGGTGATCGCGGCCGATGACGACCGGCGCCTTCAACTCGCCCTTTGCGACCATCTCGTTGAAAGCGAGGCCCAGCCTATGCCGATCGCCAAGACCAACCCAGCAGATGCGGGCCGGCAGGCCCTGGAAGGCGATCCGCTCGCGCGCCATGTCGAGCCAGTTGTGCAGGTGGGTGTTGCCGGGTGTGAGTTCGCGCACCTTGGCGTCGGTCTTGTAGATATCCTCCGGGTCGCCGGAAAGGGCTGCCCAGCGGAATGGGCCGATGCCGCGGCAAAACAGCGGGCGGATATAGGCCGGCACGAAACCGGGGAAAGCGAAGGCGTTCTCGAACCCCTCCTCCTTGGCCACCTGGCGGATGTTGTTGCCGTAGTCGAGCGTCGGCACGCCGGCGTTCCAGAACGCCACCATTGCCTCGACATGTTCGCGCATCGAGGCGCGGGCGGCCTTCTCGACCGCCTTCGGGTCACTGACGCGCTTCTCGCGCCATTGCGCCATCGTCCAGCCCTTAGGCAGATAGCCATTGATGGGGTCGTGGGCCGAGGTCTGGTCGGTGACCATATCGGGGCGAATGCCGCGCCTGAACATTTCCGGGACGATCTCGGCGGTATTGCCGAGCAGGCCGACAGACTTCGCCTCGCCGGCCTTGGTCCAGCGCTCGATCATCGCCATCGCCTCGTCCAGCGTCTCGGCCTTCTCATCGACATAGCGGGTGCGCAGACGGAAATCGATCGAGTCCGGATTGCATTCGATAGCCAGACAGCAGGCGCCGGCCATCACCGCCGCCAGTGGCTGGGCGCCGCCCATACCGCCCAGTCCACCTGTCAGGATCCACTTGCCTTTGAGATTGCCGCCATAATGCTGGCGGCCGGCCTCGACGAAGGTCTCGTAGGTGCCCTGCACGATGCCTTGCGTGCCGATGTAGATCCACGAGCCGGCCGTCATCTGGCCGTACATCATCAGGCCCTTCCTATCGAGCTCGTTGAACTTTTCCCAGGTCGCCCAGTGCGGCACAAGGTTGGAGTTGGCGATCAGCACGCGCGGTGCGTCGGGATGCGTGCGGAAGACGCCGACCGGCTTGCCCGACTGGACCAGCAAAGTCTCGTCATCTGCCAGCGTCCTCAGGGAGGCGACGATGCGGTCGAAGTCGTTCCAGGTGCGCGCCGCCCGGCCGATGCCGCCATAGACGACCAACTCGTTGGGATTTTCGGCAACGTCCGGGTCGAGATTGTTCATCAGCATGCGCAGCGGTGCTTCGGTCAGCCAGGAGCGTGCGCTGATTTCCGTGCCACGCGGGCTGCGGACTTCACGGATGTTGTGGCGAGGATTGTTCATCATTGTCCCTTTCGAATGAGGTGCGCGGCGTTGCGGTGGCCGTCGGCGCTGATCCAGGTGACCTGCTCATGGGCAGGGTCGGAAGTATCGATGGTCATGGCGTAGCAGGACCAGACGTCCGAGGGCGGCCACAGCGAACAGTATTGGTCGCCACGCACATCCCAGCGGCCCGGCGACCGGGCGCCACCTTTCGTGTAGATCGTGGCCCCGCCATCATCGAAGCTTTCCGCCCAGTCAGGGCCTTCGGCGCGGGCATCCTTCAAGGTGGCGAGAATGTCCGCGCCCTTCATGGCCACTTCGGCGGCGGCCGCCGGAACGACCGCGGCCGAGAGCAGCCCGACGGCAAGAAGAAATGTCCTGGCATGTCCGGTCATGGCATCCATCCCGAAAGCGCTGCCTGATCAGCGTTGCGCCCAGGCAATCGCGGTCTTCAGAATCTTTTCCAGCGTGGCACGGATCGGCGCCGCGAACTCGGCATCGTAAGGAACCGGCCAATTGTCAGGCGCGCCCGTGCCTTCCGGCTCGCGCATGTAGCCACGGTTTGACAGCTCCATCTGCAGCGCATGGATGCCATCTTGAGGCTGACCGAAATGGCGCGTGATCCAGCCGCCCTTGAAGCGGCCGTTGACGACAGAGCTCTCGCCGGTTTCGGCCATGATCCGAGCGACCATCGCCTGCAAGTCAGGGTCAGCGCTCTTGCCATCGTTCGTGCCGAGATTGAACACCGGCAGAGTGCCCTCGAACAGCCGCGGCAGCACCGAGCGGATCGAGTGGCAATCATAGACGACGATCGTCTGGTGCAAGGTTCGCAGCCTGTCGATCTCGGCCTGCATGGCGGCATGATAGGGCACGAAGAATTTCTCGCGCCGCTCATCGACCTCCGACGGCCCCGGCTCCTCGCCTTCGCGGTAAAGCGGATCGCCGTCGAAAGTCTCGGTCGGGCAGAGACCGGTCGTCGTCTGGCCGGGATAGAGCGAGGCGCCGGACGGGTCGCGATTGACGTCGATGACGGTGCGCGAGATCGCGGTGTGAACGACAGTCGCTCCGAGGCCTGCGGCGAAATCATAGAGCTTGTCGATCCACCAGTCGCAATCGCGGCGACCGAGCCAGGGCGACACCAGCCGATTCTCGAGGCCAGCGAGGTCGATGCCGGTGTGCGGGATCGACACCAGCAGCGGTGCGGTGCCGCGCGTTACCGTAAGCCAGGGCGTTCTGGTCATCATGCTGCTCCCGAAATCGACGGCAGCGCTATCGCGCCGGCAGCCTTGACTGTCGCGCCGCTGCGCACCATGGCGATGGCCTTTTCCATATCGGGGTGGAAATGCCGGTCATTGTCGAGATGCGGCACCTCGGCGCGGACTAGTTTGCGCACCGCTTCGAGCGCGGCGCTCGACGCCAGTGGCGCATGGAAGTCGCAGCCTTGCGCGGCGGCCAGCAATTCGATGCCGATCACTGCTGTCGCATTCTCGATCATGCCGATCAGCCGGCGCGCGCCATGCGCGGCCATCGAAACGTGGTCTTCCTGGTTGGCCGAGGTGGGAATGGAATCGACGCTGGCCGGATAGGCCTTCTGCTTGTTCTCCGAGACGAGAGCAGCCGCTGTCACCTGCGGGATCATGAAGCCGGAGTTCAGGCCCGGCTTCGGCGTCAGGAAGGCCGGCATGCCGGATAGTGCGGGATCGACCAGCATGGCGATGCGGCGTTCCGACAACGAACCGATCTCGCAGACGGCGAGCGCGATCATGTCGGCGGCAAAGGCCACCGGCTCGGCGTGGAAGTTGCCGCCGGAAAGTGCCGTGTCGTCCTCGGCAAAGATCAGCGGATTGTCGGTGACGCCATTGGCCTCGGTGCCGAGCGTGTCGGCCGCCTGCCGCAGCACGGTGAGTGCCGCCCCCATCACCTGCGGCTGGCAGCGCAAGCAATAAGGATCCTGCACGCGCTCGTCGCCGACCCGATGCGATTCACGGATGGCGCTGCCGGCCATCAGATTGCGCAGGGCGTCCGCCGTCTCGATCTGGCCAGGGTGCTTCCTCAGCAGGTGGATGCGCGGATCGAAGGGGGCATCGGAGCCCCTTGCCGCGTCGGTCGACAGCGCACCGGCGACCAGCGCCGACTGGTAGAGCACTTCGGCCTCGAACAAGGCGGCGAGCGCATAGGCCGTTGAAAACTGCGTGCCGTTGAGCAGCGCCAGCCCTTCCTTGGCGCCCAGCGTCACCGGCTCCAGCCCGTGCGAGACAAAGGCGACCTTGGCCGGGAAACGGCCGTGCGGGGTAAAGCATTCGCCGACGCCGATCATCACCGCCGTCATGTGCGATAGCGGCGCCAGATCACCCGACGCGCCGACCGAACCTTGCGCCGGCACCACCGGGATGACGTCGTTGGCCAGCATCGCTTCGAGCAACTCGATGGTTTGTGGCCTCACCCCGGACGCGCCCTGCGCCAGGCTGGCGAGCTTCAGCGCCATCATCAGCCTGCAAACAGCTGATGGCATCGGCTCGCCGACGCCAGCGGCGTGCGAAAGCACGATGTTGCGCTGCAAGGTCTCGAGATCCTCGGCCGGGATGCGAACGCTGGCCAGCTTGCCGAAGCCGGTGTTGATGCCATAGACCGGCTCACCCTTGGCAACGATCCGCGCCACCGCCTCGGCGCTCGCCTTGATTTTTGGCCTGCAGGCATCGTCCAGCTTCGGCACGGCGCCGCGATAGATGGCGCGCCAGTCGGCCAGCGTTGCATTGCCGGGCTTGAGGGTCAGTTCAGTCATTGTCCTCTCCAGATACGGGCATGCAGCGGGTTGAAACCCATGCGGTAGACGAGTTCGGCGGGGCGCTCGATGTCCCAGATCGCCAGGTCGGCGGTTTTGCCGGCTTCGAGCGTGCCGGTTTCGCCAAGCAGGCCCAGCGCACGGGCGGCCTCGCGGGTGACGCCGGCAAGGCATTCATCGACGGTCAGGCCAAACAAGGTCGCCGCCATGTTCATGGTCAAAAGCAGCGAAGTCAGCGGCGAGGTGCCGGGATTGTTGTCGGTGGCGACAGCCATCCTGACGCCGTGCTGTCGGAACAGACCGATCGGCGGTTTCTTCGTTTCGCGGATAAAGTAATAGGCGCCGGGCAGGATCGTCGCCACGGTTCCCGCCTTCGCCATCGCCGCCGCACCGGCCTCATCGGTATATTCGAGATGATCGGCCGACAACGCGCCGTAGCGGGCGGCGAGTTCGGCCCCATGCAGGTTGGACAGTTGGTCGGCATGAAGCTTGACCGGCAGGCCGGCAGCTTTGGCGGCGTCGAAGACACGCGCCATCTGCTCCGGCGAAAAAGCGATACCTTCGCAAAAACCGTCGACGGCATCGGCCAGCCCTTCGGCGGCGACCGCCGGGAGAATTTCTTTTGCGACCAGATCGATAAAGGCGTCCTTGTCGCCCTTGGCTTCCGGCGGCAGCGCATGGGCGCCAAGGAAGGTTGTGCGGATCGTCACCGGCCGCCTGTCGCCCAGCTGGCGGGCGGCACGCAGCGACTTCTGCTCATTTTCGAGGTCGAGCCCGTAGCCGGACTTTACTTCAACCGTGGTTACGCCCTCGGCGATCAGCGCATCGAGGCGAGGCAGCGACTGCGCGACCAACTCATCCTGGCTGGCGGCACGCAGCGACTTGACCGAGGAGACAATGCCGCCGCCCGCTTTTGCGACTTCTTCATAGGTGGCGCCGGCCAGCCGCATCTCGAACTCGTTTGCACGGTTGCCGGCGTGAACAAGATGGGTGTGGCAATCGATCAGGCCGGGCGTGATCCAGCGGCCGTCGCAATCGACCGTCTCGTCCGGAGCAAGCGTTGCGGGCATCTCCGATTCGGGACCGGCGTAGACAATGCGGCCGTCACGCGCGGCGACCGCGCCATGTTCGACAACGCCAAGTCCGGCAGAACTTTCGGCCATGGTGACAAGGCGCGCATTGCGCCACAGGCGAAGCCCCCCTGCCCGGCCTTTGCTCTCTGCAACCATCATCTTTTCCGTTTCAATCGGTGGCGATTATGTATATACATATTGAAACACACTGCAAGCGCTATCATCGCATGAGAACAGAGAACGGGAGAGAAAAGTGACTGATATCTTCGCGGAACAGGCACTCCTTCCCGATGGCTGGCACAACAATGTGCGCATCACCCTCGCCAAGGGATGCATCGCAACTGTCGAGCCTGAAAGCATTGCGTTGGCTGGCGACGAACGCCACTCTATCCTGCTGCCCGGCATGCCCAATCTGCACAGCCACGCCTTCCAGCGCGGCATGGCCGGATTGGCCGAGCTTCGCGGCCCCTCCGCCGACAGTTTCTGGAGCTGGCGGGAGGTGATGTATCGTTTCGCGCTGTCGATGACGCCCGATCAGGTCGAGGCAGTTGCCGCGCAGCTCTATGTCGAGATGCTGGAGGCGGGCTTTTCACGAGTCGGCGAATTTCACTATCTGCATCACGACCGCGACGGAAAACCCTACGCCAACCTCGCCGAGATGGCAGAGCGGATCGCGGCTGCGGCCAGCGAAACCGGTATCGGCCTGACGCTGCTGCCGGTGTTTTACGCACACTCCTCTTTTGGCGGCGCGGCCCCCAATGAAGGCCAGCGGCGATTCATCAACGATGTGAACCGGTTCTCCCGGCTCGTTGAGAAAAGCCGGGAATGCGTTGGCACTTTGAATCAAGCCGTCGTCGGCGTCGCCCCGCACAGTTTGCGTGCCGCGACACCTGAGGAACTCACTGCGGTTGCAGCGATGGCACCCGATGGGCCAATCCACATCCATATCGCCGAGCAGGTGAAGGAAGTCGAGGATTGCCTTGCCTGGTCCGGCGCACGTCCGGTCGAGTTTCTGCTTGGCCATGCCAAGGTCGACCAGCGCTGGTGCCTGATCCACGCCACGCACATGACAGATGCGGAAACGGTCGGGATGGCGAAGAGCGGCGCCATCGCCGGCCTTTGCCCGATCACCGAGGCCAATCTCGGCGATGGCACCTTCGCCGCGCCGCTGTTTACAGAACATGGCGGCCGTTTTGGCGTCGGTTCCGATTCCAACGTCCTGATCGGCTTGCCCGACGAGTTGCGTCAGCTCGAATATTCGCAACGCCTCGCGCATCGTGCCCGCAATGTGCTGGCGGTCGCCGGTGGCTCGACCGGTCGCGCGTTGTTCGACGCCGCAGTTGACGGCGGCAGCGCCGCCCTTGGTGCCGGCGCGTCCGAGATTTCCGCCGGCGCATCCGCCGATCTCGTCTCGCTCGATGCCAATGCCCCCTCATTGGCCGGCAAGACGGGTGACGCGATCCTCGATGCCTGGATCTTCGCCAATGGCAGCAAGGCCGACTGCGTTTGGGTGCATGGCAAAAAACAGGTCAGCGGCGGCCGGCATGCAGGGCGCGAGGCCATCGCCGAGCGTTTTCGCAACGTGATGACGGCGCTCTCGGCATGAGCGTGATCGAGACGGCGGATGCGGAAGGTGGCGGCTCGCTGCACCAGCGCATCCTGTCCGATATCAGCGAGAAAATCCTGTCCGGCGCCTGGGCGCCCGGTCACCGCATCCCGTTCGAACACGAATTGACGACCGAGTACAATTGCTCGCGCATGACCGTGAACAAGGCGCTGTCTCAGTTGGCCAAGGCCGGACTGATCGAACGCCGCCGCCGCTCGGGCAGCTTCGTCCGCCGGCCACAATCACAGGCGGCTGTGCTGGAAATCCACGACATCCGGATCGAGGTCGAGGCGCTTGGCCTGCCCTATCGCTACGAGCGCGTGGCGCGGCACAAGAGGCGCAGCAGCGCCGAGGATCGCAGTTTGCTGGAGCTCGAGGCCATCGGATCGGTGCTGGCGCTGGAATGCCGGCATTTCGCCGGCAAGCGGCCGTTCGCGCATGAGCAGCGGCTGATCAACCTGGCCGCCGTGCCAGAAGCGATCGACGAGGAATTCCTGGCCATCGCGCCTGGCCCGTGGCTGATCGGCCGCGTGCCGTGGAGCGAGGCCGAGCACCGCATCCGCGCGGTTGCCGCCGACAGGCACATCGCGGCGGCGCTCGACATCGAGGCCGGCGCGCCTTGCCTGGTGGTCGAGCGTCGGACATGGAGCGCCGAACATCCGATCACCCACGTCCGCTTTACCTACGCGGCCGAGAGCCACACGCTGGTGGCCCGGTTTCGGCCCTCGCAGGGGTAGCGCCATACCTTCTCCCCTTGTGGGAGAAGGCAAAGCACTGGCGCTCAGATCGCCGCCGTGATGATGATCTCGACCAGATATTCCGGTCCGGCGAGCTTTGCTTCACCGGTGGCGCGGGCCGGAGTGTTGCCCTGGGGCACCCACTTGTCCCATTCCGAGTTCATTTCGGCAAAGGTGCTCATGTCGGCCAGCCAGATGATCGCCTGCAGGATCTTGGTCTTGTCCGAACCGGCCTTGGCCAGCAGTTCATCGACGGCCGACAGGATGTCCCTGGTCTGCGAAGCAACGTTCCCGCCCGGCTGACCAACCTGACCGGCCAGATAGACGGTATCTCCGTGAATGACGATCTGGCTCATGCGCGGGCCAACATCGATGCGACGAATGCTCATGGGGCGTTCCTTCCTGTTATCGGTGGCGCCTGTTTAGAGTTGCCGCCGGCTTCGGGCAAGGCCGCCCGGTCAAATCCCCTTGGGCCAACGGCGTATTGCACCTGAACACAGCAAGTTGACCCGGCAGCAGAAACTCCACTCGAGCGGCTTGTTGACTAATGTAATAACATCACATATCCAATCGATCGCTGGCAGCAGCCGGATTTCGCCGCCCCCATGGAACGACATGACCCAGACCTGCCTGACATTCCGCGACCTGACGCTTGGCTACGGCAGCCACCCGGCGATCCATCATCTCGACGGCACCATCCGCAAGGGCTCGCTGACAGCCGTGGTCGGCGCCAACGGCTCCGGCAAATCGACGCTGATGAAAGGCATTGTCGGCGTCTTGAAACCGATGGCCGGCGAGGTCATCCGTGCGCCCGGGGTGCGTGCCGCCTACCTGCCGCAGCAATCGGAACTCGACCGCTCCTTTCCCGCCCGCGTCGTCGATCTGGTCTCGCTTGGCCTGTGGCCGAGACGCGGCCTGCTCGGCCGCTACACCAAGGAAGATCGCGATGACGTCAGCCAGGCGCTGATGGCGGTCGGCCTCGGCGGCTTCGAAAAACGTCCGATCGACACTCTGTCGGGCGGCCAATTGCAGCGGACGCTGTTTGCCCGCGTGCTGTTGCAAGACGCCAACCTCATCCTGCTCGACGAGCCGTTCAACGCCGTCGACGCCAAGACGGTGGGCGACCTGATCGCACTGATCAAGCGCTGGCATGGCGAGGAACGCACCATCATGGTGGTGGTCCATGATCTGGACCTGGTGCGCCAGAATTTCCCCGAAACGCTGCTGCTGGCGCGCCAGCCAATCGCATGGGGCGAGACCAGGGAGACACTGAAGCCGGAAAACCTGCTGCGCGCCCGCCGCTTCCACGAGGCCTGGGAAGAGAACGCGCCCTGGTGCGAGCCGGAGGGCCACGATCATGCCCATGATCACAGTCATGGGCATGGGCATGCACATGATCATAGCCATGATCACCATCACGGCGCCGGGCCGAGGGCTGCCTGATGGACATGCTTTACGGTCTCTTCATCGCGCCGTTCGCCGACTTCGGCTTCATGCAGCGGGCACTTGTCGGCTCGCTGATGCTGTCGCTCGGGGCTTGCCCGGTCGGCGTCTTCCTGATGCTGCGGCGCATGAGCCTGTCGGGCGACGCCATGGCGCATGCCATTCTTCCGGGTGCGGCCGCCGGCTTCCTGCTCTATGGGCTGGAAATCCTGCCGATGACCATTGGCGGCCTGATCGCCGGCATCGTCGTCGCGCTCGGCGCCGGTGCTGTCTCGCGCTTCACCATCCAGCGCGAGGATGCCTCGATGGCGGCCTTCTATCTGATTTCACTCGCCATCGGTGTGCTGATGGTGTCGATCCGCGGCTCAAGCGTCGATCTCATGCATGTGCTGTTCGGCACCGTGCTGGCGCTCAACAATGAAGCGCTGACGCTGATCGGCGGCATCGTCGCGGTGACTTTGGTCAGCCTCGCCATCTTCTGGCGGGCACTGGTCGCCGAGTGCCTCGATCCGCTGTTCCTGCGTTCGGTTAGCCGCTTGGGGAGCCCTGTGCATTTCATCTTTCTCGGCCTCGTCGTGCTGAACCTCGTCGGCGGCTTCCAGGCGCTCGGTACCTTGCTGTCAGTCGGACTGATGATGCTGCCCGCCGCCGCCGCCCGCTTCTGGACCGTGCGCGTCGAGCCGATGTGCGTGCTGGCGGTGCTGATCGGCTTTGCTTCCTGCGTCGCCGGGCTGCTCTTGTCCTATCACGCGTCGCTGCCGTCCGGCCCGGCCATCATCCTGTCCGCCGGCGTCGTCTATTTCGCCTCGATCCTGTTCGGCACGCGCGGCATTTTGCGCTCGCGCATCATCCATCACCGCCACAGAACGGCCTGATCCTCACCCATCCCCCTAGAAGGAGACCCGCTTATGCTGAAATCGATCCGTGCCGCCCTGGCAATGAGCGTTATAACATTAATCGCCTTCGGCACATCGTCGGCTTTCGCGGCACCGCTGAAAGTGGTCGCCAGCTTCACCGTCATCGCCGATTTCGCCAAAAATGTCGGCGGCGACCGCATCGATGTGACCACCATCGTCGGGCCGGATGGCGACGCTCATGTGTATGAACCGAGCCCGACCGACGCGGTGGCCATGGCCAAGGCCGACATCGTGCTGGTCAACGGCCTGCATTTCGAAGGATTTCTGCAGCGGCTGGTCGATGCCAGCGCCACCAAGGCATCGATCGTCACCCTGACCAAGGGCGTGACGCCGATCGATTTCAAACCTGAATTCGCCGACGCCGACGCGGCCGAGGGCGCCGGTACCGGCGGCGGCAAGACGGTCACCGATCCGCACGCCTTCCAGTCGATCGCCAATGCCAGGATCTATGTGAACAACATCGCCGAAGCCTTCTGCGCGGCCGACTCCGAGGGCTGTGTCAGCTACGAGACCAACGCCGCCGCCTACATCAAGAAACTCGATGCGCTGGAGGGCGAAGTGAAAGCCGCGATCCAGTCGATCCCCGAGGAGAAGCGCGTGGTCATCACCTCGCACGACGCCTTCGGCTATTTCGAACACGAATACGGCCTGATCTTCCTCGCCCCGCAAGGCATCTCGACCGACTCCGAACCGTCGGCGGCCGACGTCGCCAAGCTGGTCACCCAGGTGAAGCAGGACAAGGCCGCGGCGATCTTCGTCGAGAACATCACCAACCCGCGCCTGATCGAGCAGATCGCCAGCGAAACCGGCATCAAGGTAGGCGGCACGCTCTATTCGGATGCGTTGTCGCAGCCCGATGGCCCGGCTTCGACCTATATCGACATGATGCACAACAACATCCGTCAGATCAAAGGCGCCATTCTCGGCAGCTGACGCGGGCCGCCTCGGAAAGGCGGAGCCAATCTCCGCTTTTCCGTTTCCGCTCCGGGCAGCGCGAGTTGGATTCTCCGCCGGAAAAGTCTATCTGCGCTCTGGTATCGATCCGCGCGGATCGACCGCGGATCGAAAGCGTTGCCATGACAGACTCCACGCCCTTCCAGTCGCTGCTTGGCGGCGCCCTCATCGGCCTGTCGGCAGTGCTTTTGATGGCGTTGCATGGCCGGATTGCCGGGATGACCGGCATCCTGACCGGCGTCATCCCGCCGCTTGCTTCTGAATGGCTTTGGCGGGCCGCCTTTCTCGCCGGCGCCGTGGTGGCGCCACTTCTCTATCAAGCCATTGGCGGGCACATCGCCTTCAGCGTGCCGGTGCCGACGCTGGCTCTTGTCGGTGGCGGCTTCCTGGTCGGCATCGGCGTGCATTTCGGCGGCGGCTGCCCGAGCGGCCACGGCATTTGCGGCATGGCGCGGCTGTCGCCACCCTCCATCATTGCCGTCGCGACCTTCATGATGACCGCCTTCGCCACCGTGTTCCTTGTTCGCCACGTGATCGGGGGCTGAGGCCATGAGCAAGCTCGTCTCGGCCTTCCTGATTGGCGGCGTCTTCGGCCTCGGCATTACCGTTTCCGGAATGATCAACCCAGCCAAGGTGCTGAACTTCTTCGATCTTGCCGGCACCTGGGATCCAAGCCTGATCTTCGTCATGGGCGGCGGCCTCGCCATCGCCTTCGCCGGTTACCGCCTGGTGTTCCGCCGCCGCAAGGCGCCTGTGTTCGAAACCGCCTTCGCGCTGCCAACGAAACGCGCAATCGACGCGGAGCTGGTCGGCGGCGCCGCCGTCTTCGGCATCGGCTGGGGCATTGCCGGCTTCTGCCCCGGCGGTGCCATCCCTGCGCTTGGTCTCGGCTATTCCGCAACACCGATCTTCGTCGCGGCGGTGATCGCCGGCATCATCGTTGCGCGCTTTGCCCGGGCGCGCCTCGCCCAGCCGGCTGCGACATAGGATTCAGTTGCCGGCCACGTCAGGGAGTGGCAAGACTCCCGCCAAATCAGATCGCGAGGACATCGTAATGGAATATCGTGAGATCAGCGAGGACTATTCGGTCTCGGGCCAGATCCAGCCCGAAGACGTCGTCGCCATCAAGGAAGCCGGCTTCAAGAGCGTCATCTGCAACCGGCCGGATGACGAGCAGCCAGGCCAACCTTCAGCCGATACCGTCAAGGCGGCGGTGGAAGCCGCCGGTCTCGCCTTCCGCTATATCCCCGTGATCAGCGGCCAGATCACGGCCGAGAATGTCGAGGATCAGGCCGAGGCGCTCGATGAACTCGACGGCCCGGTCTTCGCCTATTGTCGCTCCGGGGCACGCTGCACCAACCTCTACGGGCTGATCCAGCAGTCGAAGGGGTGACGGCCTAAGGTCAAATCGGCAAGGCGCCGGTTTCCTTCAGCGTTTCGAGCACGATCGCGGTCTTTACATGCTGCACGGATTCATGCGGCAACAGCACGCCGTTGACGAATTCCGACAGCGACTTCAGGTCAGGGGTCACGACTTTCAGGATGTAATCCATCTCGCCGGTCAGCGCGTGCGCCTCCTGCACCTCCGGCAGCCGCGCTACCAATTCGCCGAAGCGCCGCGCGTTGTCGCGGTTGTGGGTGGCCAATGTCACCGAGATGACGTTGACCAGCGAGAAGCCTAGCTTGTCGCGGTCGAGCACAGCGCGATAGCCCTTGATATAGCCGTCTTCCTCCAGCCGCTGGCGGCGGCGCGAGCATTGCGACGCCGACAGGTTCACCCGCTCCGATAGATCGTTGTTGGTCAATCGCGCGTCGCCCTGCAAGAGCGCCATTATCTTGCGATCAAACTGATCAATGCGCGCCTCATCCATGGTTTTTCCTCACATCATGCACACTTCGCGCACGAGATGATCATTTCAAGCATTTGAATGCAAGCACCATGCAACCCGTCCGCGGTATCATGGCGTTAAATGGCCGTTTCAGGCCAAGCCAGCTTCCGGAGGAATATCATGGGTCCTTTTCCGCACGACGCCCCGCCCGCCAAGATCAGCAAGGACAACCCGGCCGGCACCGATGGCTTCGAATTCGTCGAATTCGCGCATCCTGAACCAGAGAAGCTGGCCGAGCTGTTCACCCGCATGGGCTATGTGGCGGTGGCGAAGCACCGCACGAAGAACATCACCGTCTGGCGCCAGGGCGACATCAACTATGTCGTCAATGCCGAGCCCGGCTCACATGCGATGAAGTTTGCCGACAAGCACGGACCATGCGCCGCCTCGATGGCTTGGCGGGTGGTCGATGCCAAGCATGCTTTCGATCACGCCGTTGCCAAGGGTGCCACGCCCTACGAAGGCAGCGACAAGGCTCTCGATGTGCCGGCAATTGTCGGCATCGGCGGCTCGCTGCTCTATTTCATCGAGACTTATGGCAAGAAGGGCTCGGCCTATGACGCCGAGTTCGAATGGCTGGGTGCGCGCGACCCGTGGCCGCAAGGCGTCGGCTTCTACTACCTCGACCACCTCACCCACAATGTCTATCGCGGCCAGATGGACAAATGGTGGGATTTCTACCGCAATTTGTTCGGCTTCAAGCAGATCCATTTTTTCGACATCGATGGCAAGATCACCGGACTGGTCAGCCGTGCCATCACCTCGCCCTGCGGCAAGATCCGCATTCCGCTCAACGAATCCAAGGACGAGACCAGCCAGATCGCCGAGTATCTGAAGAAGTACAATGGCGAAGGCATCCAGCACATAGCCGTTGGCACGGATGAGATCTACGAGGCCACCGACAAGCTAGCCGCCAACGGGCTGAAGTTCATGCCCGGACCGCCGGAAACCTATTACGACATGTCCTATGCCAGGGTGAACGGCCATGACGAGCCGATAGAGCGGATGAAGAAGCACGGCATCCTGATCGACGGCGAAGGCGTGGTCGACGGTGGCATGACCAAGATCCTGCTGCAGATCTTCTCCAAGACCGTGATTGGCCCGATCTTCTTCGAGTTCATCCAGCGCAAGGGCGACGAAGGCTTTGGCGAGGGCAATTTCCGCGCGCTGTTCGAATCGATCGAGCAGGACCAGATCAAGCGCGGCGTGATCAAGGTCCAGGCGGCGTAACAGATTTCAGGTCGAGCGGATTGCGCATGCTCCCTGGTTGGGATCATGCGCGAAATCAGATCTCGAGCCCCAGCCGCTCGACCTCTTTCGCTCTCAGCTTTAGATCGTAGTCGAGCAGGAACTCGTCGAGCTGCGGCGGCTTGACCGACGTGCCGGACAGCATCGCGTGCACCTGGCCGCGGTGATGGATGTCGTGCAGGAAGACATGCGCGAGGATGTCGCCGATGCGCTCGGGGATCATGCCGTCCTCGCGCCGGTCGGTGACGACGCGGCGGTCGAGATCGGTTGCCGAGAGCCGATCGCAAAAAGCGATCAGCCGCCGGTCAGCGGCAAGCTGGGCGGCATAGAGTTCCTGCGCCGCGTCGAAGTGCACGAAATCATCGTAGGCGGAAGCGCCGACACCGCCCTCTTCCAGAAAATCGAGATACAGAAGATCGACCGCAAGGATGTGGTTGAGCGTCGCCTTGATCGACGGGAAAAAGCTGGTGCGATCGGCTTCGAACTCACCGGGTTGCAGTGACAGAACAGCGCGATAGAGCCGGTCGTTCGACCAGAGATTGTTGCCGGCCATGCGACGCAGATGATCGAGCAGGTTCATGATTTTACCCCGTCGAGCGAGCCAAATACAAACCCGCCCATAGAAGTGCAAATCCTGCGAGATCGATCAGCAGCAGCCCATTCATGCGCCGCCGCATGGCTTGCGTTTGCTCGTCCCGCGAGACTTTCATGTTTGTGATGGTGTGGAACAACATCGCCTTGCGGGGAAAGCCGCCGCGGTTGGTCAGGTCCGGCGAGCGTGACTCGATGCGATAGCTCAGCCGGATCGCAAGGATGAAGACGACCAGGATGGCGATCGCCCAGACGCCGCACAGAAGATAGAATGCCTCGCCCTTCATTCCATTACTCCGCCCCTACCCCTCGTATTTCTCGACCTTCTGCTCGATGGCGCCGAAGATAGAGTGCCCGGCCTTGTCCTTCATCTCGATGCGGACCGTGTCGCCGAAGCGCAGGAATGGCGTTCTCGGTTCGCCGCTCTCTATGGTCTCGATCATACGCAGCTCGGCGATGCAGGAATAGCCGGCGCCGCCCGCCGACACCGGCTTGCCCGGCCCGCCGTCGAGTTTGTTGGACACGGTGCCAGAGCCGATGATGGTGCCGGCGGTCAATGGTCTTGTCCTGGCGGCGTGAACGATCAATGCCGGAAAATCGAAGGTCATATCGATACCGGCATTGGCCCGGCCGAACGGCTTGCCGTTGAGATCGGCGAGCAGCGGCAAGCTCACCTTGCCGCCATCCCAGGCGTCACCCAGTTCGTCCGGCGTCACCGCGACCGGAGAGAAGGCCGAGGACGGCTTTGATTGAAAGAAGCCGAATCCCTTGGCCAGTTCCGGCCCGGTGAGCGCGCGCAGCGTCACATCATTGACCAGCATGACCAGCCGGATCGCGGCGCGCGCTTCATCGAGGCTTGCGCCCATCGGCACGTCGTCGACAACAACGGCGACTTCCGCCTCCATGTCGATGCCGAAGGCTTCGTCGGCCATGCGGATCGGGTCGCGCGGCGGAACGAAACCGTCGGAACCGCCCTGGTAGATCAGTGGATCGGTCCAGAAACTTGCCGGCATCTCGGCGCCGCGTGCCTTCCGCACCAGCTCGACATGGTTCACGTAGGCGGAGCCATCGGCCCATTGATAGGCGCGCGGCAGCGGCGAATGCGCGTCATGTTCGTGAAAGCGGGCTGACGGCACCGCATTGGTTTCCAGCGATTCCGCTAGTGTCGCGAGGTGCGGCGCGATGCGGCGCCAGTCGTCGAGCGCCGCCTGCAGCGTGCGCGCCAGGAACGAGGCATCGGTGTACTGCGTCAGGTCGCGCGAGACGACGACGAGTTTTCCGTCGCGCGTCCCGTCCTTCAAGGTGGCAAGCTTCATGCGGTTTCCTCTCCTGATACGGCTTTGGCGCCGCTTTGGATTTTTGCTTCACGCATGATCTTTCCGAAAACCGGTTCCCACTTTCAGGGATCATGCGAGTTCCACAACAAGGCCGTCACTGGCGATCGTCAAGTCGCCGGCCCATGTTTTCCTGACAGCGGCAATCCAGTCGGCTTCGCCGATCTCTGGATCGTCGGCCGGTATGAGGTGATTGAGCACCAGCCTCCTCACACCAGCTTCACTGGCGATGCGTCCAGCCTCCTGGGCAAAGCTGTGGCTGGCGAGCAGATGTTCCTTCAGGCGCGCGCCATTGCCGGTTCTGGCCACCAGCCGCTCGATGCCTTCCTCCAGCATGGCTTCATGGACCAGAATGTCAGCACCTT
This sequence comes from Mesorhizobium qingshengii, assembly GCF_900103325.1. Taxonomy (GTDB): domain Bacteria; phylum Pseudomonadota; class Alphaproteobacteria; order Rhizobiales; family Rhizobiaceae; genus Mesorhizobium; species Mesorhizobium qingshengii. The sequence goes on along the minus strand of NZ_FMXM01000005.1, from coordinate 385,569 downwards.
CAGCAAAATCGGCGAGTGGCGGAAAGCAGGCTGTATCTGCGGAAAACACCACGCTTTTCCCGCCATGCTCAAAGCGCAGCGCAAAACAGTCGGTCACCGGCGGATGGTCGACGCGCAGCGCCGAAACCTCCAGGCCGCGCTGCTCGACCACCTGGCCTTCGCCGAGTTCGACGATCGAAACCAACTCGCGGATATCCGGCCGGCCCTCATCGACAATGCGGATCTCGATGTCGAATTCCATCGCCTGACAAAAGCGCTGCCAATAGTGGCCCGTGCCGGGCGGGCCGAACACGCCGACTGGCGTGGCCAGACCCGCCGTCCAGGCGGTGTGAAGCAAAGGCCCCAGTTCCAGCACATGATCGGAATGCAGGTGGGTGATGAAGATCAGATCGAGCGCCTTCAGGCTGATGCCAGTGTCGACGAGGCCGCGCGTCACGCCAAGCCCGCAGTCGACGACGATTTTGCGGCCGCCGATCCGCAGCAGCGAGGAACTCGGCCATGGTCCGCCGGGCCGCAGCGCCGGACCGCCCTTCGAGCCCAGCAGCACCAGCCGATCCGGCATTGGCTCACCGCTCAAGACCAGTCGCCCTCGGGCGTACCGTTGAAGCGCTTCTTCAGGTTTGCCCAGCAGTCGATGTAATTGTCCTGCCGGGTTTCGAGTTCGGCACCGTAGCGGGTCAGCATCTGCGGGAATCGGGTCTCGAACATGAAAGCCATGGTGTTGTCGAGCTTGACGGGTTTCAGGTCCGCGCGCGAGGCCTTTTCAAAGCCAGGCGCATCCGGCCCATGGGCCAGCATCAGATTGTGCAGGCTGATGCCGCCAGGAACGAAGCCTTCTTCCTTGGCATCGTACTGGCCATGGATCAGGCCCATGAACTCGCTCATGATGTTGCGGTGATACCAGGGCGGCCGGAACGTGTCTTCGGCCACCAGCCAACGCGGCGGAAAGATGACGAAGTCGATGTTGGCGGTGCCCTCCTCGCCGCTCGGCGCGGTCAGCACCGTGAAGATCGACGGATCGGGATGGTCGAAAAGCAGGGCGCCGACCGGCGAAAAGGTCGCCAGATCGTATTTGTAGGGCGCGTAGTTGCCGTGCCAGGCGACAACGTCGAGCGGCGAATGGCCTATCTCGGTGACATGGAAATTGCCGCACCATTTCACAGTCAGCCGGCACGGCGTTTCCTTCTCCTCGAACCAGGCGCAAGGCGTCTTGAAATCGCGCGGATTGGCCAGGCAATTGGCGCCGATCGGGCCTCGATCGGGCAGCGTCAGCTTGGCGCCGTAATTCTCGCAGACATAGCCGCGCACTTCGGCATCGACCAGTTCCACCTTGAAGACGAGGCCACGCGGCAGCACGGCGATCTCGCCTGGTCTCAGTTCAATGACACCCATCTCGGTGACAAAGCGCAAGGCGCCGACCTGCGGCACGACCAGCAATTCGCCGTCGGCGTTGAAGAAATGGTCGTCGACCATCGAGCGGTTGGCGACATAGACGTGTGCCGCCATGCCGGTCTGGCCGAGCACGTCGCCGGCCGTGGTTATGCTGCGCATGCCGGCGATGAAGTCCGTCGGTTCCTCAGGCATCGGCACCGGATTCCAGCGATACTGGCCGAGCGCCAGTTCATGATCGCCGACATTGGGCGCGCTCTTCCACAGGGAGTAGCTCGCCACCTTGAAACGGCCGGTGTGCTTGACGCTCGGCCGGATGCGATAGAGCCAGGAGCGCTCATTGGTGCCGCGCGGGGCAGTGAAGGGCGAGCCCGAGAGCTGTTCGGCATAGAGGCCGTAGGCCGGCCGCTGCGGAGAGTTCCGCCCCTGTGGCAGCGAGCCGGGCAGCATTTCGGTTTCGAAGTCGTTGCCGAAGCCCGGCATATAGGAAAAGGCCATCGCTTCCTCCCTTGCGCATCCAGGAAGACGCGGCGCGTCCTGATGGATTGACCAAACTGGTTTCATTTGTAACCATTGAAAATGTAACTATCAATCTTGCGATGTGCCGGAATTCGAACCGATGGACGTCCTCGAACTCGAGAGTTTCCTGCCCTACCGGCTCTATCGTCTTGCCGACGCGGTTAGCCGCGAATTCTCGAAGGTCTACAAGGACCGCCATGGCCTGACCCGGCCCGAATGGCGTACCCTTTCCGGATTGGGACAGCGCGGCACAATGACCGCGACAGCACTCGGCGAGCAGTCGGCCATGCACAAGACCAAGGTGTCACGCGCCGTCGCCGAACTCGAACGGCGGCGCTGGCTCACCCGAACCACTGACGAAAACGATCGCCGCGTCGAACATCTGACACTGACCAAGGCCGGGCTTGCCGCCTATCGCGAAATGGTGCCGCTGGCGAAGGCCTTCGAGCGGGAACTGCTGGCAAAGCTGAGCGCCAGCGAGCGCGCAGCGATCAGCGATGGATTGGCTGCGCTGGAGGGCGCGCTGGGCAAAGGTTAAGCCGGCAACAGAAATGGCATGTTGGCGCGACGGATCGCTGCCGAAGAGTTCTCCCCGGCCCTGCATTCGACCAATTGCCTCACCAATCCATCACCACCTTGCCCGAACTGCCGCTGCGCATTGCATCGAAGCCGATCTGGAAATCGTCGATGCCGATGCGGTGGGTGATCAGGCCGGTCACGTCGAGCGGCCCCTGCACCAGCGCGATCATCTTGTACCAGGTCTCGAACATCTCGCGGCCGTAGATGCCCTTGAGGTGAAGCATCTTGAAGATGACCTTGTTCCAGTCGATCTCGAAGCCGGTCGGGGCGATGCCGAGGATCGCGATCTTGCCACCATTGTTCATGGTGTCGATCATGTCGCGGAAGGCGGGTGCGGCGCCCGACATTTCGAGACCGACATCAAAACCCTCGGTCATGCCGAGCGCCGGCATCACATCGCGCAGTCTTTCCTTGGAGGCATCGACGACATGCTGGACGCCGAGCTTCTTCGCCAGCGCAAGCCGCACCGGGTTGATGTCGGTGATCACCACCTTTCGCGCACCCACGCATTGGGCGACGAGCGCGCCCATGATGCCGATCGGCCCGGCGCCGGTAACCAGCACATCCTCGCCGACCAGATCGAAGGACAATGCGGTGTGGACCGCATTGCCCAGGGGATCGAAGATCGCGGCGATCTCGTCCGGCACGTCGTCGGGGATCGGCACCACATTGTGCTGCGGGATCGCCAGATACTCGCCGAAGGCGCCCGGCCGATTGACACCGACCCCAAGCGTGTTGCGGCAGAGATGCCCCCTGCCCGCGCGGCAGTTGCGGCAGTGGCCGCAGACGATATGACCTTCGCCCGACACACGCTGGCCGACCTTGTACTCAGTGACCGCGGCGCCGAAATCGGCGACCGTGCCGACGAATTCATGGCCGGTGACCATCGGTACCGGCACCGTCTTCTGCGCCCACTGGTCCCAATTGTAGATGTGGACGTCAGTGCCGCAGATCGCGGTCTTCCTGATCTTGATCAGCACATCATTGGGGCCGATCTCCGGCACCGGCACCTGTTCCATCCAGATGCCCGGTTCGGCCTTGGCCTTCACCAGCGCCTTCATCATGTTCGACATGTCATTGTCCCTTGAATCTCTTGATCCGGAATCGCTTTTCGATTTCGGCCTTTCAGGAAATCACCCCGAGTTCACGCCCGACGGCGGCAAACGCCTCCACCGCGCGGTCGATGTCGGCGGTGGAGTGCGCGGCCGACATCTGGGTACGGATGCGTGCCTGCCCCTTCGGCACCACCGGGAAGGAAAAGCCGATGACATAGATGCCGCGCTTCAGCATGCGAGCCGCCATCTCCTGCGCCAGGCTCGCATCGCCCAGCATCACCGGGATGATCGGATGGTCGGCGCCGGCCAGCGTGAAGCCGAGCTTGCCCATCTGCGACCTGAACCGCGCCGCGTTGGCATAGAGGCGCTCGCGCAAGGCATCGCCATTGCGGACCAGTTCGAACACCTTGATCGAGGCGCCGGCGATCGCCGGCATCAGCGTGTTGGAGAAGAGATAAGGCCTCGAGCGCTGGCGCAACCAGTCGACCACTTGGCTTTTACCCGAGGTATAACCACCGGATGCGCCGCCGAGCGCCTTGCCGAGCGTGCCGGTGATGATGTCCACCCTGCCCTCGACGCCGCAATGCTCGGCCGAGCCGCGACCGTTCTTGCCAACGAAGCCGACCGCGTGGCTGTCGTCGACCATCACCATGGCGTCGTACTTGTCAGCGAGATCGCAGACCCCCTTCAGATTGGCGATGATGCCATCCATCGAAAACACGCCATCGGTGGCGATCAGCCGGAAGCGGCAATCCCTGGCCTCCTTCAATCGGGCCTCGAGATCGGCCATGTCGTTGTTGGCGTAGCGGAAGCGTTTGGCCTTCGACAGCCGCACGCCGTCGATGATCGAGGCGTGGTTCAGCGCGTCGGAAATGATCGCGTCGTCCTCCCCCAGCAACGTCTCGAACAGGCCGCCATTGGCGTCGAAGCAGGAGCCGTAGAGGATGGTGTCTTCCAGGCCGAGGAAGGATGAAATCGTCGCCTCGAGCTGTTTGTGCTCCTCCTGCGTGCCGCAGATGAAGCGCACCGACGCCATCCCATAGCCATAGCGGTCGAGCGCCTGCTTGGCGGCGTCGCGCAAGTCGGCGCTGTCGGCGAGGCCGAGATAATTGTTGGCGCAGAAGTTCAGCACCTTCTGCCCGCCGACCTCGATCTGCGCCGACTGGGTCGATGTGATCACCCGTTCGGATTTGTAGAGGCCAGCCGATTTAAGCCCCGCAAGCTCGCTGTCGATGTGGGAGAGAAATGCTGCGGTCATGATCGAGCCTCGTTTGATGTGGGCAGACTGTCGTCCCGCCCGCATGAAAAATCCATCGCAAAAACGACCGGATCGGTGGCTGGGCAGCACCAAACCCGAACGTCAGATGATCACGCAAGCCACGCATCGACAGTGGCGGCCGCCGATGATTGCTCAAATGCAGCCGCGTCGTGAAAGGACCCGATAACCATTTCGCGATCTTTCCCTGTCTCGCGCCGGCCTGCCGGCTGTCGATTTCCGGACCTGTTAACATTTGCGGGCCAATGGTCCCCACAGCAGGAATCCGTTGGCGAGAGGGCCGCCCCCGAAAATGTCGCAGCAGCCAGTGCATAGCGTTTCGCGCAAGCTCATACTGCTGATCAAGAGCGGCTACTGGCTGGCGCTGCTGATCATTGCCGCCATGGTGATGGCCTCCTTCATCCTTCTGCAGCAGATGATGGCCGCCCAGCAACGCAATGAGACGTTGCAAAATATCGTCAGCACGCAAAAGGCGCTGTCGCAGCGCATCGTCTTCCTTGCCGGCGCGACGGGCGCCGCATCGCCCGACAAGCAGCCGGCGCTGGTTGCCGCGCTCAAGCAGGCTACCGCCGAATTCGAGACGAGTTACGATCTCCTGCTCGACCAGACCGGCGCCGATCCGATGTCGCAGGCACGGTTCGATCCCAAGTCGATCGAAAATGTGCTTTTCGCCAAGCCGTTCCACCTCGATTACTTCTCGGTCGGGCTGATTGCCAATGGCAAACGCTTGATCTCATCGGTCGAATCGAAGCTGGCAAACAGCGGCGAGGGCTACAAGGGCGGCGCCGAGCGCGTCAATCTCGACGCCTCCGTCGCCAATGCCACGCTGTCGGGCTATGCGGCACTTGGCCAACGCATCAGCGCCTATGCCGATGCGCGCTCGGAACAGCTGCTCGACCTCCACCGCACCCTGTTCTTCGCCACCATCGGCGTCATCGTGCTGGTTGCGCTGTTCATCTTCCGGCCGATGTCCAAGGCCATCCTGCGCAAGACGCATGAACTTGTCGACGCGCGCAACTCGATGGCCTTCATTGCCGTGCATGACGGGCTGACCGGGCTGCACAACCGCACCTTCCTCACGGATCATTTCGACACGCTGATCAAGGGCGCGCATCGCCGGCGCGAGCGGCTGGCGGTGATCCAGCTCGACCTCGACCGCTTCAAGCAGATCAACGACACGCTGGGCCATGCCGCCGGCGACTATGTGCTGGTCGTCACGGCACAGCGCATGCGCGATTCCTGCCGGGCGTCGGACCTCTGCGCGCGCCTTGGAGGCGACGAATTCGTGATGATCCTGAACGGCGCCGGCGGCACCGAAGACATCAACATGCTGGCCAGACGAATCCTGGAGCAGATCAACGAGCCGATCATCTTCCAGGGCACGACCATCCTGCCTGGGGCCAGCGCCGGCATCGCCGTCTATCCGATCGACGCGGACAATGCGCAGGATCTGCTGGTTCATGCCGATCTTGCGCTCTATTCCGCCAAGAAGATGGGTGGCGGCAACTTCTCGTTCTTCTCCGAGGAGCTGCGCCGCGAACTGGACTATCGCAAGCAACTCGAGCACGACATCAAGGTCGCTATCTCCGAGCGGGCGTTCCAGGTCTATTTCCAGCCGCAGGTTTCGCTGACAGATGGAACAATCAGCGGCATCGAGGCGCTGGTGCGCTGGAACCATGCCGAGCGCGGCATGATCGCACCGGGCGAGTTCATTCCGGTCGCTGAGAAATGCGGCTTCATGCCTGAGATAGGCCGCATCGTCATCAGCAAGGCGATCAACGAAGCCGCCGAATGGAACCGCGCAGGCATTGCCTTCGGGCGGCTTGCCGTCAATGTTTCGGGCACCGAGCTGCGCGAGCACGATTTCGATGCATTTCTGTTCGAAACGTTGGAAAAGGCCGGCCTGCCGCCACAGAAACTGTCGCTGGAGATCGTCGAATCCGTCATTCTCGACGACGAGAAGACAGGCATCGCGGCAAAGCTGCGCCACATCAGGGCCGCCGGCGTCCATCTGGAACTCGATGATTTCGGCACCGGCTATGCATCGCTCAGCCACGTCAACCCGAACGAGATCGACCGGCTGAAGATCGATCGCCGCTTCGTCCAGAACATCCATGAGAATGGCGACAACTCGAAGATCGTGCGCGCCATCACCGAACTTGCGCGCGGCCTCGGCATCTCGATCGTTGCCGAGGGCGCCGAAACCGAGGCCGAACTCGATTCGCTGATGGCGATCGGGTGCGACCAGGTGCAGGGCTATTCCATCGCCTTCCCGATGCCGCAGGACAAGGCGCTGGAATGGCTGACAGCCCGCATGCCGAAGAAGGCCAAGCTGACAGTGCTGCAAGGAAGCCTGGCGTAGGGACTGCCTAATGCCTCGCGCTTGAACGGATTCGTGCGGCGCGCTTCCTGCATGTCGTTGTCCAAATTCGGCCTATGCTTCGACATTGGCCCGCAATGCCGCCAACACGTGCGCAAACTCCACCAGCCTGTCGTCGGACAATCCCTTACGCAATCGCTTGTCGAAGACAAGCGCGGCCTTGCGCAATGTCTCGAACATCGCGTCTCCGGCTTCAGTCAGTTCAACCAGGTGAACCCGGCGATTGACAGGATCGCGGCGGCGCGTCAGCAGGCCCTGTGCCTCCATCGCGTTGAGATGGTGGGTCAGCGTCGCCCCCTGGATGCCGATCATGCCGGCAAGCTCGCGCTGGTTGGCTAGCGTGCTCGACTTGACCGACAGCAAAGTGAGCCAGACCGGCAATGTACCGCCAGCCTCGACCAGGGCGGCGTCGAAGGCCTGGGCAACCAGCTTGGCGGTGCGGCCGAGATTCATGCCGACTGGCGGGCGGTCAAAGGGCGTCATTGTCAGACACTAGACGGTGTTCCCAGCGGATGGAACTGGCTCCGGTTTATACATTGACATCTAATCATTTGATATCTAACTATCGCGCATGGCGGGCGAAAGAGGAATCCGGTCATGCAATATGTCTACATCGTCGTCATCGCTCTTCATGTCATGGCAGGCGTATTCTGGGCAGGCACCACGATCACGCTGGCGCGCGATCCCGATATCCGGGCCGAGCGCTTCATCCACCCGCAGATGGGCGCGGCCGGCATGGTTTTCCTGACCGGAGCGCTGCTATGGTATTTCTTCCACGGCGGCTATTTCGGTTCGACGGAAATGGTGTTGGCGCTTGGCATTCTGGCCGCCTTCGCCGCCGCCGGCGTACTCGGCGCGATGGTCAGGGTGCCCAGTAGGCGACTTGCCGGCGCGAATGCGCAAACCGAAACGCAGCTGCGCGCCAGAATGGCAATTGGCGAACGCATTGCCGCATGGCTGCTGGTCGTCACGGTGCTGTGCATGGCCACCGCCAGGATGTTCTGAGGCGCACCACGCGAACCAACCTCACAGAATCGTGCGTCGTCTGGCAACGAGCCAACGACGTGCGGGCGCGCGGTCAGGCCACCGTACACGGGCTCTCGTACGCAAGTTCGACCGCGCGCCACCAATTCTCGCGACGAGGGATCAGATCCGCAAGCCGAACCTGATGCCGTCATAGATGGCGGCATGGATGTTACGCGAGGCGACCGCGTCGCCGATCCTGAACAGCATGAAGCCGCCTTGCGGGTTGCGCGCCGGAAAAATATCGCCGCCGCTCACCAGACGCTCGTAGTCGACCGCGCCGCCATTCTTCGACAGCGGCTTAAGCGCCAGATAGAGCTCGTCGAGCGGCGCCGTGCCGTGCTCGACCACCACCTGGTCGACCCGCCGCTCGCCGCGCCAGCCGTCGGCGAAATCCGAAGCCAGTTCGGCGATCAGCTGATTGCCCTCGCGCCGCACCGAGCGCAGCCGCGTGTTGATGGTTATGGTGACGCCCTTTTCCTGGAAGGCGCGCATGTAGGGCACGTGGTTCATGCCGCCCATTTCGGGAGCGAAGAAGCGCTCCGGCGAAACGAGTTCGAGCTTCGAGCCGGCATTGGCGATCAATTCGGCCGCGCCCATGCCCTGATGGCCGCCGTTGTCGTCATAGAGCAGCACGTTCTCGGCCGGTTTGACGCTGCCGGCCATGATGTCCCAGCTCGAGGTGACAAGGTTGTCGCCAGCCGTCAATGGCGGGTTCTGCGGCAGGCCACCGGTTGCGACCACCACCACGTCTGGCGCCAGCGCCAGAACATCGTCCTTCTCCGCCCAGGTATCATAGCGGATCTCGACGCCGAGCCGGTCGAGTTCGGCCAGCCGCCAGTCGATGATGCCGATCAATTCCTTGCGGCGCGGGTTCTGCGTCGCCAACCGCACCTGCCCGCCCGCCTGTGACGATGCTTCCAGGATCGTGACGTGATGGCCTCTCTCGGCTGCGACACGCGCCGCCTCCAGCCCGCCGGCGCCGGCACCGACGACGATGACCTTTCTTCTCGGCCCCTCGGTCTTGACGATGATGTGTGGAATCTCGGCCTCGCGGCCAGTCGCCGCATTGTGGATGCACAGCGCTTCGCCGCCCTCATAGATGCGGTCGAGACAATAGGTGGCGCCGACACAAGGGCGGATCTCGTGCTCGCGGCCTTCCATGACTTTGCGGATGATGTGCGGATCGGCGATGTGGGCGCGGGTCATGCCGACCATGTCGAGTTTGCCGGTGGCGATGGCATGGCGCGCGGTGGCGACATCGGAAATCCGTGCCGCATGGAAGGTCGGGAACTTTGTCGCCGCCCTCACCTCGCCGGCGAAATCGAGATGTGGCGAAGAGCGCATGCCGGCCACCGGGATGACCTTGGTCAGCGCCGCGTCGCTCTCGATCGAGCCACGGATGATGTTGAGGAAATCGACCTTGCCGGAGTTGGCGAGCCGCTTGGCGATCTCGACGCCCTCTTCCTTCGACAGGCCCTTCTCGAAATCCTCGTCGGCGACCATCCGGATGCCGACGACGAATTTGTCGCCGACCGCCGCCCGCACGGCATCGAGCACCATGTTGGTGAAACGCAGACGGTTATCGAGCGAGCCGCCGAACTCATCATCGCGATGGTTGGTTGCCGGCGACCAGAAGCCATCGATCAGATGGCCGTAGGCCTCGAACTCGATGCCGTCGAGGCCGGCGGCATGGCAGCGCTGGGCAGCCGAAGCGTAGTCGGCGACGATGCGCTCGATGTCCCAGTCCTCGATGGTCTTGGGAAAGGCGCGATGCGCCGGCTCGCGCACCGGCGAAGCCGAGAGCACCGGCAGCCAGTCGGCCTTGTTCCAGCCGGTGCGGCGGCCGAGATGGGTGATCTGGATCATCACCTTGCAGTCATGTTCATGACAGGCCTCAGTGAGCTCGGTGAGCCACGGCACGATCCTGTCGTCATAGACATGCAGATTGCCGAAGGCGGCCGGACTGTCGCGCGAGACGATCGCCGAGCCGGCGGTCATGGTCAGCGCCATGCCGCCCTTGGCCTTTTCGGCATGGTAGAGGCGGTAGCGCTCCTTCGGCATGCCGTCTTCCGAATAGGCTGGCTCGTGGCTGGTCGACATCACCCGGTTCTTCAGCGTCAGATGCTTGAGCTGGTAGGGCTGGAGAAGCGGATCGTTGGAGGTCATCGTCTTCCTGCTGTTTCAAATTGTGCTGGAGCGGCATGCGCTGCTCCATTTTCTATTTAAGCACCGGATATATCCGAAAACCGCTGCACACTTTTCGGTCCGATGCTAATGAGCCGCAAAACCAAACAAGGCCACCGCCCATGACCATCACCAAAGACCTTACCCAGCTCGGCGCACACGTCGAGACGCCACAGAGCCCCGATCAGGCGGTCCTGGAGACCGTTCCGTTTTCGCGCGGCGACGGTCCGCCGGCCATCGTGCGCTTCACCTGCCCGGAATTCACTTCGCTCTGCCCGGTCACCGGCCAGCCGGATTTCGCCCATATCGTCATCGACTACGCGCCCGATGCGGCTCTGGTGGAATCGAAGTCGCTGAAACTGTTCATGACCTCGTTTCGCAACCATGGCGCCTTCCACGAGGAGTGCACGGTGATGATCGGGCGCCGCATCGTGGCGGCCACCAAGCCGCTGTGGCTGCGCGTCGGCGGCTACTGGTTTCCGCGCGGCGGCATTCCGATCGATGTGTTCTGGCAGACCGGCGCGCCGCCCGAAGGCGCTTGGCTGCCGGACACCGGCGTCGCGCCCTATCGCGGGCGCGGCTGAGCGGCGGTTTCTGAGAGCGACATTCGGCATCAGTTGAGCGGCAGCCGGCGGTAGCGGCCAGGATTGTTGGGATCGCTGAAATGCCCCATCGGCCCGTGCTCGGCGAAGTGACCGGCCCAGCGTTTCATCGCAGCCGGATCGAGTTCGACGCCCAGTCCATGGCCTTCCGGCACGCGCACCATATTGTCGGTCTGCCGGAACGGACCATCCTTGATGACGTCGCCGACCTGCCAGGCAAACAGCGATTGCGATGCTTCGGTGATCCAGGGCGTCGCCGCCACGACATGCAGGTAGGCCGAAGTCATGATGCCGAGATCGTTCGAATAACACCAGAACCCCTTGCCCATCGCCTCGCAGGCGGCGACGAATTTCAGCGTTCTCGACAAGCCGCCGAGCGCCGCGAAATTGCAGACGAAGTAGTCCGGGGCGCCGAGCGCGACAGCGCGCCTGAGGTCCGGAATGTGGGTTGAGAACGGGATGCGCGAGTGCTGGCGCAGCGCCGCCATCTCCTCGAAGGTGGCGACCGGATCCTCATAATTGCGAATGTTGAACGGCTCGATCTCGCGCAGCACCCAGCGCGCCGTGGTCAGCGACCATTGCATGTTGGAATCGAGCTTGATCTGCGCCTTTTCGCCGAGCGCCTCGCGCAGCATGCGCACCGTCCTGATCTCCAACTGCGGATCGCCCATGATCAGCTTGCCCTCGAAAATGGTCGAGCCGTGCTCCTCGCGCATCCTCAGGCAATAGTCGACGATCGCTTCCGGAGTCATCTCGCCGCCTGCCCCATCCTGCTCGGGGCGAAAGGCGAAATATTCCGAAAACGGAATATCCTTGCGCACCGCGCCGCCAAGCAGCTTGTGGAGCGGCATGCCGAAGACCTTGCCCCTGATGTCCCACAGGGCCAGTTCCACGGAGCCGAAAGCGACGGAGGCAGCGTTTTCCCCTGTGTTGGCGGTGATCTGCCAAGGCGGCACGCAGCGTGCCTCGCAGTCGGCTATGTCGAGCGGATCGGCGCCGATCAGCGCCGGCGCGATTTCGGCCTTTATCACCTCGCCGAAATGCCACCATGGCGCCTCGCCCAGCCCGACCACGCCCTGATCGGTCTCAACCTCGATGATCGATTTCGAAGCGCCACCATACAGACCAGCCGTCCACCAGAACGGCGCGTCGAGAGGCACGTTGACGTGGGTGACGCGAATATTGGTGATTTTCATTCGCTGCCTATTCGCACTGATATTGGCTGAGCGCCCATTCGCCGGTCACCGACAGCAGGTCCGATATCTTCCAATCGCCGTCGACCTTCTTGAACTTCCACTCAAGGCGGTGCGGGTTGCCGGCGACGACGAAGGCGACGATGACCTTGGCCTGGTCGCCATTGATCGCCTCGAGCGTCTTCAGGCTCTTGTCGATCTCGGCCTTGTCGTAGTCCGCATTGTCCAGCGCCATGTTGGGATCGAGGCACTCGCCCTGCCCGGATTTGCGCAAGGCATCGCTCTTGTCGAGAACGGTTTTCGCCGGATCTACGAAATGATTGCGCTGCGCCGGATCGATCTCCAGGCCGACCTGATCGTAAAATGGCCGCACCACCGCCGTCGGAGATCCCGGCTCGATAGGCGCGGGCGGCTCGCTGGGCGGCCATGCAACCGGCGGCGTTGCCGGTTCGGCCGCACCGCCGGGTGCATTTGCGGGCGGCGCTCCGCTGTCGACCGGCGCGGTGTGGGCGGGGGCGTTTGCAGGCGGCGCGCCAAACAGCCCCTGGGCTGCGGCGGCGCTCAAACCCGCCGCCAGCAGGCACATGGCCGATAGTGCCAGGAGCGGGCGACGAACCATCGCATCACTCCGGTGTCTGGCCGGCCATGCATTCCAGCGCGCTGAGCTTCCAGGCGCTGGTCTTCGAGGCGATGTCCGATATCTTCCACTTGCCGTCGATCTTCTTGAGCGACCAGACCATCTCACGTTTGGAGTCATCGCCTTCCGAGAAAAGGCTGAAGGACGCTGTAACCTCGGCGTTGTCACCATCTCGCTTCTCGGACAATTTCAGGGTTTTCGATACAGATTTCTGATCGAAATCCTGTGCGTCGAGACCCGGATCGAAATCGATGCAGGCGACCTCGTCCGGGTGCTTTTTCGTTGCCTGGTCGTTCAGGTCGAACAGTTTCGTCACCGGCTCGGTGAACCGATCCCGGTATTGTTCGTCGGCCTCGAACTTGACGGCCGGCACATAGAAGAACTTCACGGCGTCGGACGCCGGTCCGGCGAAGGCGGCCGCGGGCAAGGCTATCGAAAGGGCGGCAGAGAGCGCTGTCAGTCTCATGCAGAATCTCCGGCTTTTGATGGCTTGAGGCTATCAATACCACGCGTCCTGCATATCGGCTTTTTTGCGGCTCATGAAGTCCTGCAGCGCCCTGTTTCAACCCTCCAGCCAGACGTTCTGGAGATCCATCTCGAAGGTCTGGTGGACACCGTAGTTCTTCACCTTCTTGTTCATGTGGCTGTAGAGCTTCTGCCAGAACGGTTGGATGATGACGCCAGAATCCTGCAGGATCTGCTCGACGTCCTTCATCACCTCCTTGCGCTTGGCGACGTCGATCAGCGAAAGCGCCTGCTTGAGCTTGGCGTCGAAATCCGGATTCGAATAGGCCGTTTCGTTCCACGCCTCGCCAGTACGATAGCCCAGCGCCAAGACCTGGACGCCAAGCGGGCGCATGTACCAGATCGTCATGGAATAGGGATATTTCGTCCAGTCGTTCCAGAAGGTCGAGCCCGGCAGCACGGTGCGCTTCACCTTGATCCCGGCATCACGCTACTGGCCGGCAATCGCGTCGCCGGTGTTCTTTTGCCAATCGTCCTCGACGGTGATCAGTTCATGCTCGAAGTCGGCCTGTCCGGCATCGGCCATCAACTTCTTGGCGCCAGCCGCATCGCGTGTCTTCTTGGGCAGGGGGTAGTACTCCGGATGGATCGGGCTGACGTGGTGGTTTTCGCCAGCGGTCCCCCGCCCGGCATAGCCGAGTTCGAGCACGGCATTGTTGTCGACGGCCATCTGGAGCGCGTTGCGGACGCGCTGGTCATCATAAGGCTTGTGCGTGATGTTGGTGCGGGCAACGAGCGTCGTCGCTGTCGCGACCTCCGATTTTACCAAGCCCATCTTGTCGAGGATGTCGATGAAGTCGGCGGGGGTTTCAAAATTGACGTCGATTTCGCCGGAATCGAATGCATTGATCGAGGCATTGAAGTCGGTCCCGTAGTCGATGAACTCGACACTGTCGAGCGGCGCCTCACCGCCCCACCACTTGCCATTCTCGCGGCGCTTGACGACTGCTTTCTGGCCGACTGCATAGGACACCAGTTCGAATGGTCCGGTACCAATCGGCTTTTTGATAGGATCTGCACCGTCAGCATCGAATTTGCGGTGGACGACGAGCGCCGGATAGTCGGTGAAGTTCGGGATCAGCGAGATATCCGGTTCGTTCAGCTTCAGCTTGACCGTATTGTCATCGACCTTGGTGATGGCACCGTCCCTGGCCGTGCCCGTCTTTGCGTCGATCAGCGCACCAACGCGCGCGGCCATGGAATTGCCGGCGGCAGCCTTTTCGCACCAGCGCGTCAGATTGTAGACCACGTCATCGGCATTGAAGGCGTCGCCGTTGTTCCAGGTGACGCCCTTGCGCACATGCAGCACGTATTCGGTGGCGTCGTCATTGACGACCCAGCTCTCAAGCAGAACCGGCTCGAATGTGAATTGTCTGGTATAACGGACAAGCGGTTCGAGCCAGCTGCGGGTGATGTTTGCCATCTCCACCCAGTCGTAGGTGCGCGGATCCTTTTGCCCCTTCACCGACATCGACACGCGCAGCGTTCCGCCCTTCTTCGGCTCTTCGGCCAAGGCCCGATCCGGCGCGGCAAGACCGATCATGCCGTAGGCCAGAGCCGTGGATGCGCCGAAGGCGCTGGCCAGCGCCAGAAACTCCCGGCGATCCATCCGGCCCGCGCGCGTTTCTGCCGCCATGGCCTCGATGGAACTCGGCACGCGATCACGGTTGCTTCTGAAGAATGACATCTTTTCCTCCCTTTTGTTCCCGTCAGCTGTCCGTGCGACGCATCAACTGACGCTGTCCGGCAGCCTCTCCTCGCGCGACGCGATGAAATCCCTCAGACCATCGGCGATGCCCTCATCGAGCTTCGGTTCCTCATAATCCGCGAGCATGTTGCGCGCTTTCTCGCGGCCGCGCGTGTCGTGGTCCTTTGCGCCCTCAGCCTTCCACTGTTCGAACGAGTTGAAGTCCATGATGCTGGGCATGAAGAAGGCCGACTCGAAATGTTCGAGCGTGTGCTGGGTGCCGAGGAAATGGCCCTGAGGCCCCACCTCGCGGATCGCCGCCATGGCCTCCTTGAAATCGTCGAATGGCAGCCCGCCCGCATATTTGTACCAGCCAACAAGCTGTTCGCAGTCGGTCGCGAATTTCGAATAGCCGCAGGTCAGGCCGGCCTCGAGCCACCCGGCGGAGTGCCAGATATAGTTGGCGCCGGACAGGATGGCGGCATGCATCAGCATGTTCGACTCGTAGCCCGCCTGGGCGTCGTTCAACTTCGACCCGACATGGAATCCCGAGGTGCGCCACGGCAACCTGTATTTCCGCGCCAGTGCCCCCATCAGATACATCATCTGGGCCGCCTCCGGGGTGCCGCCCATGGGAGCGCCGGTCTTCATGTCCACCGTAACCATGAACTGTCCGTAGAGCTGCGGCGAACCCGGACGCAGCAGCTGTGTAAACGCGACGCCCGCCAGCGCTTCGGCATTGACCTGCGCGACCGCACCCACGGCGGAGGCCGAAGTCGAGGCGCCGCACAGCGCGAAGGGCGCGAGGATGAGCGGCTGGTTGTGGCGCGCATAGACCTTCATCGCATCCAGCATGGTGGCATCCCACACCAGCGGCGAATTGCAGTTGGTGATCGACACCAGCACCGGATTGTCGCGGACATAGTCCTCGCCGAACACGATGCCTGCCATGGCCATCGTGTCTTCGGCTCGTTCCTTGGACGTCACGATGCCCATGAACGGCTTGTCCGAGTGCTTCAACGCTGAATGGAT
This sequence comes from Mesorhizobium qingshengii, assembly GCF_900103325.1. Classification (GTDB taxonomy): domain Bacteria; phylum Pseudomonadota; class Alphaproteobacteria; order Rhizobiales; family Rhizobiaceae; genus Mesorhizobium; species Mesorhizobium qingshengii. The sequence continues at coordinate 369,485 of NZ_FMXM01000005.1, read as the reverse complement.
GATGTGGAGGTGACGCTTTGGCACCGCGATTTCCATCGGCTCGCAGATGACCGAGCTTGAGGAGTGCAGCGCCGGCGCCATGTAGGAAAGCTTGTGGAAGTTCTGCAGGTCGGCGAGCGTGCCATAGCGCCTGTTGTTGTCGAGATCGCGCACGTAAGGCGCGCCGTACATCGGCACGAAGATCGAGTTGTTTCCGCCCACGCGCACCGAACGCTGGGGATTCCTCGCATTGAGCGTAAACTCCGACGGGACCTTCGATACCAGCTCCATCAGGAGGGCACGGTCGATCCGGACTCTTGTGTCCGAGACATCGGCTCCCGCCGCCTTCCACAGTGCAATGGCCTCGTCGTCGCGGAACTCGCATCCAACCTCTTCGAGGATCGAAAGCGATTCCTGGTGGATCAGTTCCACCGCCTCATCCGGGACCATCTCATACACCGGAATTTTACGGACCAGGGTCGGGAAAGACGCCATGGGAATTCCCCGCAGCACCTTGCGCCCCACGCGGCCACCCGCTCGACGGTTGGCAGGTTCGGTCACTTCAACGGCCGGTGCGTTCATGGAAACTCCATCCTCCCAGAGCCCGTCAATTTAGCGAGACAAAATGCAGCTGTGACGCTGGAAAATCCTGATCTCTTGTATAAGCTGAGCTTATGCGAAGCCTGCGCCACCTCTTACCCTCGGCTGGCAGCCTGATCGTCTTCGAGGCCGCTGGGCGGCTGTCGAGTTTCACCGCCGCCGGGCGGGAGCTCGGCATGACGCAGGCCGCCGTTTCCTATGCCGTGCGCGGATTGGAAGAACAGCTCGGAGCCAAGCTTTTCCAGCGTCGCCACCGCCAGGTCATCCTGACCGAGGCCGGCGAGCGCTTCCATGCCGACGTCTCGCTCGGCCTTTCGCATATCCGCAAGTCGGCGGAGGACCTGCGCCTGCAGGCGACCGGCGGCCACGTGACGCTTGCTGCCTCGACCGCCTTCGGCTCCTTCTGGATGATGCCGCGCCTGCAGCAGTTCCGCGACGAACTGCCGGGTATCGACTTGCGCATCCAGACCGCCGATCGCGACCTCGACATCATCGCGGAAGGTATCCCGCTCGCCGTGCGCGGCGGAGAGCCCCGAGACTGGGCGGACTATCATTCATTGCCGCTGGCCGACGAGGAAATCTTCCCGGTCGCCGGTGCAAGCTATCTGGCGAAGTTTGGCATGCCGGAAACCGTCGAACATCTGGCCACGCACCGTCTCATCCATCTGGAAGAGCCGTACCGCGAAGCGGCCAGTTGGGACGAATGGTTCGAATCGGCCGGCGGCACCCTCAGCGATGTCGCGCGAGGCCTGCGCATCAACGACTATGGCCTGGTGATCCAGGCGGTCATGGAAGGGCAAGGCATAGCGCTCGGCTGGCGGCATCTTGCCGAGCGGCTGCTGGCATCGGGGCTGCTGGTGCGGGTCACCAGTCACACAATGACGACCGGCAAGGCCTTTTACGTCGTATGGCCGAAGAACCGTGAACTCAGCGACAATGCCCGCAAGGTGCGGGACTGGCTGGTCGCACAGGCCTGAGGTGGTTCAAGATAGCCGCTCAGAAATTGGGATCGCGGCGATCCTTCCCGCTCCTCTCTGTCCTGCAGTCATCTCCCGTGGCCCGCCTGCATCGAAGCTTCCGCACCAGCCACGAATCCGCCTATAGTGGCGCCATGCCCATTCGCCAGCTTTCCGAAACGATGATCAACCAGATCGCCGCCGGCGAAGTGATCGAGCGTCCGGCAAGCGTGGTCAAGGAACTGGTCGAGAACGCACTCGACGCCGGCGCAAGCCGGGTGGAGATCGTCACCGCCGGCGGCGGACTGAACCTGATCCGCGTCACCGACGACGGCTCCGGCATCGCCGAACAGGAGTTGGCGCTGGCGATTGCCCGTCACTGCACGTCCAAGCTCACCGAGAACATTCACGACATCCGCTCGCTCGGCTTCCGCGGCGAAGCGCTGCCGTCGATCGGCTCGGTGTCGCGGCTGTCGATCCGTTCGCGCACTGCTTCGGGCGACAGTGCCGCCGAGATCGGCATCGAGGGTGGTCGCGTTTCGGCCGTCAGGCCGGCGGCGGCCAATCGCGGCACCACGGTCGAGGTGCGCGACCTGTTCTTCGCCACGCCCGCCCGGCTCAAATTCATGAAGGGCGAGCGCGCCGAAAGCTCGGCTACCAGCGACGTGGTCAAGCGCATCGCCATCGCATTCCCCGCCGTGCGGTTCACGCTGGCAGGTTCGGATCGCTCGACACTGGAATTGCCGGCGACCGACGGCAGTCCAGAAGGCAGTTTGCGCCGCGTCGCCCAAGTGATGGGCGCCGATTTTCCGAGCAATTCGATTGCCATCGACGCGATGCGCGAAGGCGTGCATCTGACAGGGCATGTCTCGATCCCGTCCTTCACCCGCGCCAACGCGCTGCAGCAATATGCCTATGTCAATGGCCGGCCGGTGCGCGACAAGCTGATCGCCGGCGCCATTCGCGGCGCCTTCGCCGACGTGCTGCCGCGCGACCGCCATGCGGTGACGGTGCTGTTCCTGACGCTCGATCCGGCCATCGTCGACGTCAATGTCCATCCGGCCAAGGCCGATGTGCGTTTTCGCGATCCCGGACTGGTGCGCGGGCTGATCGTCGGTTCGATCCGCCAGGCGCTGGCCGATGCCGGCATCCGCGCCGCCACCACAGGTGCTGCCGGCATGATGTCGGCATTCCGGCCCGGTGCGGCATCCTACAGCCACGGTGGCCCGGCAAACGGCCATCGCAGCTATGAAGCAGCCTACCATGCCTCCGGCTCGGCCGGTTTCGATGCTGCCCGATCGCCGCAAAGGCCGCTCGACATGGGTTTCGAGGGTGCTGGTTTCGAGCATCGCGGATTGCGTGAAAACGATCAGGCGGCGTTCGATGCCGGCCCGCTTGCCAGCGCCGATGCGCGCGCCGGACAGAGCGAAGCGGCCGAGACATTGCTTGGCGCGGTGCTCGGAGCGGCCCGTGCCCAGGTGCATGAGAATTACATCGTTGCCCAGACCAGGGATTCACTCATCATCGTCGACCAGCATGCGGCGCATGAGCGGCTGGTTTACGAAGCGCTGAAGAACGCGCTGCATTCGCGGCCGGTCCCCTCGCAGATGCTGCTCCTGCCTGAGATCATCGACCTGCCGGAAGAGGATGCCGAGCGGCTAGCAGTGCATTCGGAAACACTGGCCCGCTTCGGCCTCGGCATCGAGCGCTTCGGCCCAGGCGCCGTCGCGGTGCGCGAGACGCCATCCATGCTCGGCGAGACCAATGTGCAGCAATTGGTGCGCGACCTCGCCGACGAGATCGCCGACAACGACACGGTCGACACGCTGAAGGAACGGCTCGACAAGATCGCCGCCACCATGGCCTGCCACGGTTCGGTCCGCTCCGGCCGGCTGCTCAAGGCCGAGGAGATGAACGCGCTGCTGCGCCAGATGGAAGCGACGCCCGGTTCCGGCACCTGCAACCATGGCCGCCCTACTTATATCGAGCTCAAGCTCGCCGATATCGAGCGGCTGTTCGGACGGCGGTGAGCATTCTGTCCGACGGCAAGCAAGGCCGGAAACCCGGCGTCATTTCTTCAGTCGATATTTCCCAGTGGCGCGATTGAAGACGTAGTCCTCCGAGTCGCCAGCGCCGCCGCCGCCGCGAAAATTCACCGAAATGATGTCCCTACCTCCCTCGACCCATTTCTGGACGTTCATGTAGATGGGCGTCATCAGCATGCCGGCATTGCAGTCATCGTCCTTGAAGGTGATCGCCTGAACGACCTTCCCGCTGCTCTTTTTGATGACCTGCATTTTCGCCATGCAAGTGCCTGAGTCGGTGTTCGTGTAAACACCGGCAAACCTGTCGGCTGCTGTTTCGGCCCAGAAGGGAATTTCTATGGCCCCGTCGATTTTTGTGTCGCCCGTATCGTCTAGGCTCGCGACCTTCTTGAGCGTGACGGGATATGTGTCTGTCCCTTTGCTCCAAGTGCCAGTGGCGCCGCCTTCAGCCATGTCGAGGGAAAACGGGCATCCGGTGGTGTCGACGGGAGTCTTTGATCCCATCACCAATATCCGGTCGAATTCCTTCTTGCCCGAGATCTCGCAGAGTACGAGCGCGGTGCCGTTGAGCTTGCCGTACACCGCTATGGGGCTTTGCTTGGCGTCGTAGAAGTAACTTCCCTCGACCGTTATGCCGCTGCCGAAACTGTCATATGTCTGAAGCGACACATGAACGGGTTGAGAGCCGATCGTCCCTTCGTAATTTTCCACGTGGTACCAACCCGCGGAGGCGTTCCCGCTTAGCAGCAGCACGCAAAAAATAGCGAATATGAACCGTCTTGCCATCCCGACCCCGCCGCGCTTTACAAAAGCGGCTCACCATAGCCGCGCGCCTGGCGCGTGTCTGTATCACAGCGGGTCGGGCCGATATTTTGAGTCCGGAAACGGCTCCAGCCTTTTGTTTTATCGCTTCAAATTCACCACGATGACGCCACCCAGCGCCAGTGCGCCGCCAACCATGCCGAGCAGCGTCGGCACTTCGCCCAGCCAGAAGAAGCCGATCAGGGCCGACATCGGCGAAACCAGATAGAGGAAGTTGGAGGCACGTGCGGCCGGCAGACGCGATAGCGCGGTTGCCCAGGCGGCATAGGCGATCAGGCTGGGCACGATGCCAAGAAAGATGACGGCGCCGAGACCGGCGGTGTTGGCGACCGCTGCCTGCGCAAAACCGCTTGGCAGAAAGGGCGACAGACAAAGTGCTCCGAGCACCATGTTGGAGGCCGAGACGGTCAGCGGGTGGTGACGGGCAAACAGCGGCTTCTGGACGATGGTGTTAACGGCCGAGCAGAGCGCAGAGCCAAGCACCAGCAGTGCACCGGCATTGAAATGCAGGCCGTGCCCGTCTGCCATGGCTATGACGCCGATGCCGGCGAAGGATATCACAGTGCCAGCCCAGGCCCACCCGGAGAAGCGTTCACCGAGCAGAGCCATCGCCATGATGGCGGTGAAGATCGGACTGACGTTGATGATGAAGCCGGCCGCACCGGCCGAGACAGTCAGTTCGCCGAAATTGAGCATGACGGTGTAAAGCGCGACGAAAATTGCCCCGCCAAAGACGAGACGCCACAACTCGTCGCGCCTGGGCAGCGCCGGGCGCTTGACGGCCAGGAAGATCGCCGCCGGCACTGCGGCGATGGCAAATCGCAATGCGCCGAGCTCCAGCGGTCCAAAGGCGGCCAGGCCGGCGCGGATCGCCGGAAAAGCAGACGCCCAGCCAACCACCGTCAACGCCACCGCGATGGCCGCCATGGTGTCCATCCGTTGTGTCGGATTCAACGTGCTGGTCATTACGCTCATCTCACTGTCCTCGCGTTCCTGCCTGTAAAATGCAGAGAACGCCTTTTCGACCTGCTTGACAAACGACCAAATCGAGGATCACCTGTGACTATGGATCACAGCTCGGACACGATGCTGCCGCTCGAAACCTTGCGTGCCTTCGACGCGGCGGCACGCACTGGCAGTTTTTCGGCGGCGGCCGAAAAGCTCAACATCACCCATGGCGCCATCAGCCGGCAGATCGCCAAGCTCGAGGACTGGCTTGGGCTCAAAGTGTTCGATCGCGGTGCGCGCGGCGTCTCGCTGACGATCGAGGGCAACAGGCTGCATCTGCGCACGGCCGAAGCCTTCGCGCTGATATCGAGCCATTCCGACCGTTGGGTCGAGCCACGCGGCACCGCCGTGGTGCGGCTGACATCGATCCCCTCGGTGAGCGGCCTGTGGCTGATGCCGCGCATGGCGGCGCTGGAGAACAATCCCTCTAAGCTGCGCATCGTGCTCGATGTCGATATCCGCCAGGCCGACCTTGCGGACGAAGGCATCGACCTGTCGATCCGCTGTGGACGCGGCGGCATTCCGGGCCGCGTCTCGGTGCAGCTTTTCGAGGAACATGTCTTCCCCGTAGCCTCGCCGGAGCTTGCGCGCGAGATCGGCCATGGCGATCCGGCCCGGCTGCTCAAATTTCCACTGATCAACGATTCCGACGCTTCGGCCTGGCGTGCCTGGTTCGCCGCGCAAGGCATGGATTACCGCCCGCGCCCACAGGACCGCCGCTTCGAGGACTACAATCTGGTGCTCGACGCCGCCGCCTATGGGCTCGGCATCGCGCTGGCGCGGCCGCCGCTGACCGGGCATCAGCTACAGTCGGGCCGCATCACCACCGTCGATGAGCGCACCGCGCTCAATCCGGTGTCCTACTGGCTCGACCGGCCGATAGGACGGCCACGTACCGCCGCTGCCGATCTCGCCCGCCGCATCGCGGCCGAGGCCGGACTGACGCCAGACAGAATCGAGACGTTCATCGAAGCTGAGAGCTAGCCGAGGATCCTTATCGCCAAACCGAAGGCCCCCGCTGCCAGCAATCCGGTCGTTGCCGAAACAAAGGCGATTTTCAGCAGCGGGCGCTCGTGATTCGGCAGCGGCGCGGCGTGGGTCCGGTTGGTCGGCTTGCTCGGCCCCGCCGACGCATCGGGGATGTCTCCGTTGCGCGACATCGGGGCCTGTGGCGCAACAAACGCCAGCAGCGATAGCGCCACAGTTCCGGCGGGAGTGGTATCATTGGCCGTTGCCAAAGTCGGTAATGCACCTCGCTGTGCTTCGGCTCCGGGCACCGCTTTTCTCGCGACGACCGGCGCCGGCGTCACCTTTTCATTCGACCCGACCGCCGCCAGATAGGCCTCGACAATCCCAGCCGAAGCGATCTGCTGCGATTTGGCGGCCATCGGCACCACCGGCAAAGCCAACAGCGCCGGCGCTGTCTGTTGCGCAAGCAGAGATGGAGCCGGCGGCTGGACCAGCGCCTTGACCAGCGCCGTCCTGACCGGATCGGCCTTTGCCTGCGGGACAGTCTGCGGCGTCATCGCTTGCCTGAGCAAGGCGGCAAGACGAGCAGAGGAAATGTCCATTCTGTCCCTACTATAGCCGTTTCCAGGCTATGATTAGCCGCTCTGCGTTGCGCCAAGCTTGACCTTGCCGGCAATTTATGGCGATGAAATCCTCATGAACCTCAGCGTCCCTGCATGATGAACCGTTTCGAAGGCCCTGGCGGCAAGGAAGCCCGTATCCGCTATCTTGATGGCGACTTCCAGGTTACCAGCCCCGGCGCATTCGTGCGCTGCGCGGTGACCGGCGAAAGCATTCCGCTCGACGAGTTGAAATACTGGAGCGTCGCAAGGCAAGAGCCCTATGTCAGCGCCGCCGCCTCGTTGCGGCGCGAAATCGAGGTGCATCCGGAGTTGCGCAGCCGGCGTTGACCTGGCGCATCTCGTTTGCTGCAAAATGCGCCCTTGAAGACGACAGCCCGGTCAGCCTTTGAGCTTGCGCTGGCGCCACGCATCCAAGGTCTCGTGGATGATGCGTTCCGGCACATTGTCGAGCTCGAACACGGTGTCGATTTCCAGCACGTCGAGCTTGTCGAGAAAGTCCCGAGACGCGCCATGGCGCAGCCGGGCGGCGTCCTTGGCCGTGGTGATGAGGCCAAGCCCTTCCGCATGCGCCGTCGCCGCCAGCTCGGCAAGCTCGTCCTCGCCATAGAAATGATGGTCCGGAAACGGCCGTGTCAGCACCAACTCGCCGCCGGCCTCTCGCACCGTGTCGAAGAATTTCTCGGGATGGCCGATGCCGGCGAAGGCGAGGAACCGCTTGCCGGAAAGTCGCTTTTTGCTGCTCGGCTCTGTATGAGCCTCGAAGATCGGCCGGCCGGCGCGCGCCGCCTGGCGGACGACAGCGTCGGCGGCGGTGCCCTCGCCCATCTTCAACAGCCCGCTGGTGAAGACCAGTTGGTCGACGATCTTGGCCCTGAGCGGACCGCCCGGAATGACGCGACCGTTGCCGATCCCGTAGCGCGCGTCGACGACGACCAGTGCATAGTCGATGTGAATGCGCGCGCTCTGGAAACCGTCATCCATGATCAGGAAATCGCAGCCGTGCTGTTCCAGCAGCAGCCGGGCGCCGGCGGCACGGTGCGGCGTCACCGCCACCGGCGCGTGTTCGGCCAGGAGCAGCGGCTCGTCGCCGACATGCCTGGCGCTGTCATGATGGGCATCGACGACATGCGGCTCGGCGAAAGAGCCGCCATGGCCGCGCGACAGGAAGCCGGGTTTCAGATGCATGCGCTTGGCCTGCTCGGCGAGCGCGATCGCCACTGGTGTCTTGCCGGTGCCGCCAACCGTGAAATTGCCGATGCACAGAACCGGCGCCTCGATCTTCTCGCGCCGGGCTCGCCGCATGCCGCGGCCGGCGGCTAGCGCGTAGACGGCCGACAGGGGCGACAGCGCCAGGACGCGCCAGTCCGGCTTTTCCCACCAGAATGGTGGTGCTTCGGAAGCCACGTTAGCGCCCGTTCGCGCCCTTCAGGCGCGACTTGACGACCAGCGGCTGGATATAGGGCTCAAGCGATTTCAGCGTGCGCGCCAGCGCGCCGCGCATCTCGTCGACGGTCGCAACTCCCGCCGCCATCATCTCGTGGCGCGCCACTTCATTGGTCAGGAGGAAATTCACGGCACCGGCCAGCATGTCGCGATCGCGCACCAACTTGGCGCCGCCGCTGTCGATAAGGCGCTGATAGGCCTCACGAAAATTCTGCACATTGCGCCCGGCGAGAACAGCCGTGTCGAGCATCGCCGGCTCCAGCGGGTTCTGGCCACCCTCCGACGTCAGCGAGCGGCCGACAAAGGCGATTTCGGTCAACCTGAGATAGAGACCCATCTCGCCAATCGTATCGCCAAGCAATATGTCGGTGTCGGCCACGATCCTGTCGCCCTTGCTGCGCCGCGCGACCTTCAGGCCCATGCCGGAAATCTGCGCGGCAAGCGCCTCGGCGCGATCGGGATGGCGCGGAACGACGATCGTCAGAAGACCATGGTGGCGCTTGTGCAGCGTCGCGTGGACCTCGGCTGCGACCACTTCCTCGCCGTCATGCGTCGAAATCGCGGCCCAGGTCGGGCGGGCGCCGATCTGCCGCCTCAGTGTCGCCAGCGCCCGATCGTCGACGGGCGGCGGCGCGGTATCGACCTTGAGATTACCCGAGACGGTGACCGGGCGCGCGCCGAGCGAACGGAAGCGCTCGCCGTCGACGTCCGACTGGGCGACGACGTGGGCGAGGTTCTCAAACAGCGCCTCGGCGATGTTGGCACGCTTCTTCCACGACGTGAACGAGCGGTCGGACAGCCTGCCATTGACCAGCACCTGTGGCACGCGGCGCGCGCCAAGCTCGAGGATGGTCATCGGCCAGATCTCGGATTCGGCGATGATCGCCAGATCGGGCTGCCAGTGATCCAGGAACCGGCTGACCGCCGGCTTGAGGTCGAGCGGCACATACTGGTGGATGATGCGATCGCCGAGCCGCTCATCGGCGACCTTTGCCGAGGTGACCGTGCCGGTCGTCAGCACGATGTTGACGCCGTAGTCGAGAATGCTTTCGACCAGCGGCACGACGGCTATGGTCTCGCCGACGCTCGCGGCGTGGATCCAGATCACCGGCCCCTCGGGGCGAGGGCGGCCAGCGACGCCATAGCGCTCGCGGCGGCGGTTGCGGTCTTCCTTGCCGCGCGAGGTGCGCCAGGCGACATAAGGGCCGACCAGCGGATAGGCTGCCGCACCGGCGAAACGGTATGCCGACAGCATGGCTCGCGCCCAGCGACCGCTCATCGCGGACCGTCCACGAGACGGTAGGCCTCGGCGGTCGCGGCATTGAGCGCGGTTGTGACTTCCTGGCGCTTGCGCTCCATTTCGGCATCGTCGGCGTCCGCCGCCACGAAGATCGGAGCGCCAATGGTCACGGCGGAACGGCCGAATGGCAGGTTGATGGTGGTCCTGTCCCAGCTCTTTTCCAGCACCTTGCGGCGGCTGGTGGCGATGGCGACCGGCAGCAGCGGCCGGCCGGAGAGACGCGCCAGGAGGACGATGCCAAGCCCGGCGTCGCGCGGGGTGCCGTGCGGAATGTCTGCGATCATGGCGACGTTCTTGCCGGCGGTGAGCGACTTTTTCAGGGCGATGAGGGCCTTGGCCCCGCCCTTGTCGAGATGCCTGGCATTGTCACGCCCGCCGGAACCGCGCACCGCCTCGATGCCGAATTTCTCCAACATCAGCGCGTTGAGCTCCGCATCGGCGCTGCGCGAGACCATGGCGACCAACGGCTTGCGCTTGGGATAATAGGCCGGCGTCAGCAGATGCTGGCCATGCCACAGGGCGATGATGCCGGGCTCGAACTCGGCATAGGCGCCACCCGAAAAGCGTGCCGAGCCGGCGACCAGGGGGCTGGTCATGCGAACCAGCCGCACGAACTGGGCGAGCAGGCTGGCGATGGCGTTCTTGACGAATCGCGACTGTGCAAGCGGTTCGCGAATCTTGCGCCAGAAGGCCTTGGTCGTGCGGCTGCCGCCCCTGCCCGTGGGCGCGGCCTCGCTGGCTGGCCCTTTCGCCAGGTCATGCTCCATCGAAGTCAACCGGCAGCCTTGCTGTCGGGGTCGAGCAGACGGTGCAGATGCACGACGAAATAACGCATGTGGGCATTGTCCACGCTGGCTTGCGCCTTGGCCTTCCACGCCGTGTGCGCGGTTTGATAGTCCGGATAGACGCCGACGATGTCGAGCGCCTCGAGATCGCGGAACTCGGTGCCGCCAAGCTTCTTCAGTTCGCCGCCGAACACCAGATGCAAAAGCTGTTTCTTTCCGTCTTCCGCGGCCATGTCGGTCCTTCACATATTGTGAGTTTGTGACAGGTCTAGACCAAAGCCGCCGACTTTGGAACCGTCGAAAACGCTTTCACGCATCCAACCCGGCGATGACGCCGGCGAGCACGGCCAGCAATTCACCGCTGCCGGCGGCGAGCGCACCGTGGCGGATCACCTCGCCGGCATAGAGCGGCGCGCGGCCATGCCGGTCGAGCAACCGGCCACCGGCCTCACGCAGGATGAGATCGGCGGCGGCGATATCCCAGTCATGCGCATTCGGCTTGACGAAAGTCGCGTCAAGCGCGCCATTGGCGATCATGGCCAGCCGATAGGCCAGGGAAGGACTGTAGGGAGCCCGCTTCAAGCGGGCCAGCAACTCGGCCGGCAGCAGGTCGATCAGCGGCTTGGGGCCAGAAATCTCGGCCATGTCCGCTGGCTTGCGTACCGAAATGCTTTGGCCGTTGCGGAAGGCGCCTTCACCAGGCAGCGCCCAATAGGTTTCTTCGGTTGCGGGGCATTCCAGCACGCCGGCAAGCGTACGGCCCTGCTCGACGACGGCAACGCTGACGCACCAGGTGCGCTGGCCTTCCAGGAAACCGCGCGTGCCGTCGATCGGGTCGACGACGAAGGTGCGGCGCGCCGAAAGCCGCGCCGGATCGTCTGCGGTCTCTTCCGATAGCCAGCCATAGTCCGGCCGCGCCGAAAGCAGCGTCTCGCGCAGATAGGCGTCGGCGGCATGATCGGCTTCGCTGACCGGCGATGTGCCGCCCTTCAACCAGACTTGCGGGTTGTTGCCGAAGTAGCGCATGGCGATGAGACCCGCCTCGCGGGCGGCTTCGCGCAGCAACGGCAGATCCTCGACGGCACCGGCCGTGGTCAGGTCATGCTCCGGCAAGGGTCATGCCTTCGATCAGAAGCGTGGGGGCCGCGGTACCGAAATTGCGGTCGAGGTCGCTCGCCGGCACCATGTTGAGGAACATGGTCTTCAGGTTCGAGGCGATCGTAACCTCGGCCACCGGATAGGCCAGCTCACCATTCTCGATCCAGAAGCCCGAGGCGCCACGGCTGTATTCGCCGGTGACCATGTCGACGCCCTGGCCGAACACTTCGGTGACATAGAACCCGGTCTTGAGCGACTTGATCAGATCTTCCGGTGACCGCTCGCCTGGTTCGATGGCGAGATTGGTGGAGGACGGCGAGACGGAGGAGCCGCTGCGCGCGCCACGCCCGTTGGTGATGAGCCCCAGTTCCCGCGCGGCCGAAGTCGACAGGAACCAGTGGTTGAGCACGCCCTTTTCGACCATGAACAGCTTCTCGCCCTCGACGCCCTCGCCGTCGAAGGGACGCGAGGCCTGACCACGCCGCCTGAGCGGCTCGTCGGTGACGGTGATCGCAGACGCGGCCACCTGCTTGCCCATCATGTCGCGCAGAAACGATGTCTTGCGCGCGACGGAGGCGCCGTTGATGGCGCCGGCGAGGTGGCCGGCGATGCCGCGCGCGACGCGCGGATCCAACACCACGTCGATCGGCCCGGTCGCCGCCTTGCGCGCGCCGATGCGGCGCACGGCGCGTTCGCCGGCCTTGCGGCCGATATCCTCCGGCGCGTCGAGATCGGCAAAATGCTGGCGCGAGGAGAATTCATAATCACGTTCCATGCCGGTGCCCTCGCCGGCAATGACGCTGGCCGAGCGCGAGAAACGCGAGCCGACGTAATGGCCAAGGAAGCCGTGCGACGTGGCCAACACCAGACCGCCCAGACCGGCACCGGCACTGGCACCAGCCGAATTGGTCACACCCTTGACGGCAAGGGCTGCAGCTTCCGCCGCAAGTGCGGCTTCCTTCAACTGGTCGGCGGACACTTCGGTGGCATCGAAGAGGTCGAGATCGCGTGTCTGTTTCGCCAGCAATGCCGGATCGGCAAGGCCTTGATAGGGATCCTCGGGCGAGACCCTCGCCATGGCGACCGCGCGTTCGGCCAGCGTCTTTGGGTCAGACGCGGCCGTTGCCGAGACACTCGCCACCCTGCCGCCGACGAAGACGCGCAGTGCAACGTCCTCGCTCTCGGACGATTCCGTCCCCTCGACCTTTCCAAGACGCACTGTCACGCCGGTCGAGCGGCCGCGCACGGCCACCGCGTCGGCGGCATCGGCGCCAGCCTTTTTGGCAGCCTCGACCAAAGCCGCGACACGGTCGGTCAATTTTGCTGCGTCTGATGTATCGGTCATGCGCGCGATCCTGCTGGTGTGCGGCCAGCTTCGGCCGCTGCCACCCATCTATTGTTCCGGTTCGGCTTGTGCAATGGCGAAGGCCGGAATCAGTGGAGTGATCGCCGGCGTGTATCCGCGCTGGCTCCCGGCGGGCAGGTGGTTTTATGACTCCGCCACCGGCGTCCAGATCACGTCCTCTATCCTTTGCGCGCCGGTTGCCAGCATGACCAGCCGGTCGAAGCCGAGCGCGACACCGCTGGCCTGCGGCATGATGGCGAGGGCCGCCAGAAAATCCTCGTCCAGCGGGTAGCGCTCGCCATAGATGCGCTCTTTCTCGTCCATCTCGATGACAAAGCGCCGGCGCTGCTCCCCGGCGTCGGTCAGTTCGCCAAAGCCGTTGGCTAGTTCGACACCGCAACAATAAAGTTCAAAGCGCTCGGCGACGCGGGGATCGCGCGGGCTTGGCCGCGCCAACGCCGCCTCGGCCACCGGATATTCGCACAGGATGGTCGCCCGTCCCTGCCCGAGGACCGGCTCGACCTTCTCCACCATCACCCGGCTGAACAGGTCAGCCCAGCTGTCATCGGGCGCGGTGCGCAGCCCGGCTCGGGTCAAGGCGGCGTATAGCGCGTCGCGATCGGTGGCGCCGTCGGCGGCGACCGTGGCCAGCAGGTCCATGTCGGCATGGCGGGTGAAGGCATCCGCCACCGTCAGCCGCTCCGGCTCCGCAAACGGATCGCAGTCGCGGCCACGGAAGGAAAAGCGCGTCGTCCCTGCCCTTGTCGCGGCCAGCGCCAGAAGGGCGGCGCAATCCTGCATCAGGCTTTCATAGGTCTCGCCCACCCGGTACCATTCGAGCATGGTGAATTCGGGATGGTGCAAGGGGCCGCGCTCGCGGTTGCGGTAGACCGGACCAAGGCTGAAAATGCGCTGTTCGCCGGCGGCGAGCAGCTTCTTGCAGGCGAATTCCGGCGATGTGTGGAGATAAAGCGGCGACCGTATGCCGTCCGGCCCGACCGCTTCGGTGGCGAAAGCCGCCAGATGCGCCTCGTTGCCGGGCGAGACCTGCAGGGCCGCCGTTTCCACCTCGACGAAGTCGTGGCGGGCGAACCAGTCGCGCAAGCTGGCGGCGATGGCGTTGCGCAGCATCAGACGCGGGCGGCGGTCGGCGTGGACGTGTGGCGTCCACCAGGGCGAGGCATCGGTCATGGGCTCAGATCATATGGAATGGGGCTGGCGGTTGCGGCCAAGATGCGCTAGTTCGCAGCGGACGGCTGCTGAAGCCGATTTGTACCAATCAACCATTTCAGGATTGTAAGCCGTGGTGAAAGTCATCGCCAGTTCGCTCCGCAAAGGCAATGTCGTCGACAAGGACGGCAAGCTTTATGTGATCCTCTTTGCCGAAAACATCCACCCGGGCAAGGGCACGCCGGTGACGCAGCTCGACATGCGCCGCATCGCCGACGGAGTGAAGGTTTCGGAGCGCTACCGCACCACCGAGCAGGTGGAGCGCGCCTATGTGGAGGAGCGCGAGCACACCTTCCTCTACAGCGATGGCGAAGGCTATCATTTCATGAACCCGGAGACCTACGACCAGGTGGCGGTGTCGGAAAGCGTGGTCGGCGACATGGCACCCTACCTCTCGGAAGGCATGGCGGTGCAGATCTCGCAGCACAACGGCATCGCGATTTCCCTGGTGCTGCCGCAGCGCGCCACCTTCGAGGTGGTGGAAACCGAGCCGACGACCAAGGGACAGACGGCCTCGTCGTCCTACAAGCCGGCCGTGCTTTCCAACGGCGTGCGCACGCTGGTGCCGCCGCACATCGCCCCCGGCACCCGCGTGGTGGTGATGACGGCGGATGGGGCTTATGTGGAGCGCGCGAAGGACTGAGGGGCTCTGTGAATTGTCGCCTAGGCCCGATTTTTCGTCGAGGCGGCACTGAAATGCCCGCAATCCTGCCAATCCCTGCTGTAGTTCCCCCGAGCAGGCATGATGGAAATCACGCTTAGGTGATTGCGACTTAGCCTGCTCCCTCTCTCTGTTTCCCCTTGCGTTTGGCGGATCGCAGTTCAACTGCGGCTTCGATTTCCCGCTTCAGCTCGTCCTTGATCGCCACCGTCTCGTTCATCAGGGCGTCGATCTTCAGGAAATCGAGCACGCGGTACTTCGACACCGTCGGGCGGACCAGTATGTCGGGCCGGCCCTGCTTCAGCTTGTTGGCGATGATTGACTGCATCATCAGCTGCGTGGCGCCGAACATCAGGTCGACGGAGGTCGGCTGCTTGCGATCGACTTCCACAGGCGCGCCGACGACGTCGACGGCGATGACGATGTCGGCGTCGTTCTCGATGAGGTCGAAGGGCACGGGGTTGTAGATGCCGCCGTCGATCAGCAGCCTTCCATCGCGTGTCACCGGGCGGAACACGGCGGGAATGGCCGCTGAAGCGGCCAGCGCCGAATGCAGTTCGCCTTCGTCGAAGACGGCCAGCTTGTGGCCGAAATAGTCCGTCGCCGTCACTTTCAGCGGGATATTGAGCTCGGCGAAGGTTTCGGGAATGGCCTCGGGCAGAAAGGCCTTCAGGATGCGCTCGACATTGAACTGGCTGACGCGAATGCCGCTCTGCATGGCTTCCGCGATCGTGCCTGGCCGCGCCCGCCACATGCGGCTCGCCACTTCGGCGCGGCGGCCGAGGATCGAACGGGCATAGTCGTGGATATCCCTGCCGGTCATGCCAGAGGCCATGCCGGCGCCCATGATGGCGCCGATCGACGATCCGGCTATTGCCACGGGCCTGATGCCCAGTTCGTCGAGCGCCTCGATGACATGGATATGCGCCAGCCCGCGCGCGCCGCCGCCGCCGAAGGCGATGCCGAAAGTCGGGCTCATCCCTTGCCGGCCTCGGCAAGCTTCGGCCCGACGATCATGATGGTCGGTTCGGCGGACAGCAGCTTCTTCGCCGCCGCCTTGACCTGATCGAGCGTCACCGCGTTGATGAAGGCGGCGCGGCGCTGCATGTAGTCGATGCCGAGGTCGTCGAGCTGCAATTCGACCAGCGTCGCGGCAATGGCGCTCGAGGAGTCCAGATTGTTGATGGCGTAGGCGCCGATCATGTATTTCTTGGTCGCCGCCAATTCGGCCTCGGTCGGGCCTTCCTCGGCCAGTTGCCTGACCACGTCGCGAACGATCCCCAGCGTCTCGGCCGCGCGGTCCGATCGGGTCCCGGTGCTGACGATCAGCGCGCTGGCGTGGTCCTGGTTGACCAGCGAGGAGTTGACGCTGTAGGCCAGCCCGCGCTTTTCACGCACCTCCTGGAACAGGCGCGAAGTGAAGGTGCCGCCGCCAAGGATCTCGTTCATCAGCACGGCGGGAAAGAAATCCGCCGCCTTGCGCTTCACGCCGGGATAGGCGAGCTGCAACGACGTCTGCGGCAAATTGTAATCGACCTCGACATGCTGCGCCAGCTTCGGGTCGATATCGGCCACGGGGGCGAGCGCCTGGCTTTGCGGCAGGTCGCCGAACACCATGTCCAGCTTCTTCTTCAAGGTTTCCGGGTCGATCGCGCCAACCACGGCGACATGCAGGCCCCCACGCGCAAAAACCGCCTTGTGCAAGGCTTTCAAATCATCCGGCGTGATGGCGGCGATGCTCTGCCTGGTGCCCTGGTCGGACCGCGAATAGGGATGGTCGCCGTAGAGTACCCGCGCCCATTTGTTCTGCGCCACCGTATCGGGGTCGTTCTCGCCGGCGATGATGCCGGACAGGATCTGGGCGCGGATGCGGTCGATCGGCGCCTGGTCGAAGCGTGGCTCGTTGACCGCCAGCCGCAACAGATCGAACGCTTCGTCACGCTGCTCGGCCAGCATGCGCATCGAGCCGTAGATGCCGTCGCGGCTCTCTTCGAAGCTCATCTCGGCGCCGGCATCGTCGAGCTTTATCTGGAAGGCTTCGCTGTCGAGGGGGCCGGCACCTTCGTCGAACAGGCCGGTCATCAGATTGGCCAGCCCTTCCTTGCCTGGCGGGTCCTGCGTCGAGCCGCCACCGAAGACGAAGCGGATGGCGACGATCGGCACCGAATAGTCCTCCACCAGCCAGGCGGTGACGCCTTTTGGCGAGGTGACTTGCTGGATGTCCATGGCCCGGGCGGCTAGCGCCGGCAGGATCAGGAAGATGATGGAGAGGAAGAGGGTTGCGAGCGTGGCGCGCGCTTTTCCTTCCCCCCTTGCGGGAGAAGGAAAGCCGCGGCGGTGCTGGTTCATCATCATCAATTCTCCGCCTTGGCTTGCGGCAACAGGTAGCCGGTTGTCGACCGGTCAAGCACCAGATAGCGCGCGGCAACGGCCTTGACCTCGGCGGCTGTGACCTTGCGGATGCGGTCTGGCCATTGCAGGACGTCCTGCACGTTACCGCCGGTGGCCAGTGTCGAGCCGTAGATGTTGGCCATGGAATCCTGTTTGTCGCGGGCAAAGATCATCGAGCGCACATAGCGGTCCTTGGCCTTTTCCAGCTCCGCCGGCGTGACGCCATCCCTGGCGATGCGCGCCACCTCCACATCGACCGCCGCTTCGACATCGGCGAGCCTGGCATCGCCCCGCGGCGTGCCATAGACGGTGAAATTGGTATCATCGAGCATGGTGCCCTGGAAATAGGCGCCGGCGCTGGAAGCAATACCTTGCTGGACGACGAGTGCCTGGTAGAGCCGGCTGCGATTGCCACCGCCGAGGATTTCCGCAAGCAGGTCGAGCGCTTCGGCCTCGCCCGGCTTGCCCGAGTGATAGGACGGCACCACCCACTGCGTCGAAAAACTCGGCACGCTGACGCGGGCGTCGGAGAGCGTGACAGTGCGTTTGGTGTTCTGCTCCGGCTCGACCGGGCGGATGCGTGGCGGCAAATCGGGGCCGCGGGCCACCTTGCCATAGGTCTTTTCAGCCAGCGCCCTGACCGCGTCCGGTTCGACGTCGCCGGCAACGATCAGCACGGCGTTGTTGGGCCGGTAGTATTTGTCATAGAAAGCGGTGGCGTCGGTGCGGTTCAGCTGCTTCATCTCCTGCATCCAGCCGATGACGGGAATGCGATAAGGCTGGTTCTGCCACAATGTGGCGTCGACTTCCTCGTCCAGCACCGCCTCGGGATTGTTGTCGATGCGCGAGCGGCGCTCCTCGAGGATGACGTCCCGCTCGGTCTTGATGACATCGTCGGTGAGGATGAGATTACGCATGCGATCGGCCTCGAAGCCCATCATCAGCTCAAGCGCCGATGGCGCCACCGTCTCGTGGAAGGCGGTGTAATCGTAAGAGGTGAAGGCGTTGTTGGAGCCGCCGATGTCGGAGACGGCGCGGTCGAACTCGCCGGCCGCATGGTGGGTCGTCGCCTTGAACATCAGATGCTCGAAGAAATGGGCGATGCCGGATTTGCCCGGCGGCTCGTCGGCGCTGCCGATCTTGTACCACACCATGTGGGTGACGATCGGCGCGCGGTGGTCGGGGATGACGACGACCTCCATGCCGTTGTCGAGCAGGAAATCCGTGACCTTGAATTCGGCCGGCTTCGTGTTGGGCAACACGGGGCTGTCGGCCAGCACCGGGCCGGCCATGGTGAAAGCCAGCGACGTCGCCAGCAGCGTTGTGCGCAGCCATTCAGCCTGAAATGTCATCAATGGCTCCGGTTCCTCGGCAAGACGATAGGCAGGGTCGGTACGACAAGCAAAGTGAATTGTTCGTCATGTCTCAGGCAAAGGCGGCGGCAAAGAGGCCGGCCATGCAGGCAGGCGGTCAGGCGGCCTCGATGAAGCGGATGACGGTCTCGCCATAGTTGCGCTCGTCAAGTATGGAAAAGCCGGGGCCGGGGTCGAAGGGAGCCGCTGCTGCCTCCTCGACCACGCACAACGCGCCGGGGCGAAGCCAGCCGCCGGCTTTCGCCGACTGCAAGGCGCGCTCGCCAAGACCCTTGCCGTAGGGCGGGTCGGCGAAGACGAGGCCGAACGGCGCAAGCGTACCCGCCTCGCCAAGGCCCGTTGCATCGCGGCGGAATATCTTGGTGCGGCCGGTCAGGCCGAAGGCCTCGACATTGTCGCGGATCAGGCCACGGCCTTCGGCAGATTCCTCGATGAAGACACCGTATGAGGCACCACGCGACAGCGCTTCGAGACCAAGCGCGCCAGTGCCGGCGAACAGGTCGAGCACGCGCGCGCCGTCCAGCTGCTCAGCGAAGCGATGCGCCAGCACGTTGAAGACGGCCTCGCGGGTACGATCGGTCGTCGGGCGAATGGCGCTGCTGCGGGGCGTCGCCAGCGGACGCCCGCGAAACTCACCGCCGACGATTCTCATTTCAATCCTGGCCTCATCTCGTTCTGGGTCCCTTGGGGCCGCCACGCGGCCGCTCGCTGCCGCCCGGGCGCTCGCCACGCGGCTTGCCGAACGGCTTGTCGCCGCCCGGTTTGCCACCGGGCTTGCCATAGGACGGCCTGAACGATGCCTTGCGCGCCTTGGCGTCCGCAGCCTTGGCGGCGTCAGCCTCAGCCCTGCCTTTGCCGATCGGCCGCGCACCCGGCGCCATCCAGACATTGGCCTTGCGCTGGCCGGGTGGCTCGATGGGCCGCTGTTCGCGCTCGGATTTCTTGCCGCCACCACGGGGCTTGTCACCGAACCCACCGCGAGGCTTGTCACCAAAATTGCCTCGGGGTTTGTCGCCAAAGCCGCCGCGTTCGGGTCTCGGACCACGTTCGCCAAAGCTCCTTTCCGGCCTGGAGGCTCTGTCGGGACTTGTCGACAGCTTGCCCAGCGCTTCGTCGCGGCTGCCCTCGCGGCGCTTGCGGTTCTTGATCAAACCGCCCTCGCCGATCGGCCGGCGCTCGCCATCACGCGTGAATTTCGGCCGTTCCGGCTCCGGCTCGCGGATTTCGGTACGCCGCACCGGCTTGTTGGAAAACGGGTTCGATATCTCGGCGTCGAAATTGGCGCCGGATTCCTCGACCAGGCGTTCACCAAGCTGGTCGCGCAGCACGCGGCCCTTGATCTCCAGCACATGGCCCTCGGCGAGATCGTCGAGCTGGAATGGACCGTAGGAGATCCTGATCAGCCGCGTCACATCAAGGCCGAGCGAGCCCAGGATGTTCTTGACCTCACGGTTCTTGCCCTCGCGCAGGCCGATCGTCAGCCAGGCATTGGTGCCTTGCGCGCGGTCGAGCGTCGCCTCGATGGCGCCGTAGAAGACACCGTCGACGGCTATGCCTTCACGCAGGCCGGCAAGCGCGCTTTCCTCGACCTTGCCGTGCACGCGCACGCGGTAGCGCCTGAGCCAGCCGGTGGCCGGCAGTTCGAGCACACGCGACAGGCCACCGTCATTGGTGAGCAGCAGCAGGCCTTCGGTGTTGATGTCGAGCCGGCCGATGGTCATCAGTCGCGGCAATTCGGCCGGCAGCACGTCGAAGACGGTCTTGCGGCCCTCGGGATCACGATTGGTGGTGACGACGCCGGCCGGCTTGTGGAACAGGAACAGGCGCGTGCGCTCGATCGGCGGGATCTCCATGCCATCGAGATGGATGATGTCGCCTGGCATGACGTTGAAGGCCGGCGAGGTCAGAGCGCGGCCATTGACCTTGACGCGGCCGGCGGCGATCAGCTCCTCGGCGTCGCGGCGCGAGGCAAGGCCGGCGCGCGCCAACCGCTTGGCGATGCGCTCGCCAGCCTCCCCCGTCACTTCCGCGGAACGCGGACGCGGCTTGAAACCGGCTGATGCGCCCTGGGGTCGATCGCCAAAGTCGCGCTTGGGTCGATCAGCGAAGTCACGCTTCGGACGGTCATTGAAATCGCGCTTGGGGCGGTCGAAGCGCTGTTCGCCACTCTCCGACGCCACAACCGGACGATCACCACGCGGCTTGAAGTCGCGCTTGGGTCGCTCGCCTTCGGCCGCCATCGGCCGGTCGCCGCGCGGCGCGTACGGCTTGCGTGGCCCTTCGCGCTTCTCATATGGCTTGCGCACACCTTCGGCCGCCATTGGACGGTCTCCACGCGGTGCGTAAGGCTTGCGCGGGCCTTCGCGCTTCTCATACGGCTTGCGCTCGCCTTCGGCGGTCATTGGCCGATCACCACGCGGTGCGTAGGGTTTGCGCGGGCCTTCGCGCTTTTCATACGGCTTGCGCTCACCTTCGGCCGCCATCGGGCGATCGCCACGCGGTGCATAGGGTTTGCGCGGTCCTTCGCGCTTCTCATACGGCCTGCGCTCGCCTTCGGCGGCCGCTGGGCGGTCGCCACGCGGTGCGTAAGACTTGCGCGGGCCTTTGCTGAAGGGCTTGTCGCCGCCCTTGAAGTCGCGCTTCGGCCGCTCGCCTTCGGTTGCCATCGGCCGGTCGCCGCGTGGGGTATAGGGCTTCTTCGCGCCAAAGGACGGCTTGCCGCCGCTGTCGCCTCGCGGGGCCGCGGGTTTCTTGCCCGGGCCTTTTTGGCGCGGAGATTTCTTGTCGTTGTCGTCCATGTGGCCTTTATCCGTTTGCGCTGCTACAGCGTGGCGCATCCTTTCGGGCGCGCAACGAACGCTGTAGCACTTTGATTTGGCGCATGATCATTTCCGGAAATCGAGTCCGATTTTCGGGTTGATGCGCTCAATAACAGGATCGCCGCCGGGTGGCGAGGAGATAATCGGAATGGAAACCGCGTGAAGCGGCCGGATTTCATGGCGCTGGCGCTGAAGGAGGCCGAAGCCGCCGCCTTGCGCGGCGAAGTGCCGGTCGGCGCCGTCATCGCCAGCGGCGGCACGGTCGTTGCCAGTGCCGGCAACCGCACCCGCGAGCTTGCCGACCCGACGGCGCATGCCGAGATGCTGGCGATCCGCGAAGCCTGCCGCAAACTGTCAGCCGAGCGGCTGACCGGGCACGATCTCTATGTGACGCTGGAACCCTGCGCCATGTGCGCCGGCGCCATTTCCTTCGCCCGGCTGCGCCGGCTCTATTTCGGCGCCGCCGACGAAAAGGGCGGCGCGGTGGTCAACGGTGTGCGTTTCTTCACCTCGCCAACCTGCCATCACGTGCCGGACATCTATCCGGGCATGGCCGAAACCGAAGCGGCCGTGCTGCTGAAGGGATTCTTCCGCGAACGTCGCGACTGAACCGGGCGCAATACCCACCAGCCAATGCAATCAACGTCGCCAGTTACTACAGGGACGGCAGCCAGTCGAACCAGCCGCTGCCCTTCTTGCCTTCCGCCAGTTTCTTCAGGCGGCGTTCCTTCTTGTATTCGTCTTCGCCGAGCTGATCTTTCGGCGCGGTGTCGGCAGCGACGCGATACTGCACCGGCGGCTCGCTCAGATATTTGCGGGTGTTCGGGTCGCCCTGCTTGCTTTCGGCAAGGCGGCGCTGAATCTCGGCGGCGCGGCCCTTGTCGGAATCAGCCGGCGTCCAGCGTGGCGGATGGCTCGATCCCGAATCCGCCATCGCCTTCTTGACCGATTCCGGATCGGTCTGCACATCGTCTACGATCTCCGACTGATAGGCCGGATCATTCTGATGGGCGGTGGCGTCGGCGCGCAAACGGGCGCGGCGCTGCTCGGGCGATTCGGGCCATTCGGCGCTCGCCGTCTCGATGCTGTCTTGCGGCGCCGGCAGCGCTTCCTTCTGCCCTGGCGCAGGCTTCACCAGCGTCGGACGCGGCTTGTAGTCGATCTGTTCCTTGCGCTTCGGCGCGAACGAAAAGGCGCCGGAAATATCGCCGGCCAGCTGTTCGCCGGCGGTCTTGTCGGTCCCGTAGGTCGGAGAGCCGACACAGCCGGACAGAGCGAGGCCCGATGCGACAAGCGGCGCCAGCAGCGCAAGGCGCGCGTTATATCTCTCGGTCATGCCAAAAAGTCCCACTCTAGACAGCCTCTCGATTGCCACCGGCCCAATGTCCGGTCCCCGTCGTCCAAGCACTGCGACGGAAATCCGGCGACAATTTGTCTTCCGGAGTTTCGCGTGTTTACCTCAACCGCTCGTTAAGGGCAACGCGCGGGCGGTTTTCACCCGCCCGGCGTGGCAATTGTGCACCGATAGAGGCTTCCGGCCGGCCGGTCAAAGCCGACCCAATGCCTTCAACTCATGCAGCACCGCCGCATCGCGCGCCGAAACGTCGGGAAATGCAGCGTCCTGCCCGACATCGGCGGTGTAGCGCCATGACCGCGCGCATTTCACAAGGCCGCGGTCCTCGGCCTTCTCGATCACCACGGCGACGCCCTTGACGTCGTCCAGGGTGAAGGCGCCCGCCGGTGCATTGCCATGAGCGATGACCAGATCGCTGGTGATCGCCATCTCGGCCATGTCGACATCCGATATCGCCGCTTCGAGCGCTGCGTCGTTGATGGTGACGACCGGCACTGATTCCAGCGACGAACCGATCACCTTCTGTGCGCGCGCGATCTCCAGCGCGCCGGTGACGACACGACGCACCTGCCGCACCTTGCGCCATTTTTCCGCAAGCGCCTCGTTCTTCCAGTCCGCCGGAATTGCCGGGAACTGGTCGAGATGCACCGAGACAGCGTCCGGATGCAGGTCGAGCCAGGCTTCCTCCGTGGTGAATGGCAGCATCGGCGCCAGCCACTTCACCAGGCAGTCGAAGAGATGGCGCACCACCTGCACCGAGGCCTTGCGCTTCACGCTCGAGGGCGCGTCACAGTAGAGCGCGTCCTTGCGAATGTCGAAATAGAAGGCCGACAGTTCGACCACCATGAAATCGAGCAAGGTGCGGGTGATGCGCTTGAACTCGAAGGCATCGTAGCCCGAGCGCACGACCTCATCCAGCTCGGACAGCCGGTGCAGCATCAGCCGCTCCAGCTCCGGCATTTTTTCCAGCGGCACCTCTTCGCCATCGTCATGGGCAAGCGTGCCCAGCATCCAGCGGATGGTGTTGCGTAGTTTGCGGTAGGCGTCGATGTTGGTCTGCAACACGTTCTTGCCAAGCCGCTGGTCTTCCCAGTAGTCGGTCGTCACCACCCACAGGCGCAGGATATCGGCGCCGGACTGCTTGATGACATCCTGCGGCACGACGGTGTTGCCGAGCGACTTTGACATCTTGCGACCCTCCTCATCCATGGTGAAGCCATGGGTGACGACGGTGTCGTAAGGCGCCCTGCCCCTGGTGCCACAGCTTTCCAGCAACGAGGAGTGGAACCAGCCGCGATGCTGGTCGGAGCCTTCGAGATAGACGTCGGCCGGCCATTTCAGATCCGGGCGATCCTCCAGCGTGAAGGCGTGGGTCGAGCCCGAATCAAACCAGACATCGAGGATGTCCATCACCTGCTTCCATTTGGAGGCATCGTGATTGCCGAGGAAACGCTCGGTGGCGCCGGCTGCGAACCAGGCGTCGGCGCCCTCCCGTTCGAAAGCGTCCATGATGCGCTGATTGACCGCCTCGTCCTTCAGCACATTGCCGTCGGCATCGGCGAACACGGCGATCGGCACACCCCAGGCGCGCTGACGCGACAGCACCCAGTCGGGGCGCTCCTCGATCATGGCGCGGATACGGTTCTGGCCCGCCGCCGGCACGAACCGGGTATCGTCGATGGCCTTCAGCGCGCGGCTGCGCAGCGTGGTGCCGTCGCCGAGGTCCTTGTCCATATAGACGAACCACTGCGGCGTGTTGCGGAAGATGATCGGCTTCTTCGAGCGCCAGGAATGCGGGTAGGAATGCTTCAACCGACCGCGCGCGAACAGCGCGTTGCGCTTGATCAGCTCATCGATGACGGCCTGATTGGCGTTACCCTTCTTGCCGTTGTCGTCGATGACGCGCGCGGCTCCGCCCTCGCGGTCCGGGCCGAAGCCTGGCGCGTCCTTGGTGAAGAAACCGGCATCGTCGACCGTGAAGGGGATGACAGCATCGATGCCGCGCGCGCGCAAATCCGCGGCCGCATCCATCCAGGCGTCAAAGTCCTCGCGGCCATGGCCGGGCGCGGTATGGACGAAGCCGGTGCCGGCATCGTCGGTGACATGATCGCCGGCGAGCATCGGCACCGGAAATTCGTAGCCGCCGCCAAAGCCCTTGAACGGATGCGAAAGCGTAAGGCTTCCAAGCTGTTCCGCCGAAACGCTGTGAATCCGATTCAAGGTGACCTTGGCCTTGGCGGCGGAGTCTTCCGCCAGGGCATCCGCAAAGATCAGCTTCTCGCCCGGCTGCGGTCCGAAAGCGTTCTCGGCCGCCGCGACCTCATAAAGACCGTAGCCGATGCGCGGCGAATAGCTGACGGCGCGGTTGCCGGGGATGGTCCAGGGCGTTGTCGTCCAGATGACGACATGGGCTTCCAGCAGGTCCAGCGACGCCTCGGTCAGCTTTGCCGGCTCTTCGGCATTGGCGATCTGTCGAGCAAGGCTGGCGACCGGAAACTTCACCCAGATCGTGTCCGACTCATAATCCTGGTACTCGACCTCAGCCTCGGCCAGCGCGGTGCGCTCGACCACGCTCCACATCACCGGCTTGGAGCCGCGATAGAGCTGGCCCGACATGGCGAACTTCAGCAGCTCGCCGGCGATGCGCGCCTCGGCGTGGAAAGCCATCGTCGTATAGGGATTCTTGAAGTCGCCAATGACGCCGAGCCGCTGGAACTCGCCGCCCTGCACCGTGATCCAGTGCGCGGCGAACTCGCGGCACTCCTTGCGGAACTCGTTGACCGGCACTTCGTCCTTGTTCTTGCCCTTGGCGCGATACTGCTCCTCGATCTTCCACTCGATCGGCAGGCCGTGGCAATCCCAGCCGGGCACATAGTTGGAGTCGTAGCCGCGCATCTGGAACGAGCGGGTGATGACGTCCTTGAGGATCTTGTTCAGCGCATGGCCGATATGAATGTTGCCATTGGCGTAGGGCGGCCCGTCATGGAGCACGTATTTTTCACGGCCGGCCGCGCTCTCGCGCAGCCTGCGGTAGAGGTCCATGTCCTGCCAGCGCTTAACCAGCAGCGGCTCCTTCTCGGGCAAGCCGGCGCGCATCGGAAAATCCGTCTGCGGCAGATAAAGTGTCTTGGAATAGTCGATTGTTTCGTCGGTCATTGGTCTGCCATGTACGTGCCCGGCCAGACGGCCTGCGGCGTTGAAGTCTTCGCTTTGACGCATTTCGTTTTCCCAAAACGGAGCCACTTCTGGGCGATATGCGTTGATGATCTGGAAAAGCGCGAGGGTCGCGCGCAAGATTCCCGGCGGTTCCAGCGGCGCTCAGGCCGCCCGAAACACCGGGCCGGTAATTCGTATCGCAATGGCGACGGGACGCGAAAAGCTCGTCATTGGTGGGCTTTTAGCGGAGATGGGCGCAGGAATAAAGCGTCTCTCGTTCGATTCACTTACATCGTGAAGTCGAAGCGGTAGGTGGTCGACACGCCGATCATGAACTGATTGCGGTCACCGCGTTGCCTGACCAGACTGGAATCGGCCGCCGGCCCCATCAGGCGCGAATATTCGCCAAAGAGGCTGGCGGTCATCGGCTCGGTCACCTTCCAGGTTATGGCGCCGCCGAGGCCGGTCGATTTCAGGCCGCCACCGGGATGATATTCGCTGAGGCCGGAGGCGACGGCCTCCTGCGCATTGACACCGTAATAGGCGTCGAAATAGTTGGCAGAGGCGAAAGAAACGCGTGGTCCGCCTGAAATCCTGACAGTTGGCGTCACATCGTAGAACGCGTCGGCGGCGATATCGGCGACAAAGCCGTTGTGAGCACGAATACCGTGGCGCAGTTCGGCACGCGCGCGCAGCCAATCCGTCGGATAGAATTCAAAGAAGCCGCCCACTTCGCCGCCCCATCGCACCGGATCGAGGCCCTTCAGTTCGTCGGCGTCGCCATCGTCACGGGAGAACAGGAATTTGCCGGTCAGACCGGCGCGGACGCCGCCATCGTCGACCAGCGCAAGCGAGATGTTGTCGTTGCGCGAGGTGAAACGGGCCGCGGGACCGGCTTTGCCCAGCGAGATGATCGGCGAGGCGCTAAGCAGGTACTTCTTGCCGCCCTCGAAATTCGGCGCGACCATGCCCGTGGCGCCAACAGTCAGATACCAGTCGCCGGACAGCCAGCTGCCCTCGCCCGCGTTGGCTGCGCCTGCCCCACTCAGCACCGCAACGGCCAACAGCATAGAGATTTTTCCGACCGGACTCATGGGCACTCCACTAACACAACGCACACAATTACCGATGACAGCTTTTGGCCGCCGTTTGGTAAAATTTGATTTAAGCTGGAGACATCCGGTCACGGTTTCATGCGACCCGGCCGTCGGTCATCGACTGGACGTTCCTCGACGCCGGGACTAACCTTCCTCGGGAGTATCCCGCAGCCCTTGAGGAGACCGCGACAATGACCCTGCATGGCGACGCCTTGAAAACTGCAATCAGTCAGACACGGGCGAAATGGGGGTGGTTTGTGGGGCTCGGCGTGCTGCTGCTCATCTTCGGCGGCATTGCCTTCGGCAATCTGTTCATCGCCACCGTGGCTTCGGTCTATGTCGTGGGCTGGCTGATGCTGATGGCCGGCGTCATCGAGATCATGCATGCGTTCGGCGTCAAGACCTGGGGTCGCTTCTTCTACTGGCTGCTCAGCGGGCTGCTCTACGCGGCTGCCGGCTTCTTTGCTTTCGACAATCCGATTCTCGCTTCGACCGTGCTGACCTTCCTGCTGGCCGTTGCGCTGGTCGCGTCAGGCGTGCTCAGGGTCTGGGTCGGCTACGGCCACCGGCCGGAACCCGGTTGGGGCTGGATCGTCGCCGCCGGTATCATCAGCGCGCTTGCGGGCCTGATCATCGCCATGGGTTGGCCGGTCAACAGCCTGTGGGTTCTCGGGCTCTTTCTGGCGATCGACCTGATCTTTCAAGGCTGGACCTTCATCGCCGTCGGCCTGGCGCTGAAGAGGTAGCCACCGCCGCCGACAGGCTTACGAGAGATTCAGCACCGTCACCGCAATCAGCGCCAGCCCGATCCCGACATATTGCAGGGAGGACACCTCTTCCTTGAAAACAATGGCGCCAACCAGCACGGCGCCGGCCACGACGATGGTATTGACCAGCGCTCCTGTCACGGCGAGGTTTAGCCGCGTATTGATGATGGCAAATGCCCCGTAGGAGATCGGCGACAGCAGCATGACATATCCCAGGCTGCGGTCGCTGCCGGTCTTGCCCCAGTGCGCGCTCAGGCCATCGCAAAGGATGAACAGTCCGGCGCAAACGAGCACAACGCTCCAGACGAAGATGTCGATTTTCATCAATGAATGTTGGGCTTTCCGCCGGCCGCCTTCGATGAACTGGTTCACAGTCCGCGGCTGTTTCGGCGAAACCCTCAGGAGGCGATGGCGCGATCCAGCTCCGAAAGCGGACTGACGCCGGCAAGCAGCGCCCTCGCCTCGGCTTCGTCGCGCTTCATCTGCGCAACCAGCGCATCGAGACCGTCGAACTTGATCTCGCTGCGCAGGAAACCAAAGAAGGAAACCTGGCAGATTTCGCCATAGAGGTCGCCGGAGAAATCGAAGACGAAGGTTTCCAGAAGCGGTGCGCCATTGTCATCGACGGTCGGACGCCGGCCGAAGCTGGCGACGCCGTCATGAAGCGTGCCGTCGGCGCGACGAAAGCGGACGGCATAGATGCCCTCCTTCAGCGCGGCTTCTGGAGAAAGTCTCATGTTCGCGGTTGGAAAGCCAAGGGTGCGGCCGAGCTGCTGGCCGCCCACCACCTCGCTTTCGACAGTGAAACGATAGCCGAGCAGGCCGGCGGCCTCGGCCACCTCGCCGTCGCTGAGCAACCCGCGGATACGGCTCGACGACACCACCTCGGCGCCCTCGTCACGAAAGGCGTCGACGAGCGTGACGCCGAAGCCATGGCGCCCGCCGGCCGCCATCAGGTAGGCAGGGCCACCTTGACGGTCCTTGCCGAAATGGAAATCAAAACCGGTCACGGCATGGGTGATGCCAAGGTTCCTCTCCAGCACATCGGTCACGAACGCTTCCGCCGACAGCGAGGCGAAGTCGCGCGTGAACGGCTGTTCGACCAGCGCGGCAAAACCCAGCAGCGACAGGAGCCTCGCCTTCATCGGCGGCGGCGTCAGCACGAACAACGGCATGTCCGGCCTGAAGATCTTTCGCGGGTGCGGTTCGAAAGTCAGCACCAGAGCCGGCACCCCGCGCCGCCTGGCCTCGGCCAATGCCTGCTGAAGCACCGCCTGATGGCCGCGATGGACGCCGTCGAAATTGCCGATCGCCACCACGCCGCCACGCAATTCGGCGGGTAGCGGCGCGATTGCCAGAATGTGCTGGAAGGCTGCCATTGTCACCTACCGCAGTTTCGGAATGACGGCCACCGGACGATAGCCATGCCTCTCCAGGAAGGTCACCAGCCTTGCCGGATCCGGTTGCGATGCATCGCCATAGTCGCGGGCGTGGATACCACCAGAGACATAAAGAACGTCAAAACCGTTGTCGACCGCACCCTTCACGTCGGTCATCATGCCGTCACCGATGGCCAGCACCCGCGAACGCTCGACCGGACGACCAACAATGTCCGCCACCTCCTTCATCGCGACCTCATAGACCGGCGCGTAAGGTTTCCCGGCGATCAGCGTGCGGCCGCCGAGCTGGGCATAGTCGCGTGCCAGAGCGCCGGCGCACCAGATGATGCGTTCGCCGCGCTCGACCATGATATCGGGATTTGCGCAGATGAACGGCAGGTTCCTGGCGCGCAGCCGCCGCAGAAGCTCCGTGTAGTCCTCGGGTTTCTCGACCTCGTCATCGAACAATCCGGTGCAGACGACGCCGGATGCCTCGAACTCCTCGACAAGCTCGACATCGAGACCGTCATAGATCGTGAAATCGCGGTCGCCGCCAATATGGAAAATCTTGCGTGGGCCCTCGGCGATCAGGTCGCGGGTGACATCGCCGGAAGTGACGACACGATCATAGGCTGATGATGGAACGCCGATCGCGTTCATCTGCGCCACGACATCGACATTGCGGCGCGGTGAATTGGTGATCAGGACGACAGGGATTTCTGCCTCTCGCGCCCTTGCCAGTGCCGAGGCGGCCGCCGGAAAGTGCCTTTCGCCGTTGTGCACCACGCCCCAGACATCGCACAGGATTGCCGAATAGGCTTTCGACACGTCTTCGAGCGAGCCGATGATTTCAGGCGAATCCGCCATGCCGTTTCCTTCAGTCATGATCGTTGCGAGCGCCGCGACCGACGGTTCGCCGCAGCCGGTTCGGATTAACCGAACCGCTCAGGCCTGTCACCAGCTTTCGCCGGCACCCGTGCATCATCCGCAGGTCGGCATTATCCCGATGCAAGATGCCCTGCCGGCCCGAATGAAGAACAAGCTTGCCGGATTGGTTAGCGGTTGGTGAAGCGCCGACCAAGCAATCGAGCGGTTTCCCAAACTCGTCCTTCAGCGTTTTGTGAAAAGCTGGCGTCGATCGAGAATCCGCCGGCGGGGGCCGCTGCAAGACAATGCATGAACTCTGGCGTCAGTTCTGCCGCGACAGACGCGGCAACTATGCTCTTATGACGGCCGTTGCGATGGTTCCGCTCATGGGCGGCCTGGCCATGGCGGTCGACTTCACCGAAATGAACCGCGAAAAGCAGATGGTGACGAATGCGCTCGACGCGGCCAACTTCGCCACCGCGCGCCGGCTGACGGAAGGCGCGACCGACGACCAGCTCAGAGCCTATGCGGTAGACTTCTTCAACGCCAACCTCAACAATATCGATCCCGCCAACACGACGCTCAGCGTCACCTTGCCAAGCAACACCAGCGGCGGCGGCTTGCTCAAGATGAGCGCGCGGCTCGACTACAAGCCCTATTTCTATCCTGTCTTCGCTCAACTCGTCGGCAAGTCCCAAACCGACGCCAACCAGAAGATCAGCTTCGACGTCACTTCCGAAGTGCGGCTGAAGAACACTCTGGAAGTCGCCTTGGTGCTCGACAATTCCGGTTCGATGGTCACGCCAGGAACAGGCTCGGGACAAAAGCGCATCGATCTTCTCAAGGACGCGGCCAAACAGCTGGTCGACACGCTTGCCCAGCAGGCGGCGATGATCAAGCAGATCGACAAGCCGGTGCAATTCGGCCTCGTGCCATTTGCCGCCTCGGTCAATGTCGGCCCTGGCAACGGCAACGCATCATGGATGGACACCGAGGGCCTGTCGCCGGTATCGAACGAGAATTTCGACTGGTCGACGCTGAACGCGGCCGACAAGTACGCCCAGCAGACCAACGGCATCTGGTACAAGCGCGGCACCGGTTGGGGCAGCGAGGAAGGCCAGATGCTGACCCGGTTTTCGCTCTACCACGACATGAAGGTCGTCACCAACCACGAGCGCGTCGTCAGCAGCAAGCGCGTGGTTTGCGACGAATACAATTGGAACAACACCTGCAAACGCAGCCACGACGAATATGACTACATCGATTCCTATGGTCCGTTCGCCAGCTGGCAAGGGTGCGTGGAAGCCAGGCCCTATCCCTATAATGTCAATGATGCCGCGCCGTCCGGCGGCTCGGCGAACACCGGCATAGGCGTCGGCGATCCAGCGACGATGTTCGTGCCGATGTTCGCCCCTGACGAACCTGGCAATCATTGGAAGCTCACCCAGGACCCCGACGAGGCCGCGCCGACGACCTATGGCGCCGTGAACAGCTGGTGGAACGACGACCCGTCGAGCAGCACCGGTCAGGCCCGGCTGCGCAACATGGCCAAATATTTCCAGCCGCGGCCAATCAATGCGCCGGCGCTGCCCGCCGGCAATGGTCCGAACTACAGCTGCACCACCACCCCAATCACGCCGCTGACCGACGTCAGCAGCACCGATGGGCTCACCGCGATCAAGGCCGCCATCAACCTGATGCAGCCGAATGGCGGCACCAGCGTTCCCGAGGGCATGGCGTGGGGCTGGCGGGTGGTTTCGAGTGGCGAGCCGTTTACACAGGGGCGCCCGGAAACGGAAAAAGGCAACGACAAGGTGGTGATCGTGCTGACCGACGGCGCCAACACCTACTATACGCCTTCGTCCCTGGGCTATTCCGATCCCGCCAACTCGAAATCGACCTACGCGTCCTATGGCTATCTCAAGCCCGGCTACAACGGCACCTCGGTCGGCCGCATGTTCCTGGGCACGTCGAGCGCCATCGGTCAGTTCGACTATTCGAACGGCAATTACACCAACGCGCTCAACGAGCAGATGGCGACACTCTGCAACAACGCCAAGGCAGCCAACATCATGGTGATGACGGTTGCGCTCGACCTGTCCACCACCAAGACCAGCGACAAGCAGGCGATCGACGCGCTGAAATCCTGCTCGTCGGACTCGCGCTTCCGCAAGGATCCGACGGACGCGAGCAAGCCGGCCAAACTGTTCTGGAATGCGACCGGCGCCACCTTGTCGAACGATTTCAAGGAAATCGGGAACGAATTGTCGAACCTGCGCGTCGTCAGCTGATCCGAAGGGCAGCGGTAGCGCACTGGCGCAACGGCTGGCACCGCCATGCTCTTGCGCGCGCCCGCCGGGGCGGGCACATGTTGGCCGCGCGAGCTACCGCGCATCCATCGCCGCGCGCTGGGGAGTGAACAGATGCCCGAAACCGCCAATCATCTCGCCTTCGCGCTGGTTTGCCTCGGCATGGTGCTGACGCCGGGCCCCAACATGGTCTATCTGATCTCGCGTTCCCTATCGCAAGGGCCCAAAGCCGGACTGATCTCGCTTGGTGGCGTCGCGCTCGGCTTTCTATTCTATGTGCTGTCGGCCGCGTTCGGCATTACCGCGCTGCTGCTCGCCGTGCCCTTCGCCTATGACGCGCTGCGCTTTGCCGGCGCGCTCTATCTCTTGTGGCTGGCCTGGCAAGCGGTGAAGCCCGGTGGACGCTCGCCGTTCCAGGTGCGGGAATTGCCGAAAGACCGGCCGCGCAAGCTGTTCATGATGGGCCTGATGACCAATCTGCTCAATCCGAAGGTGGCAGTGCTCTACCTGTCGCTGCTGCCGCAGTTCATCAGTCCCGGCAAAGGCCATGTCCTGTCGCAGCTTCTGGTGCTCGGCGCCACGCAGATATCGATCAGCCTCAGCGTCAATGCCATCATCGCGGTGACGGCAGGCTCGATCGCTACCTTCCTCGCCGGACGGCCGCTGTGGCTGGTCATCCAGCGCTGGATGATGGGGACCGTGCTGACGGCGCTGGCGCTGAAGATGGCGACCGACGCGCAACGCTGAGGGCTTCCTGGTTTTCCGAAAAACGGCTCCCATTTTTCGGAATCATGCTCCAGCCTACATTGGCCGCCTTATCTGCTGTGCCCGCTCCGGTTCGACCACCCTGCGGTAGAGGTGCCAGGTGGCATGGCCGAGCACCGGCATGACCACGGCGAGCCCGGCAAACAGCGGGATCGAGCCGACCACCAGAAGCACGGCGACCAACAGCCCCCACAGCGCCATCGGCAGCGGGTTTGCCATCACCACGCGGGCCGAGGTCTCTATGGCCGAGACCGCGCCGACGTCGCGGTCGAGCAGCAACGGAAAGGCAACCACGGTGGTGGCCAGCACGACCACGGCAAAGACGAAGCCGGCGGCGTTGCCGGCTAGGATCAGGGTCCAGCCCTTGCCGGTCGTCAGCACCTCGCGGACAAAGCCGCCTATCGACGCCGGCGGCTGATTGCCGAACAGGCCGGTGTAGATCGACTGCGCGGTGTACAGCCACAACAGGAACAGCGCCACCAGCATGGCGCCGATCACCGCGATCGAGGGAACCGCCGGCGAGCGGCGCACGTCGAGTGCGTGCCGCCAGGAGGTATTCATGCCGAGCTCGCGCCGGCGACTGATCTCATAAAGACCGATCGCGGCAAACGGCCCGACCAGGGCGAAGCCCGACATCAAGGGATAGACAAGTTGGATGGTGTTAGAGCCCGACGTCCACTGCGTCAGGATCAGGCCGACAATCGGATAGATCAGGCACAGGAACACGTAGTGCGACGGTTTTGCCCAGAAGTCCTCGACGCCGAGCTTGAGCGCGTCCCAGAGATCCGTCGTGGTGATGCGACGCACCACGGGTTGCACATGTACCCCACGCGCGTCCGCCATGACATGAAAACCGGCCATAACCTTCCTCCCGTGTGTCGGGGCGGTCACCGCCTGGATGGCCGCCAGCAGCTGCCACTAGTAGATGTGGCACCATAGACGATTTGCCAGGGCTTGTCGCCGAATCGATGGTCTCGGACATGCCTTCACGGGATTGTCATCGCCATGTCGGCGAAAGCCCACGGCACGGATTCTATTGTGGCGCGTTGAAGACGGCCTCGATGCGATGACCATCCGAATCGACGACGAAGGCAGTATTTTCACCGCCTCGCCCGGCAAAAGCCATGATCGCGACTATGTCAGACAGGCATGACAGCTGAAAAAATCGAAATCCGTCAAGCAAGCCTGAACAGGCGCAGATGGCTCAAGATTGCCGGCCTCGCGGCTCTGGCCGGGCTCGCGGCCTGCAGCACCGTTTCGTTGCCAACCGGTGAAGGCGCCGGAGCCTCCTCCTCCGCCACCGGCACGCTGACCAGTATCCGCGCCTCGGCGGGCCTCGCGCCGCTGGCCCCTGATCCACGGCTCGAACAGGCAGCCCTGCAGCAGGCCGGCTACATGGCGCAGCGTGGCCGCATGACCCACACCACCGGCTGGGGCAAGGATTTCGCCTCGCGGGTCAAGGGCAACGGCATTGCGGGTGCGGCCGCCGAGAACATCGCCGAGGGCCGCTTCGACCTGCAGAAGCTGTTCGACATCTGGGTGCATTCACCCGGCCACCGCCGCAACATGCTCGACCCGCGCTTCACCCGCTTTGGCCTTGCCTATGTGCGCGACGGCCGCGACAGCAGCCTCCGCTACTGGAGCCTTGTGCTCGGGAAATAAAAGCAGGCGTGTCGCCGCCGGGTGCGGTCTTCGTCGAGCCGCGCGAGACCGCTTGCTGAGCAGCCCGTCAATCCTCGTGGTTGAGCAATTTCTCGATGTCCCGGGCAGAGACCGGTTTGCTGAAATGGTAGCCCTGCATTTCGTCGCAATTGTTCTTGAGCAAGAAAGCCACCTGATCGTCTGTTTCGACGCCCTCGGCAATGACCCTCATGTTCAGCTTTTGACCCAACGAAATCACGGCGCTGGCAACAGCCTGATCGTTTTCGTCGTCGGCGACGTCGTTGATGAAAGACTTGTCGATTTTCAGCCGCGCAACTGGAAAGGTCTTGAGCGCACTGAGGCTGGAATAGCCGGTTCCGAAATCGTCGATCGATATCTGAACGCCCAGGCCTTGCAGTGCGTTCATTGTTGCGACCGCCAATTCGATATCCTGCATGATAAGGCTTTCGGTCACCTCCAGCTCGAGATATCTGGCCTCCAGACCACTGTCCCTCAGCGCATTGACGACGCGACCGACCAGATTCTTTTCTCTGAACTGCCGTGCCGACACGTTCACACAGACAGTCATCGGCGGCAGACCCGCATCCTGCCAGCTCTTGTTCTGTCGACAGGCTTCATGCAGAACCCAGTCGCCGATCGGCACGATCAGACCTGTCTCCTCGGCCGTCGGGATGAAGTTGGCCGGCGCTATCACGCCCTGTGTCGGATGGTTCCAGCGGATCAACGCTTCCACCGCGAAGACGCGCCCCGAGCGAAGATCGACTTGCGGCTGATAGAGCAGCGCGAATTCTGAACGGGCTAGGGCGTTTCGCAACTCCTCCTGAAGCACGAATTTTTCATGCGCCCTGGTGTTGAATTCGGGAGCGTAGAACTGGAAATTGTCGCGGCCGATTTCTTTCGCGCGATACATGGCTGCATCGGCATTGGCCAAGAGCGTATCGGGGATCGCCCCATCCTTGGGATAGTTCGCGATACCGATGCTGGCTGTCGCCCTCAGCCAATGCTCTCCAAGATGAACTGGCTCGGCAATCGCTGTGCGGACTTTCTGCAAGGTCTCCGAGATGAGATCGACGTTCGTCGGTTGATCAAACAGGACGATGACAAATTCATCGCCGCCAAGTCGGACCACGGTGTCGGTCGCCCTTACGCATTCGACCATGCGGCGGGCGACAATCTTCAGGAGCTCGTCTCCGGCATTGTGACCGAGCGTGTCGTTGACGAGCTTGAAATTGTCCAGATCGATGAACACCACCGTCACCCAGCGATCGTATCGCTGCGCGTACAGGATCGCTTGAGAAAGCCGGTCCTCCAGCAAGGCGCGATTGGGAAGTCCGGTAAGCACATCATGGTTGGCCATGAAGTGGATCTGGTCTTCGGCCAGCTTGCGCTCGATCGCGATTCCGGCAATGCGGGTCGTGAAATCAATCAACCGGGTCTCGGCCTCGGCCGGTTTGCGCACCGTCATCGAATACATCGCGAACACGCCCAGGACGGTGCCCTGATGCGACAGGATCGGGGTCGACCAGCACGAACGATAGCCGAAGGCCGACGCCAGTTCGCGATAATCTTCCCAGAGGGGGTCCTGCATGATGTCGGCGACAATGACCGGCTCCCGCCGGTAGACTGCGGTCCCGCAGGACCCCACCTTCGGACCAATAGCGACCCCGTCTATGGCGTTCGTATAGTCTTTCGCCAGGCTCGGCGCGGCGCCGTGGCGCAAGTGGCTGCCGTCCTTGTCGAGCAGCAAGACGGAACCGAATATGCCCGTCAACTGGGATTCCACGAGGCGCATGAGACGGTCGAGCACATCTTCAAGCGGAGCGCTCATCGCGATCATTTCCAGGATATGCGCTTGCCCGTTCCTAAGGACGTCCGCTTGCTTGCGGGCAGTGATGTCATGGGCAATGCCAACCAGACCGAAGATTTCGTTTTGGGCATTGCGTAACGGCACCTTCGTCGACGAGAGCCATTTGCCGTCGCCTGACGCATCGACAACGAACTCCTCCTCGTCGATCATCGGTTGTCCGCTGTTGAGGACATTCTGCTCGATGAGGCGGAACTTCTGCGCAAGTTCCGGGGCATGGAGATCAAAATCGGTCAAGCCGATCATGTCGCTGGTCTTATCCCGGCCACTGTCGGCCGCAAGGGCGCTGTTGACCACGACAAAGCGGCTTTCCCTGTCCTTGACCCAGAGATAGTCGGGCACCCAGTCGATCAACGTTTGCAGCGAGATGCGCTCGTCGACGATCTGGCGATTGGCAGCGAGTTCCGTGACGTCCTCATGCGTGGCCACCCAACTGCCATCAGGCATCGGCTGATGGCAAATCTGGATAGTTCGACCATCGGCGAGTTTGGCGGTCCAGATTTTCGAAGCAATGCCCGAATTGACCGACCGGGCCAATGCGAGATAGGCGTCGGCTGCCATCGCGGATGTTCCGGCGGCAACGCGGCGTTCGACGATTTCGCTCAATGTCAGGCCCGATTTCAATCGACCGTGCGCGATGCGGTAGATCTCCGCATAGCGGCGGTTGGACAGGATCAGCCGTTCGTCGGCGCCGAAAAAGCAGATGCCTTGCGAGATGTTGTCGATCACGGTCTCGAATCGCAGCGCCTGTGCTTCAAGCGTTGCGATCGTCGCCCGAAGCTCGTGCTCAAGAGTCTCGTACGAGGCAGTCGCCAGCTTTGCCAGCACTGCCAGACTGGCCGACTCGGGCGCTTCGGCGACTTGCCTGGATGATTTCGTGACCAAACAGAGTTCCTCGGATTTTTGGACCTGGGAAAAAAATCGCCCATCGGCAGAATGAAAGTCGGCCCATAGTGTTACTGATGTACTAATGACAGATAAACCGGATCGAAATCGGGGCGTGGGGCTCGGATGCCTGAAACTCAATCGCAGTTCTAAACCACCTTTGAGCTTTCAGGCTCGGTGTTCTTCGACATCGGGATGGATTGGCTGAGCCGCGCTTCAGCCGCGTCGGCCTCGACTATGCGCGAAACGATCGCGACAGCGCCATCCGCCACTGGAGCCTCGCGCTTGGGAATAGGGTGTTCTCCCCTAACTGGTCGTCGCCTTGAACTTGGCCATCAGATAGGGGCCGGACAGCACCGGCTCGTATTTCGGCGCCTCACCGTCGGCGAGGCAGACGTCCAGCACGTTGATCTGCGCGTCCCAGTTCGGCTGGTGAAAGAAGGCCATGGACTGGCGCCGGTCCTTGCCGCCCTCATCGGCCGGCGGATTGACCACGCGATGCAAGGTGGAAACCCAGCGATCGTTGGTCCAGCGCGCCATCAGATCGCCGATGTTGATGACGAAGGCGCCCGGAATTGGCGGAACCGGCGTCCACTCCCCGTCCGGGGTGATGATCTCGAGGCCGCGCGACCCCGCCTGCGGCAGGAGGATGGTCAGGCTGCCATAGTCGGTGTGGGCGCCGGCGCGGATCTGGCCGGGTTTCGGTGCGACATGCTGTTCGGGGTAATTGAGGGCTCGTAGCGCACTGATTGGCGCATCGAGATAGCTGTCGAAATAGCTCTCGGGCAGGCCGAGCGCGGTGGCGAAAACCCGCATGATGCGCACGGCGAGGTCCTCGAGCGCGACGTAGTAGGCCTTCCATGCCTCGATGAAGCCGGCGGGTTCGGCCGGCCAGATCGTCTCGGCGTAACAGAAGGCCAACGCCTCCGGATCACGCATGCCCGACGGTACGCGCAGCGGACCACCGTTGAAGCTTTCCTTCAGGTCAGGCGGCGTGTCGACATTGCGCGATTTGGCAAGCGCTTCGAGTTCGGGGCCGAGGTAGCCGTAAGGATAACCCTTGTAGGGCGCCTTCGAACGCTGCTTTTCCTCCGGAAGGAGGTCGAAGAAAGCTCGCGCCTTCGACCAGGCGGCGTCGATCACCGGTTCCGGAATGCCGTGGTTCTTCACGGCCAGAAAGCCAGTGCCGCGGCAGATGCGGTCGACCTCGGCACCGAGCGCCTTTTTCTCCTCGTGGCCGGAGTTC
Source organism: Mesorhizobium qingshengii (assembly GCF_900103325.1). Classification (GTDB taxonomy): domain Bacteria; phylum Pseudomonadota; class Alphaproteobacteria; order Rhizobiales; family Rhizobiaceae; genus Mesorhizobium; species Mesorhizobium qingshengii. The sequence goes on along the minus strand of NZ_FMXM01000005.1, from coordinate 330,687 downwards.
TCGAACCGCCCGAGATCGAATACTGGGAATGCCGGATATTGCATCGCATCTCCTCCAGGCCGAAGCCAATGCCCGTCGAGCCACCCGCGATGCATGACGGCATCGTCGGGACGGAGGCGATATTTCTCGAGCCAACCTCGGTTGGCTAGTGCATGGGTGGCGGAAAACGCTGGCCAGCCTTCTAGTCCATATGCGCGGCGGGTGCCCCACCGGCCGCCGGCGCCCGCGCCGGCTTGCGCAGCAGGAAGACAAACGGGACCGCGATCAACGTCATCATCATCAGTATTTTGAAGTCATTGACGTAGGAGATCATCATCGCCTGGAGATTGACCATGCGATCCACCTGGGAAAGCGCCATCTGATTTCCGCTCGCCGCCGCCGGTGAGACCGCCCATAGATTGGGGTTGAACGGGTTGATGAAGGCCGAAAGCTCGGCGTGGTTGATCTGCGTGTTGCGCACCATCAAAACCGTCACGACCGACACGCCGATGGACGACCCGAGATTGCGCACCAGGCTGAACAAGGCCGTGGCATCGGTGCGGAAGCGTACGTCAAGCGTGGCGAAGGCCACGGTCGACAGCGGCACGAACACCATCCCCATTCCCAGACCCTGGATGACGCCGGAGCTGATGATCAGCCAGTTGTCCATCTGAGGCGTGAAGCTGGACATGGTGTAGAGCGACTGCGCGGTCAGGAGAAAGCCGATGACGACGAGGATCCTGGCGTCGATCTTGCTCATGAGCCGCCCGACGACGAGCATCGAAATCATCGTGCCGACACCGCGTGGCCCCATGACGATGCCGATGGTGACGGTCGGATAGCCGAAGATGGTCGACAGCATCGGCGGCAGCAGCGACATGGAGGCCAAAATCAGCACACCCATGACGAAGATGAACGCCAGGCCGGTCACGAAATTGCGGTCGAGGAAGATCTTCGGATCGATGAAGGGATGTTGTGACGTCACCGTGTGGATGATGAATACCCAGAACCCCGTGATCGAAAGGCCAAGCTCGATCCAGATCTCGACCGAGGAAAACCAGTCGACCTCGCCGCCGCGATCGAGCAGCAGTTGAAGCGCGCCGACGCCGAGCGATATCATGGCGAAGCCGAAGAAATCGAAGCTGCGCACCCGCCGAGCAACGGCCGGCAAATAGGCAGCCATGCCAAGGAAGGCGACGATGCCGACCGGCAGGTTGATGAAGAACACCCAGCGCCAGTTGAAATTCTCGGTTAGCCAGCCACCCAGGGTCGGGCCCAGAATTGGCCCCAGCATGATGCCCGCGCCCCAGATGGCCATCGCCTGGCCGTGGCGTTCCCTGGGGTTGATGTCGAGCAGGAAAGTCTGCGACAGCGGCACGATCGCGGCGCCGAACACGCCTTGCATCAGCCGGAAGAACACCATGGTCTCCAGGCTCCAGGCGATGCCGCACAGCATCGAAAACACGGTGAAGCCGACCACCGCCGTAAGGAACAGTTCCTTGCGGCCGAAGCGGTCGGCCAACCAGCCGGTTACCGGCGTCATGATCGCAGCGGCAACGATGTAGGAGGTCAGCACCCAGTTGATGTTGTCCGGGGAAGCACCGAGATCGCCGGTCATGGTCGGCAGCGCGACGTTGGCGATCGTCGTGTCGAGCGCCTGCATGATCGTCGCCAGCATCAGCGCGACCGTGATCAGGCCGCGATGCGGCACTTCGCGAAAGGGTTCTGGCGTGCTCATGATGCGGAACTTCCGGCAGGTAACAAAGTCGTGTACAGTAGGTTTCCGGGCGGCAGAGCCTTCCGTAAGGAGAGACTCTCATCGCGGTGGGACGCGAGTATCGATGTGGGGGTTACATCGACCGAGCGTCTCGACATGACGGACACCTGCCGCCCGGAAACCGAAGGACCAAAGGGTCCGGCGTCGAATGGTTCAGGGATCGAGCGAACCGCATCTTCGATGCAGCCCGGCCATCGGCCCCTTCTCCCTTCACACCCTCCCCTCGGACCAATCTTGCCATCTGTTTCACCCCAGCGCAGCGAGCGCCCTATTTGGCCTCGCCCGCAGTGGCGTGGCCGAATATGGCGGGAAACCCGCGCGAAACGCCGGTGTCTACGGTAACGGCGGTGCTCATGCCGGTGCGCAACGCCATCTTGGCGTCGGCATCGGTCAGCTCCAGGCGCACCGGAATACGCTGCGTGACCTTGACCCAGTTGCCCGTGGCATTCTGGGCAGGCAGCAGCGAGAATTCGGCTCCCGTGCCGGCACCGATCGCCTTGACCGTCGCCTCGAAGGTGCGTCCAGGATAGGTATCGACCACGATCTCGGCCTTCTGGCCGGGCTTCATATGGGTCAGCTGGGTTTCCTTGAAATTGGCTTCGATCCAGGTGTCGCCGGTCTCGACAAGCGAAAACAGCGGCGTGCCGGAGCCGACATACTGACCGACCTTGAAAGACGAGGCCTGGCTGATGACGCCATCCGCAGGCGCCTTGACCGTGGTCTGCGCCAGGTCGTAGGCCGCCTTGTCGCGCGCGGCGAGCGCGGCCATCACCGTCGGATGCCTGTCGGTCTCGATGTCGGGATTGCCGGCAAGTGCTGCCTTGGCGCTGATGATGCCCTGCTGGGCAACGGCCAATTGCTGCTTGGCCTTGTCGAGATCGTTTTTTGCCTGATCCAGCGCCGACTTGGTGTTGATGCCCTTCTGGGCGAGGTCGGCGGCGCGGTCATATTGCGACTGCGCATAGTCGACTTCGCTGGTGGCGGACTTTTCCTGCGCCGTCGCCTGGCTGTAGGCGGCGCGCAACTGCTCGATGCCAACCCGTGCGACAGCAACCGCCGCGTCGGCCTGGGCCAATGCGATCCGGTATGGCTCTGGGTCGATGGCAAACAGCACGTCGCCCTGCTTGACCAACTGGTTGTCGGCAATGTCGACCTGAACGATGCGGCCGGCCGTGTCAGAAGCGATCGACACCTTGGCCTGCTGCAGATTGGCGTTTTCCGTTTCCTGATAGCGGCCGCCGGTGACCCAGACATAGCCGCCGCCAACAACCAGTGCCGCAGGCAGCGCAATCATCAGCAAAGAGCGGCCCAGCCGGCGCTTATTCTTCACAGGCACCGAGGCCGGCTGGACCGGAGGTGCAATCGCCACGGGGGCAGCAGCAGGCTGTGCCGGCGCTTCCATTTCCAGCTTGGTCGCGTTCTCATCGATCTTGGCTACCGCGTTCATGCTGCTGCGCCTTCTGTATTCTTCATTTTTTCAATGGACGGCGTCTCGTCGTCCGCCAGGTTCTGGACCATCGCCTCAAGCCCCATGATCAGGACGCGGCGATCTTCCGGCGACACGCCGGTCAGCGATTCTTCGTAGACTTCGCCAGCAAGGCTCTTGATCAGGGCGTAGGCTTCGCTCGCCTTGGGTGTCAGGAAGATCATGCGGACGCGGCGATCGGCGGCGTCGGAACGACGCTCGATCCAGCCCCCCTCCTCCATGCGGTCGACCAGACGAGAAACGCTGATCGGCTCGATTTCGAGAAGTTCGGCCAGTCGCGCCTGCGCGACACCATCTTCCTTGGCAACGCGGACCAGAAGCCGCCATTGCGCCGAGGAAAGTCCCAAACCACTGGCTCTCGCCTCGAAGCGCTTGCGCATCAAGCGCTGCACGTCGTGGATCAAGAAGCCCAATCTGTCTATGCCATCGGAAACCATGAGCGGGATATATAATAAGCGTGCTCACTATTCAAGATGTCGCATTGCGCCAGAAGCCGGCAAATGCGGATGGCAGCCCTGCGATGCAGTCATGGTTAGCGATTGGTGAAAGTCTGGTCGGTGGCCATTCCGGTCGCAATAACCCGCATCCGCCACGTCAGGATCCCGCACCGGGAGGCGCCGTTTCGGCCTCAGCGACCTACTGGTCGCGTCTGACATATTGATGTACAGCCGCTGATCCGGATCGGGGGATCAACGAAATGCCGACGCTTTACGCTCTCAAGCCGGCTTTCCAGGGAAGACTGCGGCCGCTGGTCAATCGGCTGGCGGCAATCGGAGTTACCGCAAACAGCATAACCATCCTGGCGGCGCTGATGTCGATCACGGCCGGGGCTGCCATCGCGATCTGGCATGAATGGCGCTCGCTGCTGCTGCTGATTCCCGCGGTGATGTTCGTGCGCATGGCGCTCAATGCGGTGGATGGCATGCTGGCGCGGGAACACGGGCAAGCCTCGACGCTCGGGATGTACCTGAACGAATTTTGCGACGTCATCTCGGACCTGGCGCTGATCTTGCCGTTCGCCGCCTTTCCACAGTTCAGCCCATGGGGCGTCGTCGCCTTCGCCATGTCAGCCGTGCTGACCGAGTTCGCTGGCGTGCTCGGCATCGCCGCCAAGGTCGGACGAAACTATGCCGGGCCGTTCGGCAAAAGCGACAGGGCGCTGGCGCTGGGCGTGGTCGCCGTGCTGTGCGCCGCCGGGCTCTGGCCGGCATCCATCGCACCGCTTGTGTTTCCGGCCATGGCAACGCTTTCGCTGTTGACCGCCATAAACCGGATACGCGCCGGCCTTATTGGCAGCGCCAGCTGAGCATCGAGGCTCGCCATGCCGCCAGGGGGAAAGACCATGATGCACGAGCCAATCGCAGCCGCGGTTGCGGAAAACCTTGACCGGCAGGCGCAAGAGCGTGTCTTCTGCAGCCACGACGGTACCGAGATCTTCTACCGGTTCTGGCCGGCGGCTTCCGCCGATACCAGAGGCGCGGTGGTGCTCTTCCACCGCGGCCACGAGCATGGCGGTCGCATGGCCCATCTCGTCGACGAATTGCAAATGCCCGACCACGCCTTCTACGCCTGGGACGCTCGCGGCAATGGCCGCTCGTCCGGCGAGCGCGGGTATGCCCCTTCCTTCTCGGCCCTGGTGCGCGACATCGACTACTTCATGCGTGAGATCGCCGTCAAGGATGGCTTCGCCACGCAGGACATTGCGCTGATCGCGCAGTCCTTCGGCGCCGTGCTCGCTGCAGCCTGGGTGCACGACTATGCGCCCAAGCTGCGTGCCATGGTGCTTGCCTCGCCGGCCTTTTCGGTGAAACTCTACGTGCCCTTCGCCAAGGAAGGCATCGCGTTCTGGCAGAAGATCAAGGGGCGCTTCTTCGTCAATTCCTACGTCAAGGCGAAGTTCCTGACCCATGATCCCGTGCGTATCGCCTCTTTCGAGAGCGATCCGCTGATCACACGGCCGATCGCCTCCAACATCCTGGTCGAGCTCTACCAGCATGCGGCGCGCATCGTTGCTGACGCCCGCGCCATCACGGTGCCGACGCAGCTTCTGCTTTCGGGGAGTGACTGGGTGGTGCGCCACGGCCCGCAGCACGAATTCTTCGTCAATCTCGGCAGCCGGACCAAGGAACGCCATGTGTTGCCGGGTTTCTTCCATGACACGCTGGGCGAGCGCGACCGGGCGCAGGCCCTCGACCTGATCCGGCCCTTCCTTGCCAGGCAGTTCGCCACGCCGGACGCGCCGGTCGACCTCAAGCAGGCGGATATCGCCGGCTACACGCGCGACGAGGCCGACAGGCTTGCCTCGCCACTAGATCCGCTGTCGCTCAAGGGCCTTTATTGGGCATTCAGCCGTGCCTCCATCCGCACGGGCGCCTGGTTCTCGTCCGGGATGAAGGCGGGCGTCGCCACCGGCTTCGATTCGGGCTCGACGCTGGATTACGTCTACGAGAACGAAGCGCGGGGTCTTACACCCCTCGGCCGCGTCGTCGACCGCATCTTCCTGGAAGCGATCGGCTGGCGCGGCATCCGCCAGCGCAAGCTGCATCTCGAAGAGCTGATCGGTTCCTGCCTGGCGACACTGAAGGCCGCCGGCCGGCCAGTACACATTCTCGACATCGCCGCCGGTCACGGCCGCTATGTTCTCGATGCCATTGTGAAGTGCCCCGATCAGCCGGCGAGCGTGCGTCTGCAGGATTATTCCGACCTCAACGTCCAGCTTGGCCGCAAGCTGATCGCCGAGCGGCAATTGCCGGCGAGCGTCTCGTTCCAGCGCGCGGACGCTTTCGATGCCGACATGCTCGCTGCCGTCGATCCGGCGCCCGACCTCGCCATCGTGTCGGGTCTTTACGAACTGTTCTCCGACAATGCGATGATCACCCGCTCGCTCGGTGGATTGGCCCGCGCCATGCAGCCGGGAAGCCTGCTGCTCTACACCAACCAGCCCTGGCATCCGCAGTTGGAGATGATCGCGCGCAGCTTGACCTCGCATCGCGGCGGCCAGGCCTGGGTCATGCGCCGGCGCACGCAAGGCGAAATGGACCAGCTCGTCGAAGCCGCCGGTTTCGAGAAAGTCGACCAGCGCATCGACCAATGGGGCATCTTCACCGTCTCGGTCGCACGGCGGCGCTGAACAGGATGGTGTCATCGCATGCATCCACGGAGCGCGCCGAACCTTACGGCCGGGTGGTCTTCAGGGCAGCCCTTTGGCTGGCCTTCCTGACGCCTTTCTTCTACCTGACCTACGGTTTCGCCAACTGGTTGGCTTCACGGCGCGACGATGTCGGCAGCATCGTGTTCTCCTGGGAGCAAAGCATCCCGTTCATCGCCTGGACCATCGTACCCTACTGGTCGATCAACCTTTTCTACGGCCTGTCGCTGTTGCTCAACGACAGCAGGCAAGGGGTCGACCGCCTGGCCGGGCGTTATCTCACCGCGCAGATCGTGGCCGTGGCCTGCTTCGTTCTGTTCCCGCTGACCGCGACTTTCGTGCGACCGGAAACGACCGGAGTGCCGGGTTTCTTGTTTGCCGTGCTTGGCGGTTTCGACAAGCCTTTCAACCAGGCGCCCTCGCTGCACATCGCCCTGCTGGTGATCATCTGGGACCACTGGCGCCACCGGCTCGGCGGCCTTTTCCTGCCGCTCTGGCATGCCTGGTGCTTCCTGATCGGCGTCTCGGTGCTGACGACCTGGCAACATCATTTCATCGACATCCCCACCGGCGCGCTGCTCGGGTTTTTTGCGCTGTGGCTGTTTCCGCGCAGCGGCGACTTGCCGTTTTCGGGCGCCCGACTGACCGGCGATGCGAAAGCGCGTCGGCTGGCGCGGTTCTATGCGCTGGGTGCTGTCCTTGCGCTGGCCGGCGCCGCGTTCGGCGCCTTCTTTTCCGCTGTCGCGCTTTTCCTGCTTTGGCCGGCGCTGGCGCTGGCCATCGTCGCGTTTGTCTATGCCGGGGCCAGCGCCAAGGTGTTCCAGAAGACGGCGGAAGGCCATGTGTCCCTGGGAAGCCGCATCCTGCTTTCGCCCTATCGACTGGGCGCCAGGGTCAATATCGCGATATGGACGCGCAAGCTCCCGCCGCTCGTGGCCGTCACCGATGGCGTCTTTCTCGGCCGCTTTCCAACGGCGAGTGAAGCCAACAGCTTCGGCACGGTCATCGATCTCGCCGCAGAACTTGAAAAGCCGGCGGGAGCAAATTGCCGTTGGATCAGCTTGCCGATGATCGATTTGTTGCCGCCGCCAGTGACGATACAGCAGCAGATCGCCAGCGCGCTGGAGAGCGCGCGCCGCGACGGCACCGTGCTGGTGTGCTGCGCGCTCGGTTTCCAACGCAGCGCCGGCGTCGTCGCCGAATGGCTGGTGGCGACAGGCAGAGCCGGGACGCCGATGCTTGCCCGCGAGATGCTCATGGCGGCCGGCCGGCCGGTTCATCTTGCCAAGGCCGCGGAGCGAGCGGCGTCATGACGGACAATGCCTGCCGGGAACGCGCCAATCGCCTCGCCCGCATGCTGATGCAGCAGGCCGCATGGCCGGCTGCAGTTGTGGTGGCCGCAAATATCCTCACGCCCTTGGCTGCTTCGGCGCGCGGCGCCTTCGAGACCTTGCCCGCAGCCGTCGCCCTTTCGGTCGCCGCTGCGAGCGCTGTCGCCGTGCTGGCGCTTTCGACGCTGCTGGTATTCGATGCGCTGCTGTTCCGGTTGATGGCCAGCCATGACGACGAGGCTTCCAGCGGTGCCGCGGTGGATGACATGCTGGCGCGCATGCGCCTGAAGCCCATCCCGTCCGCCACACGCCAATTCGATGACCGCGTTGCCGGCACGCGTCGGTTGCTCACCCGGCAACGCGCCGCCCTCGGCCTGTTTGTGGTGATGCTTTTCGCGGCGGGATTTTGGGCGCCGCGATGAGCAAGCTTTCGCTCAGGACCTTCACCATGCTGCAGACGGCAACCTCCGTCGGCCTCTCGGCGCTGGCCTGGGTGGTGACCGGCGTGCGTCCGATCTGGAATGGCAGCTTGCCGTCGGACCGGCAGCGAATCTATTTCGCCAATCACACCAGCCATGGTGACTTCATCCTGCTGTCGGCCTGCCTGAGCGAAAAAGAGCGCGCTATCACCCATGCCGTGGCTGCCGGCGAATACTGGGGAAAGTCGCGGCTGCGCCGCTTCATCGCCGAAGACATGCTGTCGTCCGTGCTCATCAACCGGCAATGGACCAGGCCGGAGGAAAACCCGATCGAGATCATGCTGTCGGTTCTCGACCAGGGCCACTCGCTGATCCTGTTTCCCGAAGGCACCCGCAACATGACCGACCAGCCGCTGCTGGCCTTCCGCTCCGGACTGTACAATCTGTCGATGGCGCGGCCGGAGGTCGAACTGATCCCGTGCTGGATCGAGAATATGTCGCGTGTGTTGCCCAAGGGCCAGTTCCTCCCGGTGCCGCTGCTTTGCCGTGTCGTCTTCGGCGCACCCGTGACGGTGGCCCCTGGCGAAGAGCGCCGCGCCTTTCTCGACCGCGCCCACGCCACGCTTCTGGCGCTCAACCCGCGTCCCGAGCGAAACGATTGATGCGCCACGACATCTCCATTCTGATCATCGGCCTGCTCGCGGTGCTGACGACCGCCAGCATCGTCGCCGCCATACTTTGCGCGCGGGCGCCGAAGCCACTCAGTTCGACGCTGGTCAATCTCACCCAGCGCATCAACGCCTGGTGGGTGATGGTGGCGCTGATGACGGTCGCCTTCTTCTTCGGTCGCTACGGCATGACCATCCTGTTCGCGCTGATTTCCTTCGCCGCCCTACGCGAATTCGTGACTCTGACGCATACAAGCCGCAGCGACCATTGGGTGCTGCTTGGCATGTTCGGCATCATCATACCGTTTCAATACTGGCTGGTATGGACCGCCTGGTACGGGCTCTTCGTCATCTTCATTCCGGTCTACTGCTTCCTGCTGATGCCGGCCATCACCGCGCTGCATGGCGACACTGAACGCTTTCTCGAGCGAATCGCCGCGCAGCAATGGGCGGTGATGATCTCGGTCTATTGCGTCAGCCATGTTCCCGCGCTGTTGACGCTCGATGTGCCAGGCTTCGAAGGCCGCAACCTGTTGTTGATCGCGTTCCTGATCATCGTGGTACAAGGCAGCGACGTGCTGCAGTACATCTTCGGAAAGCTTTTCGGAAAACGCCGTTTTTCGCCAACCGTGTCGCCGTCGAAAACCTGGGAGGGCCTGATCGGCGGACTGGTGTCGGCGAGCTTGCTCGGCGCGCTGTTGTCGTTCGTGACGCCCTTCTCGCCACTGCAGGCGGCGTGTGTAGCCTTCGTCGCCTGCTCGATGGGATTTCTGGGGGGGCTGGTAGCCTCCGCCATCAAGCGCGACCAGGGGGTCAAGGATTGGGGCCATCTCATCGAAGGCCATGGCGGCATGATGGACCGTACCGACAGCCTGGTCTTCGCTGCCCCGATCTTCTTTCACATCGTGCGCTATTTCTGGACGGTCTGAGCCGGCGAACTCTTGCCCACCGCGATCAGAGACATTTGCGGATGAGCATGGTAACGCCGAAAATACCATTACGCGCTCAACATGCCGCTCGCTGCTGTCAGGCGAAAACCCGCTGGAACAGCGGCTTGCCATAACTGTCGACGGTGATGGGGAAAACGAAGTTGCCTGCATCTGGATGGTGACAAGCGGCTTTGATACCGGCATGGAACCGTTGTCGGTGGACGATTGCGCAAATGGGGCGAAAAATACTGTGTGCCGGCGTGGTTGACCTGCCGACTTTCATGGGAACACATAGCGGGTTGTTCGAGACCATAAGAAGCACCTGGGTCGAGCTTCATGACGAAAGGCTCGCGCGAAATGACTGATATTTGCGGTTTCCGGAGCTGGTCGGGTCGTTGAAACGGCAGGCGAGCAAGGGGCTGGTTTTCCGCGTCGGGCGTTGGATTGACGCCAGATCGTCATCGTCGGTCGCGCCGGCAGGCAGAGCCGTGTTCACCGCAACGGACATTTCCACCGCGGGTCTCGCGTTCGACCGTCCGCCCGCGCCCTGCGTTTCCATCATCATCAGCGCCTTCGGTGGCCTCGCCCAGACGCTGCACTGCCTGCGATCGATCGCAGCAAATCCTCCTTCGGTTCCAATCGAGATTATTGTCGTCGAGGACGCTTCCGGCGATCCCGAAATGGCAGTGATGGCCGGAATTCCCGGCTTGAGATTTCATGACACCGGAGAAAACCTCGGTTACCTCCGTGCCTGCAATCTCGGTGCGACGCTGGCGAGCGGAGAATTTCTGCATTTTCTCAACAATGATACAGCCGTTTCGCCAGGCTGGCTGGATGCAATGTTGGAGTTGTTCAACCGCTATCCGCAATGCGGTGCTGTCGGATCGAAGCTGCTCAATGCCGATGGCAGCCTGCAGGAAGCCGGGGGCGTCATCTGGCGCGACGGATCCGCCTGGAATTATGGTCGCTCAGACCATGCCATGCTCAGCGACTACAACTATGTTCGCGAGGTCGATTACTGCTCGGCCGCATCGTTGCTGATCCGACGCGGCACGTTTGCCGCGCTTCATGGTTTCGACGAAGTCTTTGCACCTGCCTATTACGAGGACACTGACCTTGCCTTCCGCCTGCGGGAGAAGGGACTGCGAACTTTCTACCAACCACGGTCGATCGTCTATCATCTGGAAGGGTTTTCGCATGGCAAGGATCCCAAGGTCGGCACCAAGTCCTTCCTGCGGGTCAACCAGCGAAAGTTCGTCGAGCGATGGGCGCATGTTCTGTCGCGCGAACATTTCATCGCAGGCGAATTCAGGCTGCTGGCGAGCCAGCAGGCGGCGCTGCGCAAGATTGTTCTTGTCGTCGCCCGGCCAGGAGCCCGCCTGATTGGGGGCTCTGATTCAGACCGGATCCTGCGGATCATCGAGGCTCTCGTCGATCGTGGGCTGGTGGTGAAATTCTGGCTTCAGGGCGCCGGGCTCGAGCAACATGTCGAGACGCTTGAGCAACAAGGTGTTGAAGTCTTCCAGGGCTGGCGCCATCGGACCCACCTTGCGAAGTGGCTACGCGTGAATGGGCGCTGTGTCGATTTCGCCCTGCTCTTCGGCGCGGCAGCGTCGCCATCGCTGGTGGCGACAATCAGGTCGACGAGTCCTGCGCGGATTCTTAGCCTCGGCGAGCAGACGGGCCAGAAATTGCATGGCGAGGGCAGCGGTGCCGAGGTCTTGGCGGCAGCCGACTGCTCGCTGGCGCAGCTTTGGCAGGTGCTCTCGCGCAGCATCAACGACCGACCGCACGGTTCGCTGGCCGAGCGTTTCGGCTCGGAACGGATGGGCAATCTTGGCGCGCAGCGGAATCCGGACATGGTGCATGCGCCGCCAGAGATGCCGGCTGCCATGCGTGGCGACCCGGCCAAATGAGCGAGCCGACGGCGGCAATTTGTATGCTTGCGGTGGGCAAGCCTGGCTATGCGCTGGCGGCACGCGAAGCGCTGACGTCCTTTCTCAAGCATACGGATTTTGAGATCTATATGACGGCCGATTCGGCCGTGGCGCCCTTCTTGCCCCAGTCGCCGCGCATCCATCTCAACCTGATCAGTCTCCCGGCACCGAAATACCCGTCCAGCCGCTTCCTCGCCAAGTTCGACGCACTGACCTGGTGCCTTGAACAGACCGGTGCCCAGATTATTCTCCAGGTCGATGTCGATGCGGTGCTATTGCGTCCGCTCCGAGCAGCAGAGATGGTGGCGGCGCTGGGCGATCGGCGGATCGGCATGGTCGAGCAGACCGGCATTGCCGGAACTGGAATGACGCGAGCCGATTTCCTTGAAAGCTATCGCCGCCACTCGCTGGCCTTTATCGATGCTTCAGCGGCGGCGCCGGCGGAACATCATTTTCGCCACTTCAACAGCGGCGTCGTGCTCGCTTATGCGGATGAGATGAGGCGCTTTCTCGATTGGGCCGATGGGCGGCGGCGTGTCTTGCCCGCCGACAATATGGCCGACAACTACATGATCGCCGACCAGGACTACTTCCAGGTGTGGGCGAACACGGTAGCGCCGCAACATTGCACATCGCTGCCCTGGCAGTGGAACCACTGCGGACACTGGGACGAACACTTTCCTCGACCAGGCGCGCTGATCGCGCATTTCAGCAATTTCTGCAATGGCCCCGAATTTGAATCCGTCATGGCCATGCATGCCCTTCTCGACGACGGTCCAGCCGGTTCTTCACCAGCGAAGAACACCCTGGTGGAGCAGCCTGCCGAACTGGCATTCATCATCATCACCTACAACTCGTCCAAGGTCATCGGTTACTGCCTCGACGCCCTGACGAACCGAAAGCATGAGGTCATCGTCATCGACAATGCCTCGACCGATGGGACGCTCGATCATGTGACGCGCGAGGGCGTGACAATCATCAGGAACACGCGCAATCAAGGTTTCGCCGCCGCAGCCAACCGAGCCGCGGCAGCCACCAGCGCCGTGCATTTGTGCTTTCTCAATCCCGACTGCCTTATGACACCGGCGGCGGTCGAGGCTGCTCTCTCCACACTTCGCCAAAGACCCGATGCGATGGTCGTGCCGGACTATGTCGACTGGCACGGCAATCCGACAGCCGGCCGTCAGCCCGGTTACTCCAGACTCAAGCTGACGGCCGACATTCTTGACAATAACGGCATGGCCAAACTTGCCAGGCGCCTGAGGCGCTTGCCCGGCTATGACCTCGAAAGCTGGAGCTGGCCACTCGCCGCTGCTCTGTTCGTGGGCCGCGACACGTTTCAAGCCATTGGTTGTTTCGACGATCGATATTTCTGCTACATGGAGGACGTCGCCATCGGCTTTGAAATGGCGCGACGCGGGCTCGATGTCATAAGGCTTGGTCATGTCTTGCCACATTTTGGCCAGCACGGCGCGGATATCCCGTCCTCCGGCAGGATCCGGTTAATCGACGCTGCGCGGCTCAAATTTGCTCGACTGCACTACGGTCGAACTCTTGCCGCGGCACTCGCGGTTATGCATTGGGTCCTGCTCCGCCGCCTCGCAATCAAGGGCGCCTGGCATCGCCGGCGGCGCCGCGGCATGGGGCGCAGATGAACTATTACGTTTTGCCCGGCATCGGCATCCATGGCGGCATCAAGGTCGGCTTCCAGTTCGCACAACTGTTGTCCGAGGCCGGCGCGCCGATTGCGGTCGCCACCCCTGGGGGCCTTGCGCCGTCGTGGTTCCGGTGCGGCCAACCCGTTGTCGACAGGCAAAATATTCTTGCCAATGCAGGTCCGAGCGACACGCTCGTCTTTTCGCTGCCGCACGACTACCCAATGCTGAAGGCAACCGGAGCGCGGCTGATCTTCCACTGCCAGGGCACCGACCCTCTGATAGATCCAGTTCTGCACGACCGGGATGTGACCATTCTATCTTGCTGGGAACAGGCCGCACGCTATGCGAGGACCGTGGCCGGGCGCGAAGCCATCGACGTCGGCATCTCCATCCCCGATATCTTTTTCTACGACGGCGCTGCCAAGGACCCATGCCTGGTGGCCTTCATGCCACGTCGGGGCGCCACGATCGCCGAAAGGGCGATGAAACATGTTCGCCATCTGCGCTACGTGCCAATCGACAACGACACCGAAGAGGTCTGCGCGGCAACTATGAAGCGTAGCGGCTTCTTCCTGGCGACGGCGGTGGGGGAATGGTTCGGATTGCCGGCACTGGAGGCAATGGCCGCCGGTTGCGTCGTGGTGTCGGTCCCGGTGGTCGCCATGGAACATCTCAGGGACGGCGACACCGCATGCGTTGTGGAGCCAGCACGATTACCGACGGTGCTTGACGATATCAGCGGGGAAGGCGCCGGCTTGCGGCGCGCCGCACTGCGTGATCGCGGCGCTGCAATGGCATCCCGCTATCGCACTGCCTTGCATAGGAGGAAATTGGAAAGCGCCATGCGGGCTGGTTTGAAAGACGCCTTGTCGTGGAACTGAGCAGCATGGAGCTGAGCGTCGTCATACCGTCTTACGGGCTGACCGCGCTGCTGCGAACCTGCGTCTTGCACGTCCAGTCAGGTCTGGCCGGAGCGTTGCCCGGACGCACGGCGATTGTCGTCGTCGACAACGGTTCCGCCATGCCCTACCAGGCAGACGATCTGGCAACGCCGGATGTCCGCATCCTGCGGCTCGACCGCCGGCATTCCTTCGCCGCGGCGTGCAATCGCGGCGCCAGTGCCGTGCCGGCGGCGCGCTACCTGTTCCTCAACAACGACGTCTTCCTGCATCCAAACGCAATGGCTGAGATGCTTGAGATAGCAAGGCATGAAACGGTCGGCATCCTGGGCACCAGGCTGGTCCTGCCCGATAACACGATTCAGCACTGCGGCGTGCGTTTCGATGCCGGTGAACGCGGCCCCTATCACCATGCCCATGGCAGGCCAAGCTCATCGGTCAGCCGCGCCACGACGTTTCCGCAGGCTGTAACGGGTGCGGCATTGATGATCGATCATGGAACCTTTGCCGCCCTGCGCGGGTTCGACGAGACCTTTCCCTTTGGCTATGAGGATGTGGATCTGTGCCTGCGCGCACGGCAGATGGGAGTGCGCATCGGCTGCGGCCAGAAATGGGATTCGCTGCACCTGGAATCGACCTCCGATCGACGGCCTGATCGCCACAAGGCATCGCGCAGACTGTTCTTTGAACGCTGGCGCGGGCGTTATTCCATCGACGGAGACGAAGGCGCATGAGGCAAGACATCGCCATCTCGCTGATCGTTCATACGCGCAATTCAGCCACGACTTTGCCACGGCTACTCGAAACCACAGGCTGGGCGGCCGAGCGCATCGTCATCGACATGCAAAGCAGCGATGCAACAGTCGAAATCGCGCGCGCGGCCGACTGCCGGGTGCTGTCTTGCGCCATCGTCGATGCCGTCGACGATATCCGCAACCAGTATCTTGCGGAAGCGCGGCATGACTGGGTCCTCGTTCTGGATGCCGACGAATACCTTGCCGACGATGCCTACGAAGCCATGCAGCGGCTTGTCGACGACCATGGCGACAAGATCGATGCCTTTGCCTTGCCAAGGTGGAATTCGGTAGCTGGCCAGATCATGCGTGGGTCGGGCTTTTACCCGGACCAGCAGATCAGGTTCTTTCGAAAGGCAACAGTGGCATGGCAGCCTGGCAATCACCGTGTGCCGCAAGTGCTGACTGGCGCCAGGCGCCTGCGCGTCCTCCAGCCACCGAATTGCATTCACATCCACCACGAAAATTACGCCGACATCGCATCCTTCATCACGCGCCAGCTGCGTTATGCACTGACCGATTCTTACGACACCAATCCGGACCATTTCGACTTCAGCGTCTACATTGCCGAGGCCTATGCCGAGTTCGCGCGGCGCCACGAGCCGACTGAAGACGGCGACTTGTCGACCGCCGTGGCGACAGTGCTGGCATGGGACCGTATCATGCGAGGCCTGATCCATTGGGAGCGGCTGGGGCGGCAACAGCCACTCAACGCCGCCTTCTCCTTGCCGATCGTTCCCATTCTGCCCGCGCCCGGCAAACCCGCGCGTGTTCCAGATTCGGGCAGCTGGCAAAAAACCTCAGTTCGCCATCTGCCGCGCGAGATCCGGCGCTGGTTTCGCCGGCTCTTCCAGCCCGGGCGGCGCTAAGCGGCGCCATTTTGCGCCATGCGCAATTTGGATCAAACTGGGTCGAGATGGTTTGCCGGTTCGTCAAGGCACTGGACCCCGGGTCCCGCACGATGGCTGGCGTTCGCCGCAGGATAGCGAGCCGATGGTGCGGCCCAGCAGCGGCAGCACGCCGGTCCTGGGAATCGCCCGCGAAAGGACCCAAAGCGGGGTTCGTGCGCCCCCGCTTTGGGTCCATAGGCTGCTGGGAGCCGGGACCTACTTGCCCATCAGCTGCTTTGCATTCTCGGCGGTAATTGCCGTGGTCTCGACGGTGACGACGGGCTCGACCGAAGAGGCACAATCGAGCAGGATCTTCTTCGACATCTCGATCGCTTCCTTGGCGCCGGTCGGATAGGTGAAGGTCGCCGCCCAGTCGCCCTTGGCGACCGCCTCGATGCCGCCGGCCGGGCCCGGCAGGCCGTCGGTGCCGATGATCTTGACCTGCTTGCCCGCTCCCTTTGCGGCGAGCAGCGCGCCAGCCGCCATCATGTCATTCGAGGCATAGAGCACCTTGATGTCGGGATGCGCCTGCAGCATCGCCGAGAACGCGGTCTGGGCTTTGTCCGGCACCCAGTCCGCCGCCTGCTCGGCGACGACCTGGATCTTGGCATTCTCCTTGACGCCGTCCTTGAAGCCGTTCAGCCGCTCGACTGCCGGCGTTGAGCTCGGCAGGCCTTCCAGCACCGCCGCCTCGCCGCCTTCAGGCAGCAAGGTCTTGGCGGTGTATTTGCCGGCCTCAAGCGCGATCTTGTAATTGTCGCCGCCGATGAAGGCGGTGTAGTCCTTGCCGGGATCGCCGACCGTCTTGCGGTCGAGTTCGATGACCGGAATGCCGGCATCCATGGCGCGCTTCACCGCCGGCGTCAGCGGTGCGGCCTCGAAGGGCGAGATCAAGAGCAGATCGACCTTCTGGGTGATGAAGTTGTCGACCTGCGACGTCTGCGTGTTGACGTTGCCGGCGCCGTCGGCGATCTGCAGCGTGAAGCCCGGCACTTCCTTGGCCGCCGCCGTCAGTTCGTCGTTGACGTGCTGGCGATAGGGCTCGGCATTGTTGGCTTGCGAAAAGCCGATGATGAACTGGCCGTCCTTCGCACAGGCCTTGACCATCGGGTCGGCGGCTTGCGCAACCCCTGCCATGCACATACACGTCCCGGCGAGCAGGCCAGCCTGCAAGCTTAGACGCCACGATCCTCTTTGAATGGTTTTCATAACTCACTCTCCTCCTTGTCGGGCCTCAGCAGCCAGACCTTGGTTTCACAGCCTTCCACTTGCGTGCCACCGACCTCCCTAACGACCCAAACCCTCGCGGCGGCGAACGAGGGATTGGAGTACTGCCGCCAGCACGATGATCGCGGCGGTCGCGAGCAGTTGCAGGGCTGGCGTGATATTGTTGAGCTGCAGAATGTTGGCTAGCGCACCCAGCATGATGGTGCCGGCGACGGTGCCGACCATCGAGCCGGAGCCGCCGAACAGGCTGGTGCCGCCGATGACCACGGCGGCGATCGCGGTCAGTTCGTAGCCCATGCCGTCATTGGCACTGCCGAAATTGAACTGCCCGGCGTGAACGATGCCGGCGAGCGCGGCGGCAAAGCCGGTGATCGCGTAGACGCTGACCTTGACCATCGACACCGGCACGCCCGAAATGCGCGCCGCCCGCTCGTTGCCGCCGACGGCAAAGACATAGCGGCCGAAGCGCGTGGTGTTGAGCACGATCGTTGCAATCGCGGCAAAGACGATGAAGACGATGGTGGCGACCGGTACGGTGTTGTTGAACAGCCGCTCGCCGAGGATCGCAAACACCGGCGGTGCCAGACCCGGCCCGTCTCCATAGGAAATGTTGATGTACTGGTTGCCCGAGACGACCAGCGCCAAGCCGCGCGCCGCTTGCAGGCCGGCCAGCGTGACGATGAACGGCTCCAGCCGGAAACGGCTGGAGATGGTGCCCTGGATCGTGCCGAAGACGATGCCCATGATGAGCACGGCAAGAATGGTGGGGATAAGCCCGAAGCCGCCGGAGATCATCATCGTCGCGGTGACGACGCTGGACAGCCCCAGCACCGCGCCAACGGAAAGGTCGATGCCGGCGGTGATGATGACGAAGGTCATGCCGATGGCGATGATGCCGGTCTCCGACACCGCGCGCACGATGTTGGCAATGTTGTCGGGGTCGAGGAAGAGGATCTCTCCGTGACGGCGCGGCGAGAAGATGACACCGCCGATCGCCACCAGCACCAGGCCGATCAGGCTCTGGAAGCGCACGATCAGCGCCAGTGGATCGCGATGCACCGGTGCGGCGGGCACCGGGCCGATTGCCTCCGAAATCTTCTGTTCAGACATCAGGCCTCCCTGCCATTTGCCGCGTCAAGCACCGTGTGCTCGTCGACGCCGCCGATGAATTCCGCAACATTGCGCCCCTGGCGCAGCACCACGATCCGGTCGCACAGGCCGATCAGCTCCGGCATCTCGCTGGAGGCGACCAGTATGCCGAGCCCCTGCGCCGCCAGTTGCCGCAGCCGGGCGTAGATCTCGCCCTTGGCACCGACATCGACGCCGCGCGTCGGCTCGTCGAGCAGCAGCAGCCGGGGATTGCCGAGGATCTCCTTTGCCAGCACCACCTTCTGCTGGTTGCCGCCCGAAAGGGCGCCGACGGCGATGTCTGGATTCTTCGGCCTGATGTCGAACTGGCCGAAGGACTGCTTGACCGCTTCCGCTTGCCGCCGCGCCGACATCAGCCCGAAGGGCGAGATGCGAGAGATGACCGACATGACCAGGTTGAGGCCAACCGCCATCCTCAGCATCAGGCCGCTGCCGCGCCGGTCGTCGGTGACGAAGGCAATGCCGGCGTTGCGCGCCGCCTTGATCGAATGCAGCTTGACCGGATGGCCGCCAACGGCGACTTCGCCCTGCCAATGTCCGGACAGGCCGGTGCCGTAAAGCGCGCTGAGCAGCTCGGTGCGCCCTGCCCCCATGATGCCTGCCAGGCCGACGATCTCGCCCTCATGCACATCGAGCGACACGCCTGTCGGGGCCTGCCAGCCGGCGCTTTCGCGCGACAGGTGGAAGGTGGCGTCACGCAAATGCAGCAGCGCCCGGCCGGTGGCTTTGGCGCGCGCTGGAAAGAGCTCGTCAAGCGGACGCCCGACCAGCAGCCTGACCAGTTCCGCCTGCGGCGCGTGCGGCTCGGTGATACCGGCCACCCGCCCATCGCGCATGACCGTCACCCGGTCGGCGATCTGCGGCACCTCCTCCAGGCGATGCGAGATATAGACAATGCCGACGCCGCTGGCGGCGAGCTTGCGCATGACGTCGAACAGCCTTTCGACTTCGGCCACCGTCAGCGCCGCCGTCGGCTCGTCCATGATCAGCACACGCGATGCGTAGGACAGCGCCTTGACTATCGCCACCACCTGGCGCTGGCCGATCGACAGGTCGGCTACCAGCCTGGCGGGATCGATGGCGAGTTCGATGGCTTCGAGCCGCTTGCGAGCCTCACTGCGCATCGCCGACACATCGAGGAAGCCGCCCGGCCGCATCAGCTCCCGGCCAAGGAAGAGGTTGGCCGCCACGTCGAGCTTCGGCACCAGGTCGAGCTCCTGGAAGATGGTGGCGATGCCGGCAGCTTGAGCCTCACGCGGATTGTTGAAGGTTACGTGCTTGCCGTCGATCTGGATGGTGCCTTCGTCGGGCGTGTAGACGCCCGACAAAAGGTTCATCAATGTCGACTTGCCGGCGCCGTTCTCGCCAAGCAGCGCGTGGATCTCGCCCGCCCTGAGGTCGAAATCGACGCCACGCAGCGCCTGTACGCCGCCGAAGCGCTTGACGGCGCCGGTGACCGACAGCAGCGGCGCGCTCATGCCGGTCTCCCGCAGGATTCACGGGCATGCAGCGTCGCCTGCAGCCGCACCGCTTGCGGCTTCAGACCACTGGAGGCGATGCGGGCAGACAGCAGTGCCGCGGCCTGCCGTCCGATCTCGGCGCAAGGTTGTGCGACAAGGGTCAGCCGCGGCTCGAAACAATCGGCCCATTCGAAGTCGTCGAAGCCGGCGAGCGAGATGTCTCCCGGTATCGAGAGGCCCCTTTCGCGGATCGCCCGCACCGCTCCGATCGTCGTCATGTTGTTGCCGGTGACCAATGCCGTGGGCGGCGAAGGCAATGACAGAATGGCATGGGTCGATGCCGTTGCGCTCGCCGTGTCGACGTTCTCGGGCGACACATAGTGCGGCAGCAAAGCAAGTCCATTGGCTGCCAGCGACGAGTGGAACGCCTCGATGCGTTCGCGCGTCGTCGCCAGCCCCGGCTGGCCGGCGATGTAGCCGATGCGTTTGTGGCCGAAGGAGGCGACGTGATCGATGAGGGCCCGCATCGAGGACTGGTTCTCGACGCCGATCTGGTCGAAGCGATCGTCGGCGAAGCGGTCGATCAGCACGCAGGGCAGCTTCTTCTCGGCCAGATAGTCGATGGCCCGCTGCGGCGCGCCCGACGGCGCCAGGATGACGCCGTCGACCCGCCGCTGATGGAAGGCGCGCACCACCGAAAGCTCGCGGTCCGGATCCTCCTGCGTGTCGGAGAGGAAAACCATGAGGCCGAGGCGCGCGCATTCGGCCTCCACCGCGCAGATGATGTCGGTGAAATAGGGATTGGAAATCGCCGAGATCGCCAGGCCGACGCTGTTGGTCGAAGCCACTTTCAGCGACCGCGCCAACTCATTGGGCTGATAGCCCATCGCGGCGATCGCATCATTGACCACTCTGGCCTTGGCGGGCGAGACAAAACGCGTTCGGTTGATGACGTGAGACACAGTCGACACCGACACTCCAGCGCGGCGTGCGACTTCAGCCATGGTTGCCATTACAACCCGATCGGAGCCCAACGCGCACGCGCTTCTCCCTGTCTTGAGTGTTTCCATTGCGCTCTGTTGATGGCGCATTGAGAGCCACCCTACGGCCATCGAAACGTTTGCGCAATCGCTTCGATGGCTATTTTTGACCAATTTCTTGTCTCAGGCGTCGGTGAGGAAATTCGGATGCGGGGCCCGTCAGCGGGGCGAACCGTAATCGTAGCGATGCAGCGAGATCGGTTGGCGACAGCTTCGTTTCGATTTGCGAGAGGCGCAATTTCGATCAAACTGACATCACAGAAAGACGGCACCATGGTCTCACCAAATGCGAGGAGATGCCGGTTCGAAAATTGGGCCAATCAAGAGGAGACGCATGAACCCGACCGAGAAAGCACTATGGTTCGTCGAGAGCCATCTGCCGGAAGCGGTCTCGCTCGACGATGTGGCGCAAAGCAGTGGCGTGTCGCGGTTTCATGTAACACGGGCTTTCGGTGCCGCCACCGGCCGCTCGGTGATGGGCTACATGCGCGCGCGCCGGCTGACCGAAGCGGCCCGCAAGCTGGCCGCCGGGGCGCCCGACATCCTCCGCGTCGCGCTCGATGCCGGCTACAACTCGCATGAGGCCTTCACCCGCGCCTTCCGCGATCAGTTCGGCACCACGCCGGAGCTGGTGCGCGCGCAAGGCACGCTCAACAATCTCGACCTCGTGGAGCCGATCCTGATGGACCAGTCCTTTCTTGCCAAGCTCGAACCGCCGCGCTTCGAGACCAGCCGGCCGTTCCTGATCGCCGGCCTCGGCGAACGCTACAGTTGCGAAACAAGCGCCGCCATTCCGATGCAATGGCAGCGCTTCGGCCCCTATATCGGCAACATACCCGGCGAGACCGGCGACGTCGCCTACGGCGTCTGCGTCAACGGCGACGATACCGGCAATTTCGACTACATCGCCGGCGTCGAGGTGACCGACTTTTCCGATCTTCCCAAGGAATTCAGCCGCGTGCGGGTGCCGGCGCAGAAATATGCCGTGTTCGCCCATCGCGAGCACATCTCGACCATCCGCCGCACGGTCAACACCATCTGGAACAAATGGCTGCCGACCTCCGGGCACGAGATATCAGACGCCCCTGAATTCGAACGCTACGGACCCGAATTCGATCCGCGCAGTGGCAATGGCGGGCTGGAGATCTGGATACCGGTCAAGTCATGATACCGGCGCAGATCATAGATACCGGAGCGGATCATGGATACCGGAACAGACCGTGCTTTGGCATGAGGCCAAGGCACGGTCCGTCACATTACCTACTCCACGGTGAGAGCGACCTCGTAGAGCCCAGGATGGGCTTGCCCCAACGCCTTGTTGCGATCGAGAAAGCCGTTCGCCTGCAGATGCTCGAAGACGCGCCGCATGGCCGCCTGATCCCGCGCCTGCGCGTAGTTGACGACACGCGTGCCGTCGAGACTTCGGTGCAGGCTGGCGGACATCCACCCGGGAATGCCACGGCAACTCGTCGCTGCTTCCCCCAGCATATCAATCAACGCCTGCTGACCGCCCCCAGGCACGGTGAAGATATTGATCTGGGTGATGACGCCGATGTCGGCGCGAATGATGGGCATTTTTCTTCTCCTTCGTTGGCACCTGGCGAACGAAGGGACGCCGAATGGCGAAGACCCCGCACGCCAAGCCGGGCGTGAAGCACACCCTGCGCTTGCCGTGGGTTCCCATATTGGATGAGAACGGAGCTTCCATCCGGTGGAAGGGAGCGGGCTTACCGTTTGCCGCACCAAGGTCCTTTTCGACCCTTGTTTCATAGCATCGCTGGGGATGGCTAACAATCACCGCTCATCACGCGCCGATGCCTGATGGCGGCTGACCTGTCGATCACGCCATCGGCAGTGCCGGCCAGCGATCGACGATGCTGCCGCCGGAGAACACGGCGATCGATCCGAACTGCTGCAGCACGGCCTCGCTCTGTGTCGGCCGCAGGAATGCGTAGTCGCCCGGCCTTGCGGTCGCATCCGCCGGCAGGCCCATGAATTGCTGGTTGGAGGACAGGCCGAGCAGGCTGTTCGTCTTCATGCCTGCGGGAAACACCGGCTCGGCCATCCATTTGCCGCCGTAGAGGTAGCAGCCCTTGCGCGGAAACCGGCCGAGCGCCTGCAGCAGGCGGGAGACGGCGGGCGGACCAGGCAGCATTGGCTCGACCACTTTCAGGATCGGCGTGGCGATGAAGGCCGCCGGCACAAAGCCTTCGAGGCCAAGCGTATCGAAATCGCCGGGCAGCACGAAGGCCGATCCCATCGACACCTCGTTGGCAACGCCGCCGTGGTGAAGCAGGGCGGTCTTGCTGCCGCCGATGTTCAAGATTCGGCGCTGGTCGGCACCGAGGCAGGCAACGAAGGCGGCGGCACGTTTGGACGCTTCAGCCAACGCCTTGGCTGACCCGCCGAACAGGCCGGGAATATGCGGCGCATGCGCCTCATATGCCATGACGCCTTCGCAATGCAGGCCTTTGTAGGCTGTCGGCGCGCTTAACGCTTTCGACAAGGCCTCCGGGCTGGCGAAGCCGCCGCGATGCAGCCCGACATCGATCTCCAAGGCGATGCGCAACTCGATGTCGAGTTCGGCCGCCAGAGCGTCATATTCCGCCAGCCTCTCCTCGCTGTCGATCAGCCAGCAGACGCGCGACCAGTCGGCCGCGCTGTTTGAAAGCACGGCTCTCGCCGCGCCGACAGGCATCGGCTTGCCGTACAGAATGTCCGCGTCGGGAAACGCCTTCAACACGGCTTGCGTGACGGGTGGATGGAAAGTCATGAAGCGGACGGTGCCAAGGGCTTCGCCGATATGCGAAAGCAGCGGCAGGCAGGGGAGCGACTTGTCGACCAGCCGCACGACAAGTCCGGGATCAAGTCTCTCCTTCACCAGAGCGATGTTGCTGTCCAGCCGGTCGAGATCGAGCAGCAGGCAAGGTTGGAAGATGCCGGCATCCTTCAGCGCATGCGAAAGAGTGGCGAAATAGGCGCTCATGGTTCGATGCCGAACAGGCCGGCCATGTAGGGCGAGACGAAGCGGTTCTGTGGATCGATGTCGCGGCGCACCGCCATGGCGTCATCCCAGCGCGGATAGAGCTTTTTCAGATCCGCCGCCTTGAGGCTGTGCATCTTGCCCCAGTGCGGCCTGCCGCCGTACTTGCGGAAGATCGGCTCGGCCGCGCGCATGAACGGCTGCGGGTCGCTCGCCGCATCGTGGTGGATGGCGATCGAACAGGTGAGTCTTTTGTAGAACGGCGAGAGCCAGAAATCGTCGGGCGCGACGGTGCGCACCTCCATCGGGAAATAGACCTCGGGGAAGTGCCTCTCGGTCAGCGCGATGATTTCGGCCAAGACCTTCGGCCCTTCCTCGTAGGGCAAGTGATATTCCATCTCGTTGAATTTGGTCTGCCGGTCGCTGGCATAGACGTTGAGCCAGTCCTGCACATAATCCTCGGCCGGCAATTTGGCTATGGCGCCCAGGATCAGCCGGCGGCGCAGCGACGGTAGCCAGGCAAGCGCGGTGCGCAGCCGGCGCAGCGTCCTCAGGCCCGCCTCGTCTTCCTCCGGCGGCCGCGCGGTGGGTGCGGCGTCGCTCAAATCGCTGGCGATGAACTGGGCATATCCGGAGAACGGAATGTAGTAGAATTCGGCCGAACGATGCGCGGCCATCATCGTTTCGAAATCGCGCAGCATGTCGGCGATCGGCAGCACCCATTTGCGGCGGCGCAGCCGGTAGGTCGCAATGTTGTTCAGCGTCACTTCGCTCAGGATGCCGAATGCCCCTAAGGCGACGCCGATGGCATGGATCATGTCCTGATCGCCTGCCCGCTTGAATTCGCGGACCTTGCCAAGCCCATCGACGACCTCGACCGTTTCCAGCTGCGTATGATAGGCGCCGAGCGTCGGTCCCGAGCCGTGCGTGGCGGTGCCCAGCGCGCCGCCGATCGCCTGGCGGTCGATATCACCCATATTGGGCAGGCCCTGGCCAAGGCCTTGCAGGATGTGCATGAGCGGGCCAAGCCGCGTCCCTGCCCGCACGCGCGCTTGATGCCGCCCGCTATCGTGCGACACCAGACCCTCGAATTTCTCCAGCGACAGGATCGTGCCTTCGGATTTCACCAGCGGCGTGAAGGAATGGCCGGCACCGACGACGCGCACCGGGCCGGGTGCATTACGAATGAGATCACCGAGCTCGCCGGCGTCATTGGGGCTGGCGACCAGCCAGGGCTCGGCAGTGACATAGCCGGACCAGTTGCTCCAGTTGTTCGACATGCTGCCTCGCTCAGGCAACGGCGCGGCGACGCCGCGACACGAGGATGAACAGGCCGAGCAGCGCCACGCTGGCGACGGCGCTGGCAGCGGCGAATTCCGGCACTGGCCGAAAATCCTTGCCGTCGATGAGCAGCGACGCAGCGATCGGCCCGATCGCCAAGCCAAAAAGCTGCGCGGCCGGCACCAAAAGCACGGCGGTGCGAGTCTCATCGGCGGTGATCGCCAGTCGGATCTGGTAGGGCACGATGAACAAGAGAATGAAGCCCATGACCAAGGCGGCGACCCAGAATGTCGTGAGGCCAGGTCCGCTGGCGAGAACCAGGGAGCATGCAAGTGCCACGGCACCGATCGCGGTGATGGCCAGACGATAATCGATGCGCGCCTCGAATACGGTCGCCGTCGTCGCGCCCAGAACCTGTACCGCGAGGCTGGCCGAGACGATCAGGCCGACGGTGCGGCCATCGATACCGAATTGCGCGCCGAGCGGCTCCAGAAACGCCCAGACCGCGCCAAAGAACATGAAGTAGCAGAAGACCGACAACAAAGCGGTGATCGAAGGAACCGTCAGCATATTGGCGAGATTCTCGTCCTTCGGCAGGTCGGCATAGTCAGCGGGAACGATGAAGGCGACCACCAGCGACGCGACGCAGACGATGGCGAGAACGATGAAGCCACCCGCCGATCCGGCGGCGGGGATAACATAGAGTGCCAGCAACAGGGCAAGAGCGCATTGCGCCAGCGTCTGCATGGTGACGAAATAACCGCCGATGCGTTCGGCGCGCCGCGAACGAGCAATCAGTTCGGTGGCGACCGCGACAAGGCCACCCTCGGCAAGGCCGGCCAGGGCGCGTGCCGCCATCAGCGTATTGGCGCCGGCAGCATAGGCCGTCCAGACGTTCGCCAGTGCCAGCAGAAGCAGCAGGGCCGCACTTTTCCAGCGGATCTTGTGGGCCGAGAGCAGCATCGCGACAATCGCAGAGCCGATCGCGATGGCGATCATTTCGGCGGTGGCGACCAACGCCAACCCATCGCCGCTGATATGGCCCTCGGTGTAAAGGGCGCCGAGCAAGACGGGTTGCAGACCGAGAATGAGCAGGCCGACCGACCCGATCCACAGGGCCGAGGCAAGCTGCCCGCTGGTCGGGTTGCCGACCAGCCAATCGCCATCGCCGGTGTATCCGGCATTTGTCGAAGTCAAAGGCGCCTCCCAACGTCCTTGCCGCGCGGCAAAAAAACTGACAGTCTGTCAGCATTCTAGAAGCTGATACTTGATCATATTTTTTGTCAATCGGAATTTGCAATCTCGCGAGAGAACGGGCGCATGGAAGAAGCAAGGCGAACGGCCACCGAACCCCGACGCAGGCCCAAGCAGGAGCGCAGCCGCGAGCGCATCGACGCCATCCTGTCGACGACCATGCGGCTGATCGGCGAGAAGGGCATCGACGCCGTCACCATGAAGGAAGTCGGCATGCTGGCCGGTGGGCCGATCGCCACCGTCTATCACTACTTCCCCAACAAGTCGGCGATCCTGGCAATGCTCTATGAGCGGTTTTCAGAGGTCAGCCGCGCGCGATTGACAGCGATTATCGCCGACGTTCGCGAAGCGAAGGACGTGATCGCCGCTGCCGACCGGTTGCTTGACGACTACCACAGCCGCGTCGCCGGCGATCCGGCCATCCAGGATCTGCAGAACGCCATCCAGGCCGACAAGGCCCTCAAGAATCTCGATATCGCCGAAACCCGGTATCAAGCCAAGATGTTCTGCGACCATGTCATCGCCTTGCTGGAGCCCGAGAAGCACGAGCAGTTCGAACGCATGGTTCTGCTGATCTTCCAGCTCGCCGGTGCAGTGGTGCGCCTGGCGCTTGCGGAGGGCGAAGCGGCAAGCCGCCGGACCATCGAGGATTACCGGTCGATCATCCACACCCAGTTACGGCTGTTTCTTTAGTCTCCGTCTATCCGGCCCGACGGATCAGGGCTTCGAAACCGTCTGCAAGGTTGGCGGTGCCGGCTGCAACGATCTTCGACAGGTTCCTGGCGCGTCCGGGCGTCTTGTTGGCATCGAGCAATACCGCCCTGCCCCCATGCATGACAAAATCGAACTTGCCGTAGTCGAAGCCAAGCCGATGGCGCAAGGCGCGCAATTCTTCGGGTACGGGAACAGCCTCTCGGAGGATCGTATCGTCGCCTTTTACGAGGCGCTGCGGTGAGACATAACGGGTGCAGCGCTCACGATCGCCGCAGAATATCCAAAACCGCGCCGCAAAACCGTCAGGCGCCGGTTCGGGAATGAACTTCTCCACCACCAGGTCGGTACGCACAAGCATCTCCGGCGGAACTTCAGCCAGCGAAGCGTGGACTTGGTATTGATCGAATATCCGCACGCCAGGAAAAGGCACGGCCTTGCCGGCGCGCTCGGCTTGCCGATTGATTTGCTGCTCGGGTGTCCCCCAATGGTTGAGATTGCTCTTGACGATGATGGGGCCGTCCCAATGGTCACCGTCCTTGAGGACCGCGCCGCTGATCCGACGCTTGGAAATGTCGGCCGCGCCAAGATTGAGGCAGAACGGAAATCCGCGCGCATACTCGACATAGTCGGCCGGTGTCACCGTCGCATCGACATGCAGCACCGCGATATCGGCATCATGCCTTGACGAAGGCCCGCGCAGAATCTGTGTCGAGTGGCCACGCCTCTTCAACTCGGCCAGAAGGTCGAACAGCATGTAGGGGCTGTCCTGGCGCAATAGAACGCCGCGCCGGCTCTGGAACCGATCATACTCATGCGTTATCACGGCAATGCGAGCCATGGCCTCTCCATGCCCATCAGGCAACCAACAGTCTCGAAGGAACCATGCCCCCACATCCTCCAAGCCGTTTTGCATGACAAATCATTGGGATGCAATTCGCCGCCATTGGCAGCTTCTCGGATCGCCGCTCTGCCCGCCGCCGGAAGCGGTCGCTACCTATGAGCACGAACTCAGTCTGCAATCGCTCGACGTGGTGCTGCTCGGGGTCACTCCGGAACTTGCCGGTCTCGGCAGGACGATGCTGGCGCTCGATGAATCCCCCGCCATGATCTCCGGCATCTGGCCAGGCGACACCGCCACACGCAAGGCAGTGGCCGGCAACTGGTTGGAGATGCCGGTTGCCGGAGCAAGCATAGATGCGATGATCGGCGACGGCTGCCTGTCGGCACTTGGCCTTTCGGTCGCGCGGCGGGCGTTGTTCGCGGAGATCGCGCGCGTGCTCGGGCCCAACGGCCGCGCAGGTCTCCGGCTCTATGCCAGCCCGGGAACGCCGGATGATCCGCAGGCGGTGCGGACGCTTGCCCTTTCAGGCGGCGTCTCGACCTTCCACGCACTCAAATGGCTTGTCGCAATGACAGCCACGGGGGTAGCGCCCGATCACGCCATTCCGGTGCAGGCAATCCTCGAGAGGTTCGACGAATTGTTCCCCGACCGCGACGAGCTTTGCGCGCGCACGGGCTGGGACATGCCGGTCATCGGCACCATCGACGTCTACAGGAATTCGCCGGCCATCTACAGCTTCGCTCCGGTCCCGACGCTGGTGCATGAAGCAGAGGCCTTCTTCGGCGACATTCGCATCGTGGCGACCGGCACCTATGGACTCGCCGAGCGATGCCCAATGCTGGTGCTGCGGTCACCCCGGCACCGATAGAATCCGAATGATGGACAAAATTCCTCCTCGCTCCCAGGCGGCAACCGACGCATTCTGCTATCCGTCACCTGCGCGAACGAAATTTCGCGCGATTGCGCCCTCTCGCGCGCCTTGACTCTCGCAGGCCAGCGGCCTATCTCAGCGCCACGTTAGCACTCGCCCTCGGTGAGTGCTAACCATATGTCCGGCGCCGCCGGACGGAGGAACTGTTCTCACCGTTCTCATCGAGGAAGAAAAAATGGCTAAGTCGAAGTTCCGCCCGCTTCATGACCGCGTGGTCGTTCGCCGGGTCGAATCCGAATCCAAGACCGCCGGCGGGATCATCATCCCGGATACGGCAAAGGAAAAGCCGCAGGAAGGCGAGATCATCGCTGTCGGCTCCGGCGCTCGTGACGAAGCTGGCAAGCTCGTTCCGCTGGACGTCAAGGCTGGCGACCGCATCCTGTTCGGCAAGTGGTCGGGCACCGAAGTCAAGCTCAATGGCGAAGACCTTCTGATCATGAAGGAATCCGACATCATGGGCATCATCGGCTGATAATCGGCCTCACCGTCAACTGAATTCCGGGCTTACCCCAAGCCCCTGCCAGGAGCTAAAAATGGCTGCTAAAGACGTAAAATTCTCCCGCGACGCCCGTGAGCGCATGCTGCGCGGTGTCAACATCCTTGCCGACGCGGTGAAGGTCACGCTCGGTCCCAAGGGCCGTAACGTCGTCATCGACAAGTCGTTCGGCGCCCCGCGCATCACCAAGGACGGCGTCACCGTCGCCAAGGAAATCGAACTTGAGGATAAGTTCGAGAACATGGGCGCGCAGATGGTCCGCGAAGTTGCTTCGAAGACCAACGACATTGCCGGCGACGGCACCACGACCGCGACCGTTCTGGCGCAGTCGATCGTCCAGGAAGGCCACAAGGCGGTTGCCGCCGGCATGAACCCGATGGACCTGAAGCGCGGTATCGATCTGGCCGTCACCGAAGTCGTCGCGGCGCTCGGCAAGGCTGCCAAGAAGATCAAGACCTCCGAGGAAGTTGCCCAGGTCGGCACCATCTCGGCCAATGGCGACGAGTCGGTCGGCAAGATGATCGCGGAAGCGATGCAGAAGGTCGGCAACGAAGGCGTCATCACGGTTGAGGAAGCCAAGACCGCCGAGACCGAACTCGAAGTCGTCGAAGGCATGCAGTTCGACCGCGGCTACCTCTCGCCCTACTTCGTCACCAACGCCGACAAGATGGTTGCCGAGCTCGAGGACGTCTACATCCTCCTGCACGAGAAGAAGCTCTCCAACCTGCAGGCCATGCTGCCGGTCCTCGAAGCCGTCGTGCAGACCTCGAAGCCGCTGCTCATCATCTCGGAAGACGTCGAAGGCGAGGCCCTGGCCACGCTGGTCGTCAACAAGCTGCGTGGCGGCCTGAAGATCGCCGCCGTCAAGGCGCCGGGCTTCGGTGATCGCCGCAAGGCCATGCTGGAAGACATCGCCATCCTGACCGGTGGCCAGGTCATCTCCGAAGACCTCGGCATCAAGCTCGAGAACGTCGGCCTCAACATGCTCGGCCGCGCCAAGAAGGTGTCGATCTCCAAGGAGAACACCACCATCGTCGACGGCGCCGGCAAGAAGGCCGAGATCCAGGGCCGCGTTGCCCAGATCAAGCAGCAGATCGAAGAGACCACCTCGGACTACGACAAGGAGAAGCTGCAGGAACGTCTCGCCAAGCTGGCGGGCGGCGTTGCGGTGATCCGCGTCGGCGGTGCGACGGAAGTCGAAGTCAAGGAAAAGAAGGACCGCGTCGATGACGCCCTCAACGCGACCCGCGCGGCCGTCGAAGAAGGCATCGTTGCTGGCGGCGGCGTCGCGCTGCTGCGCGCTTCGGCCAACATCAAGGCCACCGGCGCCAATGCCGACCAGGCTGCTGGCATCAACATCGTGCGTCGCGCGCTGCAGGCTCCGGCCCGCCAGATCGCGTCGAACGCCGGTGCGGAAGCATCGATCGTTGCCGGCAAGATCCTTGAGAACAAGGGCGCGACCTTCGGCTACAACGCCCAGACCGGCGAATATGGTGACATGATCGCCATGGGTATCGTCGATCCGGTCAAGGTCGTTCGCACGGCTCTCCAGGACGCGGCCTCGGTTGCCGGCCTGCTGGTCACCACCGAAGCCATGATCGCGGAGGCTCCGAAGAAGGAGTCGGCTGGCGGCGG
The DNA here is from genome assembly GCF_900103325.1 of Mesorhizobium qingshengii. Taxonomy (GTDB): domain Bacteria; phylum Pseudomonadota; class Alphaproteobacteria; order Rhizobiales; family Rhizobiaceae; genus Mesorhizobium; species Mesorhizobium qingshengii. The sequence continues at coordinate 299,761 of NZ_FMXM01000005.1, read as the reverse complement.
CATGCCTGGCGGCATGGGCGGCGGCGGCATGGGCGGCATGGGCGGCATGGATTTCTAATCCAGCCACTCTGGCATATAAAGGGGCGGCAGAAATGCCGCCCTTTTTCATTGATCAGACGCCGAACGACTCAACGATCACATCGCGCACCTGCATCACCGTTGGAGTGCGGACGGTGTCGAAACGCCAACTCACCCCGAATGCGTAACGCGGAAACTGCAAGGGACAGGCTCCCATCTCAAATGGGCCCTGGCCGCACAGTGCGCGCGCGGCATGGCTCGGGATCGTCGCCAGTGCATCGCTATTCCACAAGAGAAAAGACAGGGCGGAGAAATGCGTGGTCGCCGCAAGGACCTTGCGCCGCAGTCCATGTTCGGCAAGCACGTCGTCGGTGACGCCGCTCAGGCCGGAATAGGAAACCAGGATATGATCTCGTGAGAGGTATTCTTCGACCGTGAACGGTTCTCGCCCGGGTCTGGAGCGAGGATCATAGACGATCATGTAGTCCGAGCTCCCAACCGAGATGTGTTTCAGCCGGCTGTCGGTGACGCCACCCGAGGTGATGGCGAGGTCGATTTCCTTGTCGTTCAGCGCTTGCGCCGCCACGAAGCTGTTGGTCTGGCGCAGGATGACCCTGACATTGGGCACTCTCTGCTTGGTCAGTTTGATGATGCCGGCGCCGAACGCCATTTCGAAATCGTCGGAAAGGCCAACCCTGACAACAACGACCTTCGCCCGATCTTCCGCCTGCGGGCTCGTGCTATCCAGCGTTCCACTGATGATCCCTAGCGCCTCCTCGATCAGTGGTCGCAGGATCACAGCGCGCGGCGTCGGCAGCAGGCCGCGCTGCGTACGCGTGAACAGCGGATCGCCATAGAGCGCTCGCAGCCGCCTCAGCGATGCGCTGACCGCGGCCTGACTAAGCCCGAGCCGTGCGGCGGCTCTCGTCGCGCTCAACTCGCTCATGAGCATCTGGAACACCACAAGCAGATTGAGATCAACAGGCCTGTTTTCCATTCTGTGTATATCGGCATTCCAGTTACGTTGTTTCAGTTATGTCATGTAGCGCGATATTCTCCCGGGATGGAAGACGAATAATCGTCACCGGCATCCTGTGCTTGGGACCGCGAAATCATGAGATCTCGGCATATGCTTCTGGCGCTGTTGGTGGCGGCGATCTGGGGAATAAACTTCACCGTCATCAGCATTGGTCTCGGCAGCTTCCCGCCGCTGCTGCTCGCAGCGCTGCGATTTGTCGTCGCCTCGCTGCCGGCGCTGGTCCTGCCCCGCCCAAATGTGTCGTGGCCCCGCTTGTTCTGGATTGGCGCAACCTTGTTCCTTGGCCAGTTCGCCCTGCTTTTCACTGGAATGGCACTTGGTCTGCCCGCAGGGCTCGCATCCGTGACGCTGCAGTCGCAGGCTTTTCTGACCATCCTCATCGCCTCAATCGTGCTGCGGGAAAGGCCGACGGCCCGTCAGGTCGCCGGGTCCCTGATTGCATTTGTCGGGCTGGGCGTGATCGGGCTCACTGTCGGAGGCGATTTCTCCACCGCCGGCCTTGGTCTGTGCCTCGCTTCGGCGCTGTGCTGGGCATTCGGTAATGTGTTGCTGCGTGGCGCCGGCAAGGTCGACATGCTTGCAATGGTGGTCTGGCTGAGCCTGATCCCACCCGTTCCACTCTTCGCGCTGTCAATGCTGCTCGACGGACCGGCGACGATCGCCCACGCCCTGACGGCAATGCGCTGGAGCGGTGCGGGCGCGGTCATCTACATATCGGTGCTCTCGACCATTCTAAGCTATGCCATCTGGGGCCATTTGCTGAAGCTATATCCGGCCGGAACCGTCGCGCCATTTTCGCTTCTGGTACCGATCTTCGGAGCGCTTTCTGCCAGGATAGTGCTGGGCGAGCAGTTTGAAGTGACCCGCGTGGTAGGAATGATGCTGATCCTTGCCGGTTTGGTGGTCGTTGTGGCGCCGCTGAGGCAGACAATGCTGGTGCAGAAGCACGCCTGATCCAGTCGGGCGCATCGCCATATATCAGGATCCTTGCGACGGTATTTCGGCCGCGGAAATCGCCGCGTCGCGGTTGCGGCCTGATCCAGCCAGCACGGCACCTTCGATCAACGCCGCGACTTCATCGGCCACCGCCCATAGCGGGGCGCGATCGCGGGTGGCACGGGCGATCACCATCAATCCTTCCAGTGACGATTCGACCAGCAGCGCCAAAGCGTGGGCGCGACGCTCGGGCACCCCTGCCCTGACGAAGGCCTCCCGCAGCAAGCCTATCCACTGCTCGAAAGCCGAGCGGCACAAGTCCGCCAGTTCCGGTACGTCTGTCGGCGAGTCCAGCACGACAGGCGCGATCGGACAGCCGAGCGAAAACTGGTTGTCCTCCAACATGCGCGCCACCGACTGGTAAATATGATGGACGGCCACGGCCGGATCCTTTTCGGCGGCCAGCGCCTCGCCCAGCCTCTCTGTCACCCTGGCGACGCTATCGCGCGTCACCTCGATGACCAGTTGGTCCTTGCCGCCGGGAAAATGGAAATAGAGCGAGCCACGCGGCGCGCCGCTGGCGCTCAGAATGTCGTTGAGCGAGGTGCCATGGTAGCCGCGCTGCCTGAGCAGCAGTCCAGTGGTCTCGAGTATGCGGGTGCGGGTGTCGTTCGCCATGTCAACCTCTGTCAGCAGCCATCACTATAGACTTGCGCTGAATATGACAATCGGTCTACATAATATGTAGATCAGTCTACATATTCGGGGAAACCGGCATGCAAACCTATCGTCTTGAAGGGTCCGGCGGGGCCGAGTGCCTAGTGATGCGCGACGAGGCGCAGCCGCAGCCTAAACCACACGAGATCATGGTGCGCGTTCGCGCCACCTCCCTCAACCGGCGCGACACGATGATCCTCAACGGCACCTATCCACTAACGCCGCGCCTGGGCGTCGTTCCACTGAGCGATGGGGCGGGCGAAATTGTCGCCATCGGCGATGCCGTCACGCGCTTCGCGGTAGGCGATCGCGTGACTGGCAACTATTTCGCGCGCTGGATCGACGGGCGCATCAATGCCGGGCTCATCGACCAGCTCGGCTGCACGCTGGACGGCATGCTGGCCGAATACGCCGTTCTCGACGAGCAATGGGCGGTTCGCTTGCCCGATCATCTCGACTGGCATGAAGCGGCAACGCTGACCTGCGCCGGCCTGACCGCCTGGAATGCGGTAACGGGGGCCGGAATTCCCAAGCCCGGCCAATGGGTTCTGGTCATCGGCTCGGGCGGCGTCGCGCTCTTTGCACTGCAGTTCGCCAAGCTGCTCGGCTGCCGCGTCGTCGCCGTCACCTCACGTGGCGAGAAGGCCGACAGGCTACGGTTGCTAGGCGCCGACCTTGTGATTTCGACATCGGAGATGCCCGAATGGGGGGCGACCGTCCGCGACCAGACAGACGGCGTCGATCTCGTCGTCGAGACCGGTGGCCCTGCGACCTTCGCGCAGTCGCTGATCGCCAGCACGCTTTACGGGCACATCGTGCTGCTCACACTTCAGGATGCGAAGGGCGGATCGATCCAGATGCCGGCAGCGCTCTACCAGCGCAGCCTCGCCACCATCAGCCGCCTCTTCGTCGGCAACCGAACCAATCTCGAAGCCATGCTGCGCGCTGTCTCGCAGCACCGCCTGCGGCCCGTCATCGACAAGGTCTTTGCCTTCACCGAGGCCGGCGATGCCTACCGCTATTTCCAGCAGGGCGACGTCTTCGGCAAAGTGGTCGTCGACGGCCCCTGACCCATCGATTTCTCAAAACCAAAGGAGAACGGACAATGACAATTCGTGAAGCCTCGGCCGAGTGGCAAGGCACACTGCGGGAAGGTTCAGGTCGGCTACGGCTCGGCAGCGGCGTTTTCGAAGGCGCCTATTCCTTCCCGTCGCGTTTCGAGAACGGTCCGGGCACGAATCCGGAGGAACTGATCGCAGCAGCGCATGCCGGCTGCTTCTCGATGGCTCTGAGCGCCATACTGGGCAGGGATGGACATGTGCCCGTACGCATTCGCACCGTCGCCAAAGTGCATCTCGGTGCAACCGCTGCCGGGCCGACGATCACCCGCATCGAGCTTGAGACGCAAGCCGAGATCCCGGGCCTTGCCCCGGATGAGTTCCAGGATCTCGCAGAGACGGCAAAAGCGTCATGCCTTGTCTCCCGCGCCCTCGCTGGCGTGGCAACCATCACGCTCAAAGCCGAACTCACCGCGACCGCCAGCACGGAACAATGAAACCAGGAGACGAGATGAAACAGGACAGTGTCATTGCCCTCCATCCGGATGACCGTTCCACGCATACGGCCGAAATCATGCGGCGCTTCAACGACGTGTTCCAGCTACACGATCCGTCGGCACTCCCCGCATTGGTCGCCGAGCAGTGCGTGATCGAAAACACCGGCCCGGCACCGGATGGCGCCCGTCACGCCGGCCGGGAGGCCTGCGTCCAGCTGTGGTCGGCGATCGCCACGCAGCCGGGCACGCGTTTCGACCTCGAGGAGACATTCGTTGCCGGTGAACGGGCGACGATCCGTTGGCGCTACTGGCTCGCCGACGGCAACTCCGTCCGCGGCGTCAATCTGATGCGCGTCGAGAACGGGCTGATCGTCGAGGCGATGGGATACGTCAAGGGATAGTCGCCCTCGCCCGGTGCCGCTACCGGTCCGCCAGGGCCAGCTTGGCGCCAAGCATGACGAAGGCGCCGGCGAAGGTACGGCGCATCCAGGTCAGCACCATTGGCCGCGACACGACATGGGTGCGGATCGAGGCAGCGAAGATGCCGTAGCCGACAAAAACGACGAAGGTCAAAAGCATGAAGACGCCGCTCAGCTCCAGCATCTTTGATAGCGCGTGCGGCTCGGTGGTGCTGACGAACTGCGGCAGGAAGGCAAAGAAGAAGATCGACAGTTTCGGATTGAGCACGTTGACGAGCACGCCGGTGGCAATCACCTTGCCAGCCGAACGCGGCGCGACATTGTCCTCGACGCTCAGGCCGCCCTTCTCCTTCAGCGTGTTCCAGGCCATGTAGAGCAGATAGGCGACGCCGATATATTTCAGCGTCTCGAAGGCGACCGCGCTGGTGTGCAGCAGCGCCGCCAGGCCGGTGATGGCGGCCGCCATATGCGGGATGATGCCGAGGGTGCAGCCGAAGGCTGCAATGATGCTGGCGCGGGCGCCGCGCGAAAGGCCGGCGCTCAGCGTGTAGAGAACGCCGGTGCCCGGCGAGGCCACGACGATCAGCGACGTCAACAGGAATTCGATGCTCAAGGGATGATCCTCCACGGCCCTGCCCTCTCGCAGCGTAGCCAGCAAGGGCTGCGAGCACAACCATTGGCAGTCTTTGCTAATGCATGTCGCCCAAAAGTGCGCAGCGTTTTTTGGGGACAGCGACATGCACAAAACAAGGGCTTGAACCGCGTCGACTGTTAAACGCGATGCGACTTAAGTCGTCGGCAATCCATGCGCGTGGCGCGCCATCAGGCAATCATCGTCGCCCGGCATGCAGGCGCGGCAGACATCCGGGCGGACCTCGTAAATGCCGCAAGCGGTCGACTTGCCGACTTCGCCGGACAGCGCCGAGCAGCGCACGCCCTCGCAGCGCATGCCGGATTCGTTGGCTGCTACGTATTTCGCCGGGATGCGGTCGAGCTGCGCGTCATCCTCGGTGGAAAAACGCGGCCACTCCGCCGAATAGGAACAGCAGGCGCCGCAGCTCTGGCAGTCGAAGAGAGCAGCGGTGCTCAGTTGCGACGACGAAAGGCTTGCGGCGGCCACCAGGGCGAACAACCCCGGCGCGGCGGGATTACGATCAGCGTCTTGCGGCAAGGCGCTATTTCTTCTTGCCCGTCTTGCCCTTCGGCGAATCCACCGGCGACTTGAACAGATCGGTCGCGGTCTCGGCGGTATCAGCGGTTTTCGGTGCGGCAACCGGCTTGGCCGGCTTTGCAGCGACAGCGGGAGTTGCCGGCTGGTGCTTGGCGGAGAATTTTATGGCCATGTCAGTCCTCGTCGACGAAACGCGATGATGGCGCGCGCGGATTGCGCAAGCGGCCGATCAGCGCCGAAACCGCGGTGATGTTCATTTCCTCGGGCGACCAGTTCTTTACCGCCTCGATGTGGTGAGGCGCCAGTTCGCGATGCGTGCTGCCGCTGTAGGCGGCGTCCTGGTGGGTCACCCGCTCATGGGTCTTGGCATCTTCGCGGACATATTCGATCAGATAGTTCGGGCATTCGGCGCGACCGCGTACACCGAGCCGCACCTGTGCATCGCCATGGGCGCGTTTGCAGCGCTCCAGCTTTTCCAGCACCCGGCGTACATATTCGACTGGCTTGTTGAGGCCTTCGACCACGTCGGCAATCGTCGAGTCGGCGGCGATCATCTTTGGAGGCACGCGCTTGGTGGCCATCAGCGTCTTCCGGCTCGCTTTGGCAAGGCCGCAAGCGCCGCGGCCGCGGCCATCTCGTCAGCCTCCTTCTCCAGGCGCTGTTCACGCAGGCGCGCGGTCTTGGCTTCCCGTGCCTCGCTGACGGCATCGCGTTCGGAAATGATGCGGTTGAGCGACATCGACTGGGTTCGCGTCTTGCTGAACAGGGACACGGGCTGATCGACGGCTGGCTTTGAACTGGTGGTCAAAATCTTTCTCCTGTCAGGAGTCTGGTGCCGATAGGACGAGACCGGGTCGTCGGTGAGACCACGCACAAAGAAATACGGCAGCGGATTCAAGTTGCTGGAGCGTTCCCTTAGCACGTTCCGGCCAAGGTGCAGCGCACTTTCGGCGGCAAGAAACACAAAATGAAAAAGGCCAGGCACCGCCTGACCTTCCGTGGGAGCTCCGCGCACCCAGATGGATGCAGACGGCACGCTCCTCTCATGCGCATGACATGCCGTGGAAACTCAGGTCTCCGCGGCCATGCGCCCGAATTCGCCATTCACCAGTGCCAGTACATCCGTGGTCACCGGGAAGGCTGAATTCTTTCTTTAGGCCGCCTTCAACTGGTCGGCGGACATTTTGCCCGACTTGTTGTCGCGGACCATCTCGTAGCCGAGCTTCTGGCCCTCGACGATGTCGCGCATGCCGGCGCGCTCTACGGCCGAGATGTGAACGAAAACGTCGGCCGAGCCGTCGTCAGGCTGAATAAAACCAAAACCTTTGGTGGCGTTGAACCATTTAACTGTGCCGGTGCTCATGACGAACCCTTTCCATGGCAAATATTCGTTCGCCGTCATGCGGATGCACAACGTCGTTTGTCTCGATTTTTGATGTGGGAAGTTCGTCAAAGGCGCGCTGCAAAGCGCGGATAACAAAAGTCAGTCAAACAAATATCGACAGAGGTCTTTTATGCTCCTAATGCCGCCTTGTCAATTCTTAGTTTGATCCGCGCTTTGCACTCACATTATCGAAGGCGCAGCATGAAGCGCAGGCTTTTAAAAAAATTTCGACATGCCGGGGAACCATTTCGGAACACGCGCATTTTATGATTGTCGTCAGCAGTTCACGAGAGCAATCGAAGGAAAGGCTAACGGCAAAGACGCCCCCGCACTATAATAGGTGCGAGGGCGTTTTCTTTTGGTGCTCCGAACCTCACATCACAGCCGTCATCATCGGCAGGATTTCGTAGCGAAAGCCCAACCCTGAACGAACCGTCGGGTCCGCGTCGGTCAGCGCCCGGACGGCGGCCTCATCGTTGGCGCGCACGATGCCAAGCCCCCAGGGGCCGGCAGGATCGGCAACCGGCCCGAACAGGATGACACCTCCCTCGCCCAACTTACCGCGCAGATAGTCCGAATGCTGTTTCATCAGCGCCTTTTCCGCATCGGTCAAGGTGAAAGCAAAGTCTGGCCGCGGCGGGATCAACCGGCAGTGGAACACTCTCTGCGGCTTGCTGCCTACCCCATCGGACAGGAAGGTGGCCAGCCAACCGAGCACACGCTCCCAGCCGAAGCCGTGATCGCGGCAGGCGCCTTCGCGAGCGCCGAAGCCCTCGTGGCGTAGTGTCAGCCGCGTTCCGGCCTCGACCGCCTCGAGGGTATAGGTGACGGTGGTGACGTTGTCGCCGTCCCATGGTGCTTTCCATGTCAGTACCAGAAGGTGCGGCGGCTCGACCTTGAGATACTCCCCCTGGACATGAAACTCCCGGCCGTCGACGCCCTTGCCTTCCGATCGCCACGCCCCGCCCGGCCGCACGTCGGCAGTATGTTTCGTCGTCCGGTAAAGTTCGTCCGATCCCCACCAGAGCGGTATCTGGTCATCCGCCGTCAACGCACGAAACACCCGCTCGGGAGGCACCGCGATCGTCACCGTGGCGAGAATCGTGCCCACCGACACGTCAGCGATAGCGCGAGGTCCATCATTGATCGCCATCATTCGTTCTCCAGGTAGGATTTCAGATTGCCGAGGCTCGCTTGCCAGAAATCGCGATAGGGCAAGATCCAGTCGGCCACGTCCTTCAATTCCGCCGGTTCCAGACGATAGAGCCGCTCGCGGCCATGCCTCTGTTCGGACACGACCCGCAACTCACGCAGAATCCTGAGATGCTTGGAGATAGCGGGCCGGCTCTGTGAAAAGGCCGAGGCCAGTTCGTTGACCGGCGCCGGCCCCTGCCGCAAGCGGTCGAGAATGGCGCGACGGGTCGGATCGGCAATGGCGCGGAAGACGGAATGGTCGGATTGAGCTTGCGGCATAATACGTATCCATTTGGTTACGTATTATGCCTGTCCTTGGCTTTCGTCAACTCCGGGACAGTTGGAGCTAGCGCTCCTGGTCGGTCGGCCTGATGACGATCTCGTTGACGTTGACGCGAGCCGGCTGACTGACCGCGTACAGGATGGAGGCGGCAATATCCTCGGCGGTCAGCGCTTCCATGGTGGCGAGGCGCTGATCGAGCCCCGCTTTCGAGGCAGCGTTGGTGATGTGATCGCCAAGCTCGGTGCGTACCAGTCCGGGTTCGATGACGGTGACGCGGACCTTGTCGGCATAGACTTCACGGCGCAGCGACTCGGAAAAGCCGACGACGCCGAACTTGGTCGCCGCATAACCACTGGCACCGGGATTGGCAACGCGGCCGGCAACCGACGAGACGTTGACGATATGACCCTTTGCGGCCCTGAGATGCGGCAGCGCCGCCTTGGTGACGCCCATCAGCGCCAGCAGGTTGAGTTCCACCATCTGGCGCCAGTCGTCGAGCGTCGCCTCGGCGGCCGGCGACAGAAGCATCACCCCGGCATTGTTGACGAGAATGTCGAGCCGGTCCCATTCGGCCACCACCTTGCCGATCATGGCGGTGACATCGTCATTGTTGGTGACGTCGGCCTCGATTCGCAGCGCCATGCCGCCGGCCGTTTCAATGCGCGCCGCCAGCGCCTCGAGTCGATCGGCACGGCGGGCGGCGATCGCCACCTTTGCCCCGGCAGCGGCCAGCGCCGCAGCCGTGGCCTCGCCGATACCAGACGAAGCGCCCGTGACGAGGGCGATCTTGCCGGCAAGTGTAGAAGAAACAGCCATTGCGACATCTCCAAAAGACGCTGCCCCGATGCCCTTAGATAGGCCGCCCGCGACCTCCTGGAAGCCCGCTTCGCAGTCAGACCTTATTCGTCGGGGCCTGGCTCGGGCCAGGTTTCCTTGGCAGCTTCGGCATACCAAAGCCGCATCGCGGGTGTTGAAAGCACGGCATCGACATAAGCACGGGTATCGGGCGCCAGCGTGCCGCCATAGGTGTCGAACCGAGTGACGACCGGCGCATACATGGCATCGGCCGCGGTGAAATGACCGAACAGGAACGGACCGCCCTTGCCGTATTTTTCGCGACACTCGCGCCACAGCGCCTCGATGCGCGCCCGCTGCGCCTCGCCTTCGACGTCGAGCGGCTTGTGGCCCTTCGGTCGCCGCAAATTCATCGGCCAGCCATAACGCACCTCGCGGAAGCCGGAATGCATCTCGGTCGCCGCCGAACGCGCCAGCGCGCGGGCGCCGATATCAGCCGGCCAGAGATTTTTGTCGGGAAACAGATCGGCAAGATATTCAAGGATGGCAAGGGTTTCCCAAACGATCCTTCCATTGTGATTCAACACAGGCACCTGGCCGGTCGGCGACACCTTTGCCAGGTTGGCGGCCGTCTCAGGCGTACGCAGCCGTACAAGACTTTCCTCGAACGGTATCTCCAGATGTCTCATCGCCACCCATGGCCGGAGCGACCATGACGAAAAGCATTTGTTGCCGATGTAGAGCTTGAATTCCGCCAAGATGGCCTCCCCAAGATTTCGTCACATCAATCATTTGCGGCCTGGCAGCGGCCCTTGCGCCGCCGCCGGAGAAGGCGAGGCCAACGACGGTCGAGCCATCGTCGCCCGGATCGGGAATGAAGGTCGGCGAAGGGTGGCCTGCTCCAGATGTCAAAACATTGATCGGCCCGACATCGTCGGCGACACAGCCGGCCGCCAGCAGAGTGACCGCGATCACAAAGGCAAGACGAAGACGCATCGAATACCCCGGGCAGCCCTCACATCCGGCCCGCGCGGAACCTAGCCGCATTGCTCTGCCTTAGGCAACCAGTCGCGCGGCGGCAAATTGCGAGTGTTCGGAACCTAACAGGGTCAGGCCCGTTCTTGTCGGCGAATGAAAATCCCGGGAGATGCGCAAATGGTGAACAAGGATCAGGTCGCGGGCGTGGCCAAGCAGGTCAAGGGCTCGGTCAAGCAGGCCGCCGGCAAGGCGACCGGCAACAGACAGACCCAGGTGGAAGGCGCGGCCGACAAGATCGCCGGCAAGGTGCAGAAGGCCTATGGCGACGTGAAGGAAAAGGTCAAGAAGGCGCTCTGAACCCCAGCGAGGACTGCTTTCTTCCAAAGGGAAAAGCGGCCGCCAAGGTCGCCTTTTTCATGTGCTCCAGCCCTTGCTGAAAGCATTGGTGAAGACGATCTCGCCGTGGTCGCCCGTCGCCTCGCCCAGCGCCACGTCCATGCCGTCGCTGGTCACCCTGACCACGGCGAATCCACCCATATAGGCAGCCTTCGGCTTGAACAGGTCGAGCCCGTCACGGCGGTAGATCAGCGGCGTGTCGTGCTGGTGGCCGTGGAAGATGCCGGCGATGTTGTAACCCTTCAGCGCCGCCAGCAGCGCCTGCCGATCGGCCTCGCTCCACCAGTGCGGCGCGCCGGCGCCGTCATCGTCGTAGACCCTTTTGGCGGCATCCCACCGTTCTATCGAGAACTTGTCCCAGCCATAGTGCTGGAACAGTATCACCGGGCGCCCATCCGCCGCATAGGTCGCCAGATCCTGTTTCAGCCAGGGCAGGCTCGAGTCGGCGCCATGGCCGGTATCCCCGGCGAAACGATGCGTCTGGACGAGATGCAGGCCGCCCCAGTCCCATGAATAGCAATCGGTGTCGACGTCGTAGTCGGTGGCAGGGACCGGCGGCTTGAAGAACACACCGGCGCGGTGATTGACCTCGACATAGTCGCGCAGTTCGCGCCGGTACCAGTCGACATGATGGGGCGGTCCGTTCTGGTCGAGATCATGATTGCCAAGCCCGATATAGACCGGCATGTGCACGCGATCGGGGCCGACGCCTTGCTGATAGCGCTGACTGAACTGGAGAAGCTGCGTGCCCTCGCTCGGCTGGGTGATCTGGCCGCCACCGTCGTCGGTCATGTCGCCGCCGACGACAAGGCCGAGCGGCGCGCCGATCCGGCTGCCGGCCGAACGCAGGCCGGTGGCGACGCCGCCAATCTCGACCGGCCAATCCTTGTCGCCGATGCCGTTGAGCGCCGCAACATTGCGCAGCAATGCGGCGTCGGTCTTGCCTTCCTGCTGGCAGTTGGGACTCAAGCCGCTTGCCATGCGGCAGGCATGGACATCGGCGATAAACAGGAAGGTGGCGTCGATGGGCTGAACGCGCTGCCCTGTCTGGCTGAGTGCCGGGCGCGAAAGCGCGCCAGTGACGGCGAAACCCGCAGCCTGCGCCAGGAAGCTGCGTCGGGAAAACAATCGAGGCGAACGGCAATCCATCATGACTTGAATTTCAGCATGGAGACCGGCCAGCCGTCCAGCGCGTCTCATCGCCGCCGTCATCGACATGGTCCCACGGGTCTGGCATGTTCCCCCCTCAACTTGTGCGAGCATTGAGAGGACAAGATGAGAACGGCCTTTACCGGCATGATGTTGACCGCGATGCTGACCTCGAGCGCCGCGCATGCCGCTGGTTGCATCGACGCGAAGTCCGCCAAGAATGGTTTCGTTCTGGCGAGGCCCGGAATTCAGAGCGAGTTCCGGCCTGTGGCCGGCGGAATGGTTTCCGTCGTCAACACATACGAGTCGCAATCGCCGCAGACCCAGTTCCTCTTTGCCGGCCTGATCGAGGTGTTTCGCGACAGCGACACCGGCCGGCTGGCGATGATCCCGTTTTCCGATCTCAGAAAACTGTTTCCGCTGAAGACAGGCGCCAAGAGCACAATAGAGTTCGTCGAGCTGTCGCCGGACAAACAGCCGAAAAGCACCAAGACGCTGACCCTTGTCGTCAAGGGCAAGGAGACGTTCAGCCTGGGCGACTGCAAATACAATGTGCTGGCCGTCAACGAGACCTTCAAGAACGGGTCCGGCGAGACGCTGGATGCGTTCACCGCGCTCTATGCGCCGGACCTGCAAGCTGCGCTGGCCAGACGCTACGATGAAGGCACTAGCGCGCAATCGGTGAACGGCTACGAGACGATCAAGCCACTGGCTGAGTAGAGACACTAAAGCGGCTTGGACGGAAGTTCGCAAGCAGCGGATTCTCAGTGCCGCTGGCGATCTCGCCGGCAAGCAGTTCGCCCGCGATCAGGCCAAGCGTTGCGCCACTGTGGCTGAAGGCGACGTAGTATCCCTCGATGTCCTTCAGCTGGCCGAATACCGGCTCGCCGTCTCCGGGAATCGGCTTGGGGCCAACACCGTAGCTTTCCAATTCCAGCTTCGGATGGCCATCGAGAACCTTCGAGGCTTCGTCGAGAAGCCCCTGAACGGTCGAATCCTTCACGCCATAAGTACCGTCCGAATTGACGACCACCTCTTCTTCCGACCAGGCGGAATCGAGCGCGAGGGCTCCGTCCGGTGTCGGGCGGATGGCGACGCGCGGCGTGTTGAGCACGGCCCGAAGAGGCAAGCTCACCTGCTTGGTCCTGACCAGCAGCGCGATCGGCGTCCCATCGGCGATATACTGGCCGGAGTCCGCAACCATTCGCGGCACATCACCGCCGGTCGCCAGCAGTACCGCGTCGGCAGCAAAGCTGATGCCGCTTGTCGTGGTGACGCCAGTGGCACGACCGTTGACGACCGTGACCGCGGCGCTTCCGGCATCGGTGACCAGTTGTCCGCCACGCTCCACGAATTCCGCAATCAATATCTCGATCAGCCGCGGCAGGTCGACCCAGCCTTCGCCCGGATTGAAGATCGCGCCCTGATGCGTGACAGCGCTTGCAGCGATACCCGGCGTGGCTGAAGCTATCGCGGCTGCGGACAGATGTTGCGCATCGTAGCCAAGGGCTTTTTCATGGGCGAAGACGTCCGCGATCTCATTCGAGGCGTCGTCCGCATCCCATGTCAGGCCGCCGTCGAAACGCAGCCAGTCGGCATCCGGATATCGCGCCGACAGCGTCCGGTAGCGGTCGATGCCGATCATGCGCAGGCGATGATACTCAGCCGACCGCCTGCGCGCGGAATTGAGCCAGGCGAGCGAGCGCCCGGAAGCTCCCTTGGCGAGCGGTCCATCATTGACCAGGACGGTTTCGATACCGAGCCTTGCAAGATGAACGGCCGAGGAGACACCGAAAATGCCGCCTCCGACAACAACGACCTTTGAGACCGAAGGGAATGTAGCCATGGGATATTCTTTCACTGTGTGGAGGTTGGATTGGACGGCCGGGGCGAAGGCGTCTTGGTTTCCATGCGTCTCGGGGGCCGTGCGATGGTGATCAAAGCACTTCGGCAAGGAAGTGCTTCAGACGCGGGCTTTTCGGAGTGTCGAAGATCGCAGCAGGCGTGCCGACCTCGATGACGCGGCCTTCGTCCATGAAGACGACCTGATCGGCGACCTTGCGGGCAAAGCCCATTTCATGGGTCACGACGACCATCGTCATGCCGCGCCGGCCGAGGTCCGCCATCAGGTTGAGAACGCCCTTCACCAGTTCTGGATCGAGAGCGCTCGTCACCTCGTCGAAGAGGATAACCTCCGGGTCCATTGCAAGCGCACGGGCGATTGCCACACGCTGCTGCTGGCCACCAGAAAGACTGCCGGGACGATGGTGTTTGCGGGCGGCAAGGCCAACATCGGCGAGGCGCGCCTCGCCGATGCGCTCGGCCTCCTGCACCGGCATGCCCTTGACCTTGGTCAGCGACAGCATGACGTTTTCCAGGGCTGTATGGTCCGGAAACAGGTTGAAATGCTGGAATACCATGCCGACACGGCGGCGCAGTTTTTCAGGCTTCATCGCCAGGATACTCGCGCCATCGAGCAGCACGTCGCCGCCTTTGGGCTCGACCAGCCGGTTGAGGCAGCGCAACAGGGTCGACTTGCCCGAACCTGACGGACCAATGACGCATGTGACCGTGCCCGGATTGACCGTCAGGCTGACGCCCTTGAGGACATCGAGATCGCCGTAGGCCATGTCGAGATCGGTGATGGCGAGACTGCCGCCCTTGAACCGGTGAAGTGCCGAGTTGCCTTCAGGACTGGTCTCCGAAGGTGGACTGCCGACGGCGCTTTCCAATTCGCTCACCTCGGCAAGGCCGCTGGCGACGAGGCCGGCCTTTTGCTTTCCGACCCGCAGCGAGTTGTCGATGTAATTGACCACATGGGTCAACGGCACGGTGATGACGAGATAGAACACGCCGGCCAGAAGCAATGGCGAGAGGTTTCCGGTGACCACCGCCTGGTCCTGACCGACGCGGAAAATCTCGCGCTCCGACGCGAGCAGACCGAGGAAATAGACAAGGCTCGAATCCTTGACGTTGCCGATGAACTGGTTGACCAGAGCCGGCAAGACGCGGCGGATGCCTTGCGGTATCACGATCAGGCGCATCCCCTGCCCGTAGCTCATGCTGAGCGCCCTGCAGGCTTCCATCTGCCCGCGCTCGACGCTCTGGATTCCCGAACGGAAGATTTCGCCGATGTAGGCGCCGGCGATCAGGCTGAGGGCGAGAATGCCGAGCGGATAGGGCGAAGGCCCGAAGATTTCACGGCCGATGCGGGCGAAGCCCTGGCCAATCAGCAGAATCGTGACGATCGCCGGAAGGCCACGAAAAACATCGGTGTAGATCCGGGCCGGAATGCGCAGCCAACGCGATTGCGAGATACCCATGACCGCAAGGATCATGCCGAGAATAACGCCAAGCACCGTGGAAGTGGCGGCGAGGATCAAGGTGTTCTTCAATCCGATGGTGATCATGCTCGGCAGCACGTCGGCCATGGCCTGCCAGTCGAGGAAACTGCGGCGCAAGTTTTCAAGCCAGTTCATTCGATCCCCTTTTCCATCGCGCTATTCGTGCCATCCGGAAATCAGGCGCAACAGCGTGTAGTTCTGCCGCCGGCCATCAAGGCCAGCGGCAGGCGCGGTTACTTCTTGGGGAGATACTGGTCAGGCATCGGCGAACCGGGGAACCACTTCTCGTAGAGCGTCTTCCAGGTGCCGTCCTGCATCGCCGCATGCAGGGCAGTGTTCAGCGCGTCGCGAAGCTTGTCGTTGCCCTTGCGCACGACGAAGCCTGCTGGCGCGTCGAAGGAAGGGATGTTAACTGCGATCTTCAAGTCCGGATAACGAACCCCATAGTCCTTGGCTGCCTCATAGTCGAGGAAATGAGCATCCACCGTGCCATTGTTGAGCGCCGAGACGGCCGAATTGTTGTCAGGAAATTTGACGAGATCCGTCCCGACAAAATTCTTCGCTGCATAGATTTCCTGCAGCGTACCCTGCACGACGCCAAGACGCTTGCCCTTGAGCCCGTCCGCCGAAGTTATCGCCTTGTCTGCGGTAAGCACCGACAGGTAGCCTGCGAGATAGCCGTCGGAAAAGTCGACGGTCTTCTTGCGCGCATCTGTCGTACCGATCGCCGCGACCGCCACGTCGAAACGCTCATTGGCAACCGAAGGCATCAGGGCCGAGAACTCCTGACCGGTGAAGATCACCTGATCCGGTTTGAATCCAAGGCGGCTCGCGACGTTCCGAAAGAGTTCAATATCGAACCCCGTGAACGTGCCATCCGCCTGAGTGAAAGCGTAGGGCTTCGCGTCTCCCATGGTCCCGACACTGATAACCTTCGCATCGATAAGGCCATAGGGATTGTCATCCGCCGCGGCAGCCTGTGAAATCAAACCTGCTCCGATGCACACAACCATAAGAGCCATTGCGCCGGCCTGGACCGGCGACATCAACGACTTGAGAATTCCAATCTTGCTCATGTCTTCTCTCCACTCTGAAGGTTTGTTCTTCTTTGGCATTTGCGTTGAGCCCGTAATTTCACGCCTCACATCGTTCGTCGCCGCTACAGCGGCTTGTACGGCAGGCTCCCATCACGCCTCTTGGCTCACGCATTTTTTAAAAGAGACCGGTCTCTTATTGCGTGAGACCGGTCTCTTTGATAATCGTTATCGCCAGATTGACCTTCCGTCAACAACTCTTGTAGTCGTTCGTCCAATGAAAAAAACCGCGCCCAAAACCCGGTCAATAACGGTCAGCGACGTCGCCCGCGCAGCAAACGTGTCGAAAGCGACAGCCGCGCGCGTGCTCGGCGGATACGGCGTCGTCAGCGATATGATCCGCACGGACGTCATGGCGGCGGCCAAAGCACTGGACTACCGTCCGAACGAACTGGCCCGCAGCATGACGACCGGCCGGTCCGGCATCATCGGGGTGGTTGTCGGTGACATCGAGAACCCGTTCTTCAGCCTCGCGGTGCGCGGCATCAGCGACGCGGCAAGAGCAGCCGGTTTCAACGTCATTCTGGCCAACTCCGGCGAGAGGATCGAGGTTGAAAAGGCAGCCGTGCGGCTGTTGATCGGCAAGCGCGTCGACGGGCTGATCGTCACGCCATCGGAATCGCGTGACATCTCCCACCTGCGCGACATCCATCGTTCAGGCCGGCCGCTTGCCCTGCTTGACCGGGCGCTGCCCGATCTGGATGTCGATACGGTCACGGTTGACGATCGCGGCATCGCCATGCGGGCGACCCGCATTCTTGCGGATGCCGGCCACCGCAACATCGCCTATGTGACCGCGGTCGACGCCGCAGGGCATGAATACCGCGATCTCGGGCAAATCTACACCTCGTCGGTTCGCGAGCGTATCGACGGTTTCCTCACCGTGTGCCGAGATGCCGGAATTGATCGGCCGGAAAATCATGTTCGCCTTGGTGCAACAAGCCCCGCCGAAACACGCAGGGTTGCCGACAAATTGCTGTCCGGACCAAATCGGCCGACGGCAATCCTCGCCTCCGACAGCGTCATAGCGTTGGAGATCTTCAAGGTGATCCGCCAGCGCGGCCTGCGGATTCCCGAGGACATTTCGCTGATCACCTTCCATGATGCGGACTGGACGAGCGTGACAACCCCGCCCATTACCGTCATCGACCAGCCCGTCTATGCGCTTGGCAAGAGTGTCGCGGAATTGCTCATCCGACGGTTGAAGGGAGATCCGCGCCCGGCAGAAAGGCTCATTCTGCCAACATCGATCGTCGAGCGCGGGTCTGTCGGCCCGCCCACGAACAGGGAGTTGTAGATGCCATTGTCAAGCGCGAGCAGCGCGGCCGCGATCTAGGTTTAACCCAGCGCCGCCAGGCAGTCGCGCAGCACCGTGGCGTCCTGCGCCGTCTTGGCCATCGACATGGCGCCGGAATAAGTGGCCACGGCGAGTGCTGCGAAGCGCTGCGGGTCGGTGCCTTGCTCCCTGCCCGCCCGCTGGTCGGCGCTGATCTTGTCTGCAATGGCCTGGCGCCACGCCGAGAAGATACCGGCAAGGGCGGCACGAAGATCCGGATCGGCCAGCGACAGTTCATGTGCCAGGTTGTTGAGCGGGCAGCCGCGCACGAAGCCCTGCTGCTCCAGTTGCGCCGCCACGGCCTCGAACACCGCTCGCACGCCCTCGCGCGCCGAAGCCGCCGCCAGCACCGGCGCGATCCAAGTCTCCTCGACCGCCGCCGCCACGCGCTCGTCGATCACCGCCAGCGCCAGCGCCTTCTTGGTCGGGAAATGGTGATGCAGCGCGCCACCGCTGACACCCGCCGCCGCCATCAGATCGCCGAGGCTGGAAGCATGATAGCCGCGTGCCTGAAACGACTCCTCGGCGACATCGAGCACTTTCCTGCGCATGCCTTCGGGGTCGTTGATGCGTTTACGTGCCGGAAGTTTTGGTTGAGCGGCAATCTCTGCTGACATCGCCGAACAATAGCATGTTGACAAAACAGGACAACCGGTCTGTTTATAAACAGGATGATCATCCTGATCTGGAGACTGTCGATGGACCTGCCTCGGAAAGCCACGCCGGAACCCGCAGTGTGCGCCTCACCCGTGGTCGAACTGAGGCAGTACACACTGAAGCCCGGCATGCGCGAGACACTCATCAACATCTTCGACGGCAAGCTGATCGAAGGCCAGGAAGAGGCCGGGATGACCATCATCGGCCAGTTCCGGGATCTCGATCGCCCGCACATGTTCGTCTGGCTGCGAGGCTTCGACGGCATGGATGCGCGTAAGGATGCGCTCGCCGCCTTTTACAGCGGGCCGGTCTGGGCGGCGCACAGCAATGCGGCCAACGCAACGATGATCGATTCAGACGATGTGCTGCTGCTGAAGCCTGCGTGGTTGGGCGGCGGCTTCGACCTCTCCGGTGCATCGCGGGCCGGCTTGCCTGCCGGCGCAAAACCAAGCCCGAACAAAGCTGTGGCTGGCATCGTTGTCCTCCGGATTCATCACTTGCGGCGCGGCACCGAAATCGGTTTCGCCAGTCGCTTCGAGGTCGAAATGGCGCCGCTGACGACGGCACCCGGTATACGCCACCTCGCCGCTTTCATCACGGAGCATGCCGAAAACAGCTTTCCGCGCCTGCCGATACGGGCCGGCGAGAACGTCTTCATTTCCGTCACCGGCTTCGACAGCGCCGAGGCGCATGCCAGCCATGAAGCCGCCCTCGCCGCCTCGCCGGCATGGCAGGCCTTTTGGCAGGTTTCGCGGCCTGACCTGACCAAACCAACAGCAACCTTGCGGCTATCGCCCACTTCGCGATCGTTGGTCGGGTGGAACGCTTAGCCTACAAAGGCTTCGATGACGGCCCTGGCGACAAGGGCCGGATCTTCCCAATGCGGGTTGTGGCCACAGTTCTCGGCTTGCACAAGGACGGCTTCCGGAAGAGCGCCCTGCAATACCTGCTGATGCGCCTTGCCGAACAGCGGATCGCGCGCGCCGGCGATGATCAGGGTTCGGGCCTGCACCGCTTGTGCCGCACCGGTCAGGTCGGCCTGACGAATTTCCTCCAGGATCGCGCGCCAGCGCGCCGCGGGCATTGCCGAGGCGTCTTTCGCCAGGCCAGCGAGAAAGGCCTGTGGCACGACAGGCAGGCAGGCATGCCACCAGTCGTAGAACGGATCGGTCGGAGATATCGGGTCGCGCAGGACCTGAACATTCGTGACCAGCGGATGATCCCGCCCGAAATCTGGCTTCAACGTGCCAGCCAGGACCACCAGCCCGCCGATAAGTTCGTCGTGCCGCGAAGCCAAAGCGATAGAAACCATGGCGCCCAGCGAATGGCCGATGACGACAGGCCGGTCTAGCCGCAGACGCCGGATCAGCCCGGCAATATCGTCGGCGAAGTCGGCGATGCCGCAACCCTTGCCGGCTTGCGAGGCGCCGTGGCCGCGCAGATCCGGCATGATCAGCCGGCGACCGGCTAGATGCGGCGCCAGCAGCGAAAAGCTGCGGCTGGTGTCGGTGAAGCCGTGCATCAACAGCAGCGCCGGCTCGGCGCCTGATATCTCGACATAGGCGATGTCGAGATCGCCAATATTGGCGAATTGCTTGCGGCCGGCCCAGGCGTCCTGCTCCGCCCAGGCATCGAGCGCGGCCGGTCTCACAGGCCGAGCTTTTCCTTGACCGCGGCAAGGCCGGGCTTGCCGTCGAATGTGGTGACGCCGGCGAGCCAGGCGTCGAGGCGGTTCTTGTTCAGCGTGATCGCCTTCAGCGCCCCGTCCTCCGGCTTCATGCCGTCATTGATCAGATAGCCCATGCCGACATTCTCGAAATCGATGTCGAAGGCGAGGTTCTCCAAGAGTTTCCCGACGTTCGGACATTGCTGCAGATAGCCTTTGCGCACTTGCGTGGCCACCGTCGCAGCACCGAAATTCGGACCGAAGAACTTGTCGCCGCCGGTCAGGTACTTGAAGTCGTACATGGTGTTCATCGGATGCGGCGCCCAGCCCTGGAAGACGATGAACTGCTTTTCCTTGATCTCATAGCCGACCTCCGACAGCATGCCGGCTTCGCTCGACTCGACCACATGCCAGCCGTCGAGGCCGAAGGCAGGATCGGCGATGGCGTCCATCATCAGCTGGTTGGAGCCGGGCTCGATGCCGTACATCTTCTTGCCGAATTTGTCGGCGAACTTGTGCAGGTCTGAGACGTCCTTGACGCCCGCTTCCCAGACATAGGTCGGCACGGCGAAGGTGTATTTGGCACCTTCGAGATTGAGGCGCACATTCTCGACCGAGCCGTCCTTCTTGTAGGGCTCGTAATAGGTGACCATTGCCGGATCCCAGTAGCCCAGGAACAGGTCGAGATCCCGGTTCTTCATGCCCTCGTAGATGACGTTGATGCCAAGTACCTCGCTTTGCGGCTGATAGCCGAGCGCTTGCAACAGCACATTGGCCACCCCGGTGGTGAAGGCAAGGTCGTTCCAGCCAGGTTCGGCCATGCGGACTGTCTTGCACTGCTCGGCCTCGGCCGCTTGAGCCGCGTGAGAGGCTAGCGCCAAGGCAGCGAGACAGACGCCATTTGCAAGGAAGCGGAACATTTCGGTTCTCCCCATAATTGTTAAATTGACCGATTGGTCTTTTTATTGTCCCATTGGTCAATTGTTGATCTAGGTGGACAAAAATGTCAACGTGGATTCGCATGCATGGATCGATCCGGTGAAACTCAAGCGTCTCAGTGACATACGCCGCAAGGAGCTGCGGCAGGCGGCCTTCGCGGTGCTGGAGCGCGAAGGCATTGCCGGCGCAACTCTGGAAAAGGTGGCCGCCCAGGCTGGCGCCTCGAAGGGCATCGTGCTGCACTATTTCCGCAACAAGCAGGAATTGTTCGAGCACGCGATGCGGGAGGCCAACGCCGTCCTGTGTAACGCGGTGGTCGCTCGGCTTCGTCAGGCGCGGACGCCGATGGAGCGCCTGGACGCGGTGATCGAGGGTAATTTCGAGGAGCATCTGTTCCAGCCTCCTCTCTGCCATGCCTGGCTATCGCTCTGCGCCGAGGTGCCG
This sequence comes from Mesorhizobium qingshengii, assembly GCF_900103325.1. Classification (GTDB taxonomy): domain Bacteria; phylum Pseudomonadota; class Alphaproteobacteria; order Rhizobiales; family Rhizobiaceae; genus Mesorhizobium; species Mesorhizobium qingshengii. Next base: position 278,247 of record NZ_FMXM01000005.1, on the reverse strand, counting down.
CGCGACGAGAAGCTGGCCCGTATCCAGAAGGTGATCCACGCGCGCATGCGCTCGAACCTGTTGTCCAGCCTGCACGGCCTTGCCTCGCCGAGGGATGCCAACGACATCGCACTTGGCGTCACCGCGCTGATCGATGGGCTTTGGCTGCGGCTCGGCCTGCAGCCGGGCAGCGTCTCGCGCGAACAGGCGATCCTTCAGGTCAAGAACTATGTCGCAGGACAGTTGGCCAGGAGGGAGCCGGTGACCGTCGGCGCGTAATCAGTCTCTGCTGACCGGCCGGTCGAATTTGATACCGTGCGACAGGCGCCCTATCACGCCGGTCAACCAGTCGCAGGCTTGCGCCGCTGGAGACCGGACTTCAGATTGCCGCCGGCTGCTATATGGCTTTCGAGCAGGCGGGCCCATGCCGCCACCGCCGCCGAACGCGTCAGGTGGGTTTGCGCGAAGCGCTGCGCTTCTCCTGCTATTTCGGCCTCCATCTTCGGATTGGCACGCAACCACTCGATGCGCTCGACCAGATCGGACATGTCACGTGCCACCGGGACATAGTGACGAAACGGCTCGATACTCTCGAAGAACCATTCCCGCCAGGGCCGGTCCTGCAACAGCACGACGCGTCTGGTGTGCAGCAGCATCTTGAAGCGGCCACTGTAGCCCGCACCCTCGACGTCGATCATGTATCGGTAGGTGGCGACCTGGTCTTCCATCGTCCTGAAGGTTGCCGAGTACCGATTGATGGCAACGTCGTAGTTTGGCTCGGTGTTGTACGCCTCCAAGAGATCGGGCCGGGCCGATGCGATCTCGACTATCCTTCTGCGGGCGCCATTCATGCAGCGCCCTGCCCAGAACAGCCTGTTATCGCGCGGCGGCTGTTCCGACGCAGCCGCCATCGCCCGTGTCTTTTGATCGTAGTCGTCGAACTTTGCGTCCGGCCAACCATCGAAAACGAAATCCGGCGCGGCCACTTCGCCATAGCCGTCCGCTTGGGAGAATGCGAAGCGAGTGCGGAAATAGCGATGCCTTCTACGGGACGGCGTATCGCCGAGGAGCATATGGAACGGCGGTACGCTGCGGACGCCAAGGGAAGCCAAGGCCTCGGCAACGAGCGTCAATACTTGCCTGTGCCTTTCAAGCCAGGCGGCGCGAGAGCGCACCGAGAGCCTTCCGTTGTCGAATCGGCAGTAGATCTCGCCTCGATTGAGCCCGGGCAGCAGGCGCCTCTCAACTTCGACAACATCGATCGGCAAGGGAAGCTTCTGGGTTCCCGTCTCAAGACGTACCATTTTCAACAATGCTCTTGCAGAAAGTATTTCGATTAGAAGCCCGCGTTGCCTGACTTAAACTTGCGCGCCCCCTCGATCAAGGCGGCTATCCTGTTCGCGCCCCAGATGCAAGCTGCGTCATCTGGCAATTCAACACACCATACGATTGGCAAGGACCGAAGTTCATACCGTGGGATAGGTCGATGGCTTGACCACGGCCGTGAATCCGCGGTGCTCTCGAGGTGGCCAAAGCGGTCCCGGAGCGTCCAATGAGACTCAACAACAAACGCGCGCTGATTACCGGCGGGTCGGACGGCATCGGCCTTCCAATCGCCGAAGCTTTCTTGCGTGAAGGCGCCGACATCACGATCGTCGGCCGCGACGCCGGGAAGCTGGAAGCGGCCCATGATAGTCTGACGGGCGCCCGCACGGATGGCACTGTCGAGACGCTGTCGGCCGATCTTGCCACCGGCATCGGCATCGGGGCCGTCGTCGATCTGGTGAAAAGATCCGGCCGACCTCTCGACATCCTTGTCAACAATGCGGGCGTGGCTTTCCTGGTGCCGTTCGCGGATGTCAGCGAGGTTCAGTTCCAGCAATCCTTTGCTCTCAACGTGACGGCGGTGTTCTTCCTCACGCAGGGCCTGCTGCCACATCTCGCAACCGGCGCATCGGTGATCAACATTTCCTCCTATTTCGCCAACAAGATGATCCCAAAGCGGCCGTCGAGCCTCTATTCGCTGTCGAAAGGCGCGTTGAACTCACTGACCAAATCGCTGGCCTTCGAGCTCGGCCCAGGTGGCATCCGCGTCAACGCCATAGCGCCTGGCACAGGCGATACCGCCATGCGGCGCAGGACAGTCGACAATCTGCCTGCCGAGGCAAGGGCGGCGTTGAAGGCCTGTGTCGAGCGCAGCTATCCGCTGGGCCGCATCGGCCGTCCCGATGACCTTGCCGGCATGGCGGTTTATCTGGCCAGCGATGAGGCCGCGTGGACCAGCGGCGGCATCTTCGCCGTCGATGGCGGCTATACCGCCGGATGACTTTGCGGATCAGCCCCTTGCATCCGCATCGGACAGACCAAGGCGCTTGACCAGACTTCCCATCCCGCGTCTGTCACCGCTATAGATCCAAGGCGCAGTTCAGACACTCATGGTGCCATGTCGTCAAACGATCCGCTGATCCTTTTCTACACAACGTTCTTCGGCAAGCCTGTCGACATCGCGTCCATCCATTGTGAAGGGCGGTGGACGCTGGACAAGCGCCGGCTTTCCGAGGCGGCGGCGGTCGTCTTCCATATTCCGGACTTTCGCGAATTCGGCGACGCCTACAAATACCCCGGCCAATATTGGGTGGCCTGGTCCATGGAGAGCCGTCAGAACTACAGACGCGTCACCAATCCGGATGTCATGAGGCATTTCGACATCACAATGACGCATGAGACATGTTCCGATGTATGGATGCCCTATCTTCCCCGGGCTCGCGGATGGCAGGAAATGGTTGCCAGACCGATCGCCGCGAAGACGGAAGAAGCGCCCGTCGCGCTCTTCCAGTCCGCGCCCGTCAACCGTAGCGGCCGCGTCGATTTCACGGCAGAGCTTTCACGCCATATCAAGATCGATTCCTACGGCCGGCACTTTCACAATCGAGCGATCAGTGGCCCGGATCTTGGCCGGAAAACCAAGATCGAAACCATTGCGCGGCACAGGTTCTGCCTGGCGCTGGAGAACTCGATCGAGCCCGACTACGTCACGGAGAAGATCTACGACGCATTCGACGCCGGCACGATACCGATCTACTTGGGAGCGCCGAATGTGGATGAATTTGTCCCTGCAAATTCTTATATCGACGCCAGCGCTTTCCCCAATGCCAAGCACCTGGCGGCCTATCTCCAACACCTGATCGAAACGCCTGAGGACTACGAGGCCTATTTCGCCTGGCGCTCGAAGCCGCTGCCCGACAGCATCCTCAAACGTCTGCCGGGACTGGAAACCCCTACCTTCTGCCGATTGACGAACCTAGTGCGTCAACGCCTGGAAGAGCGGCCGCATCCGCCATCCGGACGGCCAATGCTTCCATTTGGCCGCGTCTCCTTCCTGCGCACGCGGTTGCGCCGCTGGAAGAAAAAGATCTCGAGCTGACAATCGAAGCATGAGGGGCGAAGGAGGAATGCTCCTTCAGCCGTTTGCATTCCTGCCGCCCGCAATCTCCCATGCGGCAGGCCGCTAGGCGCCGGGAATTTCAGTCGTGGCGCTTTCCACAAATCCAAGAGCACCGACCGCCTCCAGGATCTGGTTGCGAACCCAGCGATGAGGTGGCTCGTCGTCGTGGCGCGCGTGCCAGTACATCCTGATTTCAGGAACGGCAATGGGAAGCGGCGGTTCAAAGATGACGAGCGGAAGGGTCCTCGCGGCCCAAACGGCGAACTGCCTGGGAACCGCTGCAAGGTAGTTTCCGTCTGCCACTGCCAACGCGACAGCCTGAAAGTGCGGCAGCGCCAGGCTTACACGGCGCGTTCGTCCGAGCTTGGCGAGCGCCTCGTCGGTGGAACCCGACATCGAGCCGTCGATAGAACGAAGAACGTGGGGCAGCTCGCAGAAAAGCTCGATCGGCAGAGGTGCGCCGTTCGCGATACCCGCCTGTCTGATCGCAGCATTGTCGCTCGCGGCGATGATGACGAATGGTGAATCGAACAGAGGCGTGCTGGAAACCCAGTCGGAGACCTCCAGCGGACGCTCCAGTGCTGCGTCGATTTCATCCTCCTGGAGCAGCCGCGAAACGTCGCCGCGCGCGCTATCGAGAAACCGCAACGATACACGCGGCGCGATACCCGCGATGCGCGCCGCCAGCGTTGGCATCAGCAGCATGGAAAAGAAATCCGCACCCATCAGCGTGAAGGTTCGCTCGAGTTCCGCCGGATCGAAGTTTTTCGTGGACTGGAAGACACGTTCGATTTCCCGCAGCGCCATGCGCAACGGCTCCGCCAGGCTCTCGGCGCGCGGCGTCGGCATCATTTCGTTGCCGTGCCGCACGAACAGCTGGTCGTTGAGAGCATGCCGCAAGCGGTTGAGCGCTGCGCTGACGGCAGGCTGGCTGAGGCCGATCTGCTCGCCGGCACGCGTAACGCTTCTTTCCCGTAAAAGGGCGTCGAACACCCTGACGAGATTGAGGTCGAGCGCGTTCAAATTCATCGCATCAATTCGCCCCATACGATCATTCGATTTCCGTCCCGGCATGTCCTTGGTTAGGTCGTCACCGGCGCCGCACAGCCGGCACAGGCAACAATAGGAAATAGGAGCATAGACCAATGACAATGACCCCTGGCACGATCACAGGCAAGGAACTCTTCTGGTTCAACAACACGCTCGTAGCGATCCACATCTCATCGGCCGCGGGAGAGGATGGCATCTGCGTCGTCGAACATCGCATGCCGTATGGCGACTCTCCGCCGCTGCATGTGCATCGCCGCGAAGACGAAGTGTTTCACGTCCTGGAGGGGAGATTGCGCTTTCAGATCGACGGCCACGAACGCATTGCGGACGCCGGCGAAACCGTCATTGCGCCGAAAGGCCTGCCGCACACCTACAGGGTCGAGTCGCGCGAAGGCGCGAGTACCCTGACCGTCACGCGCGGTGCGGATTTCGAAACGCTCCTGCGCCAGGCGGGCCGCCCCGCCGAGCAGCCGGAGCTACCGCCGCAAATGGAACCGACGCCGGAAATCATCGCGGCATTGGTGCAGCTCTGCGCAAGAAATGGTATCGACATTGTTGGCCCACCGCTTGCCTGACTGGCCGTTCAGGGCATTCACTTCGGCAAGTCGACGCGCCTTCCCTTCTCCCTTGCGGGAGAAGGTGGAGGCGTTCAACCGATTTGCATCATTTGCGCCCGAAATCTCCGCTTGAAGCCGTTTGTGCAACGCGATACGCCGTTGCCGACTTCGACAAGGAGAAAGCCGTGAGCACGCCAAAGACCAGAACCGAAACCGATACGTTCGGTCCCATCGAGGTCGCTGCCGACCGTTATTGGGGCGCGCAGGCGCAGCGTTCCCTCGGCAACTTCAAGATTGGCTGGGAAAAGCAGCCGGCATCGATCGTGCGCGCGCTTGGCATCGTCAAGCGGGCGGCGGCCGAAGCCAATATGGAGTTGAAGCGGCTCGATCCCGCGATCGGCAAGGCGATCGTCGAGGCGGCGCAAGAGGTGATCGACGGCAAGCTCAACGAGCATTTCCCGCTGGTGGTCTGGCAGACCGGCTCGGGCACGCAGTCCAACATGAACGCCAATGAGGTGATCTCCAACCGGGCGATCGAGATGCTGAGCGGCGTCATGGGCTCGAAGAAGCCGGTGCACCCCAACGACCACGTCAATATGAGCCAGTCGTCGAACGATACTTATCCGACGGCCATGCATATCGCCTGTGCCGAGCGCATCGTGCACGACCTCTTGCCGGCGCTGAAGCATCTGCACAAGGCGCTGGACGCCAAGGCCAGGGCCTTCGCCCACATCATCAAGATCGGCCGCACGCACACGCAGGACGCCACGCCGCTGACGCTGGGCCAGGAATTCTCGGGCTATGCGGCGCAGGTCGCCTCATCGATCAAGCGCATCGAGATGACGCTGCCCGGCCTGCAGGAACTGGCGCAGGGCGGCACCGCCGTCGGCACCGGCCTCAATGCGCCCGTCGGCTTCGCCGAAAGGGTGGCGGACCGTATCGCCGCCATTACCGGCATCGCCTTCGTCACGGCGCCGAACAAGTTCGAGGCGCTCGCCGCCCACGATTCGATGGTGTTCTCGCACGGCGCCATCAACGCGGCCGCGGCGGCGCTCTTCAAGATCGCCAACGACATCCGGTTCCTCGGCTCCGGTCCGCGTTCGGGCCTCGGCGAACTGTCGCTGCCGGAAAACGAGCCGGGCTCCTCGATCATGCCGGGCAAGGTCAATCCGACCCAGTGCGAGGCGATGACGCAGGTCTGCGTGCAGGTGTTCGGCAACAATGCAGCACTCACCTTCGCCGGCAGCCAGGGCCATTTCGAGCTCAACGTCTACAACCCGCTGATGGCCTACAATTTCCTGCAGTCTGTGCAGTTGCTCGCCGACGCTTCGGTCTCCTTCACCGACAACTGCGTCGTCGGCATCGAGGCGCGCGAGGACAACATCAAGGCGGCACTCGACCGCTCGCTGATGCTGGTGACGGCTCTCGCCCCGACAATCGGCTACGACAACGCCGCCAAGATCGCCAAGACCGCGCACAAGAACGGCACGACGCTGCGCGAGGAAGCGCTGGCCACCGGGCTGGTCAGCGAAGCCGACTACGATCGGCTGGTGCGGCCGGAGGACATGACGCACCCGGGATAACATTTCGCGACGGGAAGATTTACTCCCAGCGCGACCTGACCCGACGCGAATTTTGCGCAGGTCGCTAGATCACCGAAATGTAAGCGCTGTGAACAATGTGTCGCCAGCTTGGCAGCTTTGGTGAACAGTCTGCCTGCTCTATGTGGGGAGGTATCGCAATCCTTCCCGGAGAGAGTCACCATGTCCACCAACACTTCCGTTGCCGGTTCCGGCACCGCTTCCAATGCCTCCACCGCGATCCTCGTCGGTCGCATCCTTTTGTCGATCCTTTTCATCCTGTCGGGCTTCGCCAAGCTGACCGCGATCTCGGCCACCGCCCAGTGGTTCGGTAGCATCGGGCTGCCGCTGCCGACGGCGGCTGCCGTTGGCTCCGGCCTGCTTGAATTCTTCGGTGGCCTCGCCATCCTTGTCGGCTTCCAGACCCGCATCGTGGCGATCGTACTCGCCATCTTCACGCTGGCCGCCACGGCGGTCGCGCACCTCAACTTCGCCGACCAGATGCAGATGCTGATGCTGCAGAAGAACCTCGGCCTTACCGGCGGTTTCCTGCTCCTGGCAGTGCTCGGCGCCGGCGCCTATTCGGTCGACGCCAAGCGCGGCTGAACAACACCTTCAGACACCTGAAACAAAGGCGGCGCGGAATTTTCCGCGCCGCTTTTTCGTTGTCGATGCACAGGCCCACACGTCTCGATCCGCCGGGCGGGATTTGCGACCGCATTGCTGGTAGAATCAAGCCGTCGAGGCGAGCAGTCGGCCGATCGGCCCTGCCTGATCGACATCGGAGGTGATAACCGTGCCCCGCAACGCCCTGCTTCTGCTTTCCCGCCTGCTGCTCGCCGCCCTTTTCGTGCCTTCCGGCTTCCAGGCGCTGTCCGACATTGCCGGCACGACGGGCTATTTCGCCAGCCTCGGCCTGCCGCTGCCGACGCTCGCCGCCTGGGGCACGGGCTTTTTCGAGCTGATCGCCGGGCTGCTCATCCTGGTCGGTTTCCAGACCCGGATCGCGGCGCTTCTGCTCGCCGCCTTCTGCATCGTCGCCGGCTTCATCGGCCATTACGGCCAGGGTGGCGGTGATGCGATGCTCGCCTTCCTGCACTCGCAGATGCTGATGAAGGACATCGCCATATCAGGCGGTTTCCTGGCGCTGGCAATGGCCGGCGCCGGCGCCTGGTCGGCCGATGGCCGCGCTTCGGCGTAAGGCTTATTTCACCGAAACGCTCGGCCCACCCTCGACGGCCAGCACCAGCCTGCGGCTGGTGATCCGCGCCAGCTGCGCCAGCCGGCCGGCCGGCCGCTCGCCATAGAGATCGGCCAGCGACGCCGGCAACACCAGCGCCAGCACGCCGTTGGCGCGCTGCTCCCATTTCAGCCTGGGCATGATGCCGGGCATCGACGCCGTCAGCAGATAGACGACGCGCATCATCGCCGCCAGCACGCGAGCCCGCTCCAGATAGCGCGGCGTCGCCAGCGCCTTGATTTCGGGGGCGATGGATTCGTTGAAGATGCCGTCGTGACGATAGGCATTGGCCAGCGCCAGGAAGGCGCGGCCAGGATGGTCGACACCGAAGAAGGACGCATGCGCAATGATGTTGAGCGATTGCTTGCCACGATATTCGGGATGCGCGCGCCAGCCGATGTCGGCCAGCAATGCGGCTGCGTGGCGGTAGCGCGCCTCATCCTCCGTCTCGTCGATGCCGAAGGCGGCAAAGGCCTTGCCGGTCCATTCGACCAGCTCGTGCGCATGGTGGACCGAGCGCGAGCGCAGCACGGCAAGTTCCTCGGCGGCCGAGATCAACGGATCGGCCTTCTGCTCGGCCTCGTCGAGCAGCGAATAGAGAAAGCCTTCGCGCACACCGAGTGCCGAAACGATGATCTTCGACGGCTGCATCGCCGTCATGATCTCCTGCAGCACGATGGCGCCATACGGCAGCAGTGAACGGCGGTTCTTGGAGACGCCCTCGATGCCCTTGACCTTCTCGATTTCGGCTTTGGCCACCTGTTTCAGGAAGTTCGTGGCACTGTCGGCGCTGATCTCGTAATGGTGCATGACGCCGAGCGGATAGTTGGTCATTTCCATGTGCAGCCGGGCGAGATTTCGCCAGGTGCCGCCGACGGCGTAGAAGGGCCGGCCCTGCCCGCCTTTCAACAGCTTGGCCCGCGCCAGTTCGTCGCGCGCGATCTTCGCTGCCTGGGCCAGCGAGTTCTTCGCCATGTCCTGCAGGCGCAGGCCACCCAGCGGCAGCGTTATGCCGTCGCCGATCGCTTCACCGTTGACGTCGACCAGTTCGAGACTGCCGCCGCCCAGATCGCCGGCGATGCCATTGGCAGGATGGAAGCCTGAAATGACGCCGAGGGCTGAATAGTAAGCTTCCTGACGCCCGCTGATGACCCGGATCTCGGTCTTCAGCACCTCCTCGGCGCGGTGGATAAAATCGGGACCGTTGACCGCTTCGCGGGCGGCGGCGGTCGCCAGCACATACATATGCTCGGCGCCCGCCTGCTCGGAGAGCGCGCGAAAGCGGCGGAACTCTTCCATCGAGCGTGTCACCGCCTCGGGGTCGAGTTTGCCGGTCGAAACGATGCCGCGGCCAAGACCAGCCAGCATCTTTTCGTTGAACAGCATGGTCGGCGAGCGCGCCAGCCCCTCATAGACGACGAGACGGATCGAATTCGACCCGATGTCGATGATGGACAGCGGTCGGCGGTCCTGCAGCCGGCCCTGGGAATCAGACAGCATCAACTGGACGCTGCGGCGTTCTTCTTGCGACGCTTGAACTGCGCAATGCGCTTGGGCGCATGCGACTTCAGCGCATCACCCCGTCCGGACAGGCTAGGATTGGTCATGAAATATTCCTGCGCGTTGAACGGTTCCTCACCCTCCTCCAGCACCACGCGCCGGGAGGTTCCATCAGCCAATACGTCGAAACTTTGCTGATTGTCCATGATGTTGCCCAGCATGATCTGGCCAAGGACCTGTTCATGCACAGTTGGATTGGTGATCGGCACCATGGTCTCGACACGGCGGTCGAGGTTGCGCGGCATGAGGTCGGCCGAAGAGATGTAGACGATCGCCTCGTCCGAGGGCAGGCCATGGCCATTGCCGAAGCAATAGATGCGGCTGTGTTCGAGGAAACGACCGACGATCGACTTCACCCTGATGTTTTCCGACAGGCCCGGCACCTGAGGCCGCAGGCAGCAGATGCCGCGCACGACAAGGTCGATCTCGACGCCGGCGCGGCTGGCATCATAGAGCGCATCGATGATGATCGGGTCGACGAGGGCATTCATCTTCATCCAGATGCGCGCCGGCCTTCCCTCCAGCGCGTGGGCGACCTCATCGGAAATGTGCTTGAGAATGCGGCTTCTCAGCGTGAACGGCGAGATCGCCAACCGCATTTCATCCGTCGGCTCGGCATAGCCGGTGATGAAATTGAAGAGCTGGGCGACATCGCGGGCAATCGTCGGATCGGTGGTGAAGAAGGACAGGTCGGTGTAGATGCGCGCGGTCACCGGATGGTAATTGCCGGTGCCGAGATGCACGTAGTTGCGCAGCTTGCCGTCCTCGCGCCGCACCACCAGCGACATTTTCGCATGTGTCTTCAGTTCGAGGAAACCGAACACGACCTGCACGCCGGCCCGCTCCAGGTCGCGCGCCCAGCGGATGTTGGCTTCCTCGTCGAAACGTGCCTTGAGCTCGACCAGCGCCGTCACCGACTTGCCGGCCTCGGCCGCGTCGACCAGCGCACGCACGATCGGGCTGTCGTTGGAGGTGCGGTAAAGCGTCTGCTTGATCGCCACCACTTCGGGATCGGCCATCGCCTGGCGCAGGAACTGCACCACCACATCGAAGGATTCATAGGGGTGGTGGACGATGATGTCCTTCTCGCGGATGGCTGCGAAGCAATCGCCGCCATGCTCGCGGATGCGTTCGGGAAAGCGCGGATTGTAGGGCGTGAATTTCAGGTCATCGCGGGGGACAGCGACGATCTCGGATATCTGGCTGAGCGCCAGCGGGCCGGTCAGGACGCTGATGCGGCTCGACGAGACGCCCAGCTCACCGGCGACGAAGTCGCGTAGTTCCGACGGCATCAGCCTGTCGAATTCAATGCGGATCACCGAACCACGGCGGCGGCGCTTCAGCGCCGTCTCGAACAGGCGCACCAGATCCTCGGACTCCTCCTCAACCTCGATATCGCTGTCTCGGATGATGCGGAACGTACCGGAGCCCTTGACCTCATAGCCAGGGAACAGCTTGCCGATGTAAAGGCCGACCGCCTCTTCCAGCGGAATGAAGCGGACATGGCGCTTGCGGTCCGGCAAACGGATGAAACGCTTCAGCGCCACCGGCAGGCGCAGAAGTGCGCTCATCTCCTCGCCGTTCTTGCGATGGCGCAGCTGCAGCGCCATCGAGAAGCCGAGATTGGGGATGAACGGGAACGGATGCGCCGGGTCGATCGACAGCGGGGTGAGCACCGGAAACACCTGTTCCTGGAAATGGTCTTCCAGCCAGATCTTTTCGTCCTTGGTCAGCGCATCGCGGGTGATGCTTTCAATGCCTTCCTTGTTGAGCAGCACGGTAAGGGCCGAAAGGCTCTTCTGCTGATCTTCCTGCAGCCGCTCGACCTCACGCAGCAGCTGTTCGAGCTGCTGCTCGGGGGTGCGTCCGTCGGGGCTCTTCAGCACGATGCCCTCGCGCACCTGGCCGGCGAGACCGGCGACGCGCACCATGAAAAACTCGTCGAGATTGGCGGCCGAGATCGACAGGAAGCGGACGCGCTCCAGCAGCGGATGATGGGTGTTCAGCGATTCCTCGAGAACGCGCCGGTTGAACTGCAACCAGGAAAACTCGCGATTGACGAAACGGTCGGGATTGCCGCCCTCCGGGCTCGCTGCCTCGACATTGATGAATTCGCTCTGCACCGGCTTCAGTTCGTTCATGGTTCCTGCTCTTCCCGCGCCTTAAGCCGGTTAACCGGCTTAACTTATCCTCTGACAGGCTTTTGCGACAGTTTCATTTCATCGATCTTGCAAAGAGACCTGATATGATCCAGATGCAGATCAGACTGCGTTAAGGAGATGACGATGGCAGGCGGTTCCATTCCCCATTTTCAGAACGATGCGGGCCACCCGGCGATCGACATCGGCGTCAAGGAATTCATGTGCACGGGCGCCAACCCGCCTTTCGACCACCCGCATGTGTTTCTCGACATGGGCGACGACAATGAAAAAGTCTGCCCCTATTGCTCGACGCTCTACCGCTATTCGCCAAAGCTGAAGGCGACGGAAACGCAGCCGGCTGGCTGCATCTACATCGACCAGGCCGCCTGATCTCCAGCGACCGGCTGCAAATGGACGACATGCGCTCCCGGCAAGTCATCATCGCCGGGGCGGGCATCGCCGGGTTGACCGCGGCGCTGGCCTTCGCCGAACACGGCTACCCCGTGCAAGTGTTCGAACAGGCGCAGCGCATGGACGCGGTAGGCGCCGGCCTCCAGCTTTCTCCCAATGCAACACACATCCTTCGCCAGCTCGGCGTGCTCGACCGGCTGCTGCCAACAGCGGTGCGGCCGGAAGCGGTGGTGCTGAAGGACGCAGCGACGTTGCGTGAACTGGCGCGCGTGCCACTTGGACAGACCGCTGAAGCGCGCTGGCGGGCGCCCTACCTCGTGGCTCACCGCGCCGACCTGCAGGCGGTGCTGATGGCGCGCGTTGCCGAGCTGCCGAATATCCATCTCACCACTGGCGCGCGCGTCGCCAGCATTGCCATCGGGACCCATGGCGTCACGGTGAGTGTCGAGATCGACGGCAAGACTATCGAAGTGGAAGGCTCCCTGCTGGTCGGCGCCGATGGCGTCTGGTCGTCGGTGCGCGCGCGTGTCGATTCGACCAGGGGAGCGGCATCGCCAAGAAGCCGTTTTTCCGGTGAGCTGGCCTGGCGCACCACCGTCGCGGTCGACAGCGCCGCCGGGCAAGCCTTTGCCGCGATCGGGGCTGTCGATTGTGTGACGACCTTTCTGCATCCTGGCTTCCATATGGTCGCCTATCCCGTCAGCAAGGGCGACGCCTTCAACCTCGTCGCCTTCACCAGGGGCGAGCGTATCGCCGAGGGCTGGTCCGGCCATGCCGATCCCGGCATCCTCGCCGCCGCAATGCGCGGCACCGCGCCAGGTCTCGTAAAGCTAGTGGAAATGGCCGGCCCGTGGCTGACCTGGCCGCTCCATACGGTCGAGCAGAAGCAGCCCTGGACAACGCCAAACGGCATCGCGCTGATCGGCGATGCGGCGCATGCGATGACACCCTTCGCGGCGCAAGGCGCGGCGATGGCGATCGAGGATGCGGCGACGCTTGCCGGCTCCTTTGCCGCCTTTCCCGCCGATCCGGCGCGAGGCCTCCTCGTCTGGGAAAATCTGCGGCGGCCGCGCGTCGCCAAAGTCGCCCGGCGCGGCGCCCTCAACCACCTCGCCTGGCATGCTGCGGGACCGGTGGCAATCGCCCGCAACCTGTTCCTCAAGATCCGCTCGCCGGAAAAGCTCGCGATGGATCTCGACTGGCTCTATGGCTGGCAGCAAACTAATTATACAGCCGCATCGACAGGCTGAGCGAAGCCGGCAGCGGGTTCCACCAGCCGGTGCGCAGGCCGGCGGTGCGCAAGGCCGCCGCCGTCCAGGTGTTGCAGCCAACCAGCGCGTTGAAACGGCCGTTCGCCTCATAGAAGCGGTCGAACCTGGAATAGGCGGCATCCGGAACAATGATCGGGCCCTTCGGTCCGCGCTGAAAACTCGCATCGATAAAATCGAGCAGTGCCACAAAACGCGCCTCGCCGATATCGAAGCCGGCAACGTCGGCATTCGTCTCGCTTACGTCGCCGGCGACATCGACATGCATGACCGATGTGTCGAGGGTCAGCGCCTTCATCACCGGGACGACCTTGAGCTGCGACCATGTCGGCGTTTCCAGATAGAAGGCACGGCCGCCCCAGCCGAAGACGATGTAGCGCACCTCGGGGATGTCGACGGGGACGCCGGCATCGACCAGGAAATGGAAGCGCTGGCGCACGGCATCGTCGACCGGAATGGCGATGTCGGTGTGGATCGGGTTCTTCAGAACCAGGATGTGGCGCTTACCCTCACTCGAAGCAGCCGCCGGCCAGAGCGGGCGTGGCACCAAGGTGCCCAGCGTCGCAGCCAGCACCGCCACGATCGACAGAAGGCCTAGAAAACGTCCGAGCTTTTTCATGAATGGCGGCCCTGCAAACGCGTCCCGGCGCGACAAGAACCGCCCGCCTCCTGCCCGTCCATACGCAAAAGAGCCCGGCACTGTTTCAGCCGGGCTCTTTTGCAGCCATCGAAGGCCTAGTGCAGGATCTGCGACAGGAACAGCTTCGTGCGCTCGTGACGCGGATGGTCGAAGAACTCGGCCGGCGTGTTCTGCTCGACGATCTGGCCCTGGTCCATGAAGATCACGCGGTTGGCGACCTTGCGTGCAAAGCCCATTTCGTGGGTAACGCACAGCATGGTCATGCCTTCTTCGGCAAGACCAACCATGGTCTCCAGCACTTCCTTGATCATTTCTGGGTCGAGCGCCGAGGTCGGCTCATCGAACAGCATGATGCGCGGGTTCATGCACAGCGAACGGGCGATCGCCACGCGCTGCTGCTGGCCGCCGGACAACTGGCCGGGATATTTGTTGGCCTGTTCCGGGATTTTGACGCGCTTGAGGAAGTGCATGGCGATTTCCTCGGCCTGCTTCTTCGGCGTCTTGCGTACCCAGATCGGCGCCAGCGTGCAATTCTCGAGGATGGTCAGGTGCGGGAACAGGTTGAAGTGCTGGAACACCATGCCGACCTCGCGGCGCACCTCGTCGATCTTCTTGAGATCGTTGGTCAGTTCCTTGCCGTCGACGATGATCTTGCCCTTCTGGTGCTCTTCCAGACGGTTGATGCAGCGGATCATCGTCGATTTGCCCGAGCCCGACGGGCCGCAGATGACGATGCGCTCACCGCGCATCACTTTCAAATTGATGTCCTTCAGCACGTGGAACTCGCCGTACCATTTATGCATGGCGATGATGTCGATGGCGACATCGGTGTCGGAGATGTGCATCTTGGCGGCGTTGACCTTGATCTCTTCCGCGCTGACGGCATTTTCGGTGGCCATGACAGGGTCCCCTTGTTCTTTTGTTTAGCGTTTGTGGCCGGTGTCGAGTCGGCGTTCGGTATACATTGAATAACGCGACATCCCAAAGCAGAACAGCCAGAAGACGAAAGCCGCGAAGATAAGGCCGGACCTGGCCGTCTGCGGCGTCGCCCAGTTGGCGTCGGAGAAGTTCTGCTTGACGACGCCAAGCAGGTCGAACATCGAGATGATGATGACAAGGCTGGTATCCTTGAACATGCCGATGAAGGTGTTGACGATGCCCGGGATGACCAGCTTCAGCGCCTGCGGCAGCACGATCAGCCCCATCTTCTGCCAGTAGCCGAGGCCGAGCGAGTCGGCGCCTTCATACTGACCCTTGGGGATCGCCTGCAGGCCACCGCGCACCACTTCGGCCATATAGGCGGCGGCAAACAGCGACACGCCGATCAGCGCCCTGAGGTACTTGTCGAAGCTGACACCGGCCGGCAGGAACAGCGGCAGCATGACGCTGACGAAGAACAAAACGGTGATCAGCGGTATGCCGCGGACCGCTTCGATGAAGATGATGCACAGCATCTTGACGATCGGCATCTTCGAGCGCCGCCCGAGCGCCAGCACAGTGCCGAGCGGCAGCGACACGGCGATGCCGACGAAAGACAGCGAAAGCGTCACCAATAGCCCGCCCCACCGCGAGGTTTCGACATGCGGCAGGCCGAACATACCGCCGATCAGCAGGACAAAGGAAACGATCGGCAGCACCAGGAAGAGAAGGATGGCGTTCAGTCCCTTGCGCGGCACGCGCGGGACTAGCATGGGTACCAGCAGCGCCACGAACAGGATGGCGACCAGGATCGGCCGCCAGCGTTCCTCGACCGGATAGGTGCCGAACATGAACTGACCGAATTTGGCATTGACGAAGGCCCAGCAAGCGCCGGACCAACCGTCTGGCTGAATGCCGCCTTGCGCAACGGTAGCGCAGACGGTGCGGTCCGGACCGGTCCACTGGGCATTGATGAAAGCCCAATTGATGACTTGCGGCAGGATCATGATGACCAGTGCGATGCCGATGACGGTCAGGATGGCATCGCCGACCGAACCTATCAGGTTCTGGCGCACCCAGGCCCCCAAGCCGCGTACGCTCGCCGGCGCCGGCTCGGCCAACGCCATCTCGGTGCGCACCCAGGACATGTCGTGTTCCTGCATGGTCCTACCTCTCCACCAGAGCCATTCTGGCATTGACGACATTCATGACGGCCGAGGTCACCAGGCTGAGTATGAGATAGGCGACCATCATGATCAGCACCCCCTCGACCGCCTGTCCGGTCTGGTTGAGCACGGTGCCGGCGGTCGCCGTCAGGTCGGGGTAGCCAATGGCGATGGCCAGCGAAGAGTTCTTGGTCAGGTTGAGATACTGGCTGGTCAGCGGCGGAATGACTATGCGCATGGCTTGCGGAACGACAACCAGCCGCAGGATCGATCCCGACCGTAATCCCAGCGCCGCGGCCGCCTCGGTCTGGCCCTTGCTGACGCCCCGGATGCCAGCGCGCACGATCTCGGCAATGAAGGCCGCAGTATAGCAGGACAGCGCCAGATAGAGAGACAGGAACTCGGGTTTGACCTGGAAGCCGCCGGTCAGGTTGAAGGTCGATTGTTTCGGAAAATCGAAGCTCAGCGGAAAGCCGCTCAGCGCGTAGGCAAGCAGCGGCAGGCCGACGATCAGCGCCACCGACGTCCAGAACACCGGAAACTGCTGGCCAGTCGCCATCTGCCGCTGGCGCGCCTTGCGGGCGACGAACCACGCCATGGCGATGCCCACGACGAACGCAACCAGGATCAGCCAGGAGCCCTCACCCCAGACGGGGCGCGGAAAATAGAAGCCGCGCTGGTTGAGATAGGAGCCGAAGGGCAGATTGTAGGAGTCGCGCGGCGCCGGCAGTACCGCCAGCACGCCCGAATACCAGAAGAAGATCACCAGCAGCGGCGGGATGTTGCGGAAGATCTCGACATAGACCGTGCAGATCTTGCTGATCAGCCAGTTCTTCGACAATCGGCCGATGCCGACGATGAAGCCGATGAGGGTGGCAGTGATGATGCCGGCCACCGCGACGATGATGGTGTTGATCAGACCGACAATGATGGCGCGACCATAGGTCGAGTCCGACGTGTAGGCGATCGGCGTGTCCGAGATGTCGAACCCGGCACGTCCGTTGAGGAAACCAAAGCCGGAAGCGATGTGCAGGCGCTGGAGATTGTCGATCACATTCTGGACGATCCACCAGACCGAAACCACCAACACGATGACCACCACCGCCTGGTAGAATATCCCGCGGACCCTGGGATCGTTGATAAAGGAACCGCGACTGGGCTCCTCGCGAAGAACTTCCTGCGATGCCATTCGACCGTCCCCTGGAAAGAGAAGCCGGGAGGCAGACAATCTGCCTCCCGGATCACATTTCGATCAGCGGATCGGCGGAGCGTATTGCAGGCCGCCCTTGGTCCACAGCGCGTTGATGCCACGCGCGATCTTCAGCGGGCTGCCGGAGCCGACATTGCGGTCGAATACTTCGCCATAGTTGCCGACGGCCTTGACGATGTTGACGACCCAGTCGTTGGAGACGCCGAGATCGGTGCCGATCTTGGTGTCGGCTTCCTGGCCAAGCACGCGTTTGATCTCCGGGCTGGTGGAGTTCTTCATTTCATCGACGTTGGCCTTGGTGATGCCAAGTTCCTCGGCGTCGAGCAGCGCGAAATAGGTCCACTTGACGATGTGGTACCACTGGTCATCGCCCTGGCGCACCGCCGGTCCAAGCGGTTCCTTGGAGATGATCTCGGGCAGCACGACATGGTCGGCGGGCGCACCCAGCGTCAGGCGGATGCCGTAGAGGCCCGACTGATCGGTGGTGTAGACGTCGCAGCGGCCGGCGTCGTAGGCGGCGTTGACCTCTTCGAGCTTCTCGAAGACGACCGGGTTGTACTCCATCTTGTTCGCCTTGAAGTAGTCGGCGAGGTTGAGCTCGGTGGTGGTGCCGCTCTGCACGCAGACGGCGGCTCCGGACAACTGCAGCGCGGAATTGACGCCCGGCAGCTTCTTGGCGTTGATCATGAAGCCCTGGCCGTCATAGTAGGTGGTGCCGACGAAATTCAGGCCAAGCGCCGTATCACGATTGATCGTCCAGGTGGTGTTGCGCGACAGGATGTCGACCTCGCCGGACTGCAGCGCGGTGAACCGCTCCTTGGCGCTGAGCGGCGTGAACTTGACCTTGGTGCCGTCACCAAAAACGGCGGCCGCGACAGCGCGGCAGAAATCCGCATCGATGCCTTGCCAGTCACCCTTGTCATCCGGCGCCGAGAAGCCGGCCAGGCCGGTCGAGACACCGCACTGGATGAAGCCTTTCGCCTTGACGGTATCGAGCGTGGTTGCCGAAGCGGCCGAAGCCATCAATCCAAGCGCGCCAGCTCCAAGAATGCCAATTGCAATATTTTTCATAACCCACAGACCCTTTTCTCTGTTTTCAGGCAAACCCTGATCTTTGTTCCTGCGTGAACGCAGCCCCCTTCCGGTTTATTCCGAGAACCCCTGCATCGTTATCGACGCGCTGCCTCCCATTCACGAACTGCATCGAAGGCGATTATTCCTGTGAGGTCAAGGGAAATGACCGAATCCGAAAGAGTTTGAAAACCGGTTGCCGCAAATGCCTGAATTGCAGACAAACGAGCCCGCGATTTGGTCAGTAGCGCAAACAAAGGAGGCAAAACCCGTTCAACGCAAATGCAGGCCGGGGTAGCGAATCCATCCTTGTTATACCTTGGCGTTATTGACCTCGGCGCGGAGTGAGTTGGCACGTCCAAAGACTGTCATCTGCCGATTTGCCGGGCGGTTTCAGGTCAATAACGCCCGGAAACGCGAGGCCGCCGTGCGTGCTCAAAGTGCTCCAAGGATGAGCCAGGCGCCGGTCGCCGCCATCAGCGCGCCGGAAATGCGCGGGATCAACTGTCCGGTCGGGACCGTCTTCTCTAGGAGAACAAGGATGGCGATGCCAGCGATCCACAGAACGTTCATGACGCCGCCGACGAACAGCAGAGCCATCAGCGCCCAGCAGCAGCCGAGGCAATAGGCGCCGTGATCGATGCCCAGCCGAAGCGCGCCGAGCGGAGCGGAACGGAACCCGCCATGACTGGCCAGGAACGCGATCGGCGCCTGACATTGACGCAGGCAGACCCCCTTCATCGGCGTCCATTGATAGAAGCCAGCGGCGATCAGAACGAGGCCGCCGACAATCGCGCTGTCGGTCGCCATCGAGGGATCAAGCAAGGCGAGACGGGCGAGCAGCCATTGCGCTCCGGTCGCCACGATGCTGAAGACGACCCAGACGGCGAGATAGCCGGTAAAAAACCACCCCGTCGAAGCGATCGGGCGGCCGTCCGCTTGCGCCTTGCGACCGACGCCGGCATAGAGCAGCAACATCGGCGCGACCGACGGCGTCATCATGCCGACCATCATCACCGCCCACATTGTGAAGATGAAAGCGAAATCGGCTGTTGCCCAAGCCCGGAAACCGGGGGCCACCGTGGCGCCCATGTCCATGCCGCCCATGTCCATGCTCGACATGTCCATGTTCGACATGTCCGTTGCGGCCACGTCGCCTGCGCCGCCCGATGCGGAAGAACCGGGCATGACCATGCCGGCGCCGAGCCACAGCACGTAGGCCCAGGCAAGCACGGCAATCACGACAAGCGCGACCGTCACGACCGCGCGGTCGCGACGCAGCACCGCCTCGAGGGCCGTGTCGCCCATTTGGGTCAGTTCAATGCACGACGCCGCTCTGCGTGAGATGCAGATTGGCGAAATGGCTATGCGTATCGGCCAGTTCGAACTTGATCGGGCCGGTAGCCTTCGTCCAGCCACGCCCGACCTCGGCGATCGCGTATTCGAAGCCGTGCGGCAGGTCGATACGCGCATGATGCTCGGCGCCGGTGACCGGATTTTTGATTGGCTCGCCGTGGCCGTCGGTTACGCCCTTGACGTACAGCCGGCCGGTTCGTGCGTCGACGTCGACCTTGAAATCGATCGCGGCAAAGATCGGATCGTGGAATTTCTCCAGCGTGGTCGAGAAGACCTGAAATATCGTTGCGCCTGGTTCGGTGTCCTGACCACCCAATATGCGAAGCAGCGCTTCACGCTGGGCTTCGGTCGCCTTCTCGTCGATAACCACCGCGGCTTCGCCCCTGCCCTGGTGTATCGCGCCGGGCCAGCGGAAAATCCCGACGAACCGCAATCCATCGAGCTTGGTGCTGCCGTGATGGCCGCTCTCGATTTCCATGCCAGCAACCGCCTGGCAGGATCCGTGTGTCGGCATGGCGTTGAACTGACACGGGCAGCCATAGGCGCAATTGCAGTTGATGAATTCGCGCGCCTTCATTGTCCATTTGACGTCGGGCATGGCATTCCTCCCCTTGCCGCGCTCACACTGCGTGAGCGATATCCGGATCGTGGGGACCATGAGGTCAACCGGCAACAACCATCCGGCAGCGTCTGATCGAGGCAATCCGGCGATTAATATTAGTACCTAGTTATATTCCTTTCGCAGCCACCCACAATAGGCCGATCGGCTGAGGCCATCGCAGCCGCATACAACGAACTGCCGATCCGCGCCGGACACAGAACCGGGCCCGCGCTCCCGCCTTTGGCCACCACGAATTGGCCTATCCAAACAGCCTGGCGGGGCCCGCTGATTGTGCGTCCAACGCCGCCACACTATGGCTAGCGCTCATTCGAGGCGACGGCCAAATCGAGCCATCGACGCACAATGCGGCAAGGAAAGATCGTCGATGGACCCGCATATATGGATTGTCGTCCTGGGGGCCGTCGTCGCCGGTTTCGTCCAGGGACTGTCCGGTTTCGCTTTCGGATTGGTCGCCATGTCATTTTGGGCATGGACCTTGGAGCCGCAACTTGCCGCGGCGATGACCGTCTTCGGAGCGCTCACCGGCCAGATCATCGCCGCGGTTTCCGTGCGTCGGGGCTTCAATTTCCAGCTTCTGCTGCCGTTTCTGATCGGCGGCCTGCTGGGCATTCCGATCGGTGTCATGATCCTGCCGTCGCTGAACGTGCATTTGTTCAAGCTGGTTCTCGGGGCCCTGCTGGCCGTGTGGTGTCCCTTAATGCTGTTTGCGCGCCACCTTCCGCGCATCACTGCCGGCGGTTCATTCGCGGATGGCCTGATTGGTTTCATCGGAGGTGTCATGGGCGGTATTGGCGGCTTCACCGGGCCAGTTCCGACGCTGTGGTGCACATTGCGCCAATGGGAAAAAGACACGCAGCGCGCCATCATCCAGAATTTCAACCTAGCCGCCCTTTCGGCAACGATGGCGGCCTACATCGCCACGGGCAAGATCCGCATCGAAATGCTGCCGACATTGGCCGTCGTGGTGCTGGCAATGCTCGGTCCGACACTGCTCGGAGCAAGGCTCTATATCGGCATCAGCGAATCGACATTTCGCAAGATCGTCCTCTCGCTGCTGACGGCTTCTGGGTTTGGGCTGCTCGCCTCGGCACTGCCGCATGCGGTCGGTCAGATTTAGGATCCGACCCTGGCTGCGAGATTCACACCGGAGAATTGGCATATTCGAAGTCCGTCCGCTGGCGGACGGTGGCTGTTGCGCCATCCATGACGCCGCACTATGGCTAGCGCCTTGTAAAACAAGGCGACGAAGAATGGCGAAAGACGGCAACGAGCAGGTTAGCGACAAGCTGGGCATCAACACGCGGCTTGCCCATTCGGGCAACAACCCGCATGACTATTTCGGCTTCGTCAATCCGCCGGTGGTGCATGCCTCGACCGTGCTTTTTCGTGACGCGGCGTCCATGGCGGCACGCAGCCAGAAATACACTTACGGGACGCGCGGCACGCCGACGACCGACGCCCTTGCCCAGGCGATCGACGCGCTGGAAGGCTCTGCCGGCACGATCGTGGTGCCGTCGGGCCTTGCGGCGGTGACCGTGCCGCTGCTCGCCTTCGTGTCGGCGGGCGACCACCTGCTGATCGTCGATTCCGTCTACCACCCGACCCGCAACTTCGCCGACACGATGCTGAAGCGGCTGGGTGTCGAGGTCGAATACTACGCTCCCGAAGTCGGTGCCGGCATCGCGGCGTTGATCAGGCCCAACACCAAGGTGGTGTTCACGGAGTCGCCGGCCTCCAACACGTTCGAGGTGCAGGACATCCCGGCCATCGCCAAGGCGGCGCACGCTGCGGGCGCCATCGTCATGATGGACAACACCTGGGCAACGCCACTCTATTTCCGCCCGCTCGACCACGGCGTCGACATCTCAATCCATGCGGCGACGAAATACCCGGCCGGCCATTCCGACGTGCTGCTTGGCACGGTCTCTGCCAATGAGAACCACTGGAAGCAGCTCTACGAGAGCTTTTGCACGCTTGGCTGCTGCGCTGGGCCCGACGACGTTTACCAGGTGCTGCGCGGCCTGCGCACCATGGGTGTGCGCCTGGAACACCATCAGCGCAGCGCCCTCACCATAGCCTCATGGCTCGAGGGCCAGAAGGGCGTGGCGCGCGTGCTCCACCCTGCCCTTCCCAGCCATCCGGACCATGGCTTGTGGAAGCGCGACTTCTCCGGCTCGAGCGGCATCTTTTCCATCGTGCTTGCCGGCGGCGGCCAGAAACAGCAGCACGCCTTCCTCGATGCGTTACAGATCTTCGGCCTCGGCTATTCCTGGGGCGGCTACGAAAGCCTTGCGGTGCCGGTCTGGCTCGGCGACCGTGTCGTCGCCAAGGGTCCCTATGACGGCCCGCTGATCCGCCTGCAGATCGGTCTCGAGGATGTCGAGGATCTGAAGACCGACATCCTGCGCGGGCTGACCGCCTCGGCGGCTGCCTGAACGATCAGGGCGCCTGCCAAATTGAGTCAGCGGACCGGCGCAAGTGCGTCGAAAGACTGATGAAACGCTCGCCTTGCCCTGAGCAAGCCAGCTCGTCGGGCCGACGGATACCGTAGTGACATCGGGGAATTCTATTCCTTCAAACCGCGGCTTCGCGGATCAGTTTGGCTTCCAAATTCAACGATGCCGCGTCATTGCGGTGCGATCATCACGGTTTCGACCTCCCCTGCAATACCGGCAGAGTTTCCTACGTCATGGCTTTCCGCCTTTTTGTTCCCATTCTTGCCGGCGCGACGCTGCGCGAGCGGATCATCGCCTGCATCGGCGCGACGATCGGCATTGCCCTGACTGGCGCGATCGGAGGTCTGGTGCTGGGCAATGGCCCGCACGTGCCGCTGCTGGTGGCGCCGATGGGAGCATCGGCCGTGCTCCTGTTCGCGGTGCCGGCAAGCCCGTTGGCGCAGCCATGGTCGATCGTTGGCGGCAACACGATATCGGCACTGGTCGGCGTGATCGTGGCACATTTCATCCATGAAACCGCCCTTGCCACCGGCATCGCGGTGGCACTTGCCATTGCCGCCATGTCTTTCACACGCTGCCTGCATCCGCCGGGCGGGGCCGCAGCGCTGACCGCGGTATTGGGAGGACCTGCCGTCATCAGCGCCGGCTTCCTGTTTCCATTCGTGCCGGTGGCGCTGAATTCGATCCTGCTGGTGGCGCTGGGCTACGGTTTCCACAAGCTGGCCTCGCGCAATTACCCGCACGTGCCCGCACCGGTGCCGGCGAACAGCCACGGCACCATCGATCCGCCTGCCCAGTCGCGCATCGGCTTCCGCTCCGAAGACATCGACGCCGCGCTCGGCGCGCTCGAAGAGACGTTCGACATCGACCGCAACGATCTCGACCGGCTGTTGCGGCAAGTCGAATTGCAAGCGCTGGTGCGCGAGCATTCAACGTTGCTGTGCGAGGACATCATGTCGCGCGATGTCATCTCGGTGGATGAACACACCCCCGCCGACAGGGCGCGCAAATTGCTGCTCGACCATAACATCCGCATCTTGCCGGTCGTCAACTCAGAGGCAAGGCTGGCAGGAACCGTGGGATTGCGGGAACTGGCGCTGGCCACCGAGATGGTCGGTTCCGTCATTTCGCCGGCGGCGACCGCCACGGCCAGTTCCGCCGCAATGGGACTGCTGCCAGTGCTCACCGACGGCCGCAGCCACGCGGTCATCGTGGTCGACGACGACAAGCGGATCCTCGGGCTGATCACCCAGACCGATCTGCTGGCGGCAACGGCACGGCTGCGGGCTGCTGACAAGCTGTCGGCGGAAGCGGTACAGTAACCGCTGCCGGACCCGGTAAAATAGTCGGGAACCTTTTGCCGGCCATGCCATCCAATCCTTCAATCGGGGTTCCGGTCCGGAGATTGGGTTGAGGAAACTGGCCATGCCTGCTGTATCGACCGCCGCGCCTTCCGCTGCTTCAGGCGACATGCATCTCGTGCGTCGAGCGCTGGCACGCGAGAATGGCGCCTTCCGCGCCATCATGAAAGCGCACAATCAGCGGCTCTACCGTATCGCGCGCGGCGTGGTGCGCAATGACAGCGAGGCCGAGGACATCGTCCAGGAGGCCTATGTCAGGGCGTTCGCCAGCCTGGGGACCTTTCGCGGTGACTCGTCGCTCGCCACATGGCTATCACGCATCGTCATCAACGAAGCGCTCGGCCGCCTGCGCAAAAGGCGGCGAACGGTGGCGATGCCGGAACCGCAAGCCGAGATCATCCAGTTCCCTCTCAACCCCAGCGACGATCCGGAGCGGACAATGGCGCAACGGCAAATTCTCAAGCTGGTCGAACAGGCGACCGACAGCCTTCCCGATGTCTACCGGACGGTGTTCGTGGCGCGGGTGATCGAGGGGCTAAGCATCGAGGAAACCGCCGATCTTCTCGGCGTGCGGCCTGAAACCGTCAAGACAAGGCTGCACCGCGCCCGTGCCCTGGTGCGCAAGGCGCTGGACGACCAGATCGGGCCGGTGCTGCTCGATGCCTTCCCGTTTGCCGGCCGGCGCTGCGAAAGGCTGACCAGTGCCGTCATGCGGCGGCTCGGGCTGGAAAGCTGATCCCCGTCGGATTCAGTTGATTTTGGCGGGAACGTTTGCCGCCGCACCGCATCCAATGACCGTCAACCGAAAACCACTGCCCGGCGCGCTTCCCGCGTCCGGGAGAAGGAGAATCCCATGCTTGTTCGTCACACCGCCGCCCTGGCCGCCCTGCTTCTGTTCGGAGCGGCGCCGCTGGCCCAGGCGGCCGACAAACCGACCGACCCGCAGATCGCGCACATCGCCTATACAGCCGGCGTCCTCGATGTCGAGGCAGCCAAGCAAGCGCTCAAGAAGTCGAAGAACAAGGAGGTTCTCGACTTCGCCAAGGACATGGTGCGCGACCACGAGGCGGTAAATGCGCAGGCGCTCGACCTGGTCAAGAAACTCAAGGTGACGCCGGAAGACAACGCCACCAGCAAGGCGCTGACCAAGGCCGCGGCGGAGGAGCGGGCCAAACTGGCCACGCTCAAGGGCGCGGCCTTCGACAAGGCTTATGTCGACAACGAGGTTGCCTATCACAAGCAGGTCAACGGCGCGCTCGAAACGCTGCTGATCCCGTCGGCCAGCAATGCTGAACTGAAGAGCTTGCTGGAGACCGGCCTGAAGATATTCCAGGGCCATGAGCAGCATGCCGAACACGTCGCCGGCATGCTGAAATGAGGCCGTACGCCTTGGATCGGCGACTGTGGATCGCCTCCCTGGCGCTGGTCATCGCGGCGACGCCGGCAGCGGCCGAAACCATAGAGGTCACCATCGACAAGCTTGTCTTTTCGCCAGCGACCGTCGAGGCGAAGGTCGGCGATACGATCGTGTGGGTGAACAAGGACGTGTTCGCCCACACGGCCACGATCAAGGGTGGCTGGGAGGTGATGATCCCGCCGAAAAAGTCCGCGAGCCTGACATTGAAGGCCGCGGGACCGGTCGATTATTTCTGCCGCTTCCACCCCAACATGAAAGGCCGTTTGGTGGTAGCGCCCTGATCCAGCGCCAACGAGGCTCGCCTGGCCTCGTCGGGCCGGGCGATATGCGTCCATGAGCCGTCATAGCGGGGCTCGCGCCGCCCGATCCAGGCATCGAGCCCTTCGCGCAGATCGACGGTCGGGGCCATGCGGGCAAACTGCTCGGCCTCGACCAGCAGGCCTTCGGCGATGCTGAGGTTGAGGCCGCGCGCCACCGCGGTGAGGATGCTCGCCACCGCCAGATCGGAGTGCCGCAGGATACGCCTGGCCAGGCCGATTGCGGCTGGCATCAGATCGTCATGCGGCACCACTTGGTTGACGAGGCCAAGTTCAAGGGCGCGCTGGGGCGGAAACCAGTCGCCGGTCAAAAGCAGCTCGAGCGCGCGCTTGCGTCCGGCGAGCCTGGGCAGACGCTGCGTTCCGCCAAAGGTCGGCGGCATCGCCAGGTTGATTTCCGGCTTGGCGAACAAAGCGCGTTCGCTGGCAATGGCGAGAGGCACGGCCTCGGTGATCTCGCAGCCACCGCCGAAAGCCAAGCCATTGACCGCGGCGATGACGGGCTTGCGGAATGCTTCCAGCCTTGCCGTCAGCCGCTGCCCGCGCATGACGAAGTCACGCATCGCGACATCGACGCCAAGCGCCACACTGGCAGAGAATTCGTGGATGTCGCCGCCCGCCGAAAAAGCCCGCTCCCCTGCTCCGGTAAGAATGACCGCCCGAACGCCGTCATCGACTTCAATGTCGTCGAGGAGCGCAAGCAGGCGTTCGATCAGGGCATAGTTCAGCGCGTTGAGTCTCTCCGGCCGGTTGAGGGTAAGGATGGCAATCCCATCCCTGGTTTCGTTCTGGACAAGATCGGTCATCTGGCTTCCTTCTCCATCATTCTCAGGGCTAATGGGCTGGAAGGTTACGTGCTTTGCTGCTTGTGTATACTCACTAGTCGGTATACTTAGGCTCATGCCCGAAGCACAGAGCCCTACTCGCAAACGCATTGTCGATGCCGCGACCAGGCTGTTTTACGCCGAAGGAATCGGCCGTGTCAGCGTCGATGCCGTTGCCGAGGAAGCGGGGCTCACCAAGCGGACGCTTTATTACCACTTCAAGAGCAAGGACGACCTCGTCGCCGCCTATCTCGATGGCCGCGACCAACCCAATCTGAAGCGGATGGCTGGCTGGTTCGATGCCGCCGAAGGCGGCGCGGATCGCAAGGTCGAGGCGATCTTCACCAATCTGGCACGGGCCGCGCGCCATCCGAAATGGAAAGGATGCGGCTTCTTGCGCACCGCCGCGGAACTCGCCTCGATGCCTGGGCACCCGGCGATCAAGGTCGGGTCGCGACACAAGTCAAATTTCGAAACATGGCTCGCTGGCGCATTGTCCAATCACGGGGTCGAGGAGCCGCAAGCCGTGGCGCGCGAGATCGTGCTGCTGATCGATGGCTGTTTTTCGATCATGCTGATCCACCGCAATCCCGACTACATCGAAGCCGCCGGGCGAGCCGCGGCGACCCTGGTCCGGGCGCGAATTTCAAGTGGCAAGGCTTAGAAAGCGAACGCCAGCCATGCCGTGCCGGCGACGAGCGTTATCAGTGTCAGCGGCAAGCCGACCTTGAAAAAGGCGCCGAAGGACAGCTCTGTGCCGGCGGTCTTGGCCTGCTCGGCGACGATCAGGTTGGCGACCGAGCCGAGCAGCGTGAAATTGCCGGCCAGCGTCGAGCTCATCGCCACCACCAGCCAGGCACGTTCGGGGTTTTCGAGGCCGGGTATGAACGGCCGCAGCGCCAGCACGGCTGGCACATTGCTCATGATGTTTGAGAGCACCGCGGTGAAGCCGGACAGCCGCCAGACATCGTCCAGCCCAAGCCCCTTGGCGGAGGCGATGAGGTCAGGGGTCAGCAGTGTCTTTTCGGCGCCGGCGACAACCACGAACAGACCGGCGAACATGAACAGCAATGGCCCGTCGATCTCGCGGTAGATGCGTTCCGGCTTGATGGCACGGGTGAGCAGGAGAATGGCGCCGCCGATCAGCGCCGCCTTGGCGACAGGCACGCCGGCGAAGAAGGCGATGGCCAGCCCGACGCAGACAACCACCGCCTTCAGCACCTGCCCCCGGTGCATGCGGCCGCGCGAGACCTCAGGTGCCAGTTGGGCAGTGCGGGCGAATTCGGCGCGGTAGACGATGCGCACGATGACAATGACTGCGACGAGCCCAAATAGCGCGACCGGAGCGAGTGCCGCCGAAAAGGCCGGATACGAAATGCCCGACAGCGCGCCAATGACCATGTTCTGCGGATTGCCGGTGATGGTGGCGACGCTACCGCAATTGGATGCGGTGGCGGTGGCGATCAAGTAGGGGATAGGGTTGCGCTTGATGACGCGGGTGACGTGGACGACGATCGGCGCCATGACAAGGCAGATGGCGTCATTGACCAGAAAAGCCGACAGCACGCCGGTCAGCAACGTCACCATCACCAGCAACATGAAGGGCGCATGCGCGTGCTCGATGGCGATGGCGCCAAGGCCGCGAAAGGCGCCGGAGACCTTCAGGTGCGCCACCACGATCATCATGCCGAGCAACAGCGTAATGGTGTCGAAATTGATCGAGCGGTAGGCATCCTCCATGCTGAGCGCGCCGATAGCGATCATCGCGGCCCCACCGAGCAGCGCGATCCCCGCCCTGTCCAGGCGCAGGCCAGGTATGCGGCCAATTGCGACACCGGCATAGGTCAGGACAAGGATCAGCAGTGCCGCGGCGCCCATTGGTGTCATCGGTAGAAAGTCCCACTCAATCTGTTGGCGCGCCGATGCCATCCGCCCGGCGATTCACACCTGCTTGCCCACCTTTAGCGCGATGTCGAGATCGATGCCAAACGGGCCGGATACAATGTCGCGCGGCCAGGAGAGGGAGGACGGCGAGGAGCCGCTAACGCAGATAGAAATCCAGTCGCTGCCGCAGCGCCTGCGACGAAAACAGCTGCTCGACGGTCTGCCGTGCCTTGTGGCCCACTGTTGCGCGCAACGCCGGATCGGCTTTGAGTTCGGCCAGGATCAGCGCCGCCTCCTGGGTCGTTTCGAACAGGAAACCATTTTCGCCATGCCTGATATGATCGGCGTAGCCGCCATGCGAATGGCAGACCACGGGCAAACCGCAGGCCATTGCCTCGAACACCACGCGGCCGAATGTCTCCACATGCGAGCCGGTGCGATAGTAGAACACGTCGAGCGTCGGAAGGAACTGTTCGGCCGCGGATTGGCCCTGCGCCAGGAGTTCGAGTTGCGGATGCGGCGAAAGCCTGTCCTTGAGAGGCATCCCGCCCTGAATTCGCACCGCAACGCCATCCGCCAGCAATGCCTCGTAGAGCGCCACGTCGTCGGCATGATGCTTGTCTGGCGTATCGCGGCTCAACCGCCCCACCGTGAACGGACCAATCGGGCGGGTCAGCCGCGGTGTAAAGCGGTCGATATCGATCGGCGACGGATGCACGACGCCGTCGACCCGCAGCATGCGCCGTTGAAAGTCGGAAATCAGCACCAGTTCGGCGTCGGGCCAGCCCAGCATGCGTGGCATGCGCGTCGTCAACGCGATGACTTTCGGGTGAAAGGTGTTGAAGACGTAGATCAGCCGGCGCGGCCGCGGGATCAGGTAAGGCCACACCTTGTTGCGCCAATGCGCGCCGAGGAACACATAGGTGCCGCCGTCCGGCACATTCCGCGTTGGCGGCGAAATGCGGCGAATCGGAAAATGTCGCGTCAGCTCATCGGACACCCTGGAGGAGGTTGTCCACAGACGCACCTGCGAATCGGCGCTCAACAGCCGATACAATTCCAGGGCTTCGAGTTCACTGCCGCCAAAGGGGTTCTGAAAGCCGTTGAACAGATGGATCATGATCGCTGTGCTTACCTGGCCTTACCCGGGCCCGTCTCGCCATTCGTCCGCCGGCATCCAAAGAGGCCGTGGCTGTACCGGCGGCCCGGGCACTCAAGCAGCTCAGGAAAGCAGGAACGTCTCTAGCGATGCCCCATACATCATCTCCCCGGAGGAAGCACACCGATAAGGGACCGTCAAGGAAGCTGTCCGCGTCAGCTTCCGCCCTCTGGGAGAGCGTGGGTCAATGCACGGTAGCGGCGCTCGGCGGTGGCGGCTGCAAGGGGTTGACCGGATCGAAACTGACCTGATCCCGTCCATTGGACTTGGCCGCGTAGAGCCGTCTGTCAGCTGCCGAGAAGATCGCTTCGTAGGTGGTCGGCCCACTGAAGCTTGTGCCGCCGATGCTGACGGACAGTGGGCATGGACGCCCGCCGGGAGAAAAGTCCATCTCACGAATGCGTCGGCGGATGCTTTCGGCAACCACCCAGGATTGCGAGGGATCCACTCCGGGAAGAAACACGCCGAATTCCTCGCCGCCGATACGGCCGACGATATCGCCGCCGCGCAGCTGTCCTTTGATCGCCTGCGCTATCAGCTTGAGCGCCTGGTCGCCGCAATCATGGCCAAGGCGGTCGTTGATCGACTTGAAATGATCGGCGTCGATGATCAACAGCGCGCCTGAGTGGGTCTGCTCCTGCTTGCGGGTCTGCTCGAGATAGGCCTCTACCAACATCGAAAAGGCGCCACGGTTCAACACCGCCGTCAGGCTGTCCGTCGCGGCAATGACGCTGAGGTCGCGCTGCGCTATGGCCAACTGGCGGATCTTCCACATGAGGAAAAACAGAAACGACCCGCCCAGTCCCAGGGGAAGCAGCAGGTCGGTCATCTGCGCGCGCCACACGGCCTCGGGCGAGAGATAGGGGAAGTTGAAGGAATCGACGAAAAACGCCACGGCAATGAAGAATGCCGTACCGGCGGCAGTGACAGCGATCACCCTGCCCCAACTCGTCGACGACAGATCAAGCTTCATCCCGTTCACTCCGTTAGCCGCCTCTACTATGACGTGCCAACGCAAACAAAGTGATAAGACTTTGCTTCCAATTCGATTTCAGCAGTCACGGCGCGGATGACAGGCGTCCCCGAAGGTCACCGGCTTTGCGGCAAGATCATTCCCGCGCCCTTCGAAGCATCCCCACGCCAAAGGACGGCCGCCGAAAAGGCGACCGCCCGGATTTCCGGTTTGAAGGCTCGGACCAAGCTGTTGGCTGAGCAAGGACAGGCAGAGCTCGACGCCGGAGCGCCCGCCGTCAGTTGAGCGTTGGTTCACCTAGCGCGTCGACGACAAAAGATGCTGCGATCAGGTCGTCGGCATCAAGAGATAGCGAGCCTTCTCCGCGCCCCATGATGGAAGCCACTTTCTGAAAGGTCTTCATTTCGTATGCTGTAATCCGGGCATCATGAATCCTGGCCTTGAGGTCGGCGACGCGCTGATCCAGGGCCGGGGACATTCCTATTTCTCGTTTCGACATGGCAACACTCCTCCCCACCCGCGTTTGCCTCCCACCTATCCGCCTTTTGTATGAGGCTTTGCGAATACAGGCGCCGAAACGCGTCTTACGCGGGAAGGTTCCGAACAGGCGGTGTCACGAAATAATACGAGGGCATGTGCCAGTCAGCGGCGTGGCCCGCCGCCCTGACGCTCATCATACGCCGCGTCGGCGCAAGCGCATCCGTGAGAGCGAAAGAGTTGAGAGCTGGAGTTTCGGCACGGCCGGGTTGGAATTCCGCTCCCAACACGACTAAATTATTGAAATTATTGGCGATCCCGACAGGATTCGAACCTGTGACCATCGGCTTAGAAGGCCGGTGCTCTATCCAGCTGAGCTACGGGACCGCTGGCCGGCCGCTGGGCCGGCTGGATACTTGGCGCGGGGCGCTGGCCGCCGTTCAATGCGTCCAGGGCGTCCTGCGGTCATAGCGGAAATTCTCCGCGTAGGAAATCTGCCGGCGCTTGGCCTCTTTCGGCTCCTCGACGCGGTAGGCAAGCCCTTCCTTTTCGGCGTAAGCCACGGCCTCTTCCCTGGTGTCGAAAGCGAGCCTGATCTGACTTCTCATGTCTCCCGACGTGGTGTAGCCCATCAGAGGGTCGATCTTCTTGCGCGTCTCGGGGTCGAATTCCAGCACCCAGTGGCCGGTCTTGGCCTTGCCGGACTGCATCGCGGTTTTGGCTGGGCTGAAAATGCGCGCGGACATGGCCACCTCATTGCTGTGCAAGGCAGCATCGCCACCCTTTGCCCGTCATTACTGCGCAATGCGCACGGCGGCAAGGTTTTTGCACTTGCCATGCAACACTGAAATGAATAGGCAACAGATCGTTCGGAGTGTAGCGCAGCCTGGTAGCGCATCTGGTTTGGGACCAGAGGGTCGGGAGTTCGAATCTCTCCACTCCGACCATCCCCCGAAATGCAATGTCCGATAGCCACTGGCGCAGCGCCAGAGGGCGCTTTTGATGTCAATCTTCGAGAAATCGTTGCTGATATCGAGCACATGGGGAGTAGGTGGCAGGCATGTTCCTTCGCCACCTCAACGGCGATGAGATGCTGGCGTCCAAAATGCCAGTGGGGCCGGCGATCGCTGCATGCATTTGAAGGCAAGCTCGCCGGGCGAGAACCCCAACCGCCTCACTCCCGGCGAGCCTACAACCTGATTTGAAACGCAATCAGGACCGGGGTCAGCCGGCGAGGCTATACCAGCAAGACTGATGCCAGCTGCTGTTTCCCGAAATGGGACAGAGGCGGGAAACCACCGTTTGCAGGCCGGCATCACCTGATATCAAGATATCAAGGCCTTCTAGATTTCGAACTCGCCCTGCCCCTCATCCATGGCGCTGACGGTCTCGGCGGCGAGCGCCCTGGTGATTGGCGTCTTGCGCTCGAGCGCGGTGCGGTCGAGCCGCTCGACCACGCGCATGGCTGTCGCCAGCGAGCGTTCGATGCGCCGCACCAGATACTGCACGACATGCGGTTCGACCTCGATCTGACGGTCGGCGAACAGCTTGGTGATGACGCCGGCGAGCAGGAGATCGTCGGGTTCATGAATCTCGACTGTCGCCGCCGCCTTGAGCCGCGAGGCCAGGTCGGGCAGCGAAACACCCCAGGCCGAGGGAAAACGCCGCGCCGTCAACAGCAGCGTCGAGCCCGCACTGCGCACGGCATTGATCAGATGGAACAGGCCTTGTTCATCGACCATCCCGGCATCGACATCGTCGATCAGCGCCGGTCGAGTGCCGAGATTGGCGATGCCGTCGCCAATGCGCCTGGCGTCGACCGCCACCGCGTTGGCGCGCACACGCCAGATCGAGGCCAGATGCGTCTTGCCGGAGCCGGCCGGACCGGCCAGCACCACCACCGGCGAGGGCCAGTCTGGCCAGCGGTCGACCAGCGCCACCGCCTGGCCGTTGGTGCCGGAGACGACGAGGTCTTCGCGCGAATAGCCGGTGCCGTGGCCGAGATCGAGCGGCAACTGGCGGGGCGGGTCGGTTTTCTGGTCGCTCATGCGGGCTCAGCCGGGGCCGGCGAGGCATCTGGTCACCAGCCGGATCATGGCTTGATGGCCTTGCGACGACCGGCCGGGAGCTGCGGCACAGATGCTTCGCCGTGTCCCTTGTAGAGGGGAGATTCGAGATAGCGGGCTATGGCAAACCGCACCAGCACGGCAACCGCAGCGGAAGCCGGTACCGCGATCAACAAGCCGACGAAACCGAACAGCGCGCCGAAGGCAAACAACGAAAACATGAGCCATACCGGGTGCAGGCCAACGCTTTTGCCGACCAGCCGCGGCTGCAGGATATTGCCTTCGATGAACTGGCCGATGACGAAGACCACTGCGACGGCGACGATCATGGTCCAGTCCGGCCAGAACTGAACGAAGGCAACGCCGATGGCCAGCACTAGTCCGGTCAGCGAGCCGACATAGGGAATGAAGGAGATCAGCCCGGCGAACAGGCCAATGAGGATGGCGAAATTCAGCCCGGTCAGCGTCAGGCCGGTGGCATACATGGCGCCCAGCACCAGGCACAGCGTGCCCTGGCCGCGCACGAAGCCCGCCGTTGCGCTGTTGATGTCCTTGGCGATGGCGCGCACCATCACGACATTGTCGCGCGGCACCCAGCTGTCGATGACCGCCACCATGCGATCCCAGTCGAGCAGCATGTAGAAGGCGACAACCGGTGTCACCACGAACAGGCTGACCACAGAGACCAGCGCCACGCCGGAACTCCAAATCGAGGTGAAGACCGTGGTGAGCAGGCCGAAGCCGGAGGTCAGCAGCGAGTTCAGCCCGTCGCGCAGGCCATTGGCGTTGACGCCGAATTTCTGTTCCAGCCATTTCGGATCAAACGACGTGATCAGGGTCTGCAGCCGGGTCAGGTACTCCGGCAATTTGCCGACGAAATCCGCCATCTGCGTGGCCAGAACCGGAATGAGGATGACGAAGGCCAGCACCAGCACGATGAGAAAAGTGATGAGGATGACCACCGTCGCCATGAAGCGGGACAGGCCGAGCCGCTGCAGCCGGTCGGCGACGGGATCAAGGAAATAGGCAAGCACCATGCCGGCGACGAAGGGCAACAGGATGGCGCTGAATATATAGAGGAAAAGTGCCAGGGTGGCGGCGCCGGCCAGCCAGAAGAAGATCTGGCGACGGAAGGCAGCGGATGCGGCA
This sequence comes from Mesorhizobium qingshengii, assembly GCF_900103325.1. Classification (GTDB taxonomy): domain Bacteria; phylum Pseudomonadota; class Alphaproteobacteria; order Rhizobiales; family Rhizobiaceae; genus Mesorhizobium; species Mesorhizobium qingshengii. Next base: position 243,950 of record NZ_FMXM01000005.1, on the reverse strand, counting down.
AGGTCGGCAGCCTCAGCCTCTATCGCTGCTGCTTCTGTCTCAGATGTCCGGAGTGGAGCCTTCGCCATAGCCGCTCATATGCCTCAGCCAAGCCACGAGATAGGCCGCGGCCGAAGCCACGGTCAAGACCCCGGACAGCAATATGAGGGTTGGCCTCAGCGGGTGGAGGTGAACGACAAGGGCAAGTTCGCCCAGCACAACCGCCGCCAGCACGATCTGGACGGCGGTGTTGGCCTTCGACACAAAAAGCGGCTTCATCTCAACCGGATGGGCCATGACGGTGGACAACACAACCGCGCAGACGATCAATGCGTCGCGCGACACCATGATGACCACCAGCCAGAGCGGCAATTGCCCGATGAAGCCCATGACGACGAACACCGAGACCAGCAGCAGCTTGTCGGCCATCGGATCGAGATAGGCGCCGAGCCTGGACTGCTGGTTGAAACGACGGGCGATGAAGCCATCGACGCCATCGGAGATGCCGGCGATGAGGAAGCCGGCAAAGGCCCACTCCCAGCGCGCCTGCAGCATCGCCAGCACCACCGCTGGCACCAGAAAAAGGCGCAGAACGGTAATCAGGTTGGGGATGGTCAAATGTGTGCCTATCGGGTTTGCTTGCTGATACATGATGGAGACGCAGGGCGGGTGCAAGGGACAGACTCCTGTCCACGGTTTTGTCACATCGAAACGCACCTCGGCCGCCGTTATCCTTGCGGACTGAAACCGTTCATGCGAAGAGCCCGCAAACGAGCAGGAAAATTGCGATGAGCAAGCGCGACACGAGCCAGCAAAAAACAGGCAAGCGCAAGAACGGGCTCACCTATGCCGAGGCTGGCGTCGATATCGACGCTGGCAATCTGATGGTCGAGAAGATCAAGCCGCTGGTGCGCGCGACGCGCCGGCCAGGCGCCGATGGCGAGATCGGTGGTTTCGGCGGCCTGTTCGACCTCAAGGCGGCGGGCTTTACCGATCCGGTGCTGGTTGCGGCCAATGACGGCGTCGGCACCAAGCTGAAGATCGCCATCGATGCGGGAAAACATGACACGATCGGTATCGATCTCGTCGCCATGTGCGTCAACGACATCGTCGTCCAGGGCGCGGAACCGCTATTCTTCCTCGACTATTTCGCCACCGGCAAGCTCGATCCCGAGCAGGGCGCGGCGATCGTCGGCGGCATCGCCGAGGGCTGCCGCCAGGCCGGTTGCGCGCTGATCGGCGGCGAAACGGCGGAAATGCCGGGCATGTATCACGGCAACGACTACGACCTTGCCGGCTTTGCCGTGGGCGCGGCCGAACGCGGCCAGTTGCTGCCGACCGACGATATCGTCGAAGGCGACGTGCTGTTGGGGTTGGCCTCCTCGGGCCTGCATTCGAATGGATTTTCGCTGGTGCGCCGGATCGTCGCCGTCAGCGGTCTCGCCTGGAGCGACCTGGCACCGTTCAACGACGAGGCGACGCTTGCCGAGGCGCTGCTCGAACCGACCCGCATCTACGTCAAGTCGATCCTCAAGGCTATCCGCAACACGCATGGCATCAAGGCGCTGGCCCACATCACCGGCGGCGGATTCCCGGAAAACATTCCGCGCGTGCTGCCCAAGGACTTTTCGGCGGAACTCGACCTCGAGGCGATCGACGTCCCTGCGGTGTTCTCGTGGCTGGCAAAGACCGGCGGCGTGGCGCCGGAAGAAATGATGCGCACCTTCAATTGCGGCATCGGCATGATTTTGGCGGTGGCTTCCGGCCAGGCGGCGCAGGTCGCCGCCGTGCTGCAGGAAGCCGGCGAGACCGTGACGCCGATCGGCCGCATCGTGCCGCGCCGCGACGCCGGTGTCATCTATCGGGGCTCGATCGGCCTATGAGCGCGCAGAGGAAACGCACCGTTGTTCTGATCTCCGGGCGCGGCTCCAACATGACCGCGCTGATAGCAGCGGCCAGCGACCCGGCTTTCCCGGCCGAGATCGTCGGCGTCATTTCCGACAGAGCGGACGCCGCCGGCCTCGGCATCGCCAAGGCGCGCGGCATCGCCACGCAGGTCATTTCCCGCGCCGACCATGCAAGCAAGCAGGCGCACGATGCGGCGATCGACGCAGCACTTTCGGCGTTCAATGCCGAAATCGTGGCGCTGGCCGGCTATATGCGCATCCTCACCACAGGCTTCGTCGAGAAATGGCAGGGCCGGATGATCAATATCCACCCTGCCCTGCTGCCGGCATTCAAGGGTCTCGACACCCATGCGCGCGCGCTTGCCGCCGGCATGCGAATTCATGGCTGCACGGTGCATTTCGTCACGTCGGAGATGGATGACGGCCCGATCATTGCGCAGGCGGCGGTGCCGGTGATGGTCGGCGACAATGCCGATGCACTGGCTGCCCGCGTGCTGAAAGCCGAGCACCGGCTCTATCCGCTGGCGCTGGGGCTGGTCGCCGAAGGCAGGGCGCGGATGGAACGCGGACGCACCGTCTTTGCCCGCTTCGCCGACGACGCCGACAACGCAACGGCGATGATCATCACGCCGACCCCGCTGCGCGAGGAGATCGATCTCGAACAGCTGGCGCGCATCACGCCCTGAAAAGGCATGGACGTTTTCAGCAGCGCGATCCGCGCAAAAGGCGATATCGCAGGGGTCTTCGAGTATGATGGAGCGGGAGACCCGCAAAACGCCACTGCGTATTTCTACCTATATCGCGCCGACAGCAAAGAGCCGGATTCGATCATCGACGTGCTTCACATTCGATCCGGAGCCTGGCTGATCACCAAAGCGGATATCGCGGTCAAATGGGACAAGAGTGAACGGCGCGTCGGCCTATTCGTCTTCGGCAAGCTGGCGGCTGCATTCGATATCGAAACGGGTAAAAAGCATGATGGCGGCTACGGCGGGGACTTTCAGGCTGATATCCCCTGGGACTGAAGAAAGCTGATGAAGCAATTACTCCTTCTGCGCCACGCCAAATCGAGTTGGGAAGATCCCGACCTCGATGATTTCGACCGCCCCCTGGACAAACGCGGATTGAAGGCAGCCCAATTGATGGGGCACGAGCTTGCGACGCGCGACTGGTTGCCGGACCTGGCGCTGGTGTCGTCGGCGCTGCGAACCCGTGAGAGCTGGCGGCTGGTGGCGGTGGAATTGCCCGCGCTGCCCGAAGTCGTATTCGCCAGGGCGCTTTATGGTGCTTCAGCAGCGGATATTCTGAACCAGATTCGTCAAGCCGCCCCGTCGAGCGGCAGCTTGCTGGTGCTCGGCCACAATCCGGGCCTGGAAGATCTGGCGAAACAGCTTGCGGGACCAATGTCGGAGACCAAGGCCCGCAAGAGGCTCGACGAAAAATTCCCGACGGGAGCCCTTGCGCGCTTCGTTTTCGAGGGTGACTGGTCCGGATTGTCCTCCGCCCGGCTGACGCATTGTCTGCGGCCGAAGGATCTGGGCTAGCATCCAGATGCGGCAGGCCAAGCCCGCCACATCCGCTCGAGACATCAGTTGCCCCAGATGCCCTGACCAGGTTCGGGCCAATCGGTTGTGGTCTTCATCTTGGCATCCGCAGCCCTGTGCTCAACCAGACCCATGGTCTTGACCGAGCCCGTGACGGCATGATCGACGCCGGCAGCCGAGGCAACCGACTGGTTGGCGTTGTTGGAGCCATAGTGGTCGCTGCCGGCGAAAGCGCTGCCCGTGGCAACGAGGATGGCGGCGGCGATGAGGGTGGTCCTGTTCATATTCAAGTCTCCTGGTTCTTCCGTGGGGCGGCGTCTTGGGAGGACGGTTCCGCTACGGACAAGACCCCGGACAGGCCGGTTTTATTCCCGGGCGTGGAGATGCTCTGTAGATTGGCGAACTTGGGGGTCGGATGGCGACGGCGCATCGGCGTCAAGCGCAAAAAACAAGAGCGGCGGGCCGAGCCCACCGCTCTTTGTGGTCGAAGACTTCAGAAATCAACGACCCCAGATGCCCTGGCCAGACTGGGCCGGCACGCTGGCATTGGCGTCGCCCTGTGCCCTTACGGACTTCGGAATCGAGCCGGTGTGCGAGGTATCGATGTTGGAAACCGACTGGTTGGCAACCGGCTGGTTGACATTGTTGGAGCCGTAGTTGTCGCTGCCGGCGAAAGCGGTGCCCGTGGCAACGAGGATGGCGGCCGCGGTGAGTGCGATTTTGGTCATTTTACTTACTCCTGATCTGAATATTTGGTTGATTGCGACTGGTTCGGGAAAGGCGATCAGCGGTTGCCGAACAGGTTGCGGTCGCTGCTCTGCGTCACCGGCTTCTCGACGGTCGAGTTCGACTTCTGGATCGAGGCCGTGAACGAGTGATCGATGGTGGCGGCGGGCTGGTTGGCGTTGGCCGAGCCGTAGTTGTCACTGCCGGCAAAGGCAGTGCCCGTGGCAACGAGGATGGCAGCGGCGGTAAGAGCGATCTTGGTCATTTTTAAGTACTCCAGTATTCTTTTGTCCTGTCCGTCTAGTGGCGTGCCCTTGGGAGGAATTTCGCGTCGCTCGGACCACCCCGAAGTGGGTTTGTCGGACGACAACTTCCAATCACGAAGATGTTCCCTCGCGGCTCGAATCCGGCCCTTGAAATTTGGGCAAGGGCTCATGCGGTTATAATTTTCTTGTTCAAAAACAGATGGTTACCGAAAATCACCCATTGGGTGGCATAACAATTCACTGGGCCGGCGTTCACCACATACTGGACGGACCGTCAACAGAAAACGAACCGATCGGTTCGATTTACGGCGACGGACCGGTACCGGCGCTTTTTTCAGGGCATCGAACGGCATGAATTGCGCGAGCCCCAAATCCGCCGGGGACGATAAACCGGCTCATTTTTGAACCCCGAACCCGTCGCGTCTGGAGACGGCGATTCACGGTGTCGGAAACGACGATGCCCGCATTTGCCTTGTGGCTAGATCGATATTATCGATTGTGCTCGATCATCAAGCGGACGCGACCTGGCTATGCCGGTCGAAGGAACGGACAGATTTCCGGGTGACTTGCATCCCAGGACAGCGATAGAAAATGCGGCTGCTGCTTGTCGAGGACAATCGCGAACTGGCGGATTGGTTGGGCAAGACCTTGCGCCAGGCGAACTATGTCGTCGACATCGTCCATGACGGCGAGGATGTCGAGCACGCGCTGGCCGCCGGCGACCATGCGCTTGTCATCCTCGACCTTGCGCTGCCGCGCATGGGCGGTCTGGAGGTGCTGCGCATGCTGCGGGCGCGCGGCAACCGTGTGCCGGTCATCGTGCTGACCGCGAATGCCAGCCTCGACGGCCGGGTCAAGGGCCTCAACGAGGGGGCCGATGACTATCTGGCGAAACCCTTCCAGATCGAGGAGCTCGAGGCGCGCATCCGAGCCCAGCTACGACGCGCCAACGACCGCACCGCGCCTGTCGTTTCATGTGGCGATCTCGTCTTCGACACCAACACGCGGCTGTTTTCGCTCGCGGGCGAAACGCTGGCGCTGACGCCGCGCGAGCATGCCGTACTGGAACAGTTGATGGTCAAGGCCGGGCGCACGGTGAGCAAGGCGGCATTGTCGGCGGCAATCTACGATTTCGAGACCGACGCCGACCCCAGCGCCATCGAGATCTATGTGCACCGTGTGCGCAAGAAACTGGAAGGCTCGCGGGTCCGCATCGTCACGCTGCGCGGCCTCGGCTATCTCCTGCGCCATGAGGATTAACAGCCTCCGCTTGCAGCTTCTGGCCTGGGTGGTATTGCCGCTCGTCGGGCTCGCCACCATCAATCTGTGGACCAGCCACCGCAACGCGCTGACAACCGCGGATCTCGTCACCGATCGCATGCTCATGGGTTCGGCACGCGCCATTGCCGAGCGTGCCGCGGTGACCGACGGCGTGCTCGACGCCACGATACCGCCGGCGGCGATCGAGATGTTCGATACCGGCGATCGCGACAGCGTCTACTACCATGTCAAGGCTGCCGGAGGGCGGCTGCTGACGGGCTATCCGGATCTGCCCGAAGCGCCCGAGCACGCCAGCGTCGGGGCCAGCTATCGCGACCACCCGTTGCGGCTTCTGACCCTCAGCCATGCCGTGATCGGTGCCGGTGCCGATTCCCCCATAACAGTCACTGTGGGCGTTACGCTCGCCGGCCATGACGCGATGGTGAGACGGCTCTGGCTCAGCGCCTTTACCCAGCAGCTGGCGCTGGTGGCGATTGCCGGCTTGTTCGTTCTGCTGGGGCTGCATCGCGGCCTCGCGCCACTGATCCGGTTGCGCGACGCAGTGCGTTCGCCAAACCGCAGCGAGCTCGATCCGGTAGAAGTGCCGGGTGCTCAAAGCGAGATCCGCCCGCTGATCGATGCACTGAACGCCTATATGGAGCGCGTGCGGGCACAGATGGCGGCCCAGCGCCGCTTCATCGCCAATGCGGCGCACCAGTTGCGCACACCGCTGGCGTTGCTATCGACACAGGCAAGCTACGCGCTGCGCGAAAATGCGGCTGACGCGCGCCAGGAAGCCCTGGTGGCGCTACAGGCCAGTTCCGGCCGGCTGGCACGGTTGGCCGAACAACTGCTGACCCTTTCCCGGGCGGAGCCAGGCAGCAGGCGGCCACGCGCCGACAGCGATCGGCCGCAATATCGATCTCGGCCTCGAGGAGGCCGGCCCCGTGCCGGTCATCGGTGACGGCACGATGCTGCGCGAAATGATCGTCAACCTCGTCGACAACGCGCTGCGCTATTCGGCGGCCGGCGGCACCGTCACAGTCAAGCTGGCGGTCGTTGACGGTGAAGCCGTGCTGACGGTCGCTGACGACGGGCCCGGCATTCCGGTGGACGAGCGAGACCATGTTTTCGAGCGCTTTTACCGCATCGCAGGTTCGACCGAGGAAGGCAGCGGGCTTGGACTCGCCATCGTACGCGAGGTCGTCGAAAATGCCGGCGGCCGCGTCACCCTCGGGGATGGCGCGGCCGGCGGTCTGGTGGTTGAGGTAAGGCTGCCGCTGGCGGGCAGCTAGGTCTGTCGCCGCTCACTGCGTCTCATGCAGTGGCTGGGGACGCCATTTTGCCAGGCGATCCTCGACCATCGTCATCAGATACTCGGCACCGAGCGCCACCACCATGACGATGACGATCGCCGCGTACATGCCGGCGGCGTCAAAGGATCCCTTGGCGATGTTGATCAGCAGACCGATGCCGTAGCGCGAGCCGACGAACTCGCCGACGATCGCGCCGATGATGGCAAAGCCGAAGCTGACATGCAGGCTGGCGAAGATCCAGCTCATCGCCGAAGGGACGATCACCGAGCGGGTCAATTGCCAGTTGGACGCGCCCAGGATGCGGGCATTGGCGATCATTGCCCTGTCGGCTTCCCGCACGCCCTGAAAGGCGTTGTGGAAGACAACGAAGAAAACCATCACGAAGGCAAGCGCCACTTTCGAAGCGAGGCCAAGGCCGAGGATCATGATAAAGATCGGTGCCAGAACCACGCGCGGGATGGAATTGATCACCTTGATGTAGATCGAGAAAATGTCGGCAGCCATCCGGTTGCGGCCGAGCGCGACGCCGATGATGATACCGGCAACCGAGCCGGTCACGAAGCCGATGACCGACTCCTCCATGGTAACATAGAGATGATACCAGAGCGGTCCCTCGGACGTTCCTTCCGTGGTCCACTCATAGAGCCGCAACGCGATCGCGCTTGGCATTGCGTAGAAGAACGGATCGATCCAGGCGAGACGGGCGGCGAATTCCCACAGAACCAGGAAGGCGACGAGGATGGCGACACGCCAGAACATCACGGTGCGCCGGCGATGCCTTGCCGCCTTCGCGGCGGCCGCTTCGATTTCCGCATCGGAGGTGCCCGGCCTGAAAGCTCTTGAACTGATGTCCATGGTAGCGTCGGTCATGGCGTTCCTCCTCAGGCAGCGGCGCGCGCGTAGCTGGTCTCGACCTCTTCCTTGAGGTCGGCCCAGATCGTGCGCGAGTAATCGATGAAGCTCTGCTCGTAGCGGATATCGGCGACCACGCGCGGGCGCGGCAGGTCGATCGTGTAGACCGACTTTACGGTGGCCGGCCCGGCGGTCAGCACATAGACCTTGTCGGCCAGCGCAATCGCCTCTTCGAGATCGTGGGTGACGAAGACCACGGATGCCCTGGCCTCGGACCAGAGGCGCAAAAGCTCCTCATGCATGAGAACGCGTGTCTGCACGTCGAGCGAGGAAAACGGTTCGTCCATGAGCAGGATCTCGGGGCCGTTGATGAAGGTCTGGGCGAGCGCCACGCGCTTGCGCATGCCGCCAGAAAGCTGGTGTGGATAGTGCTGCTCGAACCGAGACAGGCCGACGCGCGCAAGCCAGTCGCGTGCCGAGGCCTGGGCTTGCGGCCTGGGCTTGCCGCGGAACAGCGGCCCGGCCATGACGTTCTCGATCACGGTACGCCAGGGGAACAGGGCGTCGGTCTGGAATACGAAGCCGATGCGCGGGTCTATTCCCTTTACCGGGCCACCCATGACGCGAACCTCGCCGGCACTTGGGCTGGCCAACCCGGTGATCAGGTTGAGGGTGGTCGACTTTCCGCAACCGGTCGGACCGACGACGGCGACGAATTCGCCGCGCTCGACCGTCATGGTGAAGTCGCGCAGCGCCGTCAGCGATTTGCCAGTGGGGGAAAGGAAGCGGCGGCTGACATTGATCAGCTCAATCGCTGGTGTGGTCTTTTCATGGGCCATGGTGAAGCTCCGGGTTCGAGCGAACGCCCGCCGTCGGCCAGAGCCGCCGGACGTCAAGGACTGACGATTGCCGACGCGATGCCTTCATCGCGCCGGCACGGGTCGGCTACTTGGCGTTTTTGACGAATTCCGTGGTGTAGGTCTTGGAAAGGTCGATCTGCTTGCCTTGCAGGTCCTTCTTGAAGGCCGAGAGCACTGTCAGCACCGTTTCCGGGCCGCCTTCGGGCATGACCCCATCGGCGGTGAACATCGCCTTGCCGGCGTCCAGCGCCTTCACATAACCTTCCTTGTCGCCGACATAGTAGTCCTTTGGCATCTTGTCGGCGATTTCCGCGCCGCTATGGGTGTTGATGAACTTCAGTGTCTTGACGAAGGCATTCGCCAGTTTCTGCACCGTCTCCTTGTGCGCGTCGACCCAGTCCGTCTGCATGTAAAGGGAGGCAGCCGGGTAGGTGCCGCCGAGCGCGGCCTTGGTGCCTTCAATCGTGCGCATGTCGATAAGAACGGACGCTTCGCCGGTCTTCAGCAACCGAGTGATCGTCGGTTCGGTCGTCATGCCGGCCTGGATCTTGTCCTGCTGCATGGCAGCGATGAAGGTATTGCCGGCGCCGACCGGAACCGAGGTGAATTCGCCGAGCTTCAGCCCGTTCTTGACGGCGAGATATTCCGTCAGGAAGTTTGTCGAGGAGCCAAGGCCGGTGACGCCAAGGCTCATGCCCTTGAAGTCGGCGGGCGACTTGATCTCGGGATGCTTGGTCGAAACAAGCTCGACTTCACCAGGCGCCTGGCTGAACTGGACGACGGATTCGACGAATTTACCTTTCGCCTGCAGGTCGATGCTGTGGTCATAGAAACCGACCACCCCTTGCACGGCCCCGGCAAGCATCTCATTCTCCGCATCGACGCCGGCCGGCTCGTTCAGCAGCTCGACATCGAGACCTTCGTCCTTGAAGTAGCCGAGCGCTTCCGCCAGCTTGGCGGGCAGGTAGATCTGCTTTTCGTAGCCACCCACCATGATGGAGATCTTTTCGTCGGCGCGTGCGGACGGCGCGGACAAGGCCATGGTGGCGACGAGTGCGGTTGTGGCGGCTGAATCGAGCAGAATTCGCGCGAGCGACATGGCCTTCTCCCTTTGTTCGTTTCCCGCGCCCCTCTCTCTCCCATCGCTTTCCGCGACAATATGGGGGCGCCCGTCAACACTTAAGTCACCAACCTTTCAGCCACCTTTCAAGGCAACCGGGAAAGTCACCGCAAACCTAGGCGTTCAATCCAAGCACGTCGCGCATGTCATATTCGCCGGGCGAGCGCCCCGCCACCCAAAGCGCCGCCGCGATGGCGCCGCGGGCGAACATGATGCGATCGCCGGCTGAATGCGACAGGGTCACGGTCTCGCCCTCGGCACAGAAGCTGACGCCGTGCTCGCCGACGATGCTGCCGCCGCGTATCACCGCGAAGCCGATTTCGCCTGCCGGCCGCGCGCCGGTGGGGCCGTCGCGGGCGCGCCTTGCGACGGTGTCCAGTTCGATACCGCGACCGCCGGCCGCGGCTTGCCCCAGCATCAGCGCCGTCCCCGACGGCGCATCGATCTTGTGGCGATGATGGGCCTCGACAATCTCGACATCCCAGTCGTCGCGGTCGAGGGCCGTCGCCGCCTGCTCGACCAGTCCAACCAGCATGTTGAGCCCGACCGAAAAGCTGCCGGAGCGCACGATGGCGATGGTTTTCGCGGCATCGGCGATGGTGGCCAATTCAGCAGCATCGAAGCCGGTCGAGCCCGTGACCAGTGCTGGCCCGCCATGGCCAGCGCAAAACCTGACCAGATCAGCCGATGCCGCCGGCGTGGTGAAATCGATCACCACGTCGGCCTTGGCAAGCGCCTCGTCGCGGCTCACCAGCCCTTCGCCAACGATGCCCGGTCGGTGGAAACGGGCGACGAGCGCCAGCCGCGGATCGGCCTGGACGGCATCCACCATCTGGCGGCCCATGCGGCCAAGCGCCCCCGCGATGGCGATCCTGATCGGCGATTGGGACATGGCGCTATCCCTTGCTACTATTTCCACATGCCGCGCATGCGCGCGCCAATGTCGACGCGCACCTCTGGCCGCGGCGCCCTGCCCTGCGCCGCTTGCGCGCTCGGCCACGACATCTGCTGGAACGCAGCGAGGATCGAAGCCGGGATGAAGCGGGTGCGCGAGGCATAGAGGTGGCGGTCGCCCCGTGCCGCCTGGCCGTGCGGAAAGAAGCGCTGCGGCATGACCAGGCTGAGATTGTCCTTGGCCCTTGTCATCGCCACGTAGAGCAGGCGGCGCTCCTCCTCGATATCTTCCTTGGTGCCGACGCCGAGATCGGCCGGAATACAGCCGTCGACCGTGTTGAGCACGAAGACATTCTTCCATTCCTGGCCCTTGGCCGAGTGGATGGTCGACAGGATCAGATAGTCCTCATCACGATGCGGCGGGCCGGCCTGATCGCTGGTGGCGTCCGGCGGGTCTAGCGTCAGTTCGGTCAGAAACCGTTCGCGCGAGGCATAACCCGAACCGATCTGCTCGAGCTGCAAAAGGTCCGCGCGCCTGGTCGTCGCGTCCTCGTGGATGCGTTCCAGATGCAGCTCGTACCACAGCCTGACCTGTTCGAGGTCGGCCGGCCATTTGGCGCCGGCTCGCAGACCCGAATAAAGCGCGACAAAACCCGGCCAGTCGTCCGCCGCGCGTTGCGGCGGGCGCCAGCCGGCAAGGCCCATCGCCTCGTCCAGCGCCGACGCCATCGTCTCGACGATCTGCGCGGCAGCCGAAGGGCCGATGCCCGGCATCAACTGCAGCACACGGAATCCGGCGACCCGGTCGCGTGGGTTTTCGGCAAAACGCAGCACCGCCAGCACATCCTTGACATGAGCGGCATCGAGGAACTTCAGGCCGCCGAACTTGACGAAGGGAATGTTGCGCCGCGTCAGTTCGATCTCCAGCGGGCCGCTGTGGTGCGAGGCGCGAAACAGCACCGCCTGCGATTTCAGCGCCGTGCCGGCCTCGCGCTCGGCCAGGATGGCGTCGCAGACGAAGTTGGCCTGCTCGACCTCGTCCCGCACGGTCACCAGTCTTGGCTTGTCAGATGATTTGCGCTCCGACCACAGGTTCTTCGTGAAGCGCTCCGAAGCCTCGCCGATCACCGCATTGGCGGCGGCCAGGATGGTTTCGGTCGAGCGATAATTGCGTTCCAGCATCACCACATCGGCGGCCCGCGCGAACTGTTTTGGGAAATCGAGGATGTTGCGCACCTCGGCGGCACGGAACGAATAGATCGACTGCGCATCGTCGCCGACCACCGTCAGCCCGGCGCCGTCGGGTTTCAGCGCCATGAGGATCGACGCCTGCAGCCGGTTGGTGTCCTGGTATTCATCGACCAGCACATGGTCGAAACGCCCGCCCAGATGCGCCGCTATTTCAGGCTCGGCCGCCATCTGCGCCCAATAGAGCAGCAGGTCGTCGTAATCGAGCACGTTCTGCGCCTGTTTGGCCTCGACATAACCGGCGAACAGCTGCTTCAGCTGCTCCGCCCAGCCAGCGCACCAGGGGAAGGCGGACCCCAATACCTCTCCAAGCGGCGCCTGCGCATTGACGGCGCGCGAATAGATGGCAAGGCAGGTGCCCTTGGTCGGAAAGCGCGCTTCCGTCTTCGAAAATCCCAGCTCGTGCCGCACCAGGTTCATCAGGTCGGCGGAATCCTCGCGGTCATGGATGGTGAAGGCCGGGTCGAGGCCGATTTCCAGCGCATAGTCGCGCAGCAGCCTCGCACCGATGCCGTGAAAGGTGCCGGCCCAGGTCAGCGCATCCGTGATCACCGCAGCGTCGCGGCCGAGCACCTCACCGGCGATACGCTCGACGCGCCTGGCCATTTCGGACGCGGCACGGCGCGAAAAGGTCATCAGCAGGATGCGGCGCGGGTCGGCACCCCTGACGATGAGATGGGCGACGCGGTGCGCCAGCGTGTTGGTCTTGCCCGAACCGGCCCCGGCGATGACCAGCAGCGGTCCACCGATCTTGCCGTCGCCGTGCTCGACGGCCTGGCGCTGGGCATCGTTCAGCCGGGCAAGATAGGCCGGCTGAACGGTCGGCTCCCGAAAGGACGAATCAGGTGTGGCGAGGTTCATCGCCCATCAAGCATCGTTTCTGCTTTGTTCGCAACGTCGATGCGCGGAGGCACTCGCGCAGACTCAGGGCTGGCAGATCGCCCTTAGCGTTGGGGATCGACTCCCATCTCCGCCGACTGCCGGCGCAAAGCTTCACGATCATATTGCGATGGCGGAAGCAGCAGCGGGTCGATTGTATCAGGCACGTCGTCGATCATCTGCCGGGTGATGCGGTACGTGACATAGGCCAAAGCGCCGGCGATAAGCAGACGGAACATGATTGCATACTCCATTGGAACAGGACCAACCCGAGGGGACGCATTTGGTTCCCTCGCCGAGTATCCAGGCTGCGTGATGATGATCGAGAGCCGTAATGACCGCTGCTAATGCTCAGCCCGTTCCGGTATCTGGGCGATGCATTCCTCGAGACGCTCCAGGCGGAACTTTGCATTGCGAAGTTCGTGTCCGGCTTCAAACCGCCGATGACGTCCCTGAGGTGTGGCCGCCATCAGGTCGCGCTCCAGTTCGGCAATGCGCGCACGCACCTGCCGGGCCTCGTCCTGGCGCAACGCCTTGATCCATCCACGCCCACGCATCGGTCTTCCCGCCAGAACCCCCAGAAGGCATGCCCGAGTCATGCCAGAGAAATCCTAATTTCCCGCAAGCCCAAAAACTCTAAATTTAACTTTCGCTAATTTAGCGTCAGCAAGGAGGCCCCTTCGGGAAGAAGGCCGGCGCCGCTTGGGAGGTGAAGGCGCCGGCCAAGCGGATATCAGGTCCGCCGCACAGCGGAGGATAGCTGAGTCTCGCGCCCACGTCATGGCGGTTGTGATTGCCCACCGCCACGATCGGCTGGTTGACCGTTTTTGAATCAGGTTGGGGCAATGGCGAGCGCGGCCTGGCGATCAAACCGCGATCATCTACCGGTTTCGAGTCTTTGCCTGGCCACCGCGACGTGGAAGTTCGTGCCGAACAACAGCCCGTCATCGTTGAAATCGTAGCTGGAATTGTGCAGCGGCGCGGAGGCTTCGCCATTGCCAAGGAAGACGAAGCAGCCAGGCACACGGTCGAGGAAGCGGGCGAAATCCTCCGAACCCGTCATCGGCTCGCGGGCGACGGCGATGTTGCCGGGCTCGAAGACGCTTTTTGCTGCAGCAAAGGCCTGCTCCACCAGTTCGGCATCGTTGCGCAGCGGCACGAATTCGCGGCTGTAATTGACCTCGGCGACGACATTGTATGCGGCGGCGGTGCCCTCGGCGATGATGCGCATCTGCCGCTCGATCTCGGCGCTGACCTCGGGGCGGAAGCTGCGCGCGTCGCCAAGGATGCGGGCAAGACCGGGTAGCGCGTTGCGGGTGCCGTCGGTGATCAGCTCGGTCACCGAAACCACGGATATGTCGGCCGGGCTCAGCCGACGCGAGACGATGGTTTGCAGATTGGTGACCAGTGCGCATGCGGCAACCAGCGTTTCATGCCCCCCATGCGGCCGCGCCGCATGGCCGCCAAGCCCCTTCAGCACGATCTCGAAATTGTCCTCGGCCGACATGATGGGGCCGGTGCGCGTCTCGAAATGCCCGACGGGCAGGCCGGGCATGTTGTGCAGGCCAAAGATCTCGTCGAAGGGAAAGCGCTGCATCAGGCCATCGTCGAGCATGGCCAGCGCGCCCCTGCCCCATTCCTCGGCCGGCTGGAAGATGAAACGCACCGTGCCGTCGAAGCCGCCTTCGCTGGCCAAGAGTTTTGCCGCACCGAGCAACATGGTGGTGTGGCCGTCATGGCCGCAGGCATGCATGATGCCGGGGTTCTGCGAGCGGTAGGCGGCCGCCGACTGCTCGGTAATGCGCAGCGCATCCATGTCGGCCCTGAGCGCAATCGCCCGGTTGCCGGTGCCGCGCTTCAGCGTGCCAACGACACCGGTACCGCCGACCCCCTCGGCGACGTCATCGAGGCCGAATTCACGCAGCTTTGCCGCGACGAAGGCTGCGGTACGCCTTTCCTCGAAGCCGAATTCGGGATGCGCGTGCAGGTCACGCCGCCAGAGAATCATTTCTTGCTTCAGCGCATCATGATCGAACTCAGACATTATTCTCCCCCTCCTGACCTAGCTTGCAAGTTGGGTGACGACATCAAGCAGGATGTTGGCACCGGCGACAAGCTCGGCATCTTCGGTATGCTCGCGCGGATTGTGGCTGATGCCGCCGGCGCTCGGGACGAAGATCATCGCTGCCGGCGCGATCCGCGCCATCATCTGCGCATCATGGCCGGCACCGGATGTCATGCGCTTGGCGCCAAGACCGCGGTTTTTCGCGGCGGCCTCGATCCGTTCGACGATGCGGAGGTCGAACAGCACCGGCTCGAAGCGGGCCAGCCGTTCGACCGAAACGGTCACATTCTCGGCGGCAGCAAGCTGCTCGAGATAACTGGCCAGCGCCGCCTCCTCCGCCCGCAGGTGCTGTTCGTCGGGATCGCGCAGATCGACAGTGAAGACGGCGCGCGAGGGAATGACGTTGATGGCATTCGGCTCGAAACGGATCGAGCCCACGGTGGCCACGGTCGGGGCCTTCGAGCCCTTGGCCCGGTCGCGCAGGAAGGTGATGACCCGGGCCGCGGCATGGCCGGCGTCGCTGCGCATCGACATCGGCGTGGTGCCGGCATGGTTGGCGACGCCGTCGATGGTGACACGCTGCCAGGAAATGCCTTGCAGATTTTCCACGGCGCCGATCGGCATGCCCTCACGCTCCAGCACCGGCCCCTGCTCGATATGCAATTCGAGATAGGCGTGCGGCTTGAGAAAGCCGGGCTCTTCGTCACCGGCATAGCCGATGCGGGCAAGCTCCTGCCCGAGCACGCTGCCATCGGTGCCGACAGCCGCCAGCACGGTACCGACGTCGATGCCGCCGGCATGGACCAGCGAGCCCATCATGTCGGGGGTATAGCGCACGCCCTCTTCGTTGGTGAAAGCGGCGACCGCGATCGGGCGCGACGGCGAAAAGCCGGATGCCTTCAGCGTCTCGATCACCTCCAGCCCGGCAAGCACGCCGTAGCAGCCGTCATAGATGCCGGCATCTATGACGGTGTCGATGTGCGATCCGATCAGCAGCGGCGCCTGCCCGGCATTTTCCGGGCTCTGCCAGATGCCGAAGATGTTGCCGACCCTGTCGATGGCGACATCGAGCCCGGCCCGCCGCAGCCAGCCGACGAACAGGTCGCGACCCTGCTTGTCGGTGTCTGAGGCGGCCAGCCTGGTTAGTCTGTTTTCATCATCACGGCCGACGGCGCCGAGTTCACGGATACGGCCAAGCAGGCGCGGCGCGTCGACCGTGATCACGACAGCGCTCCGGCAAGCAGTCCGCCGGCCAGCACATCGGCCGGACTCATCCCAACCAGCTCGGCATAGCGATGCGGGTCGGTGGCGCCTTCGGTGTTGATCACCAGCACCCGGGATCGGCCGTCGAGCCCAAGTGCGACCTTCTTGTCGGCCACTGCCCTGATCAGCCCGGCAAGACCGACACCGCCGCTTTCACCGGCGACGATCACCGGATCACCGGCGCTCGGCTGGGCCAGCCGCCGCATCGCCGCGATGGCGTCGGCCTCGTCCACGGTCATGAAGGCGTCGGCGGCACGCGCCAGCACGCGCCAGGCAACCGGCGAGGCCTCGTAACATTCAAGCATCGCCATCACCGTCGGCTGGTCGTGCGCGACCTTGACCGGATGCCCCGCCATTGCGGCTGCGACGATGCACGCGGCACGCGCGGGCTCGACCACGATGAAGGTCGGCCTGGCATCGCTGAACAGGATGTCCAGATGGCCGGCCACCGCAGCGGCTATGCCACCAACGCCGGCCTGCACGAAGACGTGGGTTGGCGGTTCGGTGAGCTGGCGCAACGCTTCGCGCACGATCGTCGTATAGCCCTGCATCACCAGGCCGGGAATGCGTTCATAACCCGCCCACGAGGTGTCGGAGACCACGGTCCAGCCTTTCTCGGCCGCGACGCGCGCGGCTTGCCTGACCGAATCATCATAGTTGCCGTCGACGCGGACCATCTCGGCGCCGTAGCGGGCGATCGCTGCTATGCGTTCATCGCTGACGCCGGCGTGGACGAAGATCGCCGCCCTGGCACCGACGAGTTGCGCGCCTTGCGCGACCGAGCGGCCGTGATTGCCGTCGGTGGCGCAGGCCACCGTCATCGTCGCGGCGACGGCCCGAACATCGGGACGATCGAGATCGGCCACATCGATGGGCCGGCCAAGCGACCGGCTGGCCTCTTCCAATACCAGCCGGAAGACAGCATAGGCGCCGCCCAGTGCCTTGAAGCTGCCAAGTCCGAGGCGAAAGCCCTCATCCTTGACATGCAATGCACCGAGGCCGAGTTCAGCGGCCAGCGTCGGCAGGGCATGCAGCGGCGTTATCAAGTGATTGTTGCGATGAGCCAGAAAACGCTCGACGGTGTCGGCCCCGGCGACCCCCAGGGTTTCGGCATCGACCGGATCGAGCGGCTGGCGGTGCATTGCATTGTGATTGAGCAGGAACACTGGTTGCCTCCTTGGCGTCTGGCGAGAACATATTGCAGGACCGGCGCAAAGAGCGCTGTAATACGGCCCTCGAAATGCAAGTTTGTTTCGTCAGGATATATTCCCTTGCCAGCATCGCCGCCCTCGCTCGACAGCTTCGATCTCGCCATCCTTGCCATCCTGCAACGGGACAACACGACGCCGCAGCGGCTGATTGGCGAAGCGGTGAACCTGTCGGCGCCGGCTGTGCAGCGCCGCATCAAGCGCATGGAACAGACCGGCGTCATTGCCGGAAATGTCGCCGTGGTCGAGCCGGCGGCGGTCGGCCAGCCCATCACCATCTTCGTCGAGGTGGAGCTGGAGAGCGAGCGCACCGAATTGATCGACGCCGCCAAGCGGCAATTCTCGGAAACGCCTGAAGTGCAGCAATGCTACTACGTCACCGGCGAAGCCGACTTCATCCTCGTCCTCACCGTGGCCGACATGGGCGCCTATGAGGCGCTGACGCGAAAACTGTTCTTCGACAGCAACAATGTCCGGAAATTCCGCACCTTCGTGGCCATGGACCGCGTCAAGGTAGGGCTGACGGTGCCGTTGCCGGATTGAGCCTTGCCGGCAGGGCAGGTCCTGCCATGCTTTTGACATTCTCCGGACGCGAATTGAGGTGGGAGGCGCGCTTGGACGACACCACACCCGTTGCGATCATCGGTGCCGGGCCGGCGGGCCTGGCCGTTGCCGCATGCCTGCGACAGGCCGGCGTCGACTTCATCCTTTTTGAAAAAGAGCGGCAGGCCGCACCCGCGTGGCGGCGCCACTATGAGCGTGTCCATCTGCATACGACCAAGCGCTATTCGTCCCTGCCCTTTGTGCCCTTCCCGAAGCACTATCCACGTTATGTGCCGCGCGATCTCTTCGTCGAATATCTCGATGCCTATGCGCAACGCTTCGACCTCAAGCCCCGCTTCGGAGAAACAGTCAAAGCCGTCACCCGGGACGGTCGCGGCTGGCGTGTGGACGCGACATCCGGGCCGTTGCGGTCCAGGCATGTGGTGATCGCAGCAGGCTACAATGCCGAGCCCTTGCGGCCCGGATTTGCCGGCATAGACACCTTCACCGGCAAGACGCTGCACAGCGCCGACTATCGCAATGCCACGCCTTTTGCCGGTCAGTCGGTGCTGGTCGTCGGCATGGGCAACACCGGCGCGGAGATTGCGCTCGATCTGGCGGAAAACGGCGCAAAGCCGACGCTTTCCGTGCGCGGCGGCGTTCATATCGTGCCGCGCGAACTGTTAGGCGTTCCCATCCAGATGGTCGGCATGGCGGCGCGCCTGGGGCCGCAACGCTTCAATGACGTCCTCTTCCCCATCATCCTCGACCTGGTGCTGGGCAGGCTGGAAAAATATGGGCTTAAACGGCCGAGACAGGGACTGCTGGAACAGATTGCGATTGCATCGCGCATTCCGGTGATCGACGTGGGCACCATCGGCAAGATCCGCGAGGGCGCGATCAAGATTGCCCCCCATATCGCCGAGATCTCGGAACGCGGCGCCCGTTTTGCCAACGGCAAACACAGCGAATTCGACGCGATCATCTTCGCGACCGGTTTCCGGCCGGGCTATGCCAGATTTCTCGAGCCCGGCATCCAGCCGGACCGCAGTGGCGTTACCGCGCAAGCTTCGGATCTCGGCCTCTACCTCGTTGGCTTCCACAATGCAGTCACCGGATTGCTGCGCGAAATCGGGATCGAAGCCCAAGCGATCGCCGACGACATCCGCTACCGGCAGAACAGAAAACGGGCGGCCGAAATCCTGCCGGTATAGTTGGCCCCGGACGGCCGACGCGCTCGCCCAGCTCAACTTGCCTTGCGCAGCCAGACCTTGTTGTCATGGAAGGCTGCGCCGCCATAGGGCGCCGGCGCGTCGGCGCCGGTCAGCACGTTGATGCCCTCGCCGCGCTCATGGGCGCTGTTCGGCCAGATGCCTTCGGCGATCACGACGCCACGCTTGATGCCATCGAACAGCTTTGCGTGCAGCACCACCTCGCCGCGCTGATTGCCGACCTCAACGCGATCGCCGTCGGCGAGCCCGAGCGCCGTGGCATCTTCGGGATGCAGAAGGAGCTCCGGACGGCCCTCCTTGGCCTTCGATACCGGCGTTTCCGAGAAGGTCGAGTTGAGAAAATTGCGCGCCGGCGAGGTCGTCAGCCGGAACGGATGCGCCTCGTCCGCCACTTCGATCAGGTCGACATGATCGGGAAACTCGGGCAGCCGTTCGACCGGTCCGAACAGGCCCATGCTCTTCGGAGGCCGGTTGGGAGCCGCCTGGCCGGTCCAGTCGGCGCGGAATCGGAATTTTCCATCGGCATGGCCAAAGCCCTTGATGAAGTGCGCGGTGTCGAAATCGGGCTGCAGGTCGACCCACTTGTCTTCCTTCAAGCTGTCGAAGCTGCCCAGCCCGCGCTTGCCCAGGATGATGTCGATATGCTGCTGTTCGGTCAGGCCGAAGCCCGGGCGGTCCGCGACGCCAAGGCGCTCGGCCAATTCCTCGATGACGAAATGGTTGGTGCGAGGCCCCTCCGGCGGGTCGATCAGCTTGGGGCCGAGCGTGATGTGCTGGTTGCCACCACCCTTGTAGACGTCGTCATGTTCAAGGAACATCGTTGCCGGCAGCACGACATCGGCGAGTTTTGCCGTGTCGGTCATGAACTGCTCGTGCACGCAGGTGAACAGGTCGTCGCGCAGGAAACCCTGCTTCACAAGCCGCTGTTCCGGCGCGACGTTGGCCGGATTGGTGTTCTGGATCAGCATGGCCGTTACCGGGGGGCCGCCATAGAGCGCGTCAGGGGCGCCGGTCAGCACCGGGCCGATGCGCGAATGGTCGAGATAGCGGATCGAGGGATCGCGCATCTTCGTGCCTTCCAGCACATCCTGGTTGAGCTTGAAGATGCCGGAATTCGAGTGGAAGGCGCCGCCGCCCTCATATTGCCAGCAGCCGGTGACCGCGGCGATGGAGGCCGCCGCGTGCATGTTGACCGAGCCATTGCGCTGGCGCGCAAAACCATAGCCGAGGCGGAAATAGGTTTTCTTGGTCGTGCCGACGAGGCGGGCGAAGGCCTCGATCTCGGCGACGGTGAGCCCTGTGATATCGGCCGCCCACTCCGGTGTGCGCGTCCGCAGATGCTCTTCGAGGCCCTTCGGGTCGTCGGTGTATTTTTCCAGATAGGCGCGGTCGGCTAGGCCTTCCCTGAACAGCACATGCATGACCGCGCAGGCCAGCGCGCCGTCGGTACCGGGCCTGAGCACCAGGCCGAGATCGGCCTGCTTCATCGTCGCGTTTTCGTAAACGTCGATGACGACGATCCTGGCGCCGCGTTCCTTGCGCGCCTTGATGGCGTGAGTCATCACATTGACCTGCGTGACCACGGCATTGGTGCCCCAGATCACCACGCAGTCGGATTTGGCCATCTCGCGCGGGTCCGGCCCACGCAAGGCGCCCGCCCCCATCATCCAGCCGGTCCAAGCCAGATTGGTGCAGATCGAACCGAAGAAGCCAGAATATTTCTTGGCATGGCGCAGCCGGTCAATGCCGTCGCGCTGCACCAGCCCCATCGTGCCGGCATAGTAGTAGGGCCAGACCGTCTCCGAGCCGTATTTTGCCTCGGCATCGATGAATTTTTCGGCGACGAGGTCAAGCGCGGCTTCCCAACTCGCTTCCTTCCAGACGCCGTCGCCCTTGGCGCCCGCCCGCACCAGCGGCTTCAGCAACCGGTCCGGATGATGGACGCGGTCGGCGTAGCGGGCGACCTTGGCGCAGATGACACCGGCCGTGTAGCTGTTGGCCTTGGCGCCATGGACGCGGCCGATGCGGTTCCCATCGAGCAGCTCGACCTCGAGCGCGCAGGTCGACGGGCAATCATGCGGGCAGGCCGAATGGCCGACCCTGAGCTTGGCGTGCTGGTTCATGGCACGTGTCTAACGGCTTTCGGGCGTGACGTGTAGGGCCAGTTATACGCCGTCAGTTCGCGTGAAGAGCGCATTGTAGGCACCGCATTTTGGGCAATGCATATGACGGTCGACATGCGAGGCCCCTGCGCCAGCGTCGACGATAACCAGATTGCCTTCTCCGCATTCAGGACATTTTACGACAGCCCCGGGATTGATCGCCAAAACCTTCGCAGCCCAAGCCAGGATTCCTTCGACGCACTCACTCCGCCGTGCCTTCCTCATATTCGGCCGACATGGTCAGCCATTTTTCCTCATGGCCGGCCAGCGTCTGGGCGAGTTGCGAGCGCTCCTTGGCTAGGCGCGTCGCGGTCGAGGGATCCTTTTCATAGATCGCCGGGTTGGCCAATTCGTCCTCGATGCCGTCGATGCGCTTGCGGATGCGGTCCATCAGCGCTTCGGTGGCGCGGATTTCCTTGGCAAGCGGCTCGAAGGCGGCACGGCGCTGGGCTGCATCGCGGCGGCGATCGGCTTTTGATGCCTTGTCGGCCTCGCGCTTGCCGCGGCGGTCGCCTGACACGCCTGTGACCAGCGTCTTGTAGTCTTCCAGGTCGCCATCATAGGGATTGACCGCGCCATCCTTGACCAGCCACAGCCGGTCGGCCGTCGCCTCGAGCAGATGGCGGTCGTGCGAGATCAGGATGACAGCGCCGGGGAACTCGTTCAGCGCATGGATCAGCGATTCGCGGCTGTCGATGTCGAGATGGTTGGTCGGCTCGTCGAGGATAAACAGGTTTGGGCCCTCGAAGGCCGACAGGCCCATCAGCAGCCTCGCCTTCTCGCCGCCCGACAGATCCTTGGCGGCGGTGTTCATCTTCTCGGTGGTGAGACCAAACTGGGCAACGCGGCCGCGCACCTTCGATTCAGGCGCCTCTGGCATTAGCCGGCGGACATGCTCGTAGGCGTTTTCGTCAGGTCGGAGATCATCAAGCTGGTGCTGGGCGAAGATCGCCACTTTCAGCCCCGGCGCCACTGTCATGGTGCCGCTCTCCGGCTTCAGCCGGCCGGACAGCAATTTGGCGAAGGTCGACTTGCCGTTGCCGTTGGCGCCAAGCAGCGCGATGCGGTCATCGGCGTCGATGCGCAGCGTCATCTTCTTGAGGATCGGCTGCCCCTCGGTATAGCCGACACTGACGTTGTTCAGCGCGATGATCGGCGAAGCCACCGTCTTGACTGGCACCGGGAAGGAGAACGGCCGAACCGTGTCGTTGACGATGGCCGCGATCGGCTTCATCTTCTCCAGCGCCTTGATGCGCGACTGCGCCTGCCTGGCCTTGGAGGCCTTGGCACGGAAGCGCTCGACGAAGGATTCCATGTGCTTGCGAGCGGCTTCCTGCTTGACGCGGCCCTTCTCCTGCAGCTCCTTCTGCTCGGTGTACTGGCGCTCGAACTGATCGTAGCCGCCGCGCCAAAAGGTCAGCTTCTTCTGGTCGAGATGAACGATCGAGTTGACGGCGCGGTTGAGCAGGTCGCGATCGTGCGAAATCAGGAGCACCGTGTGCGGATACTTCGACACATAGTTTTCCAGCCACAGCGTGCCTTCGAGATCGAGATAGTTGGTCGGCTCATCGAGCAGCAGAAGGTCGGGCTCGGAAAACAGCACGGCGGCGAGCGCCACGCGCATGCGCCAACCGCCGGAAAAGGACGAGGCCGGGCGCCGCTGCGCCGCGTCGTCGAAGCCGAGGCCGGCCAGAATGGTTGCCGCGCGTGACTCGGCTGAATGCGCGTCGATATCGGCCAGCCGCATGTGGATGTCGGCGATGCGGTGTGGATCGGTGGCGGTTTTTTCCTCTTCGAGGAGCGCCGTGCGTTCGAGGTCGGCCTTGAGCACGATCTCGATCAGCGGATCCTCGGTGCCCGGCGCTTCCTGCGCCACCTGCCCGATGCGCGTATTCTTGGGCAGGCTGATCGACCCGGTCTCGGAGGGGAAATCGCCGGTAATGGCCTTGAACAGCGTCGTCTTGCCGGTGCCATTGCGGCCGACAAGGCCGGCCTTGGTGCCGGCCGGCAAGGTCAGCGAAGCATGGTCGAGAAGCAGGCGTCCGGCCATGCGGAGCGAAAGGTCTGAGATAACAAGCATGGCGGCGCTTTTGCACCGGACATCAACGCTTCGCAAGGCCTTGCGGGCCAGTTGGCCGCACAAGGCCCGAAAACGACGCCTGCAACAGCGCCGTCAGGGTAGCCGTTCAGTGACTTGCCATACGGCCGAAGCCCCCGCTCAGGCAGTGGTCTTGCGCTTTGCCCTGGTCGCGGCGGGTGGTGCGGCGGGCTTGCGGCCAAGTCCCGTCGATTTTGCCAGCGCCGACCGTGTTGCCGAGTAGCTTGGAGCAACCATCGGATAGTCCGGCGGCAGCCCCCATTTGGCCCGATAATCGTCCGGGCTCAGGCCATAGTCGGTCCTGAGGTGCCGCTTGAGCGACTTGAACTTCTTTCCATCCTCAAGGCAGACGATGTAGTCGGGGAACACCGACTTCTTCGGGTTCACGGCCGGAACCAGGCTAGGGCTTTCCGTGACAGCCACACCGGCCAGCTTCCGAACCGAGGCGCTGACGCTGGCAATCAATTCAGGCAAGCCGGAAGCCGGAAGCGGATTGTTGCCTACATAGGCCGAGACAATATCGGCCGTCAGCTCGATAACGGTCTTATCATCGATATTTGACAAATCTTTCACCCTATCTGCGACAAAGTCATCCACCCCTGCGAAGACTTATGCCGATGTATGTCTCTAACCTCGTCCCCAACGGACCGCCAAGTCTCAACAAGGAATCAAGACTCGCAGAAAATGTTTTCATCGAAAATCGACGTCGTGCAAATTAGAAAATCTAATACTTCGCAGAAGCAGACTTGGCAGTTGGGCTGTCGGCCAATATCTCGAGAATACGCTTCCAGCGGGCGCAACGCCCGAAATCCTTTTGCTCTATCGCCTTTTCGGCCTTCATCGCGGCGTAAAGCGGCGCCTCGGCACCAAACTCCTTGATCAGCCAAAACGCTTCCTGCCTGGCGAGGCGTTCATTTTCGTCAAACATGATTTTCGGCCTCCGAACGTTCCATGCCGACCGCGAGACAACTGCCAATGACGAGGACGGCTCCGGCAATGGCGGTCATCGTCATCCGCTCGCCGGACAGGGTCAGCAGCAGCGTCGAAGCGATCGGCGTGAGATAGGCGACGACCGCGACCTTGCCGCTGCCTTCGAGCTTCAGGGCGCGCGACCAGAAATAGTAGCCCAACCCCATCGGACCGGCGCCCAGATAGAGCCCGAGAGCCAGGTCCGTGCCGGAGGGCCAGGCGACGCCGTCGCGAGCGCTCCACAGAAACGTCAAGGCGACACCGAACAGCGACGACGGCAGCAGCAAGCGATCCGGCGAAGCGGCAACCCGTCCCACCATGACCGAATAGAAAGCCATACACAGCGCAGACCCGAATGCCGCGAGATAGCCGACCAGATCGCCCCGAAGCCAGGACTGGTCGCGCCCTCCCGAAATCACCAGTGCAACGCCGACGAACCCCAGGACCGCGGCAAGACCCAACAATATCGGTCGCCGCGGATTTTCGAGCACGATCACGGCCGCCGCGACCATTAACGGCCAGGTGTATGCCACCAGATTGGCCTCGATCACTGGCACCGAAGCGAAGGCCAGGTATTGCAGCACCATGGTCCCGACGAGGCCGATGATGCCGACGCCGATCGGCGCCAGCCCCATCCAGGCGGCGGGTGCGTCCGGCGCGGCGTTTCTTTGCGGCGCGTCTTCCCGGTTCATCAACCAGATGGCCGCGAAGACAAGGGCGGCTCCCGAAAACTGCAGGAATTGCACCTGCGATACCGGGTGACTTGCCAGCAGGGATTTGCCGACCAATGCATTGGTCGACCACAAAGCCACCGCGCCGGCGGCGAAGACCAGCGCGGATATCGAGCCTGATCCATGCCGAAAGAATCGGTTTGGGGCTCTATCTTCCTGTTTGACCATGATCTTGTCCCAAAACCGGTTCCCACCTTTCGGGATCATGGGTTGTTACCATGATTCCCTGGCTCCGCCCGGAACCGGCGCCTCGGGCGACACCGGAACGGGACGTTCCGCCTCGAACTGGCGATAGGCTGGCAGTTGGTTGGTCCACACATCCTCGGCCAGCTCGTTGACCCATTCGCGGTCGTGGTCGTTGTCGGCGGCAAGATAGAACATCCGGTTGTCGTCGACATAGGGCTTGGCCACGGAGCGCTGGTTGAGCACCAGCGTGACGCGTTCGCCGAACCGGATCGGCGCCGTGCGATGCAGGACACCAAGGAACTGCCCGAGCGTGGCATAGTTCATCTTGTGGTCGATGCGCATGACACGGTTGCGCGGGATCTCGCGGCCGGATTCGAGGATGGCACGGCCGGTTTCAGAGTCGTCGCAGTAGATTTCGAGATGGCCGCCGACCAACGGATTGCTGATCGACAGCGGAATGAGTTCGGTGACGGGAACGCCATCGCAATGCCATTCGACCGCGCCGTCCTTCGGGTTCATGAAGGTGACGGTCGAACCGACGATCGACAGCGGATAGGGCTCCAACTTGGTGCCCATCATGTCGGACAGCCGCTCCAGGCGCATCTTGTCGTGCAGCAATTCCTTGATTTCGGGGATGAAACGGTCGGCGCCGGTGATGAAGGTCAGATCGAGGTGCTTGTGCACGGCATGGCTGGCCTTGAGCTTCAACGCGGCCTCCTCAATAGCGGCAAGCAGTGCCGGGTCATAGCCGTGAAGATACTGCGCGACGCCGAAGCTCGACACTTTCCAGGCGGTTTCGTGGCCGATGATGGCTTCGCGGCTCATCGCATAGCGCAGTTCGGGAATGGTATGGGCGTTCATTGTACTTCTCCAGGTGGGGGCAAACACTTGGTAAACAGTTGATTAAATTAGCAGCCCCTGTAAAATTAGGAATGCTGGTGCTAGTGTAAGCCCAGCTTAAGGTCGAACCCGTGCGTCTGCTCAGTCAGGTCAACCTCAATTCGCTAAAGATCGTGGAGAGTGCTGCGAGGCACAGGAATTTCACGCGTGCCGGCGAAGAACAATTCATCACCGCTTCGGCGGTGAGCCAGCGCGTCAAAAGCCTGGAGGACCAGCTTCGCTTCAAGATCTTCCAGCGCGGCGGCAATGCGGTGTCGCTGACGCCGGAGGGCGAGACCTATGTCTCGCGCGTGCGCGAAGCTCTGGAGCGGATCGTCGCCGCCAGCATGGAAGCGACTGGGCAGTCGCAGGAACATGTGTTGAAGATATCGGTGCTGCCGACTTTTGCCGCGCGCTGGCTGTTTCCGCGCCTGCCGCTCTTCCAGCGGCAATACCCCGACATAGAGATGCGCGTTTCCACCTCCTATGCGACGCACGAATTCGCGACATCCGAATTCGATATCGAGATCCGTTATGGCGACGGTCATTTTCCCGATCTGAAGGCCGACCTTCTGTTCAAGGAGGACCTGACGCCGGTCTGCAGCCGGAAGCTCTTCCACGAGATCCTGGGCGACATGCCGCTATCGAAAGTGACCCCGGAAGACCTGCGCCACTTCACGCTGCTGCATTCCGACACCTGCACCCACAACTGGCAATCATGGCTCGGCTTCGCTGGCGCCGGCTCCGTGCTCAAGGAGGCCAGAAGCATCTATTTCGATTCGTGCATGATGTCCTACGAGGCTGCCAATGCCGGGATGGGATTTGCCGTGGCCAACCGGGCCTATATGGCCAGCGATATTCGCGCCGAAAGACTAGTCGCTCCGTTCGCGGTCCACCATCCGAACGCCGCAGGATGGTATTTCGTCTGCCCCGACAAGACGCCTTCCGCCCGCAAGACATCACTGTTCAAGCAGTGGATCATGGCGGAGGCCGCTTTGACGCAGAGCCAGCTGGACAGCGAGATCAGCGGCTGATCGTCCGCTGCTGAGACCCTCTGGCGGGATCAGGCGAAGGCCCTGCCCTCCTCGGTGCGCTGGAAGAGCATCAAGTCCAACCCCAGGCTTGGCCGGCCGAGGATGGTCAGAATCGCATGCGCCTGGCCGCAGTGGTGGGTCTGGTGGTTGAAGACATGGTCCAGCGCCGGCGCCAGCCTTTGCGAGACGGTGCGCATGTCCGAGACCGTCATGTAGGTGAAGCGGCCCGTCAACGCCTTGTCGCTGAGGCCGCCGACCCAGCCGACGATCCTCTTGTCCTCGGCTTCGCGCGCCATCCTCAGGCCGGGCAAGGCCCGGTACAGGATGGCGTCCAGCGTCGTTGGCGCGTCGCCTTCGCCGGTAAAGCGCTTCATCCAGATGCGGTCGGCTGTCAGCAGGTGATTGAGCGTGCCCATCATCGAGCCGAAAAAAGCCCCGACGTCGCGGTTGAATTCCTCGTCGTCGAGCTCGGCGGCGGCATCATAGATGCGGCTATTGGCCCATTGATTGTAGGCCGCAAACATCATGAAATGCTGTCTCATGGCTTCCCTCGGCTCGCGTCGATACGGGGCCTACCTAACCCGCAGGAACGCCGACGCCAATGACCATTCTGCTCTATGACCTCGTCGGACGCGACACCACGCGCCCGTTCAGCCCGCATTGCTGGAAGGCGACGATGGCGCTGGCCCACAAAGGGCTCGAAGTCAGCACCGTGCCAACGCGCTTCCTCGAAGTGCCTGGTGTCGAGGGCGGCGTCTCGAAACTCGTTCCGGTGATCCGCGACGGCGAGAAGGTCGTCGCCGATTCCTTCGCCATCGCGCTCTATCTCGACGAGGCCTATCCGGATCGGCCGACACTGTTTGGCGGCGACGGCGGCAAGGCGATGGCGCGCTTCGTCGAGCGTTGGTCGCAACTGACTATCCATCCCTATGTCACCACCGCCGCGATCATGGACCTCCATGCCATGCAGGACACGGCAAACGCCGCCTATTTCCGTCAGAACCGGGAGCAGCGGCTCGGCAAGCGACTGGAGGATGTGATGGCCGCCCGGGATGCCGGGCTCGCCAACTTCAGAGCCTCGCTGGAGCCTTTGCGGTCGATGCTCGGCTATCAGCCATTCATCGGTGGCGCATCGCCGCTGTTTGCCGATTACATCGTCTTCGGCGCACTGCAATGGGCACGCATAGCCTCGCCTTACCAGTTGCTCGACGCCGGCGACGTGGTGGCGCAGTGGTTCGCCCGCTGCCTCGATCTGCATGGCGGGCTGGGGCGGAAGGTTGCCGCAGCGGCGTGACGCCGTAACGCCTGCTCTTACCGCAAGGCAGCATGAGAGCCGTCAGTCTCCTGCGAGAAAGATCAGCAGCGAGATGGCCGAGCCTTACTTGGCAGTCGCCTTTTTTGGCTTGCTTGTCTTCGTGGCAGCCATCGCCTCCTTGGGGGCGGCTTTTGCCTTGCCGGCACCAACTGCCTTCCTGGCGGGCTTCTTGGCTGCCGACGTCCCCGCGGCATCTTCCTGGTCGACATCGGCTATCGCCTGATGCCAATGACGCTCATGCTGGCCAGCCGGTTGTCCCTCTTGCAGCCAGATCTGATGCGCGCGGTTGCGAATGCGCTCCTGGCGATCGTTTGTCATGGTCATCCTGTCTCCGTTCGGGTCGACCTCAGCATGGGCGCCCACGACCGACTATAACAAGCAAAGCATTGCTTAACAGCCATCGGATCATACCTGCTGGTCCGCCTCGTTGGCGCCGGCCTGGCAGAGAAACGCGCACCGCACCGGCCCTTTACTATCGCTTCGGGCGTTCGCCACCCGGAAAGCCAAGCAATTGGCTTTCCGTCCGCTTCGCGGACCGTTCCTCACCCCTTGGCAATGGGCCGGGCGGCTTGTATAGACCCCGCCACTCTCAATTCCATTCTCAGACAAGGACGACCCATGGCGCTCGAACGCACCTTTTCCATGATCAAACCGGACGCAACCCGGCGCAACCTCACCGGCGCCATCACCAAGATGCTCGAAGACGCCGGCCTGCGCGTCATCGCCTCGCGCCGCGTTTGGATGAGCCGCCGCGAGGCGGAAGGTTTTTATGCCGTTCACAAGGACCGTCCGTTCTTCGGCGAACTGGTTGAGTTCATGTCCTCGGCCCCGACCGTCGTGCAGGTGCTGGAAGGCGAGAACGCCATTGCCCGCAACCGCGAAGTGATGGGTGCCACCAACCCGGCCAATGCCGCCGAAGGCACCATCCGCAAGGTGCATGCGCTGTCGATCGGCGAGAACTCGGTGCACGGCTCCGATGCGCCCGAGACCGCGGCACAGGAGATCAAATACTGGTTCTCGGACACAGAGATCGTCGGCTGAGCCGATATCAACAAGTCTGATTTGGAAAGGCCGGCGTTTCGCCGGCCTTTTTTATTGGCTGAACGGTCAGGTCTCGCGCCCGAACCGCGGCATGTCGGCATGCAGCCTGTCCATATGCCTTGAGCAGCATCGGCGCCAGCAGGCTAAGTCAGAGCGTCTGTTTCGGTCCGACAGTGTCGATATGCATGGCCAGGCCCAGCGCCCGACCATCAAGACACCTCAGCTTGCGGCGCTGAAGCGCAGGATCTCGCGGCCATCCTTGTCGGCAATGGCGAGCTTGCCGGCATCGACACTGTATGACGCAGCCTTGGCCAAGGCATCGAACAGCGCCTTTTCCTCGGCCATCACCTCCGGCGCGCAGGCCTTGTAGGTCGAGCCGATCTCGCTGATTGTGATCGCTTGGCCGTCGACCTTGGCCGTGGCGAAATAGGTGTTGCAAGGGCCGCTGCCGCCCGCCTTGCCGGCCTCGCTGACCCTGAACGTCGCTTGCGGCGCGGCGATGGCGCCTATGCCGTCGACATAGTCGACCAGCCACAGCTGACCAAAAACGGAAGCCGTCGGCTCGGTGCTCGGCGTGACCATCTTGAGCATGATGGTCTGCGGCACTTCGGTCAGCGGATCGACCTGATGGCGCACATCGGAGATGAACAGCAGCCTGTCGTCGACGGTGATCCGGGCCTGCAGCGCATAGGTCATCTGCGACCGGATGACGGAGGGGTCGAATTTGATCTCGAAGCTGATCGGCACCTGACCGGCAGGCTTGATATTCTGTTCGCCGATGATTTTGACCGGAGCATCCGCCAGCGAGACATCGGCAAGCTGGACGGAGAGCACGGCACTGGGCGGCAACGCGATGCGCTCGCGATAGATCACCTCGCCTTTCACGGCCTTTTCGGCGGCAACAGACAATTCCGGCACGGCCAACACGCCGACGACCAGCGGCACAAAACCGAAGACGAAGAATTCCGCGATCCTGTCCAGCATGACCATCTCCCTTTGCCCGGTCTACCAATGCCCCGGGCTGACCAACCGCGGTCAATTGGCCAAAGGATTGCGGTCAATGCATGGCTGCGGCTGGACTTTATTCGAGCGGTTTCCAGCGCTGTGCGGCCTTGGCGTCGGCCTCGTTGGCATCGACCCAGCCGCCCTCGGAGCCGTCAATGCGATGCTCCTTCTTCCAAAAAGGTGCGCGCGATTTCAAATAGTCCATGAGAAAGTTCGCTGCCTCGAATGCCGCATGGCGATGCGCCGAGGCGGCCACCACCAGCACGATGTTCTCCCCCGGCGCGATCTTGCCGTGGCGATGGATGGCGGTGAGGCCTTGAAGCGGCCAACGCTCGATCGCCTCGGTGGCGATGCGGGCGATCTCGGCCTCCGCCATGCCGGGATAGTGCTCGAGCTCAAGTGCCGAGAGGCTGCCTGCCTCGTCGCGGCAAAGGCCGGAGAAGGTGACCACAGCGCCAATATCGGCGCGGCCTTGCGTCAGCCTGGCAATCTCGGCGGCGACGTCGAAATCCTGCGCCTGGATGCGCACGAAAGGTACGACCGCGCCGGTCATTTTCAGCCCCCGGTCATCGGCGGGAACAGCGCGATCTCGCGCGCGCCCGATATCTTCTCGCCGTGGTCGACATGTTCCTGGTTGATGGCGACGCGGATCACATCGGGATATTGCAGTGCTTGCTCGTAGCCCTCGCCGCGCGATTTCAACCAGCGCAAGAGGTCGCCGACCGTCTCGATGCCATCAGGCAATTCAACGTCTTCCTCAGATGTGCCGATCCGTTCGCGCACCCAGGCGAAATAGATGAGCCGGGTCGCCATCTCATTCATCCATGATGTGCTTGAGGCCGGCGCGGAAATAGTCGTAGCCTGTGTAGAGCGTAACGAGCGCCGCGATCCACAGCAGCACCAGCCCGGTCTGCGTGGTCAGAGGGAAAATCTTGTCGCCGGCCGGACCGGCCAGCAGGAAGGCGATGGCGACCATTTGGATCGCGGTCTTCCACTTGGCAAGCTGCGTCACTGGCACCGAGACCTTGAGCGCCGCCAGATATTCGCGCAGACCCGAGACGAGGATTTCGCGGCACAGGATGATGATGGCGGCCCACAGCGACCAGCCGGCGATGCCTGCATGGCGATCGGTGTCGGCCGCCAGAAGCAAGAGGCAGGTGGCGACCAGCAATTTGTCGGCGATCGGATCAAGCATCTTGCCGATGTTGGAGGTCTGCTGCCAGGCGCGCGCCAGATAGCCATCCAGGTAATCGGTAATCGAAGCGAGCAAGAAGATGATCAGCGCCGACCAGCGGGCGAAGTCGCTCGATTTTAGATGCCCCTCCAGAAAAAAGCACAGCACGACCAACGGCACCGCGATGATGCGGGCATAGGTGAGCATGTTGGGCAGGTTGAACGCGCGCTTGGCCATGTCTTGGGGACTCTTTCTGCCTGCGTACTCAAATCAGATGCGAATGTGGGGGGTCAACAGGCCAAAATCGATTGGTCAGCCGAAAATAGCGATAAACCTCCTTAAAGTGTGATGCATGCCGCTGTCCCAAAACCGCTGCGCACTTTTGGGCCACGTGCATTCTTCCCCTTCATGCATGTCGTTGTCCCAAAACCGCTGCGCACTTTTTGGGCGACATGCATCAGCTCTCGTGGAAGTGATTGTAGACCAGTTTGGCAACCTGTTCGGAAATGCCGTCGACTTTCCTCAGATCCTCGATGGCGGCACGGCTGACCGCCTTGGCGGTGCCGAAATGCAGAAGCAGGGCGCGCTTGCGGCCGGGGCCGATGCCGCTGATCTCGTCGAGCGGGCTCTTGACCATTTCTTTCTTTCGGCGGGCCCGGTGCGAACCGATGGCGAAGCGGTGGACCTCGTCGCGCAGGCGCTGGACGAAATACAGCACCGGATCGCGAACCGGCAGTGAAAACGAGTCCCTGCCCCTCACGAAGAAGCGCTCGCGGCCGGCATCGCGGTCCTGGCCCTTGGCGATCCCGATCGCCACGACGCGGTCCTCGATGCCGAGATCCGAGAGGATCTTGCGCACTGCCGTCATCTGGCCTTGGCCGCCGTCGATCAGGATGACATCGGGCCAGGCAGGGAAGCTGCCGGAGATGTCCTCCTCGATATCATCGGTTGCCACCGCATCGTCGGGTGCAACATCGCCATGTTCCTTGAGCAGCCGCGAAAAACGCCGCTCCATCACCTCGCGCATCATGCCGAAATCGTCACCCGGCGTGATCTCTGTCGAGCGAATGTTGAACTTGCGGTACTGGTTCTTGACGAAGCCTTCCGGCCCGGCGACGACCATGGCGCCGACGGCGTTGGTGCCCATGATGTGCGAATTGTCGTAGACCTCGATGCGCACCGGCGGCTTGGGCAGGCCGAAGGTCTCGGCGAAGCCGGCAAGCAGCCGCCCTTGCGTGGAGGTTTCGGCCAGCCGGCGGCCGAGCGCCTCGCGTGCATTCTGCAAGGCGTTGTCGATCAAATCCTTCTTCTCGCCGCGCTGCGGCACCAGGATCGCGACCTTGCGGCCGGCCCGGGTCGACAGCGCCTCGGCCAGCAGTTCCTGATCCTCGACGCCATGCGACAGGAGGATCGCCCGTGGCGTCGGCTTGTCGTCATAGAACTGCGCCAGGAAGGAGCCCAGCACCTCGGCCGCTTCCAGCGCCGGATCGGCCTTGGGGAAATAGGCACGGTTGCCCCAGTTCTGGCCGGTGCGGAAGAAAAACACCTGGATACAGACCTGGCCGCCTTCCTGATGGATGGCGAAAACATCGGCCTCGTCGACGGTCGCCGGATTGATGCCCTGATGGCTCTGCACATGCGACAGGGCTGCGAGCCGGTCGCGATAGATGGCGGCGCGCTCGAAATCGAGGTCCTCGGAGGCCTGCTGCATGGCGGCGGAAATTTCCGTCTTCACCTTCTGGCTGCGGCCGGAGAGGAAATCCTTCGCCTCGGCGACCAGTTCGGCATAGTCCTGATGCGAGATCTCGCCGGTGCAGGGGCCAGCGCAGCGCTTGATCTGGTACAAAAGGCACGGCCGCGTGCGGTTCTCGTAAAACGAGTTGGTGCAACTCCTGAGCAGAAAGGCGCGCTGCAACGAATTGATGGTGCGGCCGACGGCGCCGGCCGAAGCAAAGGGGCCGAAATAATCGCCTTTGCGCGACCGCGCGCCGCGATGCTTGTAGATACCCGGCGAGACATGGTCGCCGGTCAGAAGGATATAGGGAAACGACTTGTCGTCGCGCATCAGAACATTGAATCGCGGCCGCAAGCGCTTGATAAGATTGGCTTCGAGCAGCAGTGCTTCGATCTCGGTGCGGGTGACGACGAACTCCATCGTCGACGTCTCGCGCACCATGCGGCCGATGCGATTGGTGTGGAAGCGGCCCTGCGCATAGTTGGTCACGCGCTTCTTCAGGCTGCGCGCCTTGCCGACATAGAGCACGTCACCAGCGGCGTTCATCATGCGGTAGACGCCGGGCGCGTTGGGCAGCCGCTTGACCAGCGTCTGGATCACCTCGGCACCGACCATGCCTTCGGCGTCGCCGGCATGCGGCGTCCAGTCGATAGCCGTGAACGCTACGTCCGGACCAGCGGGTTCGACGATCTCCTCCACCGTCTCGTCCTCCAGATCGATATCGGGGGGCAGATCGTCGGCGCCGCCGCGCGGCTTGTTCTTGTGGTCTACAGGACTCATTCCACCATGCCTGTCACATCGGGCGTCCGCCACGCAAGGTGTTGACCGCCATCGAGCGCGATCATCTGGCCGGTGACGGAGCGGGCTTCCCAGAGATAGCGGATGGTGGTACCGAATTCCGACAATTGCGGGCCGCGCTTGAGGATCAAACCCTCGACCTGCGCGTCGAAATCGCTGTCGTCCTGGCGAGCGTTCTTCAAGGTCGGCCCCGGACCGAGGCCGTTGACGCGGATGCACGGACCGAGCGCTTGCGCCATCATCTGCGTGGCCATCCACAGCGTCGACTTCGACAGCGCATAGGAGAAATAGCGTGGCGTCGGGCGCCAGACCCGCTGGTCGATGATGTTGACGATCAGCCCCTCCTGTCCCTCCGGCAACGCCCGTGCGAAGTTTTGCGAAAGCAGCGCCGGCGCCTTCACATGCACGGCAAAATGCCGGTCCCAGGCCCGCCAGTCGAAATCCAGAACCGAATCGTCCTCGAACAGCGACGCATTGTTGACCAGCAGCGAGATCGGTCCGAGTGCGGCTTCCGCCTCGCCGACGAGACCGCCGACGGCGTCCATATCGGTCAGATCGGCGCCGACAACCGCAGCGCGACCGCCGGCCTGGTTGATCTGGGCGGCCAATGCATCTCCCTCGGCGCGCGAGCGATTGCAGTGGATGGCGACGGCAAATCCGTGGGCAGCGAGATCCTCGACGATCGCCCTGCCGATCCGTTTTGCCCCGCCCGTCACCAGCGCCGTGGCGGTGGCTCTACTCATATGCTGTCAATCCTCAATTTGGGGCCGGAAAAACGGCGCCGGCGAAATATGGCCCGGCATGCGTTAAATGGCGTTCGCACCTTGGGCAGCATTGTGGCGAAACCGCCAGTTCGGCGTCTCGACTCGTCTTGGACTCGGAGCCGCCGACCGCAATATAGGGCGCTGGACTCCTTGCACCAAGCGGTGTGCAGCGCAGCATGAAGTGACTCCTGCCATTTCGCTGTTGCGAAGATGCAACGTCAAGGTTCCGCCTCATTCGCGCCGGGGAATGACCCAAGTTCAGGTTCGCTTCAGCCGCATTTTGACACGACATTTGGAACCGACGAACGCCAGATCCGTTTCACCCCCCGGACGGGTCGATGGCGATCGTGAGAAACAAGCCTGTGTCCTGTGGCTTAAGGAGTAAAGAACAATGCAAGCCAATCTTAAATTCGCACGGCCGTTGGCCGTAGCGCTGGGCCTCTTCGCCCTCAGTGGAACCGCTTATGCCGCGGACGTCGTTTCCGAAGAGCCGCCGGCACCCGCGCCGGTTGCTGAACTGCCTGTGGCGTCCTGGGCAGGTCCCTATGCCGGTATCAACCTTGGCTATGGCTTCAGCGGCCGTACCAAGGAGAAGGATTTTGGCGATTCGACCGATACGAAGGGTTTCATCGGCAGTGTCTTCGGCGGCTATCAGTGGCAGCAGGAGAACTTCGTCTACGGCGGTGAAGCCGAGCTCGGCTACAACGGCGTCAAGGGTGACGATAACGGTATCCACTCCAAGGCCGGCTTCGAAGGCTCGCTGCGTGCCCGTCTCGGCTACGCCGTGACCCCGGAAATCCTGCTCTACGGCACCGGCGGTCTCGCCGGCAGAAGCCTGAAGGTGGAGGATACCGACCTCGGCACCAGCGACCGCGCCACGATGATCGGCTGGACCGCCGGTCTCGGCACCGACATCAAGCTGACCGACAATGTCTTCGGCCGTGTCGAGTATCGCTACACCGACTTCGGCAGCAAGAGCTTCGACGGCGGCATTGGCAAGGTCAAGGCCACCGACAACCGCGTCACCTTCGGCGTCGGTATGAAGTTCTAAGTCGTTCAAGCCACGACACGAAAAAGCCGGGCCTCGCGCCCGGCTTTTTTATCTCCGACCACTTCGGGAGATCGGTCACCCGGGAATGCAGGGCTTCAGTTCTGGAAACTTCTCGTCGAAGCGCGCCGCCCACCGCGTCAGTCGGGCGCGACCCTTTTCCCATTTTCCGGCAAAACGCAGCGAGAGATAGCCAAGGCAGGCGCGCAACGCCATCTGGCCGACGGTGATCTTCTTCGGCAGTTTCGGCGGGTTGGCGTTGAGCAGGTCGAGTGCCTGCGTGATCTTCGCCCATTGGCGGTCGAGCCATGGCTGATAGACCATCTCCTCAGGCCGCGTGCGCCGCTCATAGACCATCGACAGCGCGCAATCACAGATGCCGTCGGCCAGCGCCTCCAGCACTTCCGCCTCTAGCCGCTTGTCGGGGTTGCGCGGAAACAGCGCGTTCTTCGACAGACGGTTGAGATGCTGGGTAATGGCGCGGCTGTCATGGATCGAACGGGCGTCATCCAGCACCAGCACCGGGATCTTGCCGAGCGGGTTGGCCTTGATCAGCACTGCCGGTTTGTCGTCGGTCTTGACCGGCACCGCCTCGATAGCAATGCCTGCATAGACCGCGGCCATGCGGACCTTGGAACTGTAGGGTGAAGAAGAGGCGTAGAGAAGTCTGGGCATGATTGGATTCCTGTTTGCCGACCAGCACTGTCAACCGGGAACGGTTGTCCCGGCAATGGCCAGGCGACAGAAAACCAGTTGCCAGAAAACCGCTGGCGGTTTCCCGACATGACCATTGTGACCTGACTACAGACGGATGCGCGATCCGCGCGGAGCGAGAGAAGAACGGAGCATCCGACCTGCTTCTCAATCTCTCGCAGCCCCGGCCTCGCGGCGGGGCATTCGTTTCACGACCAGGCGCGAAAAAACCCAAGCCGTGCGAGCAAGCGAGGCGGCCTGTCCGGCGCCTCGCTTTGCTGCCCTGACTCCCTTCCCCCACGTCCCGCGCATGGCCCGAAAACCGGTCCCGGTTTCCGGAATGATCATGCGCCGCTCGCAAGTGCCGGAGCGTTCTCTGCGCGTCCAGCAGGACACGCGCCGCCCCAGCAAGGCCTGGTCTACTTCTTGGCCGGCGCCTTCGCCTTTGCCGGCGCTGCCTTGGCCTTGGGTGCCGCGGCTTTCTTCACGGCGGGCTTGGTTGCCGCCGCCGCCGCTTTCTTGGCCGGCGCTGCCTTGGCGGCAGGCTTTGCTGCTGCCTTGGCGGCAGGCTTTGCCGCCGCCTTCGCGGGCGCTGCCTTCTTGGCTGCGGGTTTCGCTGCTGCCTTGGCCGCGGGCTTCTTGGCCGGTGCTGCCTTGGCCGCCGGCTTTGCCGCTGCCTTCGCGGGCGCTGCCTTCTTCACCGCCGGTTTTGCCGCGGCCTTGGCTGCAGGCTTCTTGGCCGGTGCGGCCTTCGCCGCCGGCTTCGCCGCAGCCTTCGCAGGCGCTGCTTTTTTCACTGCTACCGCGACCTTCGCCGTCGCTGCTTTCACGGGTGCTTTCTTTGCCGGTGTCTTGGATGCCGGCGCCTTAGACGACTGCTTCGCCATATCATGCCCCTTGCGTTACGCCGACGGCCGTGAATGACCTCGGCGGGCAATGCATATCTGACTCGCGGCTCTCTAGCCAGCGAAGCAATATACTGATTTTTGCAGATTAAGTTTTGGTTACGAAGGGCACCCGATCATGCTGATCGTCGCAAAGATGCGCTGCTGATCTTTGATTATTGCCGGCAGTCCGCCACCGACATTCTCCGCGCCCTGTCAGACCGATCTCTCCGCGAAGCTGCGAAGATCAGCGAGCGGCCTTGCGCCTTGATCTTCGACGGTGAAGATCATGACCTGCAGTTTATCGACACGATCGTCTTATGCAGGTGGGCGATCTACACAGATCACGAGAGCAATGCGATGGCCGATCACGCCACCACCTTGTCAAGCGCGATCCCCTCATCCGCACGTGAGTGGATTGACAGATAACTCTATACCACAGAGTATTCTGTACAAAATGCAGGAGTGCTTCGATGTCGATCGCACAAGAGCAAGCGTTGTCGCTGCCCGAGATCGCCGAGGCGATGCCCCATGGATGCGGCCGCGTAGGCGAGGGTATCCGGCCGCGCCGCGCCGGAGCCAAATGATGGGCGCCGACGAAATCATCCACCAGAGCACGCGGCTCAGGATCATGGCCGCCCTGAACACGCTGGAAAGACGCGAGGCACTGGAGTT
Organism: Mesorhizobium qingshengii; assembly: GCF_900103325.1. Lineage (GTDB taxonomy): Bacteria > Pseudomonadota > Alphaproteobacteria > Rhizobiales > Rhizobiaceae > Mesorhizobium > Mesorhizobium qingshengii. Next base: position 205,597 of record NZ_FMXM01000005.1, on the reverse strand, counting down.
CACCCGGCTGAAGGCTATCGTGAACGTCACCGACGGCAATCTCGGCGCACATATCGATATGCTCGCAAGGGTTGGCTATGTCGACGTCGAAAAGCTGTTCGTCGGGCGCCGGCCGCAGACGCGCGTCAAGGCGACGACGGCCGGACGGCGCGCGTTCCGCGGTCACGTTGCCTTTCTGCGCAAGATTCTCGATCAGGCCGAGGCCGCGCCGCGCGGAAAATAGAGCGGTGACCAGCCATACCTCTCAGCGCGTGACGACCACGGCAACGCCGGCGCCGATCATCACACCGCCCGCAGCACGGTTGACCCGGTGAAAAGGGATCGAGAAGGGAAAACCGCGCTCAGCGCAGGACGCGGCAGCGGCCGTTGTAGACCATCCAGCGGTCGAAGCCCGAGACGCAGAATTCGACATTGTCGCCGATCGAGGCAAAGCCCTGCCCTTCCTCGATCAGGTACCAGATGGCGCGGTCGCGGCCGTCGGAGAGGCTGACGGTGGCGCCGCAATAGCGGCGGCCGATCGGCCAGGTCTCGCTGGCCGGTAGATAGCGGTGTTGATGGATGCGGTGAAAATCGGTGATCTGCACGTCCGGCAGGTGCGGCACGTGATGCACCTGGTAAGAGAAGCGGCTGGTGATCTTGTTGAGCACCCAGGTCTGGCCGCAGATGCCGCCATCGTCATCGGAATAGACGCCAAGGTCGGCCGCCTGCACGGACTGGGTGACGCCGAGAGGCGCGGCAAGCGGAGTGCAGAGCGAAATCAGGGCAGCAAGGGCGGATTTGGCGAAGCGAGTCATGGCAGCCTCTCAAGGTCGGTTGCGCGCACTGTGCGGATTCGCTTGGCGGCGGTCAAGCGGTTGCATCGACGATGGTTTCCCAGCCGGAAACTGCTCTTGGCCAAGCGGGGCCTTGCGTGGAACCGAAATGGCTCCCGCACGTTGGTAGCCGGACCCAAGAGAGCGCAAGCCCCTGGGCCGTAAAAGAGCCCGCCTTCCCGCCCCCTCCGGAACGCGGGCTTTTTCGCGCCTACTGGCGTTTCATTGCCTCGCTTCGATGATGCCGCCGCGACCCTACTCGCCGGCCAGCCAGTCGAGAGACCAATGCGCCGGCTTTTCCACGGCAAGCAATCTGTGCAGCGCCGGCAGCACGGTTCGCAGTTCGCCTTCCAGCGTGAATGGCGGGTTGACCACCACCATGCCGCTGCCGTCGAGGCTTGGTTCGGTCGAAGGCGGCCTGATCTCGAATTCTATGTCGAGCAGCTTGGGGATACCGGACTGCCTCAGCGCCTTTCTGAAGGCGATGATCGCCCTGCGGTCCTTGATCGGATACCACAGCGCATAGATGCCGCCGGGCCACCGCTTGTGCGCCCTTTCGAGCCCATCGACGAGGCGGTCGAATTCGCCCGCTTCCTCGAATGGCGGATCGATGAGCACCAGACCGCGCTTTTCCTTCGGCGGCAGATGCGCCCCGAGCGCCAGCCAGCCGTCGAGTTCCATCACCCTCGTCTGGAAATCGCCGCCGAATTCGGCCTTCAGCCTCGCGGCATCCTTGGGATGCAGCTCGATCGCTGACAGCCGGTCCTGCTTGCGCATGAGGTGCCGCGCGATCAGCGGCGAGCCCGGATATCTCTTCACGCCGCCATCAGGGTTGAGCGACCGAACTGCCTCGAGATAGGGCGCGAGCAGCGCCGCCGCCGACGCGTCGAACGAAGCATCGATCAGCCGACCGATGCCGCCTTGCCACTCTCCGGTCTTCTGCGCTTCGACCGACGACAGATCGTAGCGGCCGATGCCGGCATGGGTGTCGATGACGCGAAACGCCTTGTCCTTCTGTTTGAGATATTCAAGCAACCGTGTCAGCACGACATGCTTGACGACGTCAGCAAAATTTCCGGCGTGGTAGGCGTGGCGGTAGTTCAAGCGGAACCCCTGCCCCAGCGCGTCGGCGGCTGCGAGTTCGGGTTTTCCGGCCGGCCGCCGCGGCCACCAAAACGCATGGCCAGCACCAACCCAATCAGACCGACGGCCATCAGCGAATAGCCGACTGGCCGCGCGCGACCGTCGATCTCGCCGAAACCGGAGCGCAGGATGAGGTCGACCGCCCGCATCGGGATGTCTTCGGCGTCGCCCGGGCCGACGGTGAAAGTGTAGGGACCGGGGCTGACCGCCGGTATCAGGCCGGCCTCATCGCGAAAAATCTTGTCGGGCAGTTGTGGGCTGGCCTGGCGCGGATTGTCGGAATGGTTGAACTGCAGCGTCGAGGCGAGCACCGTCCGGCCATTGGTGGCGGCGGTCAGCGTCAGCACCGTGCGCTGCTGCGAAACGATGCGCTCGGCCCTGGCGGTCAGGTCGACCAACACCCGCACCGGCGCGTCGCGGCCGGAGAGCGGCACCGTCAGCGGCTTGAACCGGCCTTGCTCGTAGACCCGCCAAGTGCCGATCTCATGACCGGAGAAATTGGTCATCGCCCAGGGATAGATGACACCGATGCCGGTGCCGGCGAGCAGGATCAGGAGAAACAGAAAGCGCATTCAGAAAGTCACCTTGTAATCGCACCGTGCCGGACAACCAGCCTGTATTGGTCCGTTGCGCAGTTCCATTTCGTCCAGCAACGCGCGGACTCCATCTTGTCCAGCAGTATGTCGAGACCGCCCGAATGTCTTGTCGAATCCCGTGACGTCAAGAAGTGCCGCTGCCTACGCCTTGCGCTCCCAGCGGCGATCCGGCGTCTGCTGCCAGTAAGTCACCGCATGGCCAGCGTCCTTCATCGTCTTCCAGTGCCCCCGGGCTGCTTCGACCTGGGCGGCATCGTGGCCGTCGAACAGGAACACGGCGCGCTCATAGCCGCCAAGCTCGGGCGGCATGGCGCCGTCGACCAGAAACCTTATCTTTGCCTCGTTCGGGTTGCCGTCTCCGGTCGTCAACAGGATCGGTTGTTCATCGGGATAAGCCTCACGATCGGTCGCATGGGCGAGGAACGAATCGTCGCGGAAGGTCCACAGATGCTGGTCGAGCGCGTCGCGGCGCTCCTCGGTGCCGGCCTGCACCACGACACGCCAACCACGGTCGATGCTGCGCTCCAGCAGGCCGGGCAGCGCATCTTCCAGCGTTGATTCGGTCAGATGGTAGAAGAGGACGTCGGCCATGCTTCAGTCTATACCGGTTGACCCCGCTCACTGTTCATAATTGTCACGCACCAGCCGGTCGAGCAGCCTGACGCCGAATCCCGAGCCCCAGGACTGGTTGATCTCGTTCGACGGCGACCCCATCGCCGTGCCGGCTATGTCGAGATGCGCCCATGGCGTATCCTTGACGAAGCGCTGCAGGAATTGCGCCGCGATGATGGCGCCGCCATAGCGACCGCCAATGTTCTTCATGTCGGCGTTCTTGGAATCGATCAGCTTGTCATATTCGGAGCCGAGCGGCATGCGCCACAACCGCTCCTGCGTTGCCTGCCCCGCCGCCGTCAGCTTTTCTGCAAGGTCGTCATTGTTGGAAAACAGGCCGGCATAGTGCTGGCCGAGCGCCACCATGATGGCGCCGGTCAGCGTCGCCAGATTGACCATGAATTTCGGCTGGAAACGGTCGTTGCAGTACCACAGCGCATCGGCCAGAACGAGGCGGCCTTCCGCGTCGGTGTTGAGCACCTCGATAGTCTGGCCCGACATCGACGTGACGATATCGCCGGGGCGCTGGGCATGACCGTCGACAGCGTTTTCGACCAGGCCGATGATGCCGACGACATTGGCCTTCGCCTTGCGAGCAGCCAACGCATGCATCAGGCCGGTGACGGCTGCGGCACCGCCCATGTCGCCCTTCATGTCTTCCATGCCCGAGGCCGGCTTCATCGAATTGCCACCGGTGTCGAATGTGACGCCCTTGCCGACGAAAGCGACCGGGCTGTCCTTCGGCTTGCCGCCGTTCCACTGCATGACCGCAATGCGGGCGCCGCGCGGCGAGCCTTGCGCGACGCCGAGCAGCGAGCCCATGCCGAGCTTCTTCATCTCCTTCTCGGCGAGGATTTCGACCTTGACGCCGAGCGCCTCGAGTTCCTTGGCGCGGGCGGCGAACTCAACCGGCCCCAGCACGTTTGCCGGCTCATTGACGAGGTCGCGCGCCAGAAGCACGCCGTCGATCACTGCCTCCGCATCGGTGAAGGCCTTTTTCGCAGCGGTCGGATCGGCGGTTTGGATGGTTATCTTGGCCGGCTTCTTCGCCTCCGCCTTGCCCTCGTCCTTGTCCTTCCTAGTCTTGTACTTATCGAAGGCATAGCTGCGCAGAAGAATGCCGGCGGCAAGGCTTGCCGCATCCTTGCCGCTCGGCGAGGCGCCAACCAGATCGAGCACCACGGCCACATCCGTCGCCTTGCGCAGCGACGCGGCGATGGTGCCGCCGAGCTTCAGCCAGGCATAGTCGTCGAGCCCCGACACCTTGCCGGCGCCGATGGCGACAAGCCTGTCGATCGAGGTTGCTTCGGGTGCCAGAACTTCCACCACGCCGGCGAACTTGCCCGTGAACTCCGCCACCGGAAAGGCCCGCTCCAGCGTCTTGCCGGGATCGCAAGCCTTGGCGGCGTCGCTCAATCCGCCCTCATCCGCCGACAGCACGAAGACGCTGCCCTTCCTGGGTGCGGAAAATCTGGCGAAGGCAATCGTCGGTCTTTGATTCATCATGTCCTGCTTTCGGGGAATGCGTAGCTTGCCGGGAAGGCTTGGCTTGAGGGAAGTGGTGTGGAGCGATGCGCGACATTTGGTCGTTTTCCGGCATTTGGCAAGACTTTGCCAAATTCGCACCCCATATGACCAACGGAATCGATGGCGATTCGTCGCGGTACGGCCCCGCATCTTGCCGCAACTTGTTGTTAACCATCGATGTTCTCCCTTTCTTATCCATTCCCGCCGACACTCCGGTCTACCGGGGGCGTGATCTGGGACAGGAACCGGATCGACCATCTGATGGAGCCAGTTGTGCAGGCGCCGCCGGACAGCTACCCTTGTGCGGTGGCATGATGCCGTTCGAAAAAATCGAGAAAAGCCTTCATGAAGGTCATTGAACGCTACATCATGCGCCGCGCTTTCGTGGTCTTTATGGCAGCGCTTGTGTGGACGCTGGCCATCGTGTGGACGACACAGGTGCTGGCAAAGATCGACCTGGTCACCGACAGCGGCCAGTCGGCGCTGACCTTCTTCGAGGTCGCCGCCCTCATTCTTCCGTCGATCATCCCGATCGTCGTGCCTTTTGCACTGGTGGTGGCGGTCGCACAGACACTCAGTGCCATGAATTCGGATTCGGAGCTCGCCGTCGTCAACGCTTCAGGTGCCTCGCGCTGGACGATCGTGCGGCCGATCATGCTGCTGGCGCTCGCAGCCAGCGTCTTTTCCTTTGCCGTCGACAACGGCATCGACCCCTACGCGCGTCAGAAAAACCGGGCCCTGGTGGCGTCATCACGCGCGGATCTGTTGTCGCTGATCATACAGGAAGGCACCTTCCGCAAGATCGAGGACGGACTGTTCCTGCAGATCGGCGAACGGCTTCCCGACAATCGTCTGGGCGGTATCTTCGTCGCGGATTCGCGTGAGGAAGGGGTCAACCTCGTCTACTACGCCAAGACCGGCAGCATCGTCGAGCGCGGCGGCGAAAAAGTGTTGATGATGAATGATGGCGTCATCCACCGCAAAACGCTGACCGGGGACCTTTCGGTCATCCGGTTCACCTCCTATGCCTTCGACATGTCGGCCTTTATGGCGGCGGCTTCGGCGGTGACGCTCCTGCCGAAGGACCAGACGACCCAGTACCTGCTCAACCCGAGCGCCAACGACAAGAATTTTCAGCAACGCCCCAACGAGTACCGAGCCGAGATCAACCAGCGGTTTTCGGAATGGACCTATTCCATGGTCTTCGCGCTCATCGCGCTCGCGGTCGCCGGAGACGCCCGCTCGCATCGCGAGGCGCGCGTCAATCCGCTGATCACGGCCATCGCGATTTCGCTGTTCGTGCGCTGGCTGGGCTTCTTTGCCGCCAGCAAGGCCGATGAAATCCCGCAATACGCCTATATGGTCTATGGCGTGCCCATCATGGCGTCCGCGGTGGCGATCTGGTTCATCGTCTCGAACCGGACCATGGAACTGCCGGTGGCCTGGGCGGACTGGATGACAAACTTCGCCACCCGCGTCGGTGATGGCTGGAATGCCATCAAACTGCGTTTGTCCGGGCGTGGCACTTCAGGGCAAGGGGTCAGCTGATGGGCTGGACACTGGGCCGCTATTTCTTCTTCCGCTATGTGACGATCACCATCTGGTTCTTCATCGGTCTGCTGGCGCTGGTGTTCCTGATCGATTTCACCGAGCTTTCCGGCCGCACGACTGGCCTGCCCGGCTTCACCTATGGGACCGCAGTGGCCATTTCAGCGCTCCGGATGCCGATGATCATGCTGCAGACGGTGCCGTTCGTCGGTCTCTTCTCGGCGATGGCGACGCTGGTGTCGCTCAACCGACGGTATGAGCTGGTCATCGCGCGTTCCGCCGGCGTTTCCGCCTGGCAATTCCTGTTGCCATGCTGCATCGGAGCGTTGCTGTTCGGCGTGCTGTCGGTCGGCATCATCAATCCGCTCGCCGCGCACGCCTTTTCATGGTCCGAGCAGATCGAGACCCAGCTGCGCTCCGGCAAATCGAACACGGTTTCGGCCGATGCCGCACCGTGGATCAGGCAGAAAACCAATTCCGGAGACACCATCATCGGCGCGCGGGCCATCCTCAACCAGGGACTGGAGATGGCCGATGCCGTCTTTTTCATTCTCGACCCGCAAGGCAACATCGTCGAGCGCAAGGACGCGGCGCGCGCCTTCCTGCGTGACGGCTATTGGGAACTGCAGGACGTCAAGACCTTCAGGAACGGCACCATCCAGCCATCGGCAAGCGACCGCGTGCCGACCAACCTGAAGCCTGAATTCGTGCAGGAACGGCTGGCGCGCCCCGAAACCATCCCGTTCTATGACCTGCCCGGAAAGATCGAGGTTGCCCGCTCCTTCGGCCTCAAGGCAAATGCCTTTGCCATGCAGTTTGATTCGCTGGTGGCGTTGCCGTTCCTTCTCGTCGCCATGACGCTGATTGCGGCAACAGTTTCAATGCGATTTGCTAGGATGGGGCAGTCAGCAACGATGATTCTGGGTGGCATCATCGCCGGGTTTCTGCTTTATGTCGTTTCGGTGCTGGTGAAGGCATTCGGCGTGGCGGGGTTTGTGCCGACTGTCGTAGCCGCCTGGGTGCCGGTCGTCGTGGCTATGTTCTTCGGGGTGACTTTCCTGCTATACAAGGAAGACGGCTAGTGAGGGAGGCGTTTTTGCCCAGCAACAGGCAGGACGGTTTGGCGCGCCTGTATGCGGCCAGCGCCTTGGCGTGCCTGCTTGCCTGCGGTGTCCCGCTGCCGGCGCTTGCGCAGGACGTTGGCGACATGGCGACCAAGGTTCCGTCCGGCTCGCAGATGCTGCTGGCGGCCGACACGCTGGTCTACAACAACGACAACCAGACCGTGACCGCCGTAGGTGGCGTGCAGATCGACTACGGTGGCAATCGCCTTGTCGCCCAGAGGGTCGAATACAACCGCAACACCAAGCGGATGGTCGCGAGCGGCAATGTCGAAGTTGTTAACAGCGACGGCACCAAGATCAATTCCGAGCATATCGACATCACCGATGATTTTGCCGACGGCTTCGTCAACGCGTTGCGTGTCGAAACCATCGACAAGGCCTATTTCGCCGCCGAAAGCGCCGAGCGCATGGGCGGCGTGCTGACGACGTTCCACAATGGCGTCTACACCGCCTGCGAACCGTGCGAGGACAAGCCCGACAAAGCGCCGACCTGGCGTGTCAAGGCCAGGAAGATCATCTGGAACGGCGAGAAGAAGACGGTTCGCTTCGAGAACGCGAATTTCGAATTCTTCGGCTTCCCGCTCGCCTACCTGCCTGCGTTCGAGATTGCCGACCCGACGGTGAAGCGCAAGAGCGGCTTCCTGATCCCCAGCATCGTCTACAAAAGCGACCTCGGCGTCGGCGTCAAGATTCCCTATTATCTCGCACTTGCGCCGACATACGACCTGACCGTGACGGGCAGTGGCTATACCAAGCAGGGCTTCCTCGGCGAGGCCGAATGGCGCCAGCGTTTCAACAATGGCGAGTACAGTTTGAAGATCGCCGGGATTCAGCAGCAGGATCCCGATGCCTTCATCGACAGCGCCGGTCACAACGTCGATTCGGGCGCGGCGGGCGATCCGAACAAATTCCGCGGCATGATGGGCACCCAGGGCCAGTTCGCGATCAATTCGCGCTGGAATTTCGGCTGGGACGTGCTGCTGCAGACCGACAAGAACTTCTCGAACACCTACAACATCGACAAGTACAACGCCGCGGTCCACCAATCATCGGTCTACCTGACGGGTCTCAACGGCCGCAATTATTTCGACGTGCGCGCAATGCACTTCGAGGTGCAAGAGGATACGCTCAACAACAATCCCGCCGCGAGAAGCGGTCAGCAGCCCTGGGTGCTGCCATCGCTCGACTATGCGTACATCCCCGACGTCTCGGTGGCCGGAGGCCAGCTGTCGCTCAATGTCAATGCGCGGGTCATCCACCGCGATGAGCTCGATCAAACCTATTTCACCCCTTACGTGCCCGCTTCAGGCACGCAGCGCGTGCGCGGTATTGAAGGCGAGTCCGGACGTCTGACTGCCGAGGCTGAATGGAAGCGCACATTTGTCACCGATGACGGGCTGGTGGTGACGCCGTTGCTGGCACTGCAGGGCGACGTCGACTACCTCAACGCTTCATCGGCTTCGCTCGCCGCCATCAACCAGATGGCGACGAATCTGGGCGAGCAGGACGATATGCGCTCGTCGTTTGCCCGTTACATGGCAACAGCCGGCCTCGAGATGCGTTGGCCACTGCTGTTTTCCATGGCCAGCGGGTCCAGCCATGTTATCGAGCCGATGGCGCAGGTCTTTGTGCGCCCGAACGAGCAATATGTCGGCGGTCTTGCCGTGCCGAACGAAGACGCCCAGAGCATGGTCTTCGACGCGACCACCCTGTTCGAACGCGACAAGTTCTCCGGGTACGACCGTGTTGAAGGCGGTTCGCGCGCCAATGTCGGCCTGCGCTATTCGGGCTCGTACATCAATGGCTGGGGCACCAACGCCATTTTCGGCCAGTCCTATCAGCTTGGCGGCGAGAACTCCTTCGCGGCGCCGGATCTGGTCAATGTCGGCGCCTATTCGGGCCTCGAAACCACCAAGTCCGACTATGTCGGCCTGATTGGCGTCAACAGCCCCAACGGGTTCGCGGCCTCGGTCAGCGGCCGTTTCGACGAACAGACCTTCGAGGTTCGCCGCGCCGAAGTGAAGGCCGCCTATTCCGGCCTGCCGGTGTCGCTGAGCGCCAAATACGCCTTCATCCAGGCCCAGCCACTCTACGGTTTCACAACCGACCGTCACGAAGTCACGCTCGGCGCATCCACGCACCTTGCCGAGAACTGGCGCGTCTTCGGGACCGGAACCTATGACCTGCAGGAAAGCCTGCTGGTCAAGGACGGCGTCGGCTTCGCGTACAATGATTCCTGCTTCACCTATCTGATGACGTACTCGCAGTCGCGCGACCTGAACACCAGGGAGGTGACGCAGAGCATCGGCTTCAACCTGTCGTTCCGCACCCTTGGCGACTTCGGCTCGTCGACCAGTGCCGTCGATACGATCCAGTAATCGGCGACATCGTTTCGCCGCATAGGACTGGCACGGAATTCGCGCACCCGGAAAAAGACAAAATTGGGCGGAACCGGGATAAAATTGGGATACCAACGATGAGGAAGTACCTCTTTTCAGCAGGGTTCGCGTTGCTTGTGGCGGCGACATCCGTGTCGATCACAGTGATGACGCCGCCGGCTTTTGCCAGCGAGATCAAGTACGTCGTCAACAACATTCCGGTCACCACCGGCGACATCGCACACCGCGCCGCCTTCTTGAAGCTGCAGCGCAAGAAGGGCGACGCCGCCCAGGAAATGATCGACCAGACGCTGCGTATGGCCGAAGCCAGGCGGCTTGGCATCCGGATCAGCGACGCACAGGTCGAGGCTGCCTACCAGCGCTTTGCCTCGAGCAACAAGATGCAGCTCAGCCAGTTGGACGGTGTCATGGAGAAGTCCGGCGTCAGCAAGGACCACTTCAAGGAATTCATTCGCGCCCAGATGGCTTGGAACCAGGCTTTGAGCGCACGTTACCGGTCCGGCGATGGCACCGGTGCTGTCAGCGAACAGGACCTTGTCAAGAAGATGCTCGAAAAGGGCGGCTCCAAGCCGAGCGCTACCGAGTACATGCTGCAGCAAGTCATCTTCGTCGTGCCGGCCGCTGAACGCAGCGCGACGCTGGCCAAGCGCAAGCGCGAGGCCGACGCCATGCGTGCTCGCTTCAACGGTTGCAACACGACGCGCGAATTCGCCAAGGGCCTGATCGACGTCACCGTCCGCGATCTGGGCCGGGTGCTGGCGCCGCAATTGCCGCCGGACTGGGCCGAGCAAATCAAGGCAACCAAGGTCGGCGGCGCCACCGTCACGCGCGAGACCGAGCGCGGCGTCGAGTTCATCGGCATCTGCTCGTCGCGTGAAGTATCCGACGACAAGGTCGCCCAGATGGTGTTCCAGAGCGAGGGCTCCGGCGACAAGAACGCCGACGAGCTCAGCAAGAAATATGTCGACGAGTTGAAGGCGAAAGCCCGCATCGTCAAGCGCTGACGTGGGCAGCGCGGTGATTGCGCTCGCGTTGAGCGTCGGCGATCCGTCCGGTATCGGGCCGGAGATCGCGATCGCCGCCTTTCTGGCGCGCGGCGCCGCCGGCTTGCCTCCCTTCTATCTGCTCGCCGACCCGGCGCTGATCGCCTCCCGGGCGCGTCACCTCGGCATTTCGCTGCAAGTGGTTGAAACGACACCGGCGCAAGCGGCGCAAGTCTTTGCTCAGGCGCTACCGATCGTTCCGCTGGCCGCCCGCAGCATCGACAGCCCTGGCCGGCCGGACCCGGCCAATGCGGCAGGAACCATCGAGGCCATCGACCGCGCCGTCGCCGACTGCCTTGCCGGCGATGCGGCGGCCGTCGTCACATGCCCCATCGCCAAGAAGCCGCTCTACGATGCCGGCTTCCGCTTTCCCGGCCACACCGAATATCTGGCGCATCTGGCCGCCCGGCACAGCGGCGTCGAGGCGATGCCGGTGATGATGCTGGCAGGCCCGGACCTGCGCACCGTTCCCGTCACCATCCACATCGCGCTGGCCGAGGTGCCGAAGGCGCTGACCACCGAATTGATCGTCGCGACCGCGCGCATCACCGCCGCCGACCTTGCCAGCCGCTTCGGCATCGCCAGACCACGGCTTGCCATCGCCGGCCTCAATCCGCATGCCGGCGAAGGCGGCACCATGGGCCTCGAGGACGAGCGCATTGTCCGCCCGGCAGTCGACATCCTGCGCGCCGAAGGAATCGACGCTTTCGGCCCCCTGCCGGCCGACACATTGTTCCACGCCCGGGCACGAGCAGGCTACGACGTGGCGCTGTGCATGTATCATGACCAGGCGCTGATCCCGGCCAAGGCGCTGGCCTTCGACGAGGCGGTCAACGTCACGCTCGGCCTGCCCTTCATACGCACTTCGCCCGACCACGGCACCGCCTTCGACATAGCCGGCAAGGGCGTGGCGCGGCCCGACAGCCTGATGGCGGCTCTGCGCCTTGCCCGCCAACTGGCCGATACGAACACGAAGGCGGTTGCCGCTTGAGACCGCAGCCATGAGCATGGATGGGCTGCCGCCGCTGCGCGAGGTGATCGAGCGCCATGGGCTGCAGGCAAGGAAGGCGCTTGGCCAGAATTTCCTGTTCGACCTCAACCTCACCGGCAAGATCGCACGCACCGCCGGCGACTTGTCCAATGCGACCGTGATCGAGGTCGGTCCCGGCCCCGGCGGGCTGACGCGCGCATTGCTCTCCAACGGCGCGCGCCGCCTCATCGCCATCGAACGTGACGAACGCTGCCTGGCTGCCCTTGCCGAAGTGTCGGATCATTATCCTGGCCGGCTGGAGGTTGTTTCCGGCGATGCGCTGAAGACGGATTTCGCGGCACTTGCCAGAGGAGCGGCTGGAGACGGCGGCCCGGTGAAGATCATCGCCAACCTGCCCTACAATATCGGCACGGAGCTGCTGGTACGGTGGCTGACGGTCACGGAGTGGCCGCCGTTCTACGCCTCGATGACGTTGATGTTCCAGCGCGAAGTGGCCCAGCGTATCGTCGCCACGCCCGGCAGCGATGCCTATGGCAGGCTTGGCGTGCTGGCCGGCTGGCGCACGCAGGCCAGGATCGCCTTCGACGTGCCGCCGCAGGCGTTCACGCCGCCGCCCAAGGTCACCTCCTCGGTGGTGCATCTGGAGCCGCGCGCGACCCCCCTGCCCACCGATGTGAAAAAACTCGGCCGCGTCACCGAAGCCGCTTTCGGCCAGCGGCGCAAGATGCTGCGGCAGAGCGTGAAAAGCCTCGGCGGCGAGACCTTGCTCGAGCGCGCGGGTATCGATCCGACACGCCGCGCCGAAACGCTCAGCGTCGAGGAGTTCGTGCGGCTGACCAATGCGGTATAGCTTGTTCTCCCGGCTAAAGGGAGAAAGAGCAGATCAGTCCGTCTTCTCGTCCAACAGCCCCGAGACGAAATCAAACAGACCCGGCCGCCGGTCGCGCCTTAGCCGCTCGGCGACAACGATGCCGCGCACTTCTGCGAAGGCGCGGTCGAGATCGTCATTGACGATGACGAAATCATATTCCTTCCAGTGCTCGATCTCGTTGCGGGCGTTCTTCAGCCGCGTCTCGATCACCGCTTCCTGGTCCTCGGCGCGGCGCTTCAGTCGCGCCTTCAATTCCTTCATCGACGGCGGCAGGATGAAGATCGAGACGATGTCGGCGCGCATCTTCTCCTTGAGCTGCTGTGCGCCTTGCCAGTCGATATCGAACAGCATGTCGCGCCCTTGAGCCAGCGCCAGTTCTGCCGGCTCGCGCGGTGTCGCGTAGCAATTGCCATGCACCTCCGCCCATTCGAGCAGGGCGTCGGAATCGCGCAACCGCTCGAAGTCGCGCATCGTGCGGAAATGGTAGTGAACACCCTCGATCTCGCTGCCGCGGCGCGGCCTGGTGGTGACCGAGACCGACAGCTCCAGGCTCGAGTCACTTTCCAAAAGGTTGCGCGCAATCGTCGACTTGCCGGCGCCTGATGGCGACGACAGGACGAGCATCAGGCCCCGGCGCCGAATGCGGGACCCCAAATCCTTGGCAACCATCGGCTACTCCAGATTCTGGACTTGTTCACGAAACTGGTCGACCACGGCCTTCAACTCCAACCCGATCGCGGTGACGGCTGCGGCGTTCGACTTCGAGCACAGCGTATTCGATTCGCGGTTAAATTCCTGTGCCAGAAAATCGAGCTTGCGGCCGACGGCGCCGCCGCCTCCAAGCAATGCCCGGCCAGATATGACATGTGTTTTCAGCCGGTCGATCTCTTCGCGAATATCGGCCTTGGTGGCCAGGAACGCCGCCTCCATGTGCAGCCGGGTTGCGTCCAGATTGGCGGAAGCGTCCATCAGAAGCCTGACCTGCTCGGCGATGCGCTCACGGATCGCCGCCGTCTCGCGTGACGGATCCGCCTCGGCCCGCAGCGTCAGCGCCTCGATCGTGTCGATATGGCCCGACAGAAGCGATGCCAGCGCGGCACCCTCGCCCTGTCGCGCCTGTTCCAGCCCTTTGAGTGCCACCTCGAGTGCGGCCATGATCGCGACATCGAGCGCGGCCCGCACCTCTTCGGTTTCGACAGTTTCGGGAATGTCGAGGACGCCGCGCAACGAAAGCAACCCGTCAGCCGTCGCCGGGGCTGCGCCGAACTGTTCCTGAAGGCGCTTGGCGAGCCCTGCCAGGTCCTTCAGAAAGGCTTCGTTGACGACTGGCTGCGCCTGCGCGCCGGCGGCGCGGCCGATGGTCAGCGTCGCCTGGAAATTGCCGCGCGCAAAACGCTTCTGAAGCGTCTGCCTGACGGCTGGTTCCAGCCGCTCGAAACCCTGCGGCAGCCGCAGCCGAACCTCGACGCTCTTGCCGTTGACGGACTTGACCTCCCAGGCGATCGAGGTGCCGTCATGCTCGGCGACGGCACGTGCGAAACCGGTCATGCTCTGCAAAGTCATTTCGCCTACAAATCCCTGGCGCATCACCCCCGAAACCGGCTTTCCGGAAAGGAGCAAGTGCAGCTTGAAAATCACCGCGCCGCTGGCGCGTCGAAATCAGACGCGCGGCGCTCTTCCAAATGTCAGGACGTCGCCTCCCCGGCAACGCCTTTCTTCTTACTGGGCAGCGCCCGCATCGCCGCCGCTGTCGTCGCCGCCGTCAGCCGGCTTGACGGCGCTGCCGTCGCTGGCGCCGGTGCCGGCGGCTGCCTTGGCGGCGTCATCGGCCTGCTTCTTCTGCAGCGCGCGATAGCGGGCGACGTTCTCATTGTGCTCGTCCAGTGTGGCGGCAAAGACGTGGCCGCCGGTGCCATCGGCAACGAAATAGAGGTCGTCGGTCTTCGACGGATTGGCGACCGCCTCCAGTGCCGCGCGACCCGGATTGGCGATGGGCGTCGGCGGCAGGCCGTTGATCACATAAGTGTTGTAGGGCGTCGGCTTCTGGATATCCGACTGGTAGATCGGCCGGTCCGCGGGTTTGCCCTTGCCGCCGAACAAGCCGTAGATGATGGTTGGATCGGACTGCAGGCGCATGCCCTTGGCCAACCTGTTCAGGAAGACGGCGGCAACCCGTGAGCGCTCGTCACCCTTGCCCGTTTCCTTCTCGACGATCGAGGCCAGCGTAACGAACTCTTCGATGTTGGCCAGCGGCAGATCCGGCGCGCGTCGCTGCCAGACATCCTCGACCAGCTTCTTCTGATCCGCCAGCAGCTTGTCGATCATCTGCTGGCGAGTCGCGCCGCGCGTGAAGCGCAGCGTGTCGGTGGCGAGACTGCCCTCGGGAAGAGTGGTCGCCGGCATGTCGCCGCTCAACGCGGGCTCGTCGGCGATGCGCTGCAGGGCCTGTTCGACCGTCAGCCCTTCTGGAATGGTCAGCGAATACATCACCGACTTGCCGCTCTTCAAAAGCTCCATGATGTCGCGCATGGAAGCCCTGGGCTTGATCTCGTATTCACCGGCCTTCAGCGCCGAATCATTGCCGAAGGCGCGCACGCCAAGGCGGAATACCCTGGCGTCGCTGATCAGTCCGCGGCGTTCGAGCTGGTCGGCAATATCCTGGACCCCGGTGTTCGGCTTGACCAGGAACGTGTCGCCATTGGCCGAGGGGCCGGGCTCGGTGAACGCCTGCTTGCCCAAATAAAGCGCGACGCCCGCAGCCAGAATCATCAGCATCACCGAGGTGATGACGAAGTTCGTGAACACCACGACCTGGCTGCGTGACGCACGCGAGCGCTTCGGCGGCGGCGTGCCTGCCTCCGGCCGCAAGGCCTCGCTGGCCGTCTTCGGCACGATCGGTCCGGCATTTGCCGGCCGTTGCGCAAATTCTCCGTTGCCCACCGGATTTGTGTTCATCTTGCCCTACCGTTTGATTGCTCAACGAATCCCCAGCGGCAGAGTAGGGGCGAATATGGCAAAATTGACGGCACGCCCAAGCGTCGCCCGGTAGTCGGACGGTCAGCCATTGTAGCGCTGGAAGACGAGCGAAGCATTGGTGCCGCCAAAGCCGAAGGAATTGGACAGCGCCACGTCGATCTGGCGGGCCCGCGGCTTGTTCGGCACCAGGTCGATCGCGGTTTCGCGCTCCGGGTTGTCGAGGTTGATGGTCGCTGGTGCGACATTGTCTCTGATAGCGAGGATCGAAAAGATCGCTTCGGCGGCACCCGCCGCCCCCAAGAGATGACCGATTGACGACTTTGTCGACGACATCGAAATCCTGGAAGCGGCATTGCCGACCAGGCGCTCGACGGCGCCGAGTTCTATCGTATCGGCCATGGTCGAGGTGCCATGCGCGTTGATGTAGTCGACATCGGCAGGCGTCAGCTTGGCCCGGTTCAATGCCGCCGTCATGCAGCGGAAGGCGCCGTCGCCGTCTTCGGCTGGCGCGGTGATGTGATAAGCGTCGCCAGTCAGGCCGTAACCGGTGACCTCTGCGTAAATCTTCGCGCCGCGCGCCTTGGCGTGCTCCAATTCCTCCAGCACGACGACACCGGCGCCCTCGCCCATGACGAAGCCGTCGCGGTCACGGTCGTAGGGACGCGACGCTGTTTGCGGCGCATCATTGCGATCGGTCGACAGCGCCCGGCACGCGGCGAAGCCGGCAATCGACAGCCGCGTCACCGGCGCCTCGGCGCCACCTGCGACCATCACGTCGGCATCGCCCCACATGATCAGCCGGGCAGCGTCGCCAATGGCATGCGCGCCGGTCGAGCAGGCGGTGACGACGGCATGGTTCGGGCCTTTCAGCCCGTGCCGGATCGAAACCTGACCGGAGACGAGATTGATGATCTGGCCAGGGATGAAGAAGGGGCTGATGCGGCGCGGGCCGCGTTCCTTGAGGATCATCGCGTTCTCGGCGATGCCCTCTATGCCTCCGATGCCGGAGCCGATCAGGACGCCGGTGGAGCACTGCTCCGCATGCGTCTTGGGTTCCCAGCCGGAATCCGCCAGCGCCTCGTCGGCGGCGGCAATCCCGTACAGGATGAAGTCGCCGATCTTGCGCAATTCCTTCGGCTCAAGCACGGCCTCGGGATTGAAGGTGGCATTGCTACCGTCGCCACGCGGAACGACGTGGGCGATCTTGCAGGCAAGATCCTCCACCTCGAACTCGGTGATGCGCTTGGCGGCGCTGCGGCCGGTCAGAAGTTCCTTCCAGCTGTGCTCGAAGCCCATGCCGAATGGCGACAGCAACCCAAGGCCCGTGACGACGACACGCCTCATCGCAGGTCCTCCCAGGTGACGACTGCGGAAAGCGTCAGGCCGAAGCCTTGTCGATGTACTTAACAGCGTCGCCGACGGTCAGAATGGTCTCGGCCGCGTCGTCGGGAATCTCGACGCCGAATTCTTCTTCGAACGCCATGACGAGTTCGACCGTGTCGAGGCTGTCGGCGCCCAGATCATCGATGAAGCTCGCCTGCTCCGTCACCTTGTCGGCATCGACGCCAAGGTGCTCGATGACGATCTTCTTGACGCGCTCTGCGGTGTCACTCATTTGGGGCATCCTCGTCTTTTGTTTGTCTGTCTTCGTTAGCGGGCAGAATGCCGCTAATCAAGCTGAAAGATGGTCCTGCCGGAAACGCAACGGCTACGGACCGGTTTTTGCCCGAACCGCCGGGTTGCGGGCCGCATTACACGAAAATCGGCTCAGGTCCAAGGCGAAATGGTCTCTTTTCACAACCCGGCAGCGTTGCCGCCGGACCTCGTTCAGATCATCGCCATGCCGCCGTTTACATGGATGGTCTGGCCGGTGACATAGGCGGCTTCGCTGGAGGCCAGATAGGCAACGGCCGATGCAACTTCGGCGCTGGTCCCCATGCGGCGCGTCGGAATCGCCGCCATGATCGCCTCTTTCTGCTTGTCGTTGAGCTTGTCGGTCATCGCCGATTCGATGAAGCCCGGGGCGACGCAGTTGACGGTGATGTTGCGGGTGGCGATCTCCTGCGCCAGTGATTTGGAAAAGCCGATCATGCCGGCCTTTGAGGCGCAATAGTTTGTCTGTCCGGGATTGCCTGTGACGCCGACCACCGAGGTGATGTTGATGATGCGGCCATGGCGGCGGCGCATCATCGGATGGGTGAGTTCACGGGTCAGCCTGAACACGGCAGTCAGGTTGACCTCGAGCACGCTATCCCAGTCTGCATCCGACATGCGCACGAACAGCCCGTCCTTGGTGATGCCGGCATTGTTGACCAGAATGTCGACGCCTTCGAGATCGGCCTCCGCCTTCTGGCCAAGCGCCTTGACCTCGTCGCGGTTCGACAGGTTGGCCGGGAACAGCTTGACCCGGTCGCCAAGCTCGGCGGCGAGCGCTTCCAGTTTTTCGACGCGCGTGCCATGCAGGCCGACGATGGCGCCTTGCGCATGCAGGACCCTGGCGATCGCCTCGCCGATCCCCCCCGATGCGCCGGTGACGAGCGCCTTGCGGCCGTTCAATTCAAACATTTTTGTCTCCTAATTGAGAAGAGAACACCCTCGCACGGGTGAGGTCAAATCGCATCAAACTAGGCAAGCGCTGCCAATGTCGCCTCGACCTCAGCCGCGGTTCCGACCGATGCGGTGGCGATGTCGCGGTTGATGCGCCGCGCCAATCCCGAAAGCACCTTGCCGGCGCCGATTTCGTAAAGCGTGCCGAGGCCGTTTGCGCCGAACCATTCGACAGTCTCGCGCCAGCGCACACGGCCGGTCACTTGGTCGACGAGGCGTCGGGCGATCTCGTCGGGGTCGCTGGAGGGTGTCACCGACACGTTGGAGACGACCGGAACGACGGGCGCATTCTTCGCTACGCCAGCCAGGGCTTCGCGCATCACGTCCGCGGCCGGCGCCATGAGCGCCGAATGGAAGGGCGCCGACACCTGCAGCATCAGCGCGCGCTTGGCACCCTTTTCCGTGCACAGCCTTGCCGCAAGTTCGACCGCGGCCTTGGCGCCGGAAATGACCAGCTGGCCGCCGCCATTGTCGTTGGCGATCTGGCACACCGAGCTCTTGCCGGCCTCGGCGCAGGCGGCTTCGACATCAGCCTGTTCCAGTCCGATGATCGCCGCCATGGCGCCCTCGCCGGCCGGCACGGCCGCCTGCATGGCGTTGCCTCGGATGCGCAGCAGCCGCGCAGCATCGGCAACCGAAACGAAGCCGGCGGCCGCGAGCGCCGAATACTCGCCCAGCGAATGGCCCGCGACATAGGCGACCCTATCCTTCAGCGAGAAGCCGCGCGATTCCAGCGCCCTGATGGCGGCCAGCGACACCGCCATCAGCGCCGGCTGCGCGTTGGCGGTCAGCGTCAAGGTTTCCTCCGGCCCTTCCCAGATCAGCCTGGACAAGCTTTCGCCGAGCGCGTCGTCAACTTCCTGGAAGACCCTGCGCGCCTCGGGAAAGGCGTCGGCGAGATCCTTGCCCATGCCGACAGCCTGGCTGCCTTGTCCAGGAAAGGTGAATGCAACGGCCATGCGAGGGCTCCCAAAGGCTGGTTTTGCTTGCCTGATAGACGAGTTTTTCTTGCCTGTGACGCAAGGCAGGCCGCCAAGTCAAGCCCACTTCGGCCCTGCCCGGCGGCAGCATCGTCGGTCGAGTGCCTGTTCCAAAAGGCTTTTTGGCGATCACTCCTGATGAAAACCGCTCACGAATCGTTTGCTGGCTCTTCTTATTTCCGCCAGAGGCGCTAGCTTTGCGTGACAATTCCATGACAATCGAGTGACGAGTTTGTCGCCGGCGGGGAAGTTAAAGTGGCAAAGAGTTCGAAACGCGCCGGCAGGGCCGCGCCACAGTTCCTGGAAGACGATCCGTCCACCGGCTATCTGCCGGGCCGGACATGGCCGGTTGTGCGCTATGGTCTGATCAGCCTGGCGATCGCGGCCGTGCTGGTGTTCGCCGTAGAATTGATCGTGCGCGGCGATTTTGCCGGCACCGTCTCCTTCTTCCTGCAGCCTCTCAAGCCCGGCTGGACCACCATTGTCGTGTTTGCGCTGATCCTGATCGGCCTCGATGCCGTGCTCGGCCGCAGTCACCAGAGCCTGATGATCGTCGCGCCGCTGACCCTGTCCCTTGCCTTTGTCGGCCACCAGAAGTCGCACTATCTCGGCGATCCGCTCTATCCGACCGATTTCCTCTATGCCCGCCAGATCTTCGCGCTGCTGCCGCTGCTCGTGCGTGACCGGCCGATGACCGCGCTCGCCATGGTCGTCGGTATCGTCGCCGGCCTGTCGCTGCTCGTCTATGGCTGGCGGCTGTGGCGCCGCAAGGTTCCGTCGCTCAGCCACAAGGGCCGCATTGCCCGGCTGACGCTGGCCGTGCCGCTGCTCGCCTTCTTCGTTTCGATCATGGACTATGCCACCTTCTCGTGGACCCGCGACCGGCTGCAGATCATCCCGATCATGTGGGACCAGAAGGAAAACTATGCCTCCAACGGCTTTGCACTGGCCTTCGCGCTGAATGTGCCGATGGCGCATGTCTCGGCACCGGCCGGCTATTCCGACAAGGCAATCGCCGCGATCGGCAGGTCCGACGTGACCGCCTCGGTACCCGACGAGAAGCCCGACATCATCGTCGTAATGAGCGAATCCTTTTGGGATCCGACCAAGCTTCCCGGCGTCACCATCACACCCGACCCGATCCCCAATGTGCGGGCGCTGCGCTCGGGTTCGATGTTCTCGCCCGAATTCGGCGGCATGACGGCCAACATCGAGTTCGAGGCGCTGACCGGCTTTTCCAACGCGTTCCTGCCGGCCGGCAGCATTCCCTATCAGCAATATGTGCGCGCACCGACGCCTTCGCTGGCAACCTTCCTGAAGAGCGAGGGTTACCGGGCGCGCGCCATCCATCCCGGCACAAACTGGTTCTGGAATCGTGGCACGGTCTACGCTGATTTCGGCTTCAACGACTTCAAATCGGAAGAAACGCTGCCGCCGATGGAAAAGCGTGGGCCGCTGGCATCGGACGCGGCGATGACCGATGAGATCATCAGCGAGGCCGACGCCAGCGACGATCCGGTGTTCTTCTTCGCGGTCAGCCTGCAGAACCACGGCCCCTATGAGCCCAACCGCTATTCCAACCCGACGCACACGGTGCAGGCACCGATCAGCCAGTGGGCGCGCGCGTCGCTCCTGTCTTACGCCGAGGGCTCAGCCGACGCGGATCGAGGTCTTGAACGCCTGATCGAATGGGCCAAGAAGCGCGAGCGGCCAACCGTCATCGCCTTCTTCGGCGACCACCTGCCGCCATTGGGACCGGTCTATGTCGAGACTGGCTTCCTCAAGGACAATGTCGCGCCACGCAAGGAACCGACGCCGGAAGCCGCGCTTGAACATCACCAGACACCGCTCATCATCTGGTCGAACCGCTCCGGTCCGGTCGAGAATCTGGGCGCGGTGAGCCCGGCATTCCTGCCATATCATATCCTCACCGCCGCAGGCATCACCCACCCCTACTACACGGGTTTCCTAGGAGAGGTGCGGGAGCGCTACCGCGTTGTCGACCGCAACCTGCTGCTGACCCCGACCGGCGAGGCGACACCCGATTGGTCGCGGCAAAAGGAGATCGACCCGACGATCAACGATTTCCGACTGATCCAGTACGACATGATGTTCGGCAAGCGCGGTGCGGCGCCCGACTTCTTCCCCGAAACGGTCGACAAGGTTGTCGCCCACACGAGTTGAGCCGATCTGGCCCTTCAGTTGCGGACTGCAAAAGTCTCCTGCCTTGATGCCGCTCGATTTTTCCATTCCTGCGACATAGGAGAGTGCCGCTTGCCCTTGCGTTGCGGCCGGATTGCTGTATAGAGGCCCGCAATCTGCCGGTCCCAGCTGGGGGCTGAACGGAGGGCCGGAGGTTTTTTCGAAAGCCTTCGCGTGAAGCCAGAAGTGCTTCCGCCTCCCGTGTCTCCGCTCTCGACCGTCTCGTCATGCTCCTTTCTTCCCCGCCCCTTCGGGATCGGCGGGTCAGAGAAGTTGCAGAGGCTTTTGCCGCCGGGAACCGGGAGAGAAACGAAGAAAGGCACTGATACACCATGGCTCTATACGAACATGTGTTTCTTGCCCGGCAGGACCTCTCGCAGCAGCAGGTCGATGCGCTTGTCGAACAGTACAAGGGCGTCATCTCCGCGAATGGCGGGTCCGTCGGCCGGGTCGAGAACTGGGGACTGAAGTCCCTCACCTACCGGGTCAACAAGAACCGGAAGGCTTACTACACGTTGATGGATCTTACCTGCCCACCGGCCGCGCTCAACGAAATGGAGCGCCAGATGGGCCTGTCCGAGGACGTGCTGCGTTTCCTGACCATCAAGGTCGACGCGCATGAGGAAGGCCCCTCGGCGATGATGCAGAAGCGCGAAGAGCGTTCGGAACGCGGCGGCTTCGGCGACCGCGACCGTGGCGATCGTGGCCCGCGCTCGTTCGGCGACCGTGATCGCGGCGACCGTGGCGATCGTCCGCCGCGCTCGTTTGGCGACGCCGGCGCCGACCGTGGCCCGCGCCGTCCGCGCGAAGGCTTTGAAGGGGGTGTAGAATAATGGTCGACATCAATCAGATCCCGACCCGGCGCCCGTTCCACCGCCGCCGCAAGACCTGCCCGTTCTCTGGCGCCAACGCGCCCAAGATCGACTACAAGGACGTGCGTCTCTTGCAGCGCTACATTTCCGAGCGTGGCAAGATCGTGCCGTCGCGCATCACGGCCGTCAGCCAGAAGAAGCAGCGCGAGCTCGCCAAGGCGATCAAGCGCGCCCGCTTCCTCGGCCTGCTGCCCTACGTGGTCCGCTAAGACTTTCGAGCGGGCGGCTTGCTGCCCGCTCCCTTTCCCACGGCGACGGGCGCCGCAGGGTCGTTTCAAATCCCGAGTTGAGGTCAAGCCTCTAACTGCCCGGACAGGCAGGACAGCGACACCGGCGCCAGGGCGTCCAAGCTTCCTGACCTGTTCCAGAGACAATTCGGCGCCGATCCCGACGGTTGGCGCTCAACCAAAGGAACAAAACCATGGAAGTCATTCTTCTCGAACGTGTTTCCCGCCTCGGCCAGATGGGCGATACCGTCAAGGTCAAGGACGGATTTGCCCGCAACTTCCTGCTGCCGCAGGGCAAGGCGCTGCGCGCCAACGAAGCCAACAAAAAGAAGTTCGAAGGCCAGCGCGCGCAGCTCGAAGCCCGCAACCTCGAGCGCAAGTCGGAAGCCGCCCAGGTCGCCGAAAAGCTCGACGGCAAGAGCTTCATCGCCGTGCGTTCGGCCGGTGAAACTGGCCAGCTCTACGGCTCGGTTTCGACCCGCGACATCGCCGATCTGTTGACGGCCGAAGGCTTTTCGGTCAACCGCAACCAGATCCTGCTCAACCAGCCGATCAAGACCATCGGTCTCACCAATGTGGCGATCGCCCTGCATCCGGAAGTCGAGGTCACCATCACGCTCAACATCGCGCGCACGGCCGACGAAGCCGAACGCCAGGCCAAGGGCGAGACGCTGACCACCGCCGAAGCCATCTATGGCGACGACATCAACGACAACGCCCGGCCGGAAAACTTCTTCGACCCGAATTCCGAGTTCGAAGGCGGCGAAGAGAACGCCTGACTATGTGAAAAGTGGTGCGCGTCCGGCTGGACGCACACCGCTTTCATCGACATCCAGATCGTCCAGTCATTCTGGACTAATGCCCGGGCCCCTCGCCCGGGCATTTTTGTGCCAAAAGGAACTTTTCGAACCCCTATATATTGATGCAGAGTAGGACAGCCTGTCTGACCGAGAGGGGACATTTGGTCATGAATATTCTGTTGAAGCGCGTTCTCGACCGCCTGGTGCGCACCGGCAATCTCAAGGTAACCGGCCCCAGGGGCTCGACAGTGGTTTTCGGCGACGGCAGCGGCGAGCCGGTGCACATGCACATCAAGACCGCGCATGCCGAGCGCGCCATCACGTTCGATCCGATGCTGGCTGTTCCGGAATCCTACATGGACGGCGAACTCGACATTCTCGAAGGCGGCGTGCTGGGTGTGATGCGCATCGCCTTCCAGAACATGGGCAGCGGCGGTATCGACGCAACCTGGTCCAAGGCGATCGAGGGCCTTCGGCACGCCTTCCGCCGCCTGCAGCAGATCAACACCGCATCGCGCTCGCGCCGCAACGTACAGCGCCATTACGACCTGTCGGGCGACCTCTACAGGCTCTTCCTCGACGAGGACATGCAGTATTCCTGCGCCTATTTCGAACAGCCGGACATGACGCTCGATGAGGCGCAGGCCGCCAAGAAACGCCACATCGCCGCCAAGCTCAGGCTGAAGGCCGGGCAGACGGTGCTCGACATCGGTTCCGGCTGGGGCGGACTCGGCCTCTATCTCGCCAAGGCGTTCGACGTCGACGTGCAAGGGGTGACGCTGTCGACCGAACAGCATGGCGTCGCCACCGATCGCGCCCACGCGCAAGGCCTGGAAAGCCGCGTTCATTTCGAGCTCAAGGACTACCGCGAACTCAACGAACGCTTCGACCGCATCGTTTCGGTCGGCATGTTCGAACATGTCGGCGTCAATCATTTCCGCACCTTCTTCGACAAGAGCGCGACACTGCTCAAGCCCGATGGCGTCATGCTCCTGCACACGATCGGACGCTCCGGCGTGCCGTGGGCGACCAGCGCCTTCATCCGCAAGTACATTTTCCCGGGCGGCTACATCCCCTCGCTCTCCGAAGTCATGCCGGCGATCGAGAAGTCGGGCCT
This sequence comes from Mesorhizobium qingshengii, assembly GCF_900103325.1. Taxonomy (GTDB): domain Bacteria; phylum Pseudomonadota; class Alphaproteobacteria; order Rhizobiales; family Rhizobiaceae; genus Mesorhizobium; species Mesorhizobium qingshengii. The sequence continues at coordinate 181,150 of NZ_FMXM01000005.1, read as the reverse complement.
GGTCGTCACCGACATCGAAATCCTGAGGCTCCACTATGCCGACACGCTGAAGCACTGGGGCGAGCGCTTCGCCGTCAATCGCGACAAGGCCAAGGCAATCTATGACGAGCGCTTCTGCCGGATGTGGGAGTTCTATCTGGCCGCCTCGGAAGCCGCCTTCCGCTGGCAGGACCTGGTCATCTTCCAGATCCAGATCGCCAAGAAGAATGACACGCTGCCTGTGTCGCGCGACTACATAGCCAAATGCGAGAAGGCGCTTGAGATGCGCGATATGGGGCACCGTGAAGCGGCCCCCATCAAAAAAGGTCCTGCCGCCAAGCCAGCTCGCCGCCGCAAGGTCGCGGGCCAGGAGTAGCATTGCCGCTTGCCATTGCTGGCAGCTGCCCTGAAAAGGGTTTCGTGATCGCGAGACCTTTTTCATGACCTACAACTTCTATGCCGCCGCCGCTCTGGCCGAGATCGCCGGCTGCTTCTCGTTCTGGGCCTGGTGGCGGCTGGAAAAGTCGCCGTTATGGCTGTTTCCCGGCCTCGCCTCGCTCGCCTTGTTCGGCTTCCTGCTGGCACTGGTCGACGCAAACGCCGCCGGCCGCGCCTATGCCGCCTATGGCGGCATCTACATCGCGGCGTCGCTGGGCTGGCTGTGGCTGGTGGAAGGCGTGCGCCCCGACCGCTGGGATTTTGCCGGTGCCGCCCTCTGCATTGTCGGCGCTTCGGTGATCCTCCTCGCGCCAAGGGGCGCGTGAGATGGAACTGCCGGCGCCACTTCGCCAAGGAGTCGAGCGCCTGCTCGAAAACGTTCCGCTGGCGGCACTCAAGCAAGCGGCAAAAACGCTGTCCGACCGCTACCGTGCCGAGCTGCGCGATGGCCGCCTGCATATGGCGCAGGATGCCGCCGTGAGGGCCTATCTGGCGACTCGGCTGCCGGCGACCTATGCCGCGGTCCGCGCCAGCCTCGACGCGCTGAGCGACGCCAGGCCGGGCTTTACGCCAAAGAGCCTGCTCGACGTTGGCGCCGGCCCTGGCACGGTGCTTTGGGCCACGACTGACCTGTGGCCCGATCTCGAACAGGCTGTGCTGCTCGAAGCCAGTGCCGCGGTGCGCAAGGTCGGCGAGACGCTCGCCGGCGATGCAATTACCGCCCAAACCATATGGCTGGCCGGCGACGCCACGGTCGACCTTGCCGACCTCAAGCCAGCCGATCTGGTGACGTGCGCCTATGTGCTGGACGAAATCGTTCCGGCCTCATTGCCGAAGCTCATCGACCGGCTGTGGCAACTCACTGGCGATACGCTGCTGGTTGTCGAGCCGGGCACGCCGGCCGGCTGGCAGCGTGTCCTTGCGGTTCGCGGGCAACTGATGGAGGCGGGTGCGCATGTGCTTGCGCCTTGCCCGCATCAGGCACCCTGCCCGCTCGCCCCACCCGACTGGTGCCATTTTTCCCGCCGCGTCGCCCGCTCGCGCCTGCACAGGCTAGCCAAGGACGCCGATGTGCCATGGGAGGACGAGAAATTCATCTATGTCGCCGCCTCGCGACAACCCGCCCCTTTCCACCTCGCGCGCGTGATCGCGCCGCCGAAGTCCGGTTCCGGCAAGGTCTTGCTCAAGCTCTGTGAAAACGACGGCCGTGCCGGCGAAAAACTGTTCACCAAACGCGACGGCGATGTCTTCAAGGCCGCGCGGCGGTTGGACTGGGGCGACACGTTGCCAAGCACACCACGGCGGTGAAACCTTCGGCAATCATTTGAGCGCCACAGGAATTCACAGCCCTTTCTATGTGACCGCAGCATCCACACTTTTCCTGTTTTGTTCTCTTCCGAGAGGCGCTAAGCTCCCAGCTTCGATTCGAGTCAACCGGGATTCTTTCCACTGAATTCTTGCGCTGTGAAAAGCGGGCATCAAAGACGGTTGGACGGGCACTGATGCATATAAGTCAGCATCAAATTGTCCGGTTCTGATATCGAGAAGCCGGGATTGAAATCGGGGACATCATGGCAGAGGCAGCGCGGAAATTAGGCGTCGCGGAAACACCGCTTTATCGTGAAGCGCCAAACAACATCGAGGCCGAGCAAGCGCTGCTCGGCGCCATCCTCGTCAACAACGACGCCTTCTACCGCGTCTCGGACTTCCTGAAGGCCAGCCATTTCTACGAGCCGCTGCACCGCAAGATCTATGAGGTGGCTTCCGAGTTCATACGCATGGGCAAGGTGGCGACGCCGATCACGCTGAAGACCTTCCTGCCGGCCGACGAGAAGGTCGGCGACATGACGATGGCGCAATACGTCGTGCGGCTGGCAGTGGAGGCCGTTACCGTCGTCAACGCGACCGATTATGGCCGCGCCATCTATGACCTTGCCACCCGCCGGGCGCTAATCACCGTCGGCGAGGACATGGTCAACATCGCCTATGACGCGCCTGTCGACATGGCGCCCACCGAGCAGATCGAGGACGCCGAGCGGCGGCTGTTCGAGCTGGCCGAAAACGGCCGCTACGATGGCGGTTTCGAAAGTTTTTCCGATGCGTTGAAGAACGCCGTCGACATGGCCAGCGCCGCCTATATGCGCGACGGCCACCTGTCGGGAATTGCCACCGGCCTGCGCGATCTCGACAACCGCATGGGCGGCTTGCAGCCGTCGGATTTGATCATCATCGCCGGCCGCCCGGGCATGGGCAAGACGTCGCTGGCCACCAACATCGCCTATAATATCGCCGCCGCCTATGAGCCCGCCCAGCAGGCCGACGGCTCCGTCAAGGCTGCCAATGGCGGCGTCGTCGGCTTCTTCTCGCTCGAAATGTCGTCAGAGCAGTTGGCCACCCGCATCATCTCCGAGCAGACCGAGATCCCATCGTCCAAAATCAGGCGTGGCGACTTGACGGAAGCCGATTTCGGCAAGCTTGTCGCGTACACGCAGGAGAACCACAAGCGCCCGCTCTACATCGACCAGACGGGCGGCATTTCGATTGCGCAGCTCGCGGCGCGCGCCCGCCGCCTCAAGCGCCAACGCGGGCTGGATTTGATGGTCATCGACTATATCCAGCTGATGCAGGGTTCGTCCGCCAAGGCGTCGCAGAACCGCGTCCAGGAAATCACCGAGATCACCACCGGACTGAAGGCGCTCGGTAAGGAACTCGGCGTGCCGATCATCGCACTCTCGCAGCTTTCGCGTCAGGTCGAAAGCCGCGACGACAAGCATCCGCAGCTGTCCGACTTGCGCGAATCGGGCTCGATCGAGCAGGACGCCGACGTGGTGCTATTTGTGTACCGCGAGGAATACTACATCAAGAACAAGGAGCCGGAGAAAGGCACGCCCGAGCACCTTGCCTGGGAAACGAAGATGATCGAGGTACAAGGCAAGGCCGAAGTGATCATTGCCAAGCAGCGCCATGGGCCGACCGGCACTGTCAGCCTTGCCTTCCAGGGCGAGTTCACCCGCTTCTCCGACCTTGCCGAGGAACATCACCTGCCGGAGAGGTTCGAGTAATTTCTTGACCTGCCCTCGCCCTCTGTCCCACCCCCCAGGCCATTTTCAAGCGGCATCCACCTGATGGCCAAATCGCGTGTTCAGTTCATCTGCCAGAATTGCGGATCGGTGCATCAGCGCTGGGCCGGCAAATGCGATGCCTGCGGCGAATGGAACACGCTGGTCGAGGAAGGCACGTCCGGTGGCATCGGCTCGGGTCCGGCCAATACGCGCAACGCCCGCAAGGGACGTGCCGTCGTGCTGACAACGCTGTCCGGCGACATCGAGGACGCGCCGCGCATCATCTCGGGCATCGGCGAACTCGATCGCGCCACTGGCGGCGGTTTCGTGCGTGGCTCGGCGCTGCTGGTCGGCGGCGACCCCGGCATCGGCAAATCGACGCTGCTCACCCAGGCGGCCGCGGCGCTCGCGTCAAAAGGCCACCGCATCGTCTATGTCTCGGGCGAAGAGGCCGTCGCCCAGATCAGGCTGCGCGCGCAGCGGCTTGGCGTCGCATCGGCACCGGTGGAACTGGCCGCGGAGACCAATGTCGAGGACATCCTGGCGACGATCGCCGACGGCAAGCGGCCGGACCTCGTCATCTTGGATTCGATCCAGACGCTGTGGACCGACCTCGCCGATTCGGCGCCAGGCACCGTCACCCAGGTGCGCGCCGCCGCGCAGGCGATGATCCGCTATGCGAAATCAACGGGTGCGGCGATCGTGCTGGTCGGCCATGTCACCAAGGAGGGCCAGATCGCCGGACCACGCGTCGTCGAGCACATGGTCGACGCCGTGCTCTACTTCGAGGGCGAAGGCGGCCATCACTACCGCATCCTGCGCACGGTGAAGAACCGCTTTGGTCCCACCGACGAGATCGGCGTCTTCGAGATGTCGGACAAGGGCTTGCGCGAAGTCGCCAATCCGTCCGAGCTCTTCCTCGGCGAGCGTCATGCGAAATCGCCGGGTGCCGCGGTTTTCGCCGGCATGGAAGGGACGAGGCCGGTTCTGGTCGAGATTCAGGCGCTGGTCGCGCCATCTTCGCTCGGCACGCCGCGCCGCGCCGTCGTCGGCTGGGACGGCGCCCGGCTGTCGATGATCCTGGCGGTCCTCGAAGCCCATTGCGGCGTACGTTTCGGCACCCATGACGTCTATCTCAACGTCGCCGGCGGCTATCGGATCTCTGAGCCCGCCGCGGATCTAGCGGTGGCGGCCGCCCTGGTTTCCTCGCTCACCGGTCTTGCCCTTCCCGCCGATTGCGTCTATTTCGGCGAAATCAGCCTTTCGGGCGCCGTGAGGCCGGTTGCGCATGCGCAACAGCGCCTCAAGGAAGCCGAAAAGCTGGGTTTTGGAAGCGCGGTTCTGCCCATGGGCAGTGGGGAACTTGCCGGGGGGATCGGGGCCGGTGCTTTCCAGCCGACCGAGCTTGCCGACCTCGTGGCGCGTATAGCCGGCTCACGCCGCAGCCGCGCCGACGAGGAAGAGTGACGCGGCTCGTCGACTGGTGAAAGACATGGAGTGGGGCGAAAGACATGCCGATTACGCTGCTTGACGGAATTCTTGTCGGCTTCACCCTGGTCTCGGCGATGCTCGCCATGGTCCGTGGCTTCTCGCGCGAAATCCTGTCTGTCGTTTCCTGGGCGGCGGCAGCGGCGGCGGCTTTCTTCTTCTACAAGCCAGTTCTGCCTTATCTCAAGCCTTACATCGACAATGACAAGATCGCCATGGCGGCCGCCGCCGGCGTCGTCTTCATCATTGCGCTGATCGTCGTCTCGGTCATCACCATGAAGCTCGCCGACTGGATCATCGATTCCAGGATCGGCGCACTCGACCGCACGCTGGGTTTCCTCTACGGCGCCGCGCGCGGCATTCTGGTCGTCGCGGTGGCGCTGTTGTTCTTCAACTGGCTGGCTGGCGCCAAGGCACCGGCCTGGGTCACGGATGCCAAGTCGCGGCCGTTGCTCGAATCGATCGGTGCCAAGCTTGAAAGCCTGCTGCCCGAGGATCCGGAAAACGCCATCCTCAAGAAGCTCAATCCGAATCAGCCGGCTACCGAGACGCCCGCCGCTCCCGACGCACCGGCGGCGGATGCGCCGGCTGGCGGCGACGATGCCAATGCGCCGGCTCCCGACGACAGTGACGCCGGAACGCCGCCGGCGGACAACGCCCCGGCCAATCCAGCACCGGCAGCGCCGGCGAACTGACGTCGGAAAACCGACGATCATGTGAACGGCTGCACGGTGCGCGTTGCTTTCGGCGCGCACCCGCCTTATATGGCGATTTTAGCGGAGCTTAAGATGGCAGACGCAGACAACGGGCTTTCCGCCGAGGCCGACGACCATTTCCACGATGAATGCGGCGTGTTCGGCATTTTCGGCCGGCAGGACGCGGCAGCCATTGTCACCCTCGGCCTGCATGCGCTGCAGCATCGCGGCCAGGAGGCTGCCGGCATCGTTTCCTATGACGGCACCCAGTTTCATGTCGAACGCCATGTCGGCCTGATCGGCGACACCTTCACCAAGCAGCGCGTCATCGACAGCCTGCAAGGCAACCGCGCCATTGGCCACACACGCTACGCCACGACCGGCGGCGCCGGTATGCGTAACATCCAGCCCTTCTTCGCCGAGTTGGCCGATGGCGGCTTTGCCGTTGCCCACAATGGCAATCTCACCAATGCCATGACCGTGCAACGCGCGCTGCAGAAGCAGGGCGCGATCTTCTCGTCCACCTCCGACACCGAGACGATTTTGCACCTTGTCGCCACCAGCAAGGAGCGCGACTTGAACTCGCGTTTCATCGATGCGGTGCGGCAGGTCGAGGGCGCCTTCTCGCTGGTGGCGATGACAGCCAAGAAGATGATCGGCTGCCGCGATCCGCTCGGTATCCGGCCGCTGGTGCTGGGTGATCTTGACGGCGCCTGGATCCTGGCCTCCGAGACCTGTGCGCTCGACATCATCGGCGCGCGTTTCGTGCGCGACCTGAAGCCCGGCGAGATGGTTGTGGTCACGTCCAAGGGCATTGAGAGCCTGTTCCCCTTCGAGCCGCAGAAAACCCGCTTCTGCATCTTCGAGTATGTCTATTTCGCGCGACCGGATTCGTCGGTCGAAGGCCGCAACGTCTATGAGGTGCGCAAGCGCATCGGCGCCGAGCTGGCGCAGGAAAACCCGGTCGAGGCCGACATTGTCGTGCCAGTGCCGGATTCGGGCACGCCGGCGGCGATCGGCTTCAGCCAAGCGGCGGGCATTCCCTTCGAACTCGGCATCATCCGCAACCACTATGTCGGCCGCACCTTCATCCAGCCCGGCGATTCGATCCGCCACATGGGCGTCAAGCTGAAGCACAACGCCAACCGCCGCATGATCGAGGGCAAGCGCGTGGTGCTGGTCGACGATTCGATCGTACGCGGCACCACCAGCCAGAAGATCGTACAGATGGTGCGCGACGCCGGTGCCAAGGAAGTGCACATGCGCATCGCCTCGCCACCGACCAGCGCGTCCTGCTTCTACGGCGTGGACACGCCGGAGAAGTCGAAGCTTCTGGCATCGCGCATGTCGGTGGAAGAGATGGCCGAGTTCATCCGTGTCGATTCGCTTGGCTTCCTCTCGATCGACGGGCTCTACCGCGCCGTCGGCGAGGCGGGCCGCGACAACGACCAGCCGCAATTCTGCGACGCCTGCTTCACCGGCCAGTATCCGACCCGCCTGCTCGACTTCGAAGGCCACGACAATGTGCGCACGCTGTCGCTCCTGGCGACGAGCGGGACGTAGGATTGTCGGACCGTCATCAGAGCGGTTCGTCGTTTCACGGAAACGCAGAACCGCTCTATCTCTTTGTTTCGACGCAATTCCAGACGGAAAACCGTTTCACACTTTTCCTGGAATTGCTTTAGCCTTAGCCAGATTTCCGGAATCCATCGCATGACCCTCGACCTTACCGGCCGCGTTGCGGTCGTCACCGGCGCTTCGCGCGGCATCGGCTATTTCATCGCCAAGGAACTGGCCGCCGCCGGCGCGCATGTCATTGCGGTTGCGCGCACTGTCGGCGGCCTGGAGGAACTCGACGATCAGATAAAGGCGGCAGGCGGCCAGGCGACGCTGGTGCCGCTCGATCTCGCCGACATGGCCGGCATTGACCGGCTGGGCGGCGCCATCCACGAACGCTGGGGCAAGCTCGACATTCTCGTCGCCAATGCCGGCGTGCTCGGCGTGATCTCACCGATCGGCCATGTCGAGGCGAAGACCTTCGAGAAGGTGATGACCATCAACGTCACCTCGACATGGCGGCTGATCCGCTCGGTCGACCCGCTGCTGCGGCTCTCCGACGCCGGCCGGGCCATTCTGCTTTCCTCCAACGCGGCTCATTCGGCGCGCGCCTTCTGGGCGCCCTACGCGGCGTCCAAGGCTGCGGTCGAGACGATGATGCGCTCCTGGGCGCAGGAGACGCAAAGCCTGCCGCTGCGCGTCAACGCGGCCGACCCTGGCGCCACCCGCACCGCCATGCGTGCCCAGGCCGTACCCGGCGAGGATCCGGCAACGCTGCCGCACCCCTCGGAAATCGCCAGGCGCATCGTGCCGCTGGCCAGCCCGCACCTGAAAGAGACCGGGCTGATCTTCCAGGCCAAACACAACCGATTTGTCGCGTACAGGCAGCCGGAATAAAACTTGAGCGCGAAGCGGATTAAATAGGCCTCCGGCAACGTTTCTTCGAATGCAACCATTCGAAGCCAACCGGAGGACCGACATGCGCAGAAATCTTCTCGTTGCCGCCACCGCCATCACGGCCGTCACTGCCGGCACAGCCCTCTCGCAAGACGCAAAGATGAGTTTCTTCGTCACCAGTGTCGGTTCGGGCAAGGGCGCCGATCTCGGTGGCCTCAAGGGCGCGGACGCGCATTGCGCGTCGCTGGCGGAATCCGCCGGCGTCACCGGCAGGACCTGGCATGCGTATCTTTCGACAAGCGACACCGATGCGCGCGACCGCATCGGCAAGGGACCATGGGTGAATGCCAAGGGTGTCAAGATAGCCGACGACGTCGCTTCGCTGCACAGCGACACCAACGGCATCACCAAGCAGACAGCGCTGAACGAGGAGGGCGAATTGGTCAACGGCCGCGGCGACACGCCAAATCGGCACGACATGCTCACCGGCTCCAAGCCTGACGGCACGAAGATAGCCGACCAGACCTGCGGCGACTGGACGATGAGTGGCGCGGAAGGGGCCGCGATGATGGGTCATCACGATCGCACCGGCCTTGACGATTCGGCCGCCGCCAAGTCCTGGAATTCCTCGCACGCCTCGCGCGGCGGCTGCAGCCAGGAGGCGCTGAAGGGCACCGGTGGCGATGGCCTGTTCTATTGTTTTGCAACCGACTGAGCCGGCTGGCCTTTAAAAATTCGGCCTCCAAAACCGCGTTGTCATCACGCGGCTGTGATTTGAGGGTGGAAGGCCGCGCAGCGGTCATGCTTTCGTCATTTCCGTGGAGTTGGTAGGATCATAACGACTCCCGCAACAAGCGCCCTGGCTGGGCAGAACAAGGAAAATCCCCATGGCTTCGACTGTAGCGTTGGTCTGGTATCTGGTAATAGCCGGTCCGCAAGGCGGCATGGTCGTGCTGCCCAGCACCTTCGACAAGCGCGAACAGTGCACCGCCGCCATCACCGAATATCAAAAGCAGCCGACACCAGCCGGCTGGTCGGTGCAATGCGTGCCGAGCGCCTCGCCCTTCACCGACGAGGGCGACGCCGAAACGCCGTCAGCGCAGTAAGCACCAGCTGGAGCGGTTCATCGTTTCACGGATACGCCGAACCGCTCTATCTCTTTGTTTTGACGCAATTCCCAAGGGAAAGCGCTGTGCGCTTTTCCCGGGAAAACCGTTTCACACTTTTCCTGGAGCTCCAGCGAAAGCCGGAAAGATGGCCAATCTCACCCATGGGAGATTGCAACTTCAACGCCGCGCGCTCACTGTCAGCTCCGGCTTCTGGTTGATGGTCTGGAACACCACGCAGTAGCGCTCGGTCAGTTTCAGCAGCGAATCTATCCGCTCCTGCGGTTCATTCGTGTCGAGACTGAAATTCAGTCGGATGGCGCGAAAGCCAACCGGCGCATCCTTGGCGACACCGAGCGTGCCGCGAAAATCAAGGTCGCCTTCGGCCTCCACCGTGGCGGCGCCGAGCTTGAATTCAAGCGCCGTCGCCACAGCCTTCAGCGTCACCCCGGCGCAAGCCACCAACGCCTCCAGCAGCATGTCGCCCGAGCAGAGTTCGAGCCCTGAGCCGCCGGTTGCCGGATGCAGGCCGGCGATTGCAATCGCCCTGCCCGTCTCTACCTTGCAGGCAACCGATTGGTCGTCGACCGACCCTTTGGCGCGCAGCGTGATCAGCGCGCGCGAAGCATCGTCGCGATAAGCCTGCTTCAGCGGCGCCTGCATGGCCTTAAGTTCGGTTGCGTCCATGTGCGCTCCTTTTTTCGCTTTTGTGGCCGACCGGGGGCGTAGCTTTGTCAGATATAAGGGCCGATCGCCTCCAGGAAGCAAGATCGCCAGTCCCTGCCCTAACGCAAGCATGGGGCTGGCGTAGCGCTGCACCTACTTTCACCCGTATAGAGGACGGCACCGTGGCCTGACTTTACAGTGTCCTCGCGTCGCTCCACACAGCATTTCCGTCACCTTCCGCAACGTTGGTCCCGCGCCTTATGGCCGATATCGCCATTCTCGAAACACGCGAAAGGGTTCTCGCCGGAATCCTGCTGACCGGCGGGGCCTATTTCCTGTTTTCGACGCAAGACGCCTCGATCAAGCTGCTGGTTGCCGGAATGAGCGTCTGGCAGATCATGTTCTTCCGCAGCATCACCATCCTCGGCGCCTGCGCGGCGATCGGCGGACGACGGCTGTTTGCCGATACAGTTCGGTCGCCGATCGTGCGGCCGATGCTGGTGCGCAGCGCCTTCACGCTCGCCGCCTGGCTCTGCTACTACAACGCCGCCCGCAGCCTGCAGCTCGCCGAACTGACCACCGTCTATTACGCGGCTCCGATCATCGTTACCGTGCTTTCGGTGGCGATGCTCGGCGAAAAGGTGCCCTTGCTGCGCTGGTTTGCCGTGCTAATCGGTTTTGCCGGCGTCTTCGTCGCTTGCGATCCCACCCATCTCGGCCTGTCCGTGCCGGTGCTTCAGGTTTTGGCTGCCGCTGTTTTGTGGGGCATTGCCGTCGTGCTGCTGCGCAAGACCGCCCTTGCCGAGCGCTCGCTGATCCAGTTGCTCCTCAACAATTTCTACTTCCTGGTGTTTTCGGCGGTGCCGGGGCTGCTGTGGTGGCACACACCGGACGGGACCCAGTTGCTGCTCCTTGCAAGCGTCGGCGCGCTCGGCGGCCTCGCGCAATATCTTCTCTTCGAAGGCATGAAGCGAACGCCGGCATCGATCCTCGCCCCCCTCGAATACACCTCACTATTGTGGGCGTTCGCGCTCGGCTTTGCGATCTGGGGCGACGTGCCACGCCGCGAAGTGTTCTTCGGCGCCGCCCTTATCGTCGCCGCCGGCCTGCTGATCGTGGGCGGCGAGCATTTCCGTAAACGGCTTTGATGTGCACGGCCATCACAGCTGACACTACGATGTCAGGACCGAGCGGCGTAGGCTGGCTTTATGACTGACATCGCAGCCACCACCGAAACCGCAGAACGCACGCTCGGCATCATCCTGGTGTCCTCATCGGCGGCTGTGTTCGGCCTGACTGGCGTGCTGACCAAATCGATCCACGCCGACCCGCTGACCATCATCTGCTGGCGAGGCTTTGTCGGCTCGATCCTGATCAGCCTCTATGTGCTGTGGCGACGCCGCCGCTCCGGCGGGCGCGAGAGCCTGCGGCTTGGCTGGCGCGGCTGCCTGCTGGCGGTAGAGGGCGCGCTGGCCAGCATTGCCTTCATCTCCGCGTTCAAGTTCACCTTCGTCGCCAATGTTGCAGTCATCTACGCGACCGCGCCTTTCGTCACCGCGCTGCTCGCCTGGGCCCTGACACGTGAACCCTTCCGCCTGCAGACGATGGTCGCGGCCGCCGTGTCGCTGTGCGGCGTGGCGATCATGGTCTGGTCCGGCTTCGGCACCGGCAATCTCTTCGGCGACGGGCTGGCGCTGCTGATGACCATTGGCAGCGCCCTCTACATGATCATGGTGCGCGCCTTCCGCGACACACCCGTGGTGTGGGCTGGTGCGGTGTCGGCCTTCCTGCTGTTCGTTCTCGGCTGGTTCGTCACCGATCCGCTGGCGGTTTCACCAAGGGATGCCGTTTTGCTCGTCACCTTCGGCGCGTCCTTCGCGCTGTCCTCGATCCTGTGGACGGAAGGCGCGCGGCTGATCCCGGCGGCCGAATCCGGACTGCTCGGCTCAGCCGAAGTGCCGTTCGCGATTCTGTTTGCCTTCCTGTTTCTGGGCGAGCTTGCGCCAGCAGCCAGCATGATCGGCGGCGCCATTGTGCTCGCCGCCGTGTTTGCCCATGCCGGTCGCGACTGGCTGGCGGCCCGCTCGCAACGCATGGCGTCAAATATCTCTTAAAAAAATGGCGCAGTCACGGAACCATCATCGGGGTCAGGCATTGTTGATGCGACGGGCCACCCCAAGTCCCCCCAAACCCCTCGGCCCGTCCTACTTTCAAGCCGACCGCAAGGTCGGCTTTTTCTTTGCCGATGAATCCCGCCGCACGACTTGCACCGTTTCAACCAAGGAGCCCAGGCAGCGCCAGGGTGCCGCTGAGCAGTGCCGCCAGATCGCGGGCGGGACCCTCGGCACCGCCGCGCAGCCGAATGGCGAACTCAGCCATCGGCACCTGTGGCAGGCCAAGCTCGCTCGGGGCCTCGACAATGCCGGAATGGGCAAAGCGTGCCGTGCGCAGCGTCAGCGCAACACCGGCATTCACGGCTGTGCGCAGGCCGGCCAGGCTGGCGCTGCCGGCGGCGATACGGTAACGGCGACCGGCCGCATCGAGCGCGGCGATCGCCGCTTCGCGAAAGCCGCAATGCGGATCGAGCAGCGCCAGCGGCAATTCTTCCTGCCGCGAGGCCAGCCCCTTTTGTGAACACAGCCATATCATCGCCTCGCGCAGGACGCCGATTTCGTCGGGCATCGCGGCCTGGCGCATGACGATCGCCAGATCGAGGCTGCCAGACCGCAGTGCCTGTGCCAGCTCAGTGGAGCGGCCTACACGCAACTCGATCCCGACGCGCGGATGACTGACGGCGAAGGCGCGCAACAGGTCGGGCAAGCCACTGTCGGCGAAGTCCTGCGTTGTGCCGATGGCAACGCGCCCCGCAGCCCGCGCACCCTTCATGGCCAGCCACGCCTCGCGATGCGCCGCCAGGATGCGCCTGGCATGACCGACAAGGTCCTCGCCGGCGGGCGTCAGGCCGCGTCCCCTGCCTTGCGGCGCCAGAAGCGGCTCGCCGACGATCTCCTCGAGCCGCTGCATCTGTGCGGTCACCGCCGAGGGAGAACGGCCGACGCTCGATGCCGCCTGCGCCAGCGAGCCGCTGTCGACGAAGGCGAGGAAGGTCCTGAGCAGGTCGGGATCGAGCGTCTCCATAATTCGATATTATCGAATCTTCTGTTTAAAACAATTCGTTTTTTTTGACTCCTTGATGATGGCAGGGTTCTCCCGCCGGCGATCGGACGCCGCTTGAGCGAAGGAGAAGAAAAATGCCCATCATCAACGTCAATGTCACCGGCAAGCCCGACGCCGCGTTGTCCGCCAGGATTGCCAGGGAGGTGACCGAGATCACCGCCACGCGGCTGCGCAAGGATCCGACGATCACCGCGGTTGCCATATCCTACATCGATCCACAGCACTGGTTCGCCGGCGGCAGATCGCTGGCCGAGCACGGGACCAATACGTTCTGGCTGGACATCAAGGTGGTCGACGGCACCAACACCAAGCTCGAGCTGGAGGCCTATCTCAAGGAGATCTTCGCCGCCTTCGGCCGCCTGCTGGGCAGCGTGCACGAGGAGAGCTATGCCTTCGTGCATGAAGTGCCGGCCGCCGCCTACGGCTATGGCGGTAAGACACAGGAGTTTCGTTTTATCAGCGGACGGTTGAAGACGGCGTGAGCTGCGGTTTTCCTCCTCCCTCATGGGAGAAGGAAAAAGCTTCGCATTGACCTTGCTCCCACATCGTCTAGGTTCTGGCCGAAGCGGCCGCGAAAGAGCCGCGATGCTAAGATCGTTGGGAGAGATGCGGCATGATCCTGACACTGGCGCTGCTCGCGGGTCTCGTTTTGGCCTGGCTGCTGATCGGCGTGGTGGAAAAGCTCCGCCTCGGCCTGCGCTTCACCCAGGCGCTGCTCTATGTGCCGTTCAAGCTCGCCTACCGGATCGCCGACGACCGCATCGGGATCGCCCGCAAGGCGCAGGTCCCTGTGATCTACGTCATCTCGCATCAATCGCGCTTCGAGCCGGCGCTGATGCTGTCGCTGCTGCCGGACGACACGCTGCACATCCTCGATGAGGTCTCGGCGCGGTCGCCTTGGCTCGAACCCTGGCGCGAGCTTGGCCGCACTATCGCCTTCAATGCCGAACATGTCTTCGTCAGCCGCCGCCTGGTGCGGGTACTGAAGGGCAAGGGCCGGCTCGCCGTCTACCTGCCGGATGCGGTCGAGCCTGACGTCAAGACATTCCGGCTATTTCGCGCGGTCACCCGCATCGCCATGCAGGCCGACGCACGCATCGTGCCGATCTTCGTCGCCGGCGCGCGCAGCCTGCCGGTTTCGCTGACGCCGGCGGACAAGGCACCGCGGCACTGGTTTCCGCGGCTGTCGATCAGCGTGCTCGAGCCAATGACCATCGCCGAACTGGCGGCACGCAACCCGGACCAGACTTCGAACACCAACGCGCTGTTCGACCGTATCGCCGAGGCCCGGCTTTTCGGCACTGACCTCGATCGTGGCCTGTTTCTGGCCATGCGCGATGCCGCCGACCGTGTGGGCGCCTCACATCCGATCATCGAGGACATCATCTCGGGCGTGCTGAGCTACCGCAAGATGTTCATCGGCGCACGGGTGCTGGGCAAACGCTTCGAGGCGGTCACGGCGGCAGGCGAAGCGGTCGGGCTGATGCTGCCCAACGCCAATGGCGTCGTGCTGTCGCTTACCGGCCTTCTGTCGGCAGGCCGGTTGGCGGCGATGATCAATTACACGGCCGGACCGGCCAGCGTCACCGCCGCCGTGCGCACAACGATGATCCGTACCGTCATCTCCTCCCGTGCCTTCGTCGAGAAGGCAGGCCTCGCCGATATCGTCGCGGCGGCCGAAAAGGGTGGCGCCACATTCGTATGGCTGGAGGATGTGCGCAAAAGCGTCACCGCGCTGGACAAGCTTGCAGCCGCTTTGCTGTGGCGCAGGCCGCTGCAGCGGCAGGATGCGGCCAAGCCGGCGCTGATCCTGTTCACATCCGGGTCAGAAGGCACACCGAAAGCGGTGGTGCTGTCGCACAGGAACCTGCTCGCGAACGCCATGCAGGCCGAGGCCCGCATCACCATCTCGCCGTCCGACATCCTGCTCAACGTGCTGCCGGTGTTCCACTCTTTCGGCATGACGGGTGGCACCATCCTGCCTTTGGTCACCGGCGTAAAACTGTTCCTCTACCCTTCGCCGCTGCACTACAAGATCATCCCCGAGATCGCACGCAAGGTGAAACCGACCATCATGTTCGGCACCGACACCTTCCTCGCCAACTACGCGCGCACCGCCAAGGACGGCGACTTTTCCAGCCTGCGTTTCATCGTCGCCGGCGCCGAAGCGGTGAAGCCGGAAACCCGCCGCGTCTATCGCGAGCGCTTCCAGGCCGAGATCATCGAAGGTTTCGGGCTGACCGAAGCCGCACCCGTGGTTGCCGTCAACACCGCGATCCATGGCCGCGACGGCACGGTCGGGCGGCTGTTGCCCGCCATGCGCATGAAGCTGGAGCCTGTCGAAGGCATCAGCGACGCCGGCCAATTGTGGCTCGACGGACCGAACCTGATGATGGGTTACATGACCGCGAACCGCGCCGGTGAGTTGCAGCCATTGACCGGCTGGCTTGACACCGGCGACATCGTAGCCGTCGACCGCGAGGGCTTCATCACCATTCGCGGCCGGGCCAAACGCTTCGCCAAGATCGCTGGCGAGATGGTGTCGCTGGGTGCGGTCGAGATGCTGGTACAGTCGCTGTGGCCGGAGGAGCGCCATGCGGCGGTGGCGGTGCCGGACAAGAGGCGCGGCGAGCGCATTGTGCTGGTCACCACCGCCGACGATGCCAATCCAGACGAGTTGCGCAAGTTCGGCAAACAGGCGGGTGCCGCCGAACTGATGGTGCCGAACGACATCATCAAGGTGGAGGAAATCCCGGTGCTGGGATCCGGCAAGACTGACTATGTCTCGACCCGCAAGCTGGCGATCGACAGGCTGGGGCTGAGCGCGGCAGCCTGAATCCAGTCAAATACTTCGCCGCCGTTCTTAACCTATGTCCGAAGGCGGCACCTTCTCGCCCTCCAGCTTGGCGCGCTTCGAATAGGCGCGCACACTGAACGGCAGGAAGATCAGGTATCCGGCGACCGAGGCGGTCAGCGTGTACCAGGGATAGGTCATCAGAAGCAGGATGTAGAGGACGACACCAAGGATGATCGGCAACACCCTGTCGCCCGGGATTCTCAGGCTCTTGCCGGAATAGACCGGCAGTCGGCTGACCAGCAGGAAGGCGACCAGGATGGTGAAGCCGGTGGCGACGAAGGCCGCTGGACGACTGGGCTCCAGCCCTGTGCGCAGGAAATAGAGATAGAGCGGCAGCATCACCAGCACGGCGCCCGCCGGCGCCGGCACCCCGACGAAATATTCCGACTGCCATAGAGGGCGATCGGCCTTCTCGTCGTCGAGCACGTTGAAACGGGCGAGCCGCAGCCCGCAAGCGATCGCAAACAAAAGCGCCGCAATCCACCCCGGCGAGCCGGCGCGGTCGAGTAGGAAGGCATAGAGCACCAGAGCCGGCGCAACGCCGAAATTGACGATGTCGGCCAGCGAATCCATCTGAGCGCCGAATTTGGAGGTCGCTTTCAGCATCCGCGCCAGGCGGCCGTCAATGCCGTCGAGGAAGGCAGCCAGCAGCACCATCACCACCGCCGGCTCGAAGCGGCCTTCGAAGCCGAAGCGGATGCCGGACAGGCCGGCGCAGATGGCAAGCACGGTGACGAGGTTGGGCAACACCATGCGCATCGGAATCTCGCGGATGCGCGGACCGCCGCTGGCATGGGCCTCGAACTTCTTGTATTGCGTGCCCACGGCTCAAGAAATCCGCACGAGGGGGGTGCCGGCGACACCGCCGAATTCGGCCAGCACGGTTTCGCCGCCGACGGCCGTCTGGCCAACGGCGACGCGCGGCGTAGCGGCCAAGGGCAGGAACACGTCGACGCGCGAGCCGAAGCGGATCAGGCCGAAACGCTCGCCGATGGCGATCGTGCCGCCGGCCTCTGCCCAGCAGACGATGCGGCGCGCCACCAGGCCGGCGATCTGAACCGCGGCGACCGTGCCGTTGGGGCTCTCGATGACCAGGCCGTTGCGCTCGTTCTCGGTGCTCGCCTTGTCGAGTTCGGCGTTCAGGAACTTTCCCGGCCGATGCTCGATCTTGGCGATGCGGCCGCGCACCGGGGCGCGGTTCACATGGCAGGAAAAGACGTTCATGAACACCGAGATACGGGTCATCTCGACATTGCCGAGGCCGAGTTCGCGCGGCGGCACGGCCGGTCCGACCGCCGAGATGATGCCATCGGCGGGGCTGACCACCAGGCGGTCATCGACCGGGGTGACGCGCTCGGGATCGCGGAAGAAATAGACGCACCAGGCCGTCAGGATAAGGCCGATCCAGAACAGGACCGAGGAGAAATAGCCGAGGAAAAGCGTTGCCGCGCCAAAGGCCGCGATGAAGGGATAGCCTTCGCGATGGATCGGTACGAACGCGTTCTTGACCGTATCGACAAGGCTCATCGGGTATAAACGGGCTCCGTTTCAAGTCCGGCCTCAATAGCCCAAAGCCCCCTTCGCCGCAACGCAACAATGGGCAAGGCCGCATTGGCCGCAACTGGCAGGAGCAGTTATGTGCTGCGGCACGTACGATATTGGCGGTACGGTCACGACCCGCAGGACCCGCGACTTGTCGATACCGACTACAACGAACAAGCCAACGTCATGCTGGCCGACGCCTCCTGAACGAAAAGCTACAAAGCGGCTGTCGGAACGAAGACCCCTCGTCCGTCCTTGGTGAGACAGCGTCTTTCATGGACCTTTCGGCCACCGTGACGCGCGCAACAAGGAGTTCCCGTAAATGCAGACACAATCGGCCACCCCACCGCGTCTCGTTACTGCCGGCCTCGCCTTCGGGGAATCGCCGCGCTGGCATGACGGGCGCCTGTGGGTCTGCAACTGGGGCACCGGCGAGATCGTCGCTGTCGATGCCCGAGGCAAGAGCGAGGTCATGCTCACCGTGCCGGCTGTCCTGCCCTATTCCATCGACTGGCTGCCGGATGGCCGCCTGCTCGTCGTATCAGGCCGCGAAGGCTTGCTGCTGCGGCAGGAAGCCGATGGAAGGCTCGTCACCCACGCTGATTTGCGTCCTCTGTCGAAAAGCCCGTGGAATGAGATCGTCGTCGACGGACGCGGCAACATCTATGTCAATGGCGGCGGGCCGGCACCGGCGCCCGGGCAGCATTTCGGCCCCGGCACCATCGTGCTGATTGCGCCCGACGGCGCGATCCGGCAAGTGGCCGAGGACATCGCTTTTGCCAATGGCATGGCGGTGACCCCGGACAACAAGACGCTGATCGTCGCCGAATCCCATGCCAGCCGGCTGACCGCCTTCGACATCGTCGCCGACGGCAGCCTCGCCAACCGGCGGATCTGGGCCGATCTCGACGGCTTTCCTGATGGCATCTGCCTCGATGCCGAGGGCGCAGCCTGGTATGCGGATGTGCCCAACAAGCACTGCTTGAGGGTGCGCGAAGGCGGTAAGGTGCTGCATGCGGTCGGTGTCGATCGCGGTTGCTTTGCCTGCATGCTGGGTGGCACCGACAGGCAAACGCTGTTCATCGTCGCCGCCGAATGGCGTGGCTTCGAGCACATGATCAGCGATGCCCGCACCGGCCAGGTGCTCAGCGCAGACGCGCCGGCCCCTGGCGTTGGCTGGCCCGGTTAGAGCCCTGGAATCCGCTGATAGTTGGCAATGTCGGCCCGCACTCCGAGCCGGGCGATCGTCTCCTGCGGGTTGAAGGCGACGCGCTCGTGCGCGGCCTTGACGATCGGCACCACCTTGTCGACGGCCGCCTGGCTTTCCCATTCGACGATCGTCACAAGGTTGAACTCGCCCGGGCCAGAGAATTGCTCGAGCAGGAAATCCTGCACGAACCCTTGCTGCACGCGCAGCAATTCATGCGTTGCCCTGACCTTGGCGAGTATCTCTTCGCGGGCGGCGGCGGGCACGACGAACTTGTCCACCCTGAACACGCTGCCGCCGTCAACGTTCTGATTTATCTTGCTCATATCGATTGTTCCGTTCTTGAACTGTGCTTCTTGCCGGGCTCCAAGAACGACCTACAATCTCAACTTAAGTTGAGGTCAAGCGGAAAAATCAGTTTGCCACGCTGAGCCTTCAATTCACCTCGGACGTGCGGCGACGAACGATGACGCCAAGCTCGTCGCCCTCGCGGGCGATGCGCAGCCGCTCCTCGGCCTCGGTCGCCTCGCGCTGGCGGTCCCACATCGAGGCATAGAGACCATGCCTGCGCATCAGCTCGGCATGGGTGCCGCGCTCGGCAATCTGGCCATCCTGCAGCACGATGATCTCGTCGGCGGAAATCACCGTCGACAGCCGGTGGGCGATGACGATGGTGGTGCGACCGCGGCTGACCAGATCGAGCGCGGCCTGGATCTCCTGCTCGGTGTGGCTGTCCAGGGCCGACGTCGCTTCGTCGAGCATCAGGATCGGTGGCGCCTTCAGGATGGTGCGGGCGATTGCCACGCGCTGTTTCTCGCCGCCAGAGAGCTTCAACCCACGTTCGCCGACCATCGACTTGTAGCCATCAGGCAGCCGCTCGATGAACGGGCCGATCTGGGCGAGTTCGGCCGCCTTGCGCATATCCTCCTCGCTGGCGCCGATGCGGCCATAGCGGATGTTGTAGGCGATGGTGTCATTGAACAGCACGGTGTCCTGCGGCACCATGCCGATCGCTCCGCGCAGGCTTTCCTGCGTCACGTCCCTGATATCCTGACCGTCGATCAGCACCTGGCCGCCCTGGACGTCGTAGAAGCGGAACAGAAGCCGCGAGATGGTCGACTTGCCGGCGCCCGACGGCCCGACAATGGCGACCGTCTTGCCGGCCGGCACCTTGAAGCTGATGCCCTTCAGGATCTTGCGGTTCGGGTCATAGGAGAAATGCACGTCGCGGAACTCGACCGTGCCGGCGCTGACGGCCAATGGTTTGGCATCCGGTCTGTCGACGATCTCCTGCGGCACATCGAGCAGGTCGAACATCTGTTCGATGTCGGTCAACCCCTGGCGGATTTCGCGATAGATGAAGCCGATGAAGTTGAGCGGCACCGACAGCTGCATCAGCATGGCGTTGATGAAGACGAAGTCGCCGACCGTCTGGGTGCCGGCCTGCACCTCCAGCGCCGACATGCACATGACGATGACGGTGCCGGCGCCGAAGATGATGCCCTGGCCGAAGTTCAGCCAGCCGAGCGAGGTCCAGATCCTGGTCGCGGCAATCTCGTAGCGCGCCATCGAGCGGTCGAAGCGCTCGGCTTCCATGCCTTCGTTGTTGAAGTATTTGACCGTCTCGTAGTTGAGCAACGAGTCGATCGCCTTGGTGTTGGCGTCGGTGTCGCTGTCGTTCATGTCGCGGCGGATCGAGATGCGCCAGTCGCTGGCGCGCACCGTGAACCAGACATAGACCCAGACGGTGACTGCGACCACGACGACATATTTCCAGCCATAGGTGTAGGCGAAGATGCCGGTGGTCAGCGCGAATTCGAGGATGGTCGGCGCCGTGTTGAGCATGATGAAGCGCACGATCGTCTCGATGCCCTTGGTGCCGCGCTCGATGATGCGCGACAGGCCACCGGTGCGGCGCTCCAGGTGAAAGCGCAGCGACAGTTGATGCATGTGGACGAAGGTGCGGAAGGCGAGCTGGCGCACCGCGTACTGGCCGACGCGGGCAAATAGCGCGTCACGCAGCTGGTTGAAGCCAAGCTGCACCAGGCGCACGACATTGTAGGCGACGACCAGCATCACCGGCGCCAGCAGGAAGGAAGGCAGCGGCGGCACCGATTTGGCATCGCCGGCAAGCGCGTCGGTCGCCCATTTGAAGAAGTAGGGGCCGGCGACGAGCGTCAGCTTGGCGACGACCAGCAACAGCGTCGCCCAGGTCACCCGCGCCCTCAGATCGGCGCGGTCCGCCGGCCACATGTAAGGCCACAGGTTGAGCAGCGTCTTGAAGGTCGAGGAGTCGGAGACGGTTTTTTCGGCCATTTCTTGTGCCTTCTTCTTATCTTTTAGCGGCCGGAGCAGCAGGACGTGACGAGCGCGCTCAGCGATGAGGACACATCGGCGAGCGCGACGCGGTCGACCGCGTAGCGCGAGCGCTGGCGGTCGGGCTCGAAGCGGACCAAGCCGGCCTCGACAAGGATTTTCAGATGCTGGGAAACCGTGGACTGAGCCAGGTCGAGACGGTCGACGACCTCGCGACAGCAGCAGGAGTTGCTGGCCGACAGATGTTTGAGGATCTCGATGCGTGCCGGGTGCGAAAGTGCTGCCAGCCGGGTGGCGATAGCGCGGCTATCCACGGCGGGGCTTTCCGGCGCGTGGCAGCTACCGCCTGCTTCAACGAGGGATTCGGTCATCGTCCATCGGCGATAAACGATGACTAGTCCCACGGCAAGCTGCCCGTATGGGCAGCGGCCGAGGAGATTGGTACACCGCATGTGGTTGCGGCAAGAACCGCAGCCCCTCGGAGCGAGCCCGAGAAGCTACTTGCTCAATGCATCAGTTTGTCTTGGCTGGCGCGGTCGTTGCCTGCTCGCCCATCGCCTTGAGGTCGGCGGCTTCGCCTTCCTTCGACTTTTCCGGCACCTTGAACACCTGCCCCGGCCAGATGCGGTCGGGATTGCTGATCTGGTCCTGGTTGGCGAGGTAGATGGTCGAGTAGCGCACGCCATGGCCGTAGACGCGTCGCGAAATCCGCCACAGCGTGTCGTGGCGGCGGATGATGACGGCGCCGTCGGCATGTTCGAGCTTGGGCGCCACGGTCTCGGGTACGTCGCTTGGCGGCGTGGCCGCCGCGACGACGGCAGGCGCTTCGGCGGCGGGAGCCGGCGTTGCTGGTGCGGGCTCGGCCGGAGCAGCCGCGACAACAGCAGGCGCTGCACCGGCCGGCGCGGCAGGCGCTTCGGCGGCAGCTGGAGCCGCCGGCGTTGCTTCGGCGGGCTTGGGCTCCGCAGGCGCCACGGCGGCGATCGCTTCACCCGGCTCGCGCTCGAACGGTACGGCGGCGCGAGCTACCACCTTCACGCCGTCGGCGTCGAGACCGTCGACATGGATGGTGTAGCTGCCGACCGGAATGTCGCGCGTCGCCTCGACGAGGAAGTGACCGTCCGGCGACGTCTGCGCATCACCGAGCAGGATATCGTTGGCATAGGCCCGCACCTTGCGACCGGCATCCGCGAGACCGGCAACAAAGATCTTGTTGCCGTCGATCTCGACCGCCTCGACGACGATCTTGGGCTCGGCAACCGGTGCGGCAGGCGGCGTTGCCGGTGCCGCCGGAGCAGGTGCTGCGTCCACGACGGCCGGCGTCGCCGGGCCGGCAGGTGCCGGGGCTGCAGCCGCTGGCGCTTCGGTTGCCGGAGCGGCAGCCTGGTCGCCGGCGGCTGGTGCGGCCGGCTTTGTCTCGGGCGCCGGAACCGTGAGCAGTTCGGCCGGCTTGCCCGGCTCCTCGACCATGGCCAACACCTGGCCGGCCGCATTCGCGGGAACCGAGACGACAGCGGTCTGCGCCGAGGCGGTCACGACATCGCCAGTGGTCGAACGCAGCGCAATTGTGTAGTCGCCGGGCTTCAGCGGATCGTCGAGCACGATGACAAAGGCGCCATCGGGACCGGCGAGCGTCGAACCGAGCACGGTCGTGCCGTTGAGGATCTCGACCTTTGAGTTGGGCGCCGCATTGCCGGCGACGACGATCGAGCCGTTGCTCTCGACACGCACGACATCGAACGTCGGTGCGACCGGACCAGTCGTGGCGGGCGCAGCTGGGGCCGCCGCCTCCGTTGCCGGTGCGGCCGGAGCCGTCGCCTGGGGCGCCGCGGCGGGAGCGGCCGGCACCGACGCTGGCGGCAGCCGCGCTTCCGTGCCGGGATCAGCCGGTTTCGGCGCCGCGGGCGGCGTCAGCGCCGCCACTTCGGCCGGCGGCGTGCGATTGAGATACGGGTCGAGTGCGCCCGATACATAGGCGGTTCCTACGGCCGCGACGGTCCCACCCGCCGCGAACAAGAACGCCTTCAATGGATTAATTGCCATATTTCCCTACCCCTTAGCCACCTAATGCCGGTCTAACCTGTTTTGCATAGGCCGACAAGAAAAAGCCCGCCCTGGGCTTGACCACGCTTTCAGACACAATCACCAATCATCGGCATGAACACGATTCGATCCGTCTGCGTCTACTGCGGCTCGTCTCCGGGCCGCGATGAAATCTACGCCAAGGCCGGACACCTGCTCGGGCGCTCGATTGCGCGAGCCGGCCTCAGGCTGATCTATGGCGGCGGCACCAAAGGCATCATGGGCGCCGTCGCCGAAGGCGCGCTCAAGGCCGGCGGCAAGGTGACGGGCATCATTCCGCGCTTCCTGATCAACAGGGAAGCAACCGAAAGCGCGCTTGATCGGCTCGATGAACTCGTGATCACCGACAACATGCACCAGCGCAAACACAGAATGTTCGAGAAATCCGACGCCTTTGTGGCGCTGCCGGGCGGCATCGGCACGGTCGAGGAGATCGTCGAGATCATGACTTGGGCGCAGCTTGGCCATCATCGCAAACCGATCGTCTTCGGCAATGTCGGGGGATTCTGGGATCCGATGCTGGCTTTGCTCGACCACATGACTTCCGAGGGCTTTATCCATACCGCACAGCGGGTCAAGCCGCTGGTGGTCGATGACCCCGAGGCGATCGTCGCCGCCATCATGGTGGCCGGCTCGTCTGTCGACGCGCCGACCGAGGGCATGCAGTCGGTGATCGACAAGCTCTAAGCCGGATCTGGCTGCGGGGCTCGATTGTCTGCTGCTTGCCGCCGCAAGCCGGCGATCGCCGCGCGGCGGTCATGGCGCCGCCAGGCGAGATGGATCGAAACCGTGCGTTCGAACCATGGCAGGTCGCGAAACACGATCCGTGGCGGTGCGGCGGCACGCAGGCTGGACTGCACCGTTGCCAGGCCAAGGCCGGCGCTGACCAGGCCGAGCGAAGTCAGCGGGTCCGCTGTCTCATAGGCGATGTCGGGGAGAAAGCCGGCCTTGGCGCAGGCTGCGAGGAACTGGCCACGGTTGGTATCGTCGGGCTGGCGCACGACGGTGATCCAGGTGCGGCCGTCGAGGTGGTGCGGCCTGATGTCCGACAACAAGGCAAGCGGATCATCCTCGGGGATGGCCAGCACCAGCGGCTCACGCCGCAGGGCCATGGCCGTGATATCCGGATCATCGTCAGCGGGCGGCGAGTAGACAAAGCCCAGGTCCAGCGACCGCTGCCGCAGCCCCTCCAACTGCGCCGCCGAACGCAGGCTGCGCAGCTGGAGATGAAAATCCGGCCGGTCGCGACGGAACTGGCGCAGCATCCCGGCGACAAGCCCGGCATGCACGGCCCCTTCGACATAGCCGATGGCGAGACGGCCGACGGCGCCGCTGGCCAGGTCGCGACCGAACTCCTCCAGCCGTCGCGCATTGGACAAGAGCGCGCGGGCCTCAGCGAGGAAGGCGCGGCCCTCGGCGTTGAGATGGACCCGTTGCTTCGCCCTTTCAAACAGAGCGACGCCGAGCTGCTCCTCGAGCTGCATGATCTGCCGGCTGAGCGGCGATTGCGAAATATGGAGGATTTCAGCGGCGCGACCGACATTGCCGGTTTCGGCGACGGTGACGAAATAGCGGAGCTGCCGCAAGTCGAACATTTTCTCTCCGAGGGTTCAGCCCTGTGAGGTCTCAATTTTATCCTAATCAGTCTTGGACAGTCTGACCAGCCAAAAGCGATAGTCGGCCACCTCAACAAAAGGAGACCGCCATGCAGTTCTTTGCCCTTCTCACCCGCAACACCGACAAGTACAGCGACGCCGATTTCGCACCGCTCCTGCCTGGCGAAGCCGAACAGCGTCGCACGCTCTACGCCGAAGGCGCGGTGCGCCAGGTGTGGAATCGCGGCGACATTCCCGGCAGCGGCATGATGTTCGAGGCCGGCAGCGATGCCGACGTGCGCGGCCACCTCGGCACTCTGCCGCTGGTCAAGGCCGGCATGATGGACATTGCCGCGATCGTGCCGCTCAACCCCTATCCAGGCTTCGGCCCGAAGCGCTGAGCGACAAAAAGGCGAGTGGCGGCGCATGGCGGCGCCACTCGCATGCTGTTCGACTGACTGTGATCGGCTGTCAAGAAACCGTCACACGAAACCGGCTTCACCCGTGCTAGAAATCGCGGTCAGGCGGTCGCCATGCGGCGCCATGTTCGAAACCTGCATCTGGCACGGCGCCCATGAACATTGCTCTCGCCCCGGAAGGCACCGACCTTTCGCCTTACCTGCCCGACGAGCATGGGTTGTTCTTCATCTACCATTTCACCGCCGAAGGCGTGCGAACCAAGGACCCCGCGCAGGCGCGATGGACATGGCGCAGTTATCAGATCACCGACTTGCACGCCCGTCAGGAGATCGGCGCCGAAAAGGCTATGCCGAGGCCGGTGCGCGAGGCAATCCTTGCCCCCAGTCATGGCTGCCACATCGACTACGAGGACGGCTGGCTCTATGGCGATCTGCCGGACCTCAGGCACGATTTTTCGGAGGCGCGCGGGCTCGTTCATTTCCGCTTCGCCTTCAACGGTACGATGCTGATCGGCGCCCGCAAACAGCCGCTGGAGTCGGTCGACGCCGTCCGCAAGGCGGTGGAGAATGGGTCGCGGAAATTCCGCTCGCCGGCGGAACTGATCGAGGCGGTCACGGGCCAGTCGCTTGACGGCATGTCGAGCGAGCTCGGCAAGCTCGGCGACATGCTCGACGGCATCGAGGACCGCGTCGTGCGCGATGCATGGCACAATGAGCGGCAAGCGCTGGTCGAGGCACGCCGACAGTTGGTGGTGATCCATCGGCAGATGGCGACACTCACGAACCTGTTTCGCCATCTCGACCATTCGCATCGCGACGAGTTGCCTGACCTGATCAGCGACATGGCGGCCAGGCTCTCGCACCGGGCGCATACTCTCTATCATGACGGCGAGCAGTTGCAGGCGCGCACAAGGCTGTTGCAGGACGAGCTGATGGCCAAGCTGACCATGCAGTCGAACCAGTTGCTCTATGTTCTCTCTGTCATGACTGCCGTGCTGCTGCCGATGACCATCATTTCCGGCCTGTTCGGCATGAATGTCGGCGGGTTGCCGCTTGTCGATACGCCAATGGGTTTCTGGGTGGTGACGGCAATATCACTTGTTATCGCTGCCATGACCTACCTGTTCGTCCGGCGCCTCGGCCGGCTGTAGCAGTCAAACCGCGCGAAGGTCCTCGACGATGGTGCCCGCCGCCGCGACTTCCGCTTCGTGGTCGGGCTCACGCCAAGTCTCTGCAAGGCCTGCAGCGTACCATTCGCGCATCGCCGGCAAGGCAAGCAATCGCTCCGGATAGGCGGCGGCAGCTCCCTCGAAAGAGAGCCCATAGGACTGGGCCCGAAACGCCACCGGGGCAAAGAAGGCATCGACGGCGGTGAAATGAGCGCCAGCGAGAAACGGTCCACCGAAACGGCCAAGCCCGTCGTTCCACAAATCGCCGAGGCGAAAGAGGTCCTGCTTCAGCGCATCGGACATCGGGAACGGTTTGACGCGCAGGCCGCAACTCATCGGACAGGCGCCGCGCAACACGGTGAAACTCGAATGCATTTCGGCGGCGGCCGAGCGCGCCCAGGCGCGCGCCTTGGCCTCGACGGGCCACACACCATGATGGCGCTCCGCCAGATATTCGGCGATGGCAAGCGAATCCCAGACCGCCCAGCCATCGTCGATCAGGCACGGCACCCGGCCGCTGGGCGAGAAAGCCCGGTAGAGATCCCAGCTCGATCCGGTCGGAAACGGCACCAGCCGCTCCTCGAACGGAATATCGAGCTCTCGCATCAAGACCCAGGGCCGCAGCGACCACGAGGAATAATTCTTGTTCGCGATATGCAGGAGGTACATCGAAAATCCTTACCGGGCAGCCGCCCTGCGCGCTGTCGTCATCATCGACCAGGAATAGATCGCCAGTGCCGCCCAGATCAGCGAAAAGGCGACGGCCTGGGTGGTGCCGAACGGCTCATCGAAGATCAGCACGGCAATCAGGAACACCATGGTTGGTGCGATGTATTGCATGATGCCGATGGTCGAGAGGCGCAGCAGCTTGGCGCCGAAGGCGAACAACAACAGTGGTATCGACGTGACCGGGCCACAGCCGATCAGCAGGGCGGTATCGGTGCCGTTGCTGGAGACGAAATGATCCTGCCCGGAGGCGATCAGGTACCCGATATAGCCAAGTGCCGGTACCGAAAGCAAAAGCACTTCGAGCAGAAAACCCTGGCTCGGGCCGATCGGCAGCGTCTTGCGGAAGAAGCCGTAGGCGGCAAAGGAAAACGCCAGCGCCAGCGACACCCAAGGCAGCTTGCCGCCCTCGATCGTCAGCACCGTGACTGCGACCGCCGCAAGCGCGACTGCCGCGATTTGCAACCGGTTGAGCCGTTCGCCCAGCAGCACAGCTCCGACCACGACCACCACCAGCGGGTTGATATAGTAGCCGAGCGCGGTCTCGACGGTGCGGTCGACGGAGATCGCCCAGACATAGATGCCCCAGTTGACCGAGATCAGCGCCGCGGTCAGCGCCGCCATCGCAATGGTGCGCGGTGAGCGAATTGCCGCCTTGAAGTCCGCCGTGCGCCCAGCCCAGACCAGAACGGCAGCAGCGATCGGCACTGACCAGACGATGCGATGGGCGATCACTTCGATAAGTGGCAGGTGCGCCACCGCCTTCATGTAGAAGGGCAGCGTGCCCCACAGGAGATAGGCGCCCAGCGCCAGCAGGAAGCCGCGATGGGCCTTGGCGTCCGCGTCGAGGTGAGCTGTTTCGGTGACCATGGCCCAAGGCTATGGCCCAGCCGCCTTGGCAAGACCATCGCAAACTTCTGATGGATCAATGGACTTTCGCTGATGGTTCAACCCTACTCCGCCGCCACCAACCCAGCCATTTCGCGGTTCTTCATCAGTTTGTAGACGATGGAGTCCATCAGCGCCTGGAACGAGGCGTCGATGATGTTCTCGGAAACGCCGACCGTCCACCAGCGCGCGCCGGTGCCGTCATGCGATTCGATCAGCACGCGGGTGATCGCCTCGGTGCCGCCATTGAGGATACGCACCTTGAAGTCGGCGAGTTCGAGATCGGCGATCTCGCTCTGGTACTTGCCGAGGTCCTTGCGCAGTGCGATGTCGAGTGCGTTGACCGGGCCATGCCCCTCGGCAACCGACATCTTCTCCTCGCCCTCGACCAGCACTTTCACGATCGCTTCTGACACCGTCTTCAGCTGGCCGTTGGCGTCGAAGCGGCGCTCGACCATGCAGCGGAATGACGTGACATGGAAGAATTCCGGCAGGCCGTGCAGCATCTTGCGCGCCAGGAGTTCGAAGGAAGCATCCGCACCCTCATAGGCATAGCCTTCGGCCTCGCGCTCCTTGACGACCGCGATCAATGCGTCAAGCCGATGATCGTCCCTCGGCACGTCGATGCCGCGCCGCTTCAGCTCGGCGAGAAAATTGGCCTTGCCGCCCTGGTCGGAGACCATGACGCGGCGGCGATTGCCAACCGTTTCCGGGGGCACGTGCTCATAGGTCGCCGGCTCCTTGGCCAGCGCCGAGGCATGGATGCCGGCCTTGGTGGCGAAGGCCGAGGCGCCGACATAGGGGGCCTGCGCCTCAGGGGCGCGGTTCAGCAGTTCATCGAAGGCGCGCGACAGGCGCGAAACGCCGGTCAGCGCCTCGGCCGAAATGCCCGTCTCGAAACGATCCGCAAAAGCCGGCTTCAGCGCCAGTGTCGGTACGATCGAGATCAGATTGGCATTGCCGCAGCGCTCGCCGATGCCGTTCAGCGTGCCCTGGATCTGGCGCACACCGGCCTCGACCGCAGCCAGCGAATTTGCGACTGCCTGGCCGGTGTCGTCATGGGCATGAATGCCGAGATTGCGGCCGGGAATGCCGGACGCGATGACCCTCTCGACGATGGCGCGGACTTCCGACGGCTGCGTACCGCCATTGGTGTCGCAAAGCACCACCCAACGCGCGCCGGCATCATAGGCGGTCTTGGCGCAGGCCAGCGCGTAGTCTGGATTGGCCTTGAAGCCGTCGAAGAAATGCTCGCAGTCGACCAATGCCTCCTTGCCGGAAGCAATCGCTGCTTCGACGGAGGCCTTGATGGCGTCTAGGTTTTCCTCGTTGGTGCAACCGAGCGCGACGCGGACATGGTAGTCCCAGCTCTTGGCGACGAAGCAAATGGCATCCGACTTCGACTGCACGAGCGCTGCCAGGCCGGGATCGTTGGAGGCCGACACCCCTGCCCGCTTGGTCATGCCGAAGGCAACGAACTTGGCGCGCGCCGTGCGCTTCTGCTGGAAGAAGGCGGTATCGGTCGGGTTGGCGCCGGGATAGCCGCCCTCGACATAGTCGATGCCGAATTCGTCGAGCAGCCTGGCGATGGCGATCTTGTCCTCGACTGAAAAATCGATGCCCGGCGTCTGCTGGCCATCGCGCAAAGTCGTGTCGAAGAGATAAAGGCGCTCGCGGGTCATGGTCATTTGCCCGCAAACTTGTCCGTCGCCCGGATCAGCCGGTCGAGGATGCCCGGCTCCGAATAGGCGTGACCGGCACCTTCGATCAGGTGGAAGTCAGCCTTCGGCCAGGCCTTGTGCAGCGCCCAGGCATAGCGCGCCGGACATGGCATGTCGTAGCGGCCATGGACGATGGTGCCGGGAATATCCCCAAGCTTGTGTGCATCGCGCAGCAGCTGCCCTTCTTCCAGCCAGCCGGCATGGACGAAATAATGGTTCTCGATGCGGGCAAAGGCGATGGCATAGTCGTCCTCACCGAACGGACCGCTGGTTTCAGGCTCCGGCAACAGCGTGATCGTCTCGCCTTCCCACAAGCTCCAGGCGCGGGCAGCCTCGATCTGCGCCTTGCGATCTGTGCCGACCAGCCGCTTGCGGTAGGCGGCCATCATGTCGCCGCGCTCGGCTTGCGGGATCGGTGCCAGAAACCGCTCCCATTTGTCCGGGAACATTTCCGAGACGCCGAACTGATAATACCACTCGAGTTCGGCACGCGTCAGCGTGTAGATGCCGCGCACCACCAGTTCGCTGACGCGATCTGGGTGGGTTTCGGCATAGGCCAGCGCCAGCGTCGAGCCCCAGGAGCCGCCGAACACCAGCCATTTGTCGAAGCCGGCCATCTCGCGCAAGCGCTCGATGTCGGCGACGAGATGCCAGGTCGTATTGGCCTCGAGCGATGCATTGGGCGTCGATTTCCCGCAGCCGCGCTGGTCGAACAGGATGACGTCGTAGAGCTTCGGGTCGAACAGCCGCCGGTGTTTTGGCGAAATGGTGCCGCCCGGCCCGCCATGCAGGAACACCGCCGGCTTGGCGCCCTTGGTGCCGGAACGCTCCCAGTAGACCTGATGGCCGTCGCCGACATCGAGCATGCCGGAATCGAAGGCCTCGATCTCGGGATAGAGAGTACGCAATCGACTGCTCATAGTTGCAAACCCTTGGTCGGCCAGTCCGCGGTTTCATGGTCGGGGTGCTGGAAGGAGATGATCTGCTCCTGCCGGGCGTAATAATCAGGATCCTGGTGGACGGGCTGATCGAAGATCGTCTCCACCCAAGGCAGTCGCGCGGCGTAGTTGACCTGGATCCGTGGAGCGAGATCGGAGCGGTCATCGAACGCGCCGATGGCGATCTCGAGCCCGCCGGGCTGCCGGTAGGTCAGCGGCGTACCGCAGCGGGCGCAGAAGCCACGATCAATGTTGACCGAGGACTGGAAATAGCTCGGCTCTTCATGGGTCCATTCGACGCCATCCTTGGGCACGGTCACCAGCGCACCGAAGAACGAGCCGAACTGCTTCTGGCACATGCGGCAATGGCAGATCGAGGGACGGCCTAGCGCCCCGCGAATGCGGAAACGCACGGCACCGCACTGGCAGCCGCCGGTTCGAGCTTGATCGGTCATGGTCTTTCCTCCGGCGGCCATTGGTCGGTGTCGTAGTCGGGATGCTGGTATGAGACGAGTTCGGCGAGGTACGGCGCCGATCCGATATCGGCCATCGTGTCCTCGGACGGCAGTTTGGGAATGCCGTCGACGTAAGGAAGCTTGGCCTCGACGCCCCACTGGATCGTCGGCGCGATGCCTGACGGATCGTCAAAGGCTGCAATCGCAAGCGCCATGCCGTCCGGCGCCTCGAAGGTCAGCGGCGTGCCGCATTCGGCGCAGAAGCCGCGCCAGACGGCATTGGAGGAGCGGAAGCGTTTTGGCTCGCCACGCGTCCAGTCGAGCGTGGCGCCGCGCACCGAAACCAGCGGCAGATAGAAATTACCGCTCGCCTTCTGGCACATGCGGCAATGGCAGATCGAAGCATCGCCAAGCGCGCCCTCGACGCGGAAGCGCACCGCACCACACTGGCAGCCACCCGTGTAGACCGGCCGGTTGTCGAGGCTCATGACCGCTTACTCCGGCACATGGCAGACCGCCTCGACATTGTTGCCATCGGGATCGAAGACGAAGGCGCCGTAGTAGTTGGGGTGATAGTGGGGGCGCAGGCCCGGCCCGCCATTGTCCTTGCCGCCGGCGGCGAGTGCGGCTGCGTGGAAAGCATCGACCTCGGCGCGGCTGCGCGCCGTGAACGCGACGTGCTGGTGATCCCTGGGCTTGTCCTTGCCGGCGTGCAGCCAGAACACCGGCCGGTCGCGGCCATAGCCGCCAACCTTGGCGCCGCCGGTGTATTCCTGCGGCACCATGTAGAGGAGTGCTGCCCCCAGCGGCGCCATCGCCTTGTCGTAGAAAGCCTTCGAAGCGTCGAAATCGGCCACGGTGATGCCGAGATGGTCGATCATCTTTTTACCTCCCAGGTGGTGATGCGTTCGCCGGTGGCGGGGTCCTTGCCGTCCTTCAACTGTACACCTTGCGCCAAGAGTTCGTCGCGGATGCGGTCGGCCTCGGCCCAGTTCTTCACGGCGATGAGCGCGAGGCGATTGGCGATCATTCTGGCGACCTTGTCCTCATCCACCTCTGCCGAGGCGACATCGAAGCCAAGGAACAGCAGCGACGCCTTCAGCGCGGCAGCGGCTTCGTTGCTGTCCGCGGCCTCGCCGGCCAACTGCGTCAGGACCTGGAAAGCGGCATAGGTGGCGAGATCGTCCGACAAGGCATCGACGACCTCCGACGGTAACTGGCCCGCCGCCGGCGCCAGGTCCGCCGCCCTTTTCCATTTGCGTAGCGTATTCTCCGCCTCTTCCAGCTTGCGCACGGAAAAATCGATCGGCTCGCGATAATGCGTCATCAGCATTGCCAGCCGCAGCACCTCGCCCGGCCATTTGCGGCCCCCAAAAGTCTCGGTCTCCAGCAGTTCGTTGATCGAATAGAAATTGCCGAGGCTCTTCGACATCTTCTGCCCCTCGACCTGCAGGAAGCCGTTGTGCATCCAGATGTTGGCCATGACATCGGTGCCGTGCGCGCAGCGCGACTGGGCGATCTCGTTCTCATGGTGCGGGAAGATCAGGTCGAGCCCGCCGCCATGGATGTCGAACACCTCGCCGAGATAGGCGGCCGACATCGCCGAGCACTCGATGTGCCAGCCCGGCCGGCCCCTGCCCCAAGGAGAATTCCAGCCCGGCTCCTCCGGCGACGAGAGCTTCCACAGCACGAAATCGCCGGGGTTCTTCTTGTGCGCGTCGACGGCGATGCGAGCGCCGGCCTGCTGCTCGTCGAGATTGCGCTTCGACAATTGTCCATAGTCCGGCATCGACGCCGTGTCGAACAGCACTTCGCCTGCCGCGACATAGGCATGGCCGCGTTCGACCAGGCTTTGAATCAAGGTGATCATGTCGGCCTTGCCGTCAGCGCGGGGTTCGACAAATTCGGTGGCGCGCGGCTCGAATGTCGGCTCCAGGCAGCCGAGCGTCGCCACATCTCTGTGGAACTGGTGGGCGGTCTTTTCGGTGACCCGCCGGATTGCCTCGTTGAGCGAAAGTGCCCCGGAAGCGATCTCGCCGCCGAAATCACGCAGGGCGCGCGCGTTAATCTTGTCGTCGACATCTGTGATGTTGCGCACATACGTGACGTGCGCTTCGCCGTAGACATGGCGCAGCAAACGGAACAGCACATCGAAGACGATCACCGGCCGCGCATTGCCGATATGGGCAAAGTCGTAGACCGTCGGGCCGCAGACATACATGCGCACATTGCGCGGATCGATCGGGACGAAATCCTCCTTGCTCCGCGTTAGCGTGTTGTAGAGGCGCAGGCCCTTCGATGCGTCAGACATTCGTGCCTTCCCGGTCCGTTGATAATGAAGCCCTGCCTGCGCCGAGGGCGCAAATCGGGCTCCAGCCTGCTGGCCGGGGCGTTTGTCCAATCTAGGGGAAGATGAGGCGAAAACGTCCGGACCAGCGCGAGGCTAGCCAATAATGCAAATGCCACAAATGGCGAAAGACGTTTTCATGGGCGGCTTTATCGCCTTGGCCGGTGTTGCCGTCAAGTCGCTGGTTCTGAGAAAAACGTCACGAAGACTGGCAAACGCGTGGTTCGATCACGCGGAATCAGGCAGTGAAACATTTTATTAAACATGTCGGCACAGTCATGAAACATTCGCCGGTTAGATCACCACACGTCACGATTTGGTCGGATTCGGCCAGCAAACGCAGACACTGAAATGTTACCTGGGAAGAGAGACATGGCTCGCAGCAAGCAGGAATCCAACCGCGCCAAGCAACCGGCGCTGGCCAACCACTATCGCGCAATCGGCCCGGCGGCGATCGTCGCCGCCCTTCTCCACACCGCGAAGAAGAAAAAGCCGGCGCAGAAGATCGTCTCCCCCCGCGCTGCCTGAAGCAGTATTCGGCCGGCGCCAAAGGCGCCGGGCATGATGGCGCTGGATGCGCCTCAAAATAGCAGCCTCTGCTAAAACAGCGTCATCTGACTGTCGTCCGCGCCGGGCTTCTGGCGCTTGACCTTCTCGGGCTCCGGCCCGATCTCGCCCCTCTCCTGTATCTCCAGTCCGGTGTTGGCGACCTTGTTGACAAGGTCGGAGACCGGAATTGCCTCGAAGAAACCTGTTGGCGCCGGCCGCAACAGGTCGGCGACATCGCGCGGCTCGAGCGTGCGGCAATCCAGCCAGCGGGCGAAATCCCTGGGATCGATCACCACCGGCATGCGGTCGTGGATGTGGGCGATGTCGGCATTGGCGTTGGCGGTCAAGATGGCGCCAGTATCCATTTCCGAACCACCAGGCTCGGCATAGGTCTCGACAAGGCCGGCAAAGGCGACCAACCCGCCATGCCTGGGTCGAACCCAATAGGGCTGTCCCTTCTTGCCGCCGGTCTGCCGCCACTCGTAGAAACCTGACGCCGGCACCAGAGCGCGGCGATGGCGCATGGCGGCCTTGAACGAGGCCTTTTCGGCTGCCCCTTCGGCACGCGCGTTGAACAGCAGCGGAAACTCCCTGGTGTCCTTGACCCAGGTTGGGATGAGCCCCCAGCGCACCAGCACCGACTGCCGGTCCGGCAGATTCGAGCCCGGTGCCCGCGGGGCGCCGGCGGTCGCCATCAGGATCGGCTGTGTCGGGGCAATGTTGTAGCGCGCCGGGAAATCCTCCAGTTCCGCCAAGCCCAGAAAGGCGGCGGTCTGGTCCGGCGTCGCGGTCAAGGCAAAGCGTCCGCACATGGTCGGTTGGTGCCCTTAAAACGGTTCGGTTTGAAAGTGGCGATGGAACCGGCGTTGCGCAACCGCTAAAGCTTCCCCATGCTGGGCGGTCCACAACAGTCCTGCCCTCAATGAGCCCGATCGGAAATCCATGAACGAAGCGCGCAGGACACTTCCGGCAGTCTCGGTGGCCGTCGTGCGTGGCCAAACCGTGCTTCTGGTCAAGCGGGCGCGGCAACCGTCACAAGGGCTCTATGCCTTTCCGGGCGGCAAGGTCGAGGCCGGCGAAACGCTGGAGGATGCGGCACAGCGCGAACTGCTGGAGGAGACCGGCTTGCGGGCCACCAATTACCGCCCGCTTCGGGAAATCCATATCGATGGCAGGGAAGACAACCACGCGGTCGACTATCTCCTGACGGTGTTCGGTGCCGCCTATGCCGGCGGCGAGGCGGTGGCCAGCGACGATGCCGAGACAGCGGCCTTCTATACACTCAACGAGATGACGGCGCTGCCGCTCGCCGGCTCGGTGTTCGCGGTCGCCGAGGAACTGCTGGATCCTGACGGAAACGCTGGGCTGCTGCAGCCGTGAAAATCGCCTTGCGGGCGACAAATTGTTTCGTCACAAAGGCTTATGCTGTTTGGCGGCCACAACGGCTTACGCCGCTCGGCAGGGAAGGCTCATGAACCGTCCATCCGTGTACCTCGCCATATGTCTTGCCGTCAGTGCGGCTGTCTCGACGCGGCCGGCGCTCAGCGCCGAGTCGCCGTTCGAGCCGGGGCTGATGCGGCTGGCCGAGGTTCTGGGATCGCTGCATTTCCTGCGCAATTTGTGCGGAGAGAAAGGCGATCAGTGGCGCGTCGAAATGCAGAAGCTGCTCGATTCGGAAAATCCGGACGCCGAGCGACGCGCCCGCTTCATCGCCAGCTTCAATCGCGGCTACCGCTCCTTCGGTGGCACCTATACGCAGTGCACGGCCTCGGCAACCGAAGCCATCAGCCGCTACATGAAGGAAGGCGAGACGCTGTCACGCGACATCGCTTCGCGTTACGGAAACTAGGCATTCCGAACTGCTCATCAACAAATATCCGAGCCACCGCCGGCTCTAGCGGACATATACGGCTTGTGCCGGACGATATGTTGGTGCAATCCTGATGTTGCACTTCTGCAACAGTATTAACGAAACGTTACCGCACAAATGTGAAATTAACTCAAACTGAAGGTTTTCGCCCCGCAGGCCTCCCTAATCGGCTAAGTTTGACCCGAGCTGAATGCAGCTTCGCACAAGGCAATCGGGCTCTGTAAAAGACGATCAAAAAAATGTCGTATTTACAGATACTTACTTGACCCTGCGTGTGAAATGAACAGATCAGGCCCGATCCACATCGACGGATTGCTGCTTGAAAGGGTGGACGTCGCATATGGAACATGGTGTCAACGACATCGACGCGCTGGTCAGGGAAGAAAAACGCCTGACCGCCGTGGAAAGCCACAGCGAAGCCTGGGCGGAAGGTCTCTCCGCCGGCATAGAGCCCGAAATCATTGCCGAAGCAGCGCTTGAGACGGCGTTCGGAGAGATGCTGCGTGCCAATGGCGAGACCTCGGCTCTTGCCCTGCTCGACCGTATGCGTGAAAAGGTGATTGCTGGCGCCTTCGAACCTGAACGGCTGCGGCACTGAACCGACGTCCGGTTCTTTGACGATATGCCGCTCGGGCATGATGCCCGGAATCAAGGAGAATCGGGCAGTGACTTTTTCGATGTCAGGCAAGCCGCGTGGCTTGGTCCTTTGCATCTGCTTCGCCGCTTGCTGTGCCGCGATTCCCTTGGTTGCATGCCTCGCGAGCAGCCCCGCCTATGCGCTGAGCGAGATAAAGCGCGAAGAGCTCCCCTCCCCGGTCCAGCCTTCGGCCGACGACGACATGTCGCCGCCCGGAAGCGCCGTGCCGATGCCTGACCCGGTCGGTACGCC
The DNA here is from genome assembly GCF_900103325.1 of Mesorhizobium qingshengii. GTDB lineage: Bacteria > Pseudomonadota > Alphaproteobacteria > Rhizobiales > Rhizobiaceae > Mesorhizobium > Mesorhizobium qingshengii. Next base: position 144,515 of record NZ_FMXM01000005.1, on the reverse strand, counting down.
GCCTTCGACCAGCCAACCGGCTGCGCCGAACGAGGCCGAGCCCGACAGCCGACCCGACGGTGGCGTGACCAGACCCCGCGTCGATCCGGACACGCCGATACCCGAGGTCGTCTACGATCTCGACAAACTGCCCGAGCCGGTGCGGCGCATGCACAACCTGATCGTCGAAGCCTGCAAGAGCGGCGACATCGAAAAGCTGCGACCTTTGATCGGCAAGGGCGACAGCATGACGCAATTGTCGCTGACCGACATAGACGGCGACGCCATTGCCTTCCTCAAGGGCCTCTCCGGCGACCAGGATGGCCAGGAAATCCTGGCCATCCTGGAGGAAGTGCTCGATGCCGGCTACGTCCACCTCGATGCCGGCACGCCGGAAGAGCTCTATGTGTGGCCGTATTTCTTCGCGCTGCCGTTGGACAAGCTCGACGCCAAGCAGCGCGTTGAGCTGTTCAAGATCGTCACCGCGGGCGACTTCGATGACATGAAGCAGTTCGGTGCCTACATCTTCTACCGCGTCGGCATCACACCCGCCGGGCAATGGACCTTCTTCGTCGCCGGGGACTGATTCTTCCGCAATAGTCGGCGGCGTGGTCGAAACAGCGCCCACCCGCTCGTGTCTGGAGCCGAATGCCCTTTGGTCGACGGCGATTTTGCCGATCGCCTTTCCAGCGCCGTCGAAACAGCTAACCCGCCAGTGCCTCGGAGAACTCCACCGCCCTGCCCTGGCTTGGCGTGACGATTTCGCCGTCCCACATGACGCAGCGGCCGCGAATGACGGCGCCGACCGGCCAACCGGTGACTTGCTTGCCATCATAGGGTGTCCAACCGGCTTTCGAGCCTGCCTGTGCATTGGTGATGGTCTCGCGCCGCTTCATGTCGACAATAGTGAAGTCGGCATCGTAACCGGCGGCGATGCGGCCTTTTCTTGCCATGCCGAAGATACGTTGCGGGCCGTGGCTGGACAGGTCGACGAAGCGCTGCAGGGTCAACCGGCCGGCATTGACGTGGTCGAGCATGATCGGCACCAGCGTCTGCACGCCGGTCATCCCCGAGGGCGACGCCGGGTACAGCTTCGCCTTCTCGGCCAGCGTGTGCGGCGCGTGGTCGGAGCCGAGCACGTCGACAATGCCTTGCACAATGCCATGCCAGACGCCGTCGCGATGGCGCGCGGCGCGCACCGGCGGGTTCATCTGAATGAGCGTGCCCAGCCGCGCGTAATCGTCTGTCGACAGCGTCAGATGATGCGGCGTCGCCTCACAGGTCGCGACATCCTTGTGCTGTTCGAGAAACACAATTTCCTCGGCCGTCGAGATATGCAGCACGTGGATGCGGGCGCGAACGTTTCGCGCGATGCGCACCAGCCGTTCGGTGCAGCGCAAGGCGGCGATCTCGTCGCGCCAGACCGGGTGCGATGAAGGATCACCTTCGATGCGTTCGCCAAGACGCTCGCGCAGCCGGAACTCATCCTCCGAATGAAAGGCGGCGCGGCGGCGCGTGTTCCTCAGGATCGAAGCGACGCCATCGTCGTCCTCGACCAGCAGATCGCCGGTGGACGAACCCATGAAAACCTTGATCCCCGCAGCGCCCGGCAGCCGCTCAAGCTCACCGACATCCCTGGCGTTCTCGCGGGTGCCGCCGACCCAGAAGGCGAAATCGCAATGCATGCGACCATTGCCACGCCGGACCTTGTCGGCAAGCGCTGCCTCGCTGGTGGTCAGCGGATTGGTGTTGGGCATCTCGAACACGGTGGTGACGCCGCCAAGCACCGCAGCGCGCGAGCCCGTTTCCAGGTCTTCCTTGTGCTCCAATCCCGGCTCGCGAAAGTGCACCTGGCTGTCGATGACACCTGGCAGGATATGCAGGCCGCGGCAGTCGATCGTCTCGCCGGCCGACGCTTGTGAGAGATCGCCTAGTGTGGCGATGCGCCCGCCCCGAACGCCGATGTCGCGAAAACCTTCGCCATCATGGTTGACCACGATGCCGCCTGTCAGGATGAGGTCGTAAGTCGTGGCCATATGGGTCCAGTCTCTTGCAGGGGGAGTGCCAGCGGCTTACGTAAAGGCCGACCGTTTTGCAAGATCAGGTTCAATTCCCGCCGATGCCCTTTGCCCTGCTGAAAGACCGCGCCCTCATTTCCGTGTCCGGCCCGGATGCCGAGCATTTTCTGCAGAATATAGTGACCACCGATCTCGATACACTCGGCGACGGCGAAGCAAAGCCGGGTGCCCTGCTTTCGCCGCAAGGCAAGATCCTGTTCGATTTCCTTATCTCGCGCGCCGGCGAGAATACCTTCCGGCTCGAATGCCGCGCCGACATGGCAGGCGATTTCGTGCGCCGGCTGACGCTCTACAAACTGCGCGCCAAGGCCGAGATCTCGTTGGCCGATCAGGCGCTTGTCACCGTTGCGTGGGGAAATGAGTCAACGACCTCGCACGTTGATTCAGCGGCGGTGGTCGACCGACGCTTTTCCGGCGATGTCGTTAACCGCTCCTATGGCAATGCCGCGGCGAGCGGCGACGCCACCGCGTGGCAGGCCTTTCGTATCGCCCACGGCATTGCCGAAAGTGGGACCGACTACGCGCTCGGCGATGCATTCCCGCATGACGTGCTGCTCGATGAAACGGGCGGTGTCGGCTTCAAGAAGGGCTGCTACATCGGCCAGGAGGTCGTTTCGCGAATGCAGCATCGCGGCACCGCCAGGCGGCGCGTGCTGATCGTCCAGGCCGGGCTTCCCTTGCCCGCCGCGGGCATCGAACTCACAGTCGACGGACGGACGGTCGGCTTGCTCGGCTCGAATGCCGGCACGACCGGGCTTGCCATTGCCCGCATCGACAGGGTCAAGGCGGCGCTCGACGCCGGCCTGCCGATCATGGCGGGAGATGTCCCGGTTACGGCGGCCATCCCCGGCTGGGCGAAGTTCACCTTCCCGCAAGAAGCCGTCAGCGCGGAGGAGGCCTGATGGCGGCCGATCGCGTCGGCGCGCCGCCGCGCGCCTGGCAGCGCATGCTGTCCGGTCGCCGGCTCGACCTGCTCGACCCCTCGCCGCTCGACATCGAAATCTCCGACATTGCGCATGGGCTCGCCCGCGTCGCCCGCTGGAACGGCCAGACCAGTGGTGAGCATGCGTTTTCGGTTGCTCAGCACTCGCTACTGGTCGAAGCGCTGTTCTGCGACCTGGTGCCTGGCGCTTCGGCCGACGCCCGGATGGCGGCGCTGCTGCACGACGCACCCGAATATGTCATCGGCGACATGATCTCGCCGTTCAAATCGGTGATGGGCGGCAGCTACAAGGACTGCGAGTTGCGATTGCAGCGCGCCATTCATTTGCGCTTCTCGCTGCCGCCAGAACCAGCTGCGACCTTGCGCAAGGAAATCAAGCGCGCCGACCAGATCGCCGCCTATTTCGAGGCAACGCTGCTTGCCGGTTTTTCGACCGCCGAGGCGACCGAGTTCTTCGGCCGCCCGCGCGGATTCAACGCCGACCGCTTCGATTTCACGCCACGCTCCGTCACTTGGGCACAGAATGCGTTCCTGAAGCGCTTTTCCGCGATCGAGAAGTCACGCGGTCAGGTTCCAGCACCCTCGATCGGCTGAAAACGCTAAATTAACCGCCGGCGACCACAGTATCCCGTTCAATCACGAACCGCAGGCGCGCTTCATGCCCGTCGTTGATGCCAAGGATGGTTCGGCCGTCCCGAAACGGGGAGCCGAAGGCGTGGATCGTTCGCGCCACATGGAAGACGAACTGCGCGAACAGAACGAACGTTTTTCGGCCGCGGTCGAGAACATGTCGCATGGGCTGTGCATGTTCGACGCCGACGAGCGCATGATCATCTGCAACCGCAACTACCTCGACATCTTCTGCCTCGACGCCAGCGTGATCCGACCCGGCATCCGGTTCCTCGACATCCTGCGGCACAGCGCCGACATCGGGATTGCCTCGCAAAGCGCCGATGAACTCTACGCCATCCGCAAGCCCTATATCGACCAGGCCAGACCCTCGACCTACGAGGAGACGCTGTCCGATGGTCGCATCATCAACATCTCGCATCGCCCGCTGGCTTCGGGCGGCTGGGTCTCGATCTACGAGGACATCACCGAGCAGCGACGCGCCCAACAGGATCTCAAGGAACAGCACCGCCGCTTCGACGCGGCGCTCGCCAACATGTCGCAAGGGCTGCTGATGTACGACGCCGACGGCAGGCTGATCGTGCGCAACGGGCGCTTTCTGGAACTCTACAACGTCACCGCGGCTGACTTCCCGCTCGGAACGACGCACCGCGACGCGCTCGAACGATTGTTGGAACTCGGCATCTATACGAAGATCGATGTCGACAGCGAAGTCGCCAAAACCGAAGCCTGCCTGGTGGCGGCAAAAATGCATTCGACGTATCGGCATCTTACCGACGGCAGAACGGTTCTGGTCACGCGCCAGCCAATGAGCGGCGGCGGCTGGGTGGCGACCTTCGACGATGTCACCGAACGCCGCCGAACTGAAGAGCGCATGACCCACCTTGCGCATCACGACACGCTGACCGGACTGCCCAACCGCTCGATGTTTCGCGAACGGCTCTACCTTGCGCTGGAGGATGCCGCGGCCACGCCACTGGCGATCTTCTCGCTCGATCTCGACCGCTTCAAGGCCGTCAACGACACCTGGGGACATCCGGCCGGCGACTGGCTGTTAAAAAGCGTGGCCGAGAGGCTGCAGCGTTGCCTAAACAATGAAACAGACATCGTGGCTCGGTTCGGCGGCGACGAATTCGTCATCGTCCAGTTCAATTTCAAGGGCATCGCCCATGCTGAAAAACTGGCGAAACGCATCGTCGAGGCAATCGCAAAGCCGTTTCGCGACAAGAACCGGGACATGCATGTCGGCATCAGCCTGGGCATCTCCGTTTTCCCCAACGACGGCAGTGACGCCGATACTCTGCTGAAAAACGCCGATACGGCGCTCTATCGGGCGAAGAGCGAAGGGCGCAACCTGTATCGCTTCTTCGAGTCCGGAATGGACGCCATGGTGCAGGCCCGCCGGGCGCTCGAGGTCGACCTCGAGACAGCGCTGCCGCGCCAGGAATTCGATCTCGATTTCCAGCCCCTCATGAACATAGAATCCGGCGAGATCATCGGCGCGGAGGCTCTGATGCGCTGGCATTCGCCAGCGCGCGGCACGGTGGCGCCGGACGAATTCATTCCGGTCGCCGAGGAAACCGGACTGATCGTGCCACTTGGCGAGTGGGCACTGAGGAAGGCCTGCGCGGCGGCGGCAAGCTGGCCTGCTGGCGTGCGCATCGCAGTCAATGTTTCCGCCGTGCAGCTCAAAAGCGGCGGTTTCGCCCGCAGCGTCATCTCGGCGCTGGCCTTTTCCGGCGTGCCGGCCAATCAGCTGGAACTGGAGATCACCGAAACCGTGCTGATGGACGAGAGCGAAACCGTGCTGAAGACGCTGCGTCAATTGCGCGAGCTCGGCATCCGCATCGCGCTGGACGATTTCGGCACCGGCTATTCCTCGCTTGGTTATCTCAGGCGTTTTCCCGTCGACAAGATCAAGATCGATCGTTCTTTCATCCACGACCTGGGCAATCGCGATACCGCGGCGATCGTTCGCACCATCATCGGGCTGGGTGCCGAACTCGGCATCACTGTCACCGCCGAGGGTGTGGAGACCGAGGCGCAGCTCGACTTCCTGCGCGCCAATGGCTGTGTCGAGGCGCAGGGCTATCTGATTGGCGTACCGTCAAAGGCGGCGGACATTCAGCGCCTGCTGAAATCGCGCGTCTTGCACAGCCAGATCGGCTGAGACCGACCTCGTCAGCGCAGTGTCTCGATATACTTGCCGTGGAAGCTCACATAGCCCGGTTCGACGACCTTCAGATGCCGGTCTATCAACGCATGAAACGCCGGCAGTTGATGAAAAGGCACGCCGGGATAGGCATGGTGCTCGGCATGGAAAGGCATGTTCCACGCCAGCTTGCGCACAAACCAGTTCGTCAGCGTGGTTCGTGTGTTCTCCAGCATGTTGGCGACGAACGGACAACTGCCGTGCTCGGCGAGCAGATAGAGCCGCAGAAACGGCTGCCCGAGCAAGGCCGGCACGATCCAGACATAGAGAAGCACGCTGAGCCGGAAATACACGGCGAGCAAGATGACGACCGCGTAGAAGGCAATCATGGCGCGCGCCTCGACGCGCACCTTGGCGTGGCCTTTTGGCGGAACGTAGCTTTGCCGGCCTCGATCCATCGCATTGGCATAAAGCGTCTTCAGGTGCCCCCACCATAACGGGATGCCTGATATGTGGATCAGATATTGCCGCAGGGTTTCCGGTTTGGGGAAGGCCAGTTCCGGGTCGTTCCGTGGGTCCTGCGTGTGTCGATGGTGGGCGAAATGGAAGTAGCGGAACCAGTCCGCCGGCAGCGCGATCGCCAGGCTGCACACCCGCGCCACGGCATCATTCAGCCATTGCGTCTCAAAAGCCGTGCGATGAACCGTCTCGTGCAGCAGCGTGAACAGGAACACGATCAGGATGCCTTGCGGCAGCATCAGCAACGGCCAGAACGGCACCTTCGCGGCGATCAGCGATCCAATGATCACGATCGCCCCCCAATGAGTGCCTAGTTGGACGAGACCCGCAACGTCGGACTTGGCGGTCAGGCGATTGCGCTCTTCCGGCGTCAATGATGCAATGATGTCGCGATGGTCCAACGGCTTCGATCCTGGCTGGGATTCGACGAAGCGCACCGTAGCCGATGAAAAAACTTTCCAAAAACGACGATTTCTGCAATTTGGATAAGTTGAGCTTATCTATCTGGCAATCATGGTCGCACTTCCATCCCTAAAAGGACTTCAGGCCTTCGAGGCGGCGGCACGGACAGGCAGTTTTGCCACGGCGGCGGAAGAGCTTTCGGTCTCGGCCGCCGCCGTCAGCCAACTCATCCGCACGGTGGAGGAGCAGATCGGCCGCAAGCTGTTCCACCGCGTCAACCGTCGTGTCGTCCTTACAGAGGCCGGCGTCGAGATGCTGCCCAGGTTGACCACGGCCTTCCAGGAGATTGGCAGCGTCTCACGCGAACTGGGCAGCGATGCGTTCCGCCCGCGCCTGGTGGTCTCGGTGCCGCCATCGATGGCCATGGGCTGGCTTTCCCGGCGTCTCACCGGCTTTGTCGCAAGCCACGGCGCCGTCGACATATCGCTCAGAGGTGATGACGATCCGGTATCGTTCGACCGTGAGCTGATCGACATCAGGCTCTCCTACGGCCCGCATTATCGCGAACACCCGACCGAGGACATTGTCCGTGACGCCGTCTATCCCGTCTGCGCGCCCAGGCTCACCCATGCGACCGAACCCGACAGCCTCGGCAGCCTGCCGCTCATCCATACCGACTGGGGACCGACCGGTGCATCGTTTCCGTCCTGGCGCAACTGGTTCGAGGCGGCAGGCATCGAGCCGGGCCGGGCAGTGCAGCAGGGCCTCTCGGCCAACTCATCGCGGGCAGCACTCGACCTTGCCATTTCAGGGTTGGGCGTAGCGTTGGCGCAAGGCGTCTATTGTGCCGAGGCGATGGAGGACGGCAGGCTGGTCCGGCCCCTCGCCCGGGCGCTGGAGCTGCGCCAGCCTTATTGCCTGACGATCCCGGAGCGGAGCGCGAGGCGCGACGTCGTCGCGGCCTTCCGTGATTGGCTGATCAACGAATGCCGGCGCGCAGTGGGCTCGCCAGCGCTCCGTTGATCCGACGAGCGGCGAGATGGTCAGAGGTGCCCGCTCAATGCTCCCACCATGTCCTTGCTCGTCGCCACGGGGACGATCTCGAATTCCACCAGATCCGCCCATTCGATGACCCAGCGCTGCAGCAGCGTGACGTCATCGGCCTCCACCAGCATGAAGCAGCGGCTCATATCCGCCGCGATCCAGCTGTGGTGCACGACAAGCTCGTCCGGCTTCAGGCGACCCCGATCGCGAAAGCGGCGATAGATATCCTTGCGATCGCAGCCGGTGAAATCCTCGATCACGATGAACTGCATGTTTCCCCCTCGGTTGAAACTGTTACCGCCCCGGCCGGTCCAGCCGCTCCAGGAACCACTGCGTCAGCCGCACCCAGACCTCGTCCTTTTCGCCGGAATCCTCCCAGCCATGATCGAGGTTCGGATTGTCGTTGACCTCGATGACGAAAACGCCGTCCTTGGTCTCCTTGAGGTCGACGCCGTATAGGCCATCGCCGATGCAGCGCGCCGCCTTCACCGCAGTCTCGACGACATGCGCCGGCGTTTCCTTCAGCGTGAAGGTCTTGATGCCGCCCTGGTCGGGCTTGCCGTTGGCCTTGTGATTGACGATCTGCCAGTGCTTCTTGGCCATCAGATAGTGGACGGCAAACAGCGGCTGGCCGCCGAGCACCCCGACGCGCCAGTCATATTCGGTCGGAATGAATTTCTGCGCGATCAGGAGATCGGAATCCTCCAGCCATTCGGTGGCGAGTGTCTTAAGTTCCTCGAAGTTGGCGCATTTCTTGACGCCACGTGAGAACGACGAATCCGGGATTTTCAGCACCAGCGGAAAGCCGAGCGTCTGCGCTGCTACCTCGAGATCCGACGTGCCGGCAATCATCACCGTCGGCGGCACCGGCACCTTGTTGTAGGCCATCAACTCGTTGAGATAGACCTTGTTGGTGCAGCGGATCATCGACAGGGGGTCGTCGATGACCGGCATGCCTTCCTGCTGGGCGCGGCGGGCGAAACGATAGGTGTGGTTGGAGATCGACGTGGTCTCGCGGATGAACAGCGCGTCGTAATTGGCGAGCTTGGCCAGGTCCTTCTTGGTGATCGGCTCGATCTCGACCCCCATCTTTTCGGCGATCTTGGCCCAATAGCGCAGCGACGAGATCTCCGACGGCGGCAATTCCTCATGCGGATCGACCAGCGTGGCGAAGGTGTAGCGCGCCGGCGTGCGGCCCTTGGTGTCGCGCCACTCGCGGTTGGTGTAGGTCTCCAGGCACTGGATGAAGCTTTTTTCTTCGTCCTCGGTCATCCGCGCCAGAGGGTGGAAGCCGATCTTGCGGATCGAGGCCCATTCAGCGCTGTCCTTGATGTGGACTTCGAGCGCCGGCGCCCGGAACCAGTCGAACAAAAGCTTGGAGAAACGGTCCCAGACCTTGGACGGGCCGATGCCGAAGAAGATGCAGACTTTTTGCGGAAAGGCGCCGCCGAGATCCTTGCGGCATTTGTTGAGCGCCAGCTCCAGTTCCGGCAATGCATGCTCGTAGAGCTTGCGTTCCGACAGGTCGATCATCGTCTCGACGGTCGGAATGACCTTGTGGCCGCGCGAGCCCGCCAGCAACGAGGCATAGTAGCCGCGGCTCTGATAGGCGTAATTGTTTGACAGGTTGATGACCTTCGGCCGCTGGCCGCGAAACAGCGACGGATGCGCGAGATAGTCACGGTTGGTGATGATCTTGTGCGGTGTTGCCACCTGGTCGAGGTCGCTTTGCCGGCCGGTAAGGATGACCCAGGTCATTGTCTGTCGCGCTTCCCCAGAGTTATGGCCGCACGCAGCCCGTCGCGGCCGAACTGCGCCATGTTCATGAAGATGCCGTAGGGCACCGGAATGTTGGCGGCATCAAGGATGGTTTCTTGCCTTTCGTCCTCGACCCAGGGATCGTGGATCAAGATATGGTCGCCGTCGTCGCCGATGGCCAGCACCCAGTGTGGCACCTTCTTGCCGAACATAAGGAAGCCGCTGATCAGCACCAGCACCAGTTTTCCCCCAGCGATCGCATCACGAATGTCGTCGATGGTGAACGGACGGTAATTCACCGGGATGCCGTATTGTTCCGCGCGACGGCGAAAGTCGACCTGGGCAAGTTCCATCACCCGGCGCTTGTCCTCGCTGCGCACCGATTGCAGGAACAGCGCGCCGTAGAACGAAACGTAGATCTCCGCCGCGAGCCCGCTTTCATAACCCGAGACAGCGAGGCCGAACGGCTCGCAACCACCAGGTCCCGACATCATGAACACGGTGGTTGCCTCGCGCCACAGGCGGATTTCCATGACCGGATCCGGCACGAAGTCGCGGTCGAAATTGGCCATGGCCATCATCAGGCAGCATGGGCCGCAGGTGAATTCGCAGGTCTGCTGGTAGAACGGCACCTTGGTGGCTATCGGAACATCGCCGCGCAAGGTCTTTTCATAGCGAAGCGCCGTCTGGCCGTCCTCGTAATAGCCAGGTTCACGGCCGATCTTGCGATAGCCGCCCTGCTCGTAGATGCGGATGGCACGGCTGTTGTCCTCGCGCACCTCCAGACGCAACATCATGCGGCCATGTTCGAAGGCGGCGTCTTCCGCGGCCCCGAGCAACTGGCGGCCGACACCGAGCCCGCCGAAGAAGGGGCCGGTGGCGATGGAATAGAGCCGTGCCACACCGCTGCCCTTGCGAAACAGCACGATCGCATAGCCGGCAACGCGTCCATCGACTTCGGCGACCAGCGTCTCGGCGGTCTCGCGCTCGATGAACAGGCGGAAGGAGCGGCGGGAAATGCGATCGCTCGAGAAAACAGCTTTCTCGATGGCGGCGAGATCATCGACGTCAGACGCGCGGGCCGTGCGGATCTCGGCAGGCATGCGGCTTAAGAAATCCCGATTTCGTTGCCGAAACGGCCCCGGCCAAAGACGTCGTAAACACCGGCCGAAGCGCCGGTATTCATCAAGCGCTATCGCACCTTGATTAGGGCCGAATTGTGACAGGTTCCGTGGCGGTAAGGAAGCGCGCGGGCTTTGAACGGGATTGCCGTTTTGAGGGCTGCCGGCTGCGGAAAATCGCAGCCAACTCAGCTCGCGAGACCTGCCAAAAGCTGGCCATAGGCGCTCTTGGCCACGACCGTCAATTGCTCGTGCGGCAGCGAGCCGACGACGGCGCAGCCATAGCCCTTGTCCAGCCAGTAGACGGCCTGCGGGCCGTCCTGCGCCGCCATGTAGGTGCCCTTGGCATTCTCGGTCGATTCCGTGGTAACGAAGAGCGATATGCGCTCGCCTTTGTCGTCCTCGTAGAGCAGCATCGCGGCCTTGCTCTCGCCGGCCGGCAGCAACCGGCCGCCGACCAGTTGAAAACCGTTCGCGGTCAGATCCGGCGCGACCAGCTTCAACCCAACCCGGTTGGACAGCCAGGTCTGCAGATGATCCTTGTCGCTGGCCGGCACTTCCACCGCATGGCGCTTTTCGGCGGCATAAATGACATGGGCGGCAATCGCCTGTTCGGCGAGCCGATCCTCCGCCGGGTCCTCCTGTCCGATGCCGCCGATGCCGGCAAGATAGCCACTGAGCCCGCCGGCGGCCAGCAGCACGGCCGCAGCGGCAGAAAGCCACCAGCGCGAGCGCGGTGCCGCAGCCTTGACCGGCGTCTCGCCAAGCACGACCTTGCGCAACCGCACTGGGACGGTCTCGTCCAGCACGCTGGCGAAGGCGGCCTGCAATGCCGCCCGGTCGGCGGTGAAGCGCGTGCTCCTGGCCTTCATTTCGGGATTGGCGTCGAGCCAGGCATCGTAAGCGGTGCGCTCATCGGCTGGCAGCTCGCCGTCGAGCGCCATGTGGATGTCACGTTCGGAAAAATCGCGACGGATCATTTCTCGACGATCCTTATTGCGCGGCGGCGTGCCGTGTCGTCCAGCAGCCCGCGCAGTTCCTCACGCCCGCGCGCAATGCGCGACATCAGCGTGCCCGCGGGCACGCCGAGAATATTGGCGGCTTCGGCGTAGGAAAAACCTTCGATGGCGACCATGACGAGAGCCGCCCGGCGGTCGGGGCTGATCGCCTGCAATGCGTCGATGATCTCGCGCGAGGCGATGCTCTCCATCTGCTCGGCCGGCTGGGCAACTGCCTCGCCAGCCTCCAGCGGCAGCATCGCCGCTTCACCGCGACGGTTCACCTTTCGCATCTGGTCGATGAACAAATGATGCATGATCGTAAACAGCCACCTCCTGGGGCTTTCTCCCGTCTGCCAGTTGTCAAGCCGCACAAGCGCCCGTTCGAGGCAATCCTGGACGAGGTCGTCGGCAGAATCGCGGTCGCGCAAAAGCGAGCGCGCATAGCGGCGCAGACGCGGTATTTCGCCAAGGATCGCTGCCTTCTTTTCGTCCATGACCGCTGGTTCTGAGGTCGCCTTTGTTAAACCCAATTGAACGCGCCTTCCCGGCGCGGCGCAAGCGGCCAGCGCGAAGCGGTCCGCCGCTCCGGTCACCCAAGCAATCAGATAACGAGCCCATTGGCCGATTTATTCCCGGCCGGACTGAAATTTTATTGTTCTTGCTTGCCTTTATCCGTTTTCCTTCGCCGCCCGCGTCAGCAGCCGCTGATAAAACAGGCCAATGCCGATCAGCACCGCGCCGAGACCAATGAAGGACAGCGCCCTCAGCACGCCTTCCAATTCCGACATGTCGAAGATGAACACTTTCAGCACGGCGATCGAGATGAGCGCCGCCGAGGCGATGCGCAGCACCTGCGACTTCAACCAGACGCCGGCGGTGAGCAGAGCCACGCCTATGACCAGCCAAAGCGCCGAATAGGTGTAGGTCTCCAACTGGCCGAGGCCGCTCCACAGGCCGATGAACTCACCCTTGAACAGCCGCCTGACCGACAGCGTGGCATAGGCCAGGGCAAGCACGGCCGCCACCACGGCCAGCATCTGCGCATACCATTTCGGCCGCTTGTCCCTGGCGTAGAGCGCCAGTCCCCCGGCGGCGACCGCCGGCAGGAGATAGGCGAGGAACAACAGGTTGAACACCGGGATCCGGCCTGTCGATTCGTCGGTGAACAGCGGATTCAGCACCACGAAATGCCGGATGACGATGAAGGCGGCCGAGACCACGCCGGCGGCCATCGAACCATGGCGCAGCACCGAGCTTGGCGAACGCATGTCGATGGCGACCAGGATGGCGCCGGCGCCGATGGCGATCAGCGTGTAGATCGCCTGCTCGGCGAGCGTCATGGCACCCGTGTCGATGACGCCGCCATGCATGGCATGGCGCACCAGCATGGCAAGGGTGAGCAGCGCAAACAGTGCCGCCCCCGCTTCCATGGCGAGGCGCGGCCGGCCATTGGTGGTGCGGGCGAGTTGCCAGGCGGCGAAGCCGAAGGCGAGCGCCGGTATGCCGTAGCCCGGCAGCAGCCAGTTGAAGACCGGTGTCATGGAGAGGAATTCAGCGCCGACGATGGTCGGGTCGAAGGCGACGCGGCCAACCACCGAGATCACCGCACCGACCGAAATCCAGCCGAGCGCCGGATAGGAGCGCCAGCGCGTGGCCAGCGCCGGCACGACGGCAGCGACACCCAGCAGGATGGTGGTCCAGCCGGAATCGAAAGCCATGTGCAGCATCAAGAGACCGGCTATCGCAGCACCGCCCAAGGCAAACGACACCGCTGCGCCGCCCTTGAGCGGCGGCTCTTCGCCGCGCGCGATCCACTCGGCGCCGGCGGCAAAAATCACGACCAGCAATGCCGCGACCGCTCCGTAGACAAGATCACGGTCGAGGTTGCCGAAGGTGAACCAGAGCGCGAGCAGAATGACCAGTGGCACGATGACGCCCCACGCCCCCCATGAGGCGGCGCGGATCTGTACCGAGGTAGCGAAGCGGCGCGCGGCCCAGAAGCCGGCGCCGATGAAAATCAGGCTGAGCGCAATGCCGATGCGCAACGTCAAGGCATCGGACACCACCACCGGCTGGCCGTCGACACCCAGAGCATCACTGGAAAAACCCGATGCCACGGACGTTGGTGGGATGATGCCGAGATAGATCAGCACTGTCACCAGTCCGGCCGCGTAAAGCAGCGGCAGCGCCAATGGGCGATAGAGCGCAACAGCCACCATTGCGGCCAGGATCACGGCGCCCGGCAAGGCATCGCCGGCGGCGGCAAAGGCCGGGTCGACCGACAGGCCCAGCGCCGAGAATGCGACGAACAGGCCAGGCGCGATGGACGGCCAGTCGAAGGCCCTGGCTGGTCCGGTTTCGTCGTCACGGCGGCCGAGCCAGACAAGAGCGAGCACGGCCAGCGTGACGGCATCAATGAACAGGATGGCGGAGAGGTTCGCGCCTGGCGCATCCGTCATGTAGAGGATGGTCCAGACACCGGTGCCGACAAAGGCCGCCGCCATCAACAATTTCCAGTCGCGCATGCGGGCGATGACGCCCGTAGCAACAAGCACGATCGAGAGATAGCCGAACAGCGCCCAGGGATTGGGCGCCTGCGAGGCGACCAGCATCGGTGTCACCATGGCGCCGATGAGGCCGATGCCGGCCAGCGCCTGGCCGTGGACAAGGGCCGCCGCGATCGTCGCCACGCCGATGGCGCCAAGCAGGGTGAAGGCAAGCGCCGGGCCGATGAAGCCGTAAATGCCGTGCGCGGCATAGACGGTGCCGAACAGGATGAAAGCGCCAGCCGCCGTCAGGATCGCCGGAATATAGGCGCCGGCGGCACCTTGCACCGGCACCTGGAAGCCGGTGCGGCGAATGAACTCGCCGCCGGCGACCAGCACCAGTCCGAGAACCGCGGCCATGGTCAGCCGCACGCCGGGGCCGAAAATGCCGGCTTCGATCGTGTAGCGGATCAGAAACAGGCCACCCAACGCCAGCGCGATTCCGCCGACCCAGACCGCCCAGCGGGTGCCAAGCGCGGTTTCGATGTCCGGTTTGCCGGTCGCCTTCGCCGCAGCTGGCTCGGCAGGTTCGGCTGCCTTGGGCTCGCCTGCGGCCCACGGCCCCGGCACGGCCTCGCCGAATGGAGCTTCCGATTCTAGAGCCGGCGCCTGTGCGGCAACCGGCTCGCTCACCGCTGGCGAGGCGATTTCGACCGCTGCCGCGACTGCTGTGGTCGCGTCGGCCGGCCTGCTGTCGATCACTGATTGTTCAGACGGCTTGGCCACGGGCGGCACGGCGCCGGAAAGGACCAGGCTGCGTAACGCGCCAAGCTCGCGCTCGATCAGGCCAATGCGGCTCTGCTGGCGCGAAATGATGACGAACAACGCGATGATGGCGACAAGGCCGATCAGGCTTTCAAACATGGCGGTTCCCCCAAACCAGGCCCGTTTTCACTGACGTTCCAGTCTCACTGACATTCAAATGCGGCGGCCAGACGGCCAGAAAACTCACCGTGCCGCCAGATTGGCGTCGCGCCGAGGCCAAGCGGCGAGACCCGGCCCGGATAAGGTTCTACTTCTCTCATGTGATGATTTCTCTGGCCGCGTTGTCTTCGGCCAAGGTCCTGCCGCGCGCATGGTGCTTGCGCAGCGCGGCAAGGAAGCCGGAGCGGGCGTCGGGCGGCTCGATGCCGCGTGGCTCATAGACGTGGCGCGTGAAGAAGAAGCCGGTCAGCCGGAAGGCGTCTTCCACCGCCGCCGGATCCGCCCGCAGGCCGGAGCCGCGCTGCAGGAAGGCCGGCAGCGCCAGCATCTTGTCACGCCATGGCGCGCCGGCTTCGCGCGATACCGCGCGGCCCGATTTCGGCGAGACATAGGCAAGGTCCTGCCGCGTACCGGTGGCGGCACACTGGCTGAGATCGAGGCCGAAGCCGAGTTCATCGAGGATCAGAAGCTCGAAGCGCGCCACCAGTTCGCCGGCGGCGTCGGCATCGCCGAGATGGACAATCATCACGGTGAGCGCCTCGTAGAGGCCGCCATGGGCGTCACGCTCGGGCAACAGGCGCAGATGCTGGGCCATGGTCTGCAACCCGTAGACGGCAACGGCGCTGTCCATCAGCCGGGCGGCGTTCATCTCGATCGCCTCGGCCTGGAACGTGCCAAGATGTTCGTCGAGCCGCGCCCGCCACAACAGGTCGACGCGATTGCCTGGCTGGAGAACGGGCTGCTGCTTGCGCGAGCGACCGCCACGGACAAGGCCGAGATGGCGGCCATGCGCGCGTGTCATCACCTCGAGTATGGCGCTGGTTTCGCCATGCTTGCGGGTGCCGAGAATGATTCCCTCGTCGCGCCATTCCATGCCTGGAGCATTTCACCGGTTGGATGGCGAAATCAAGGTATGGGTTTTGGCACCTGACAGACCGGCGCCGGGACAGTGCATAAAAAAAACCGCCCGCAGCATATCGCTGCGGGCGGCCTGGTAAGGTCAGTCGATCGTTAGAACGAGCGCTGGAAGCGGAGGATGCCGCCGACGCTGCTCTTCTTGTTGGCCTTGGTCCAGTTGTTGAAGTCGGCGTCGCCGAACTTTCCAGCATTGAGGTAATCGACTTCAGCCGTGACCGTAAAGCCGGGCACAACGGTGTAGGCAACGTTGGCGGCGATGCCGAGGTTCTTCCAGTCGTCATAGGAGACCTGGGCATTGAACGCAGTCTTGGCGTTGAACTTGTAGGTACCGCCGCCCCAGACTGCCCAGTTGCCGCCCCACTGCTTGTAGAAGCCGCGACCTTTGGCATTGATGGCGTTGGTCGGATCGTTGAGGTTGTTGTCCGAACCGTAACCGCCCATGATGAACAGCGAAAATTCCTTGCTGACATTCACGTCCAAACGGACCTTGCCGGCGACTTCTTCATAGTTGCTGTCATAGGCGACGACGCCGGTGATCGCACCCCAGTCGCCCTTGTATTTCAAGCCGCCGACGACATGCGGAACATAGCTGTCGATGGTGCCGACCTTGCCGGCGCCTTCTTCGAGAGAGACCAACGCCGAGAGGCCGTTGCCCGCATCGAAGTAGTACTGAACGACGTTGCTCTCCTGCCCGCCATACGGAACCAGCGTATCCTGGATGACGTTGCCGGCATAGCCGATGAATGTATCGAAAGCCGTATCGTCCTTGCCGACTCGCAGGCCGCCGAGCTGAATCCAGGCGTAACGCAGCGAGAGAGACTTGTTACGGCCTTGCCAGTCATCCCTACTGGAATTGGAGTCGCCTTGATCGAGATAGTCGCCGCTGCTGTTGCCGTAGTTGAAGCGGGTCTCGGTGTAGGTCTTGAGGGTACCGAGTTCGGTTTCCTGACCGGTCCAGGTCTTCAGCGTGAAGCGGGTGTTCTTGTAGTAGGTCGAATGCGTGCCACCATCCTGATGATCAGGGACATGGTTGACACCATCGAGCGAGCCGGCATCGCCGACGCCGATGTCATAACGGACATAGCCGCCGATGCGCAGGCAGGTCTCGGTGCCGGGAATGTAGAAGTAGCCGGCGCCGTAGACGTCGCAGATCTTGACGTATTCGGCCGGCTCCGGTTCGGCGACGACGACAGCGTCGGCGGCGCGCGCGCCGGACACCGCGATCAGTGCCGCGGCTGAGCCGAGAAGGAGGCTCTTGATGTTCATTTTCTGACCTCTCCAGTCATAGTTTTAAATTGGCTTCGGATTTGTGGCTGGCGGCACTGTTTTCCCGCCTCACCCCCACAACGAAAAAGGCTCGCACCGCTCCCCCTTTTCGCGGCGAACATACCCATCGATCGTCCGCCTTCAATGACAATTCCGTAAATCCGCCGGATTCTCGCCACAGATTAAATCCGTGTTGCACAAATAACACTAATTCAATCCATTTGATTTTCCGACTTGTACAAATGGCACAACGTCATATTTGTGTAATAATCTCGTTTAATTTCACGGCTAAATTCATATTTATCGTACTTATTCTTTGCATTTCAGTGATGCATGCTGAGTCGTCTAAAAAAATCTGGATATAGCCTTACCATGTCATTGAATCGTTGGAAGCCGCCGGCACATTCACCCGGATGCCCTCGCGAAGCGGAAAGCAGAGCGTAGCGATCAGCGAGGCTTGAGCGGCGTCGAGGTGCCGATCCTGATGGCGGGATCGAGCAGTTGGTCGACGAAAGTGCCCGTCGTGACATTGGCAGCGCGGCGAACTGCCGCCGCCATCGTGTTGCGCGCAAAAACTACCGGCGAGCCGGACAGACCAAGCTCGGCAAGGCGTGCCAGATGGGCGAAATTGGCGGGCAAGAACAGGTCAGGTCGGTCGCCCTGTTCGATACGGCTGGGCCGTGGCGGCTTTCGACCGCAACGCCCGTCGCCTCTAAAAACGCTGAACCAGCGCTGGCAGCACATGACGCAAGCCGCCTGCCGCATAGATATCGATCGCTGACGAATCAGACGGCGTCGCCATGGCTGTCATTGGATATTAATGCGGGAATTCGAGACCCATCTCGCGGTAGCGCTCGGGATCGTCGCCCCAGTTCTCGCGCACCTTCACGAACAGGAACAGGTGCACTTTCTGTTCGAGGATGCCTGCTATCTCCATACGCGCTGCCTGGCCAATGGCGCGGATGGTCTCGCCCTTGTGGCCGAGGACGATCTTCTTCTGGCTGTCGCGCTCGACGTAGATGGTCTGGTCGATGCGCACCGAGCCGTCCTTCTTCTCTTCCCATTTCTCGGTCTCGATATGCGAGGAATAGGGCAATTCCTGATGCAGCCGCAGATAGAGCTTTTCGCGGGTGATCTCGGCAGCCAGCTGGCGCATCGGCAGGTCCGAGATCTGGTCCTCCGGATAGTACCAGGGGCCGGCAGGCAGCGTTTCGGCGAGATAGTCGAGCAGGTCCTTGCAACCGGAACCGGTCAGCGCGGAGACCATGAAGGTGCGCTTGAACGGCACCCTTTCGTTCGCTGCCGCGGACAAGGCCAGAAGCGTCTCATGCTTGACCCGATCGACCTTGTTGAGGATCAGCACCATCGGCTGGCGAACGTCCTTCAGCCTTTCGAGGATGGCGTCGGCGTCGCCCCTGATGCCGCGCTCGGCGTCGATCAGCAGCAACACGATATCGGCATCCTTGGCGCCGCCCCAGGCGGTGGTCACCATCGCCGTATCAAGCCGCCGCTTGGGCTTGAAGATGCCAGGCGTGTCGACAAAGACGATCTGTGCATTGTCATGCGTGGCGATGCCGCGCACGATGGCGCGCGTCGTCTGCACCTTGTGGGTAACGATCGACACCTTGGCGCCGACAAGCTGGTTGACCAGGGTCGATTTGCCCGCATTGGGCGCGCCGATGAGTGCGACGAAGCCGGAGTGCGTGGCGGCGGCTTCTGGTGCCGCAGAGGTCTCTTCGGTGGCGGTCATGCCGCGCTCCCTTCATTAACGCGCCGCGCGTCCGATACGTTGTTCCAGACGCCTTCGCGAACGAGCATTGCTGCCGCGGCGGCCTGCTCGGCCTCGCGCTTTGAACGACCGCTGCCGCTCGCGGGCTGAAATGCACCAACCCGGACGCTGATCGTGAAGAGCGGATCGTGATCCGGCCCCTCACGGCTGTCGATGCTGTAGGCGGGGACAGCACTTGCCGCCTGGTGCGCCCATTCCTGCAATTCGGTCTTGGCATCGCGGCGTGCGGCGCCCGAAGCCTGCGAGCGCGGCTGCCAGTATTTATGGATGAAAGCGCGCGCCGCCTCCAGCCCGCCATCGAGATAAAGCACCGCGATCAGCGATTCCAACGCGTCGGCGCGCAAATTGACACGCTTGCGGCCCTCGAGCCCGCGCATGTCCGATCCGGCGCGGATCAGATCCGGCAGGCCGATATCCTCGGCGATTTCCGCGAGCGCCTCGGCGTTGACCAGCGCATTGAGCCGCAGCGACAGTTCACCTTCCGCAGCATCCGGAAATGCGGCCAGCAGCATGTCGGCGACCACCAGGCCGAGAACCCGGTCGCCAAGAAACTCGAAGCGCTCATAGTCGGTGCCGGCATTGGCGCCGCGCGCACTGGCATGGGTCAATGCACGCTGCAGGCGCTTGCGGTCGGCAAAGGCGTGGCCCGTGCGTTCCACAAGCGCTTCGGCGAGCGCGTCGGCGGTAAGCCGTTTTGCCGCTGCCATCCCTAATTTACAAAATGGAACAGGCGCGAAGCGCGCATCAAGGACGGCCATTTCCAGATTTCAAGCGGGCTTGCCTTGCCGGCGATCGAGAAGAAAATCAGATTGGCGCGGCCAACCAGATTCTCCGCGGGAACGTAGCCGACGGTGAACCGGCTATCACTGGAATTGTCCCTGTTGTCGCCCATCATGAAATAATGGCCGGGCGGCACGTCGAATTCGCGGGTATTGTCGCCGATCGAATCCGGTGACAAATCAAGCGTGTCGTAGCTGACACCGTTCGGCAGCGTCTCGCGATAGACGTCGATGGGACGATCCGTCTCGGTGATGTCGGGATTGTCGATCTGGCCGGCCTTCACGCGCGGCACGCCGACCCCGTTGATGAACAGCTGGCCGTCCTTCATCTGGATCTTGTCGCCGGGCAGGCCGATCACGCGCTTGATGTAATCAACGGAAGGGTCCGGTGGGAATTTGAACACCACCACGTCGCCGCGCTTCGGCGCGGAACCCCAGATGCGGCCCGAGAAAATGTCGGGGCCGAAAGGCAGCGAATAACGCGAATAGCCGTAGGACCACTTGGTGACGAACAGATAGTCGCCTTCCAGAAGCGTCGGCCGCATCGATCCAGACGGAATCGAAAAGGGTTGGAACAGCAGCGTGCGGATGACCAGGGCGAGCAAAAGCGCCTGGACGATGACGCTGACGGTTTCGCCAAGCCCGCCGGATTTCTTCTCGGATTTTTCAGCCACGCTCATGTCGTCCTCGATTGTGCGTTGGATGGTATAGAGTCTCGGCGCGCGCTGGGCAACGTCAATGCCGGTCGTCAGATGCAATCAATGTGGCGCTTCTTCGACGGGCAACGCCTCAATGATCACAAAGGCTTGAGCGAGCGGGAAATCATCCGTGATGGTGAGGTGGATTGCGGCCCGATACCCGCTTGGCAGGATTTTGTCCAGCCGCGCCAAGGCCCCGCCGGTCAGCGCCATGGTCGGCGCACCGCTGGGCAGGTTGATGACACCCATGTCGCGCCAGAACACGCCCCGCGCGAGACCGGTGCCCAGTGCCTTGGCGCAAGCCTCCTTGGCGGCGAAGCGCTTGGCGTAAGAGGCCGCGCGGGCGCGTCTCCCCTCCGAACGTGCCTGCTCGACCTCAGTGTAGATTCTCTGGATGAAGCGCTGGCCGTGGCGCTCAAGCGACTTCTCGATGCGTCTGATATCGATCAGGTCGCTGCCGATGCCGATGATCATCGTGCCGTGGTACCGATGCTTTCGGCGGGATGAGACGATTGCGCATGCCGGGCGGACCGCTCGGCCAGGCGCTTGCGCCGCTGCTCGCGGAAAGCGTTCATACCCCAGCGTGTGATGCCATAGAACAGGAGCCCGAAGACCAACCCGAGCGGTACCGCGCCAATCAGCATCGGCTCAAGCACGGGCTTCCACAATTGCGCGAAGGAAAGCTTGTGCAGCATCTCGCCCAGATGCGCCGGCGGGCCGTGCACCGGCAGGCGATCGTGCAGGATGAGCTTGCCGGTCTCCCAGGAAGCGCCCCATAGCAACGGGAAGGTCAGCGGATTGCCGAAGAACACCGCGCCGAGTGCCGCTGCCACCAGGTTGCCGGCGATCACCCAGCACACAACGGCGGCGATGGCAAAGTGGAAACCGACAGGAAAGAACGAAGCGAAGACGCCGGCGGCGACACCGGCCGCCACCGCATGCGGAGTGGCCTTCAGCCGCAAGATGCGCTTGGAGAAATACTGAAGCGAGCGCGAAAAAGAGCGGCGCGGCCACAGATAGGTACGCACCCGTTCGAAAAGACCATCAGGCTTGCGACGTCGAAAAAGCACTCTGTTTCCGTTCCACGGCTCCCGCACCGGCAACTTCAGCCGGGCGCGACAGCCACATCTTGCGTTTGACGATCACCCAATGGCAATCGCAACCTTGATATAGCCATGCGCAACCCCAACAACAACCGAAGGCCGTCAGCACAGCAGCCCCGTGGCCATAATTTTTGGTAAGGTTCGCCCGTCCAACGCCGGACAATCGCGGCGAATTTAAGAAGCCGCTTGGATTTATTGTCGCAGACGAATGCTTGGGTGTTAGGATTGGTATTCGCTGACCTCGACCAGATTGCCGTCCGGGTCGCGGAAATAGACCGACATCATCAGCCCTCGCGCACCAACACGTTCGACCGGACCGAGTTCGACCACCACACCGCTGGCCGCGAGACGGGCACGGACCTCACCCAGCGGCCGGTCAGTGATCAGGCAGAAATCACCGGATCCGGGCGTCGGCGACTTCGCCTTCGGCTCGAAGATGCGGCCGACCTCGTGCACATTGATCTTCTGATTGCCGAAGGCCAGCGCTGTCGGTCGGCCCGGCGTATCGATGCGTTCAAAGCCCAGTACACGCTGATAAAACGCGCAAGTCACTTCCAGCGAAGCGACCGTCAGCACGAAATGATCGATGCCTGCGATCATTTCGGCCTCCTCGTCAGATGTTGCGGCTGCCGGGCTTGGTTGCCGGTATGGCGGCAAGCTCCGGCGGCAGGCGATCGGCCGGGTAGGCTGGAACCTCATATTCGGCAAGTGCGATCAGCGGCACGCCGACATGGGTCTTGCCGGCCGAACGGTCGATGATGCAGGCAGCGGCCACCACCTCGGCGCCCAGTTCGCGCAGGCACTCGATGGTTTCGCGGATCGACAGGCCGGTGGTGACGATGTCCTCGACGATGACGACGCGCGCACCGGCGGCGATCTCGAAGCGGCGCAAGCGGAACTCGCCCCCTTCCCGCTCGACCCAGATCGCCGGCACGCCGAGATGGCGCGAGGTTTCGTAGGCCGGGATCAGCCCGCCGATCGCCGGACCGACGACATAATCGATCTTGCCTGGCACCGCCGCACGGATCTTTTCGGCCAACGCCTTGCACAGCCGCTCGGTCTTGTCGGCATGCATGAACACCCGCGCCTTCTGCAGGAAGACCGGGCTTCTCAGGCCCGAGGTCAAAATGAAATGCCCTTCCAGAACAGCACCCGCCTCACGGAAAATGCCCAGCACTTCATCGGTATTCATCTGCGCCTATCCCCACATAGATCAGCCGTGTCAGCCATTCACACGCCTTGCATCACTGACACTCGAATTGTCCTTGAGCTGCGACAGCAGCCGGTTGAGGTGCTTCAGATCCCAGACTTCGAGATCGATCAGCATTTCGGTGAAATCGGGCGCGGTGCGCACCATCGACAGCGTATGGATGTTGGCGTCGTTCGACGCAACGACCTGGGCGATATCGGCGAGCGAACCAGGCGCATTGATGGCGGTAACCGATACGCGCGCCGGAAAGCGCTCCTTGGTGCGCTCGTCAATGTCCCAGCGCACATCGATCCAGCGTTCGGGCTGGTCGTCGAAGGCCTGCAGCGCCGGCGACTGTATCGGATAGATGGTGATGCCGGTGCCCGGCTGAACGATGCCGACGATGCGGTCGCCAGGCACGGCCCCTTCCGGCGCGAAACGCACCGGCAGGTCACCGCGCACGCCGCGGATCGGCACGGCGCCGTCCTTGGGCTGGTCCTTGTCCTTGCGCGCGGCGCGGCCCGGAATCTGGAACAGCATGCCGGCGGCATTGCGGATCTTCGACCAGCCCTCCTCGCGCTGCTTGGGCGCGGCCGTGGTGACGCGCTCGTCCTTGTAGTCGGGGAACACCGCCTTCATGACATCGGTGGAGGCAAGCTCGCCACGGCCGACCGAGGCCAGCACGTCCTCGATGTCCTTGCGCGCCAGCCGGTGCAGCACCTGCTTGAGACTCTCCTTGGTAAAGGTCTTGCCAGCCCGCTCGAAGGCGCGTTCCAGGATGCGAATGCCGAGGCCCGAATACTGCTTGCGGATGGCGTTCTTGGTGGCGCGGCGGATGGCCGAGCGCGCCTTGCCGGTGACGACGACCGATTCCCACGCAGCCGGCGGCACCTGCGCCTTGGAGCGGATGATCTCGACCTCGTCGCCGTTCTTCAGTTCCGTCATCAGCGGCATGATGCGGCCGTTGACCTTGGCGCCGACGCAGGTGTCGCCGACATCGGTATGCACCGCATAGGCAAAATCGATGGGCGTCGCACCACGTGGCAAGGCGATCAGCATGCCTTTCGGCGTGAAGCAGAACACCTGGTCCTGGAACAGTTCCAGCTTTGTGTTTTCGAGGAAATCCTCGGGATTGTCGCCTTCGGCAAGCTGCTCGATGGTGCGCCGCAGCCAGGCATAGGCGTTGGTCTCCTTCGAGATCGCATGCGCGGTTCCGTTGGTCTTGCCGCCAGTGTCCTTGTAGATCGAGTGGGCGGCGACGCCATATTCGGCGATCTTGTTCATCTCGCGGGTGCGGATCTGCAGCTCGACGCGCTGGCGCGACGGCCCGACGATGGTGGTATGGATCGAGCGGTAGTCGTTCTGCTTCGGCGTCGAGATGTAATCCTTGAACCGTCCCGGCACCATCGACCATGTGGTGTGGATGGCGCCCAGCGCCCGGTAGCAGTCCTCGAGCGTGTCGACGACGACGCGGAAGCCGAAGATGTCGGAGAGTTGCTCGAAGGAAAGCGCCTTGGCTTCCATCTTGCGGAACACCGACCACGGCTTCTTCTGCCGGCTCTTCACGCTGGCTTTGATCGCATGTTTCTCGAAGAGGCCGGAGAGCGCCTTCTCGATTTCGGTCAGCACGTCCTTGTTGCGCTCGAATATCTCGGCGAGCCGTGCTGTGACGGCGCGATAGGCTTCCGGGTTGATATAACGGAAGGCTATCTCCTCCAGCTCCTCGCGCATGCCTTGCATGCCCATGCGCCCGGCCAGCGGCGCATAGATGTCCATGGTCTCCTCGGCGATACGCAGGCGCTTGGCCTCCGGCATATGGTCGAGGGTGCGCATGTTGTGCAGGCGGTCGGCGAGCTTGACCAGAAGGACGCGGACGTCTTCGGAGATCGCCAGCAGAAGCTTGCGCAGGTTTTCCGCCTGCTCGGCCTTCTTCGACACGAGGTCGAGCTTCTTCAGCTTGGTCAGACCCTCGACCAGCTTGCCCATTTCCGGCCCGAACAGCTCGTCGATCTCGGCCCGTGTCGCGGTGGTGTCCTCGATGGTGTCGTGCAGCAGGGCGACCGCGATCGTTGCCTCGTCCATGTGCATTTCGGTGAGGATCGCGGCGACTTCGAGCGGATGCGAGAAATAGGGATCGCCGGAAGCGCGCTTCTGGTGGCCATGCTTCTGCATGGCATAGACATAGGCCTTGTTAAGCAACGCCTCGTTGACGTCAGGCTTGTAGCGCTGGACGCGCTCGACAAGCTCATACTGACGCATCATGGGCGGGATCTCACAGCGGTGAAATGAATCATGCGCCGCACTGGCGTACGGCGCATGTCATAGATAGCCACGAAACTGCCGATACGGAAGTGCCGGACGATTAATCCAGCGACCTTCGCAACAGTGGTTCGTTCTTAGTAATCGTCGCTCTTTTCCGGGGGAACCAGACCCTCGATGCCGGCCAGCAGATCTTCCTCGGTCATCCGGTCGAAAGTGACATTCTCCTCGGCGTCGTCGGCGTTGGTGGCCGCGACAGCGCCGCCGGTCTGGTCGGCGATCGCCTCGCCATCAGCTTCGGGCTCGTCGACCTCGACATGCTTCTGCAGCGAATGGATCAGATCTTCTTTGAGGTCGTCGGGCGACAACGTCTCGTCGGCGATCTCGCGCAGCGCGACGACCGGGTTCTTGTCGTTGTCACGCGGCACGGTGATCGGCGCACCCTGGCTGATCTGACGGGCGCGGTGGCCGGCAAGGAGCACCAGCTCGAAGCGGTTATCGACCTTGTCGATGCAATCTTCAACGGTTACGCGGGCCATGGATTGCCCCTTTCATGCGATGGATTTGATGGAAAACAGGCGCGGTCCTTAACCTGAACGCCGTCAAAATACAAGCATCATGGCAATGGCGGGGCCACCAGGCGCTCAATCCCTCCTTCAAACACCTGATTTTTGCAAAATCAGGCAGCATCCATGCGCTCAGTGTCTCGATCACAATTGCTTGCAGTGCGGCAACGCGCCCTTGGATTGCCGTGAAACTGGCGTTATCTCGGATGGTGTCAAGGTCAGCCGGATTATTATGAGCCTGACCGATAGTCGCTATCGCATTTCGTTTAGACGGCCGCTTATTTCGAAAAGGACTATTTTCCATGTTCGACCCCCGTGAAAAAATCGCCCTGTTCATCGACGGCGCCAATCTCTACGCCACGTCGCGCGCGCTTGGCTTCGACATCGACTATCGCAAGCTTCTGTCGAGTTTCCAGAAGCGCGGTTATCTGCTGCGCGCCTATTACTACACGGCGCTGGTCGAGGATCAGGAATACTCCTCGATCCGTCCCTTGATTGACTGGCTCGACTACAACGGCTTCAAGGTCGTCACCAAGCCGGCCAAGGAATTCACCGACTCGACCGGCCGCCGCAAGATCAAGGGCAATATGGACATCGAGCTGACGGTCGACGCGCTGGAGCTCGCCGATGTCGTCGACCACTATGTCATCTTTTCCGGCGACGGCGACTTCCGCACGCTGGTCGAGGCGCTCCAGCGGCGCGGCCGCAAGGTATCGATCGTCTCGACCATGGCCTCGCAGCCGCCGATGATCTCCGATGATCTGCGCCGCCAGGCCGATCATTTCATCGACCTGACGACGCTGAAGAACGAGGTCGGCCGCGATCCGTCCGAGCGGCCGGTGCGGCGGCCCGAGCCGGCCGAAGTCGATGAGGACGATTTCTGAGGCCGGTCGCCTTGACCGCCATCTCATCCCCCGAACCCGGCCGCGACTGCCCGCTTTGTCGAAGGCTGCACGATTTCATCGCGGAATGGCGGCAGCGCGAACCATCCTGGTTCAATGCACCGGTGCCGACCTTCCTGCCGCCGGAAGGTGAAGCCGCGGTCCAGTTGCTGATCGTCGGGCTGGCGCCCGGCCTGCGCGGAGCCAACCGCACCGGACGGCCCTTCACCGGCGACTTTGCCGGTGACCTGCTCTACTCGACGCTGATTTCGCATGGTTTCGCGCGCGGCGCGTTCAAGGCAAGGCCCGATGACGGGCTTGAGCTTGTCGGCGCGGCCATAACCAATGCGGTGCGTTGCGTGCCGCCGGAGAACAAGCCGGCGGGCGCCGAGATCGCCACCTGCCGGACTTTCCTGGTGCCGACGATCGCCCGGTTTCCAAACCTGCGCGCGGTTCTGGCGCTGGGATCGATCGCGCACCAGTCGACCGTGCGCGCGCTTGGTGGGCGTGTCGCCGCCTACCCGTTCAAGCATGGCGGGCGGCAACCGGCCGGCGGCATCACCCTGTTTTCGAGCTACCATTGCTCGCGCTACAATACCAATACCGGTGTCTTGACCGAAGCAATGTTCGTCAGTGTTTTCAGCGAGATCGCGGCGTTCCTGCAGAAATAGAGTCTGGCGGCTGCGGGCTCATCAGCGTGGCGGCGCAACCAGCGCGGCCAACACCGCCGAGCCACCCTGCAGCACATTCAGATCGACATCGCCGTTGATGCCGTCGACACGTCCCCTGTTGTGGTACTGCCAGTAGACCCAGTCGTCGCGGACTGGCTGCAACAGCAATGAGCGAAGCCACAGCGGCCGGGCAGCGATGCGCCCGGCAAAGGCATCCGCGGCCTCGTCGGTCAGATAGACGATCGCCGGCTTGCCGAACGCTGCCTCGACTGGAGCGAGGAACGCGGCCAGTTCGGCACTCAGTTGCTCGGGCGTCGGCCTCCGCGGGCAATTGCCGCCGAACTCGATGTCGACAACCGGCGGCAGCAAAGGCTGATCGTGCGGCACCACCGAGATGAAATTGCGCGCCTGATCGCTGCCCGGCCGGCAGAAGGTGAAGAAATGATAGGCGCCGACGGCAAGACCGGCGGCGCGGGCCTCACGCAGATTGGTGGCGAAGGCGTCGTCGACATGATCACCGCCTTCGGTCGCCTTGATGACGGCGAAAGCGACATCGTCGGCGGCAACGCGCCGCCAGTCAATTGGGCCCTGATGGTGAGAGACGTCGATGCCCCTGACCGGATATTTGCCGCGGTCCGGCGAGAATGCCCTGAAATAGAGATATCCGCCCGCGGCGACGAAACATGCCAGAACCAGGCTGGCCAAGCTCAACAGGATAATCCGGCTCTTCAAACGAATGGCCCCAGCCTATCCGCGCTCCTTCAGGAGCCTGCCCTTCTCACGCGACCAGTCGCGCTGCTTCTCGCTTTCGCGCTTGTCGTGCAGCTTCTTGCCGCGCCCGACGGCGAGCAGCAGCTTGGCGCGGCCCTGGTCGTTGAAATAGATCTTAAGTGGCACCAGCGTCATGCCTTCGCGGTCGACGCTCTGCGACAATTTCGCCATCTCGCGTTTTTTGAGCAGCAGTTTGCGTCGGCGGCGCGGCTCATGATTGAAACGGTTGGCCTGCAGATATTCCGGCAGATAGGAGTTGATCAACCAGATCTCGCCGCCTTCGACCGAGGCATAGCTGTCCTGGATGTTGGCCTGACCCTGGCGCAGCGACTTGACCTCGGTGCCGGTCAGCACCAGGCCGGTCTCGACCGTGTCCAGGATCTCATAGGAAAACCGCGCCTTGCGGTTTTCCGCAACGGTCTTGTTGTTGGGATCGGCTTTTCTGACTTGATTCATGATGTGGAGAGGTGGCGCCTCATCCCTAGTTTATCAAGCCGGCGTGCTTCATGGCCGCATCGATCTTTTCGGCCGTCGACTGCTCGACGGTGACCAGCGGCAAACGCAGCACGTTCTCGACCTTGCCCAGCTTCGACAGCGCGTATTTCGCGCCGGAAACGCCAGGATCCATGAAGATCGCCTTGTGCAGCGGCAGCAAACGGTCCTGCAGTTCCAGCGCCTTGGCGCTGTCGCCGGAAAGCGTCGCTTCCTGGAACTCGGCGCAGAGCCGCGGCGCGACGTTCGACGTCACCGAAATGCAGCCGACGCCGCCATGCGCGTTGAAACCGAGCGCGGAAGCGTCCTCGCCCGAAAGCTGGATGAACTCCCTGCCGCAGGTCGCGCGCTGCTCGGAAACCCGTTCGACCTTGCCGGTGGCATCCTTGACGCCGACGATGTTCTTGAAGTCGTGCGCCAGCCGGCCCATCGTCTCCGGCGTCATGTCAATGACCGAGCGCGGCGGGATGTTGTAGATTATGATCGGCAGCTTGGTCGCCCTGGCGACGGCAGCGAAGTGCTCGTAGAGGCCCCGCTGGGTCGGCTTGTTGTAGTAGGGTGTAACGACCAGGGCGGCATCGGCGCCTGCCTTTTCGGCATATTGCACGAGCCCAACCGCTTCCTCGGTGTTGTTGGAACCGGCGCCGGCGACCACCGGGGCGCGGCCCCTGGCCACCTCGATGCAGACCTTGACGACATGGCGATGCTCGTCGTGCGACAGTGTCGGCGACTCGCCGGTGGTGCCGACCGGGACCAGGCCTGTCGTGCCTTCGGCGAGTTGCCACTCGACGAGCGCGCGAAAGGCTTTCTCGTCGAAACGCCCGCTCTTTTCGAACGGTGTCACGAGCGCGGTAAGCGAGCCTCTCAGCATGTCGTCCAACTCCTTGGGACTTCTTTGTTTATGCATGTCGTTTCCCCAAAACCGGTATCCACTTTTGGGCGACATGCATCGGTGCTTTGTCGTGCGCGCCTTCTAGCCGAAAGCGAAGCGGCGCACCATAGTCTCGACATTGTTGCGCGGCAAGCATTGCCATGGTGCCAGCAAGCGCAATTCGGGCGACCTCGATAACCCAGTGTTTACGGGCTCTTCACGACCTAAGTCTAGGCTTCGAGGCATCTCGGCTGCTGGTAGAATGCCAGGACAAGGAAAGACATAGGATCATGCCGGCCAGTCGGTCTCACCTTTTCGCGCTGCTTGGCGCCACGCTCGCGCTGATGCCGGGCATGGCGATCGGCGGCAGCGTCGATGTGCAGGTCACCTCGGCGATCCCGCTGCCGGGGCTGCAGGCCCGGGCGCAACCGGATGCCTCGCCCAGCGTCGCCCAGTTGAAGAGCGGGCTGGATGCGCTGGCGGCTGGCGACATTCCCGGCGCCCGGACCGTGCGTGATGCTCTTCCCGCCAACTCGCTAGACCAGCACATCCTTGCCTGGGCGATTGCGCTGTACGGTGGCGACAAGGTTCCGAGCGGCGACATCGCGGCCGCGGCAAGGATATTGCCCAACTGGCCGGGCACCGTTGCCTTGCGCAAGAACAGCGAGCGCGCGCTTTATCGTGAGAACCCTGCCCCGGACATCGTCATTCGGGCATTCGACGGCAGCCAGCCGTCGACATTCGAAGGCGTGATGGTTCTCGCCCGCGCCTATGTCTCGTCCGGCAACGCCAAGGCGGCGCGTTCGGTGCTGTCACCGTTCTGGCGCACCGCGATCCTGGAAGCCAAGGACGAAACGGCGCTGATCAAGGAATTCGGCGGCCTGATCCCGGCGGCCGACCACCGTTTTCGCATGGAGCGCATGTTATATGCCGACCGGGCGAATTCCGCCTTGCGCGTCGCCAGCCTCGCCGGCGCCCAACAGCTGGCGGACGCCTGGGCGGCGGCTGACAGAGGCGACAAGAACACCGCCAAACTGCTGAAGGCAGTGCCGGTGGCGCAGCGTTCGGCCGGCTATTTCTTCGCGCAGGCCGAATATCTGCGCAAGCAGGAGAATTTCGCCGGCGCAGCCGCTGTCGTGATGCAGGCGCCGACTGATCGCGAAGCGCTGGTCGATCCGGACGCCTGGTGGGTCGAGCGCCGGGTGTTGTCGCGCGAACTTGTCGACCAGGGCGACATGAAGACGGCGTACCGGATTGTCGCCATGCATGCCGCTGAAAGTGCCGCTAATGCGGCGGATGCCGAATTCCACGCCGGCTGGTACGCGTTGCGTGGCCTGAACGACCCCAAACTTGCTGCAACGCATTTCGTGCGCATCGCCGACCTTGCCCAGGGGCCGATGACCCTGTCGCGCGCCTACTACTGGCTCGGCCGTGCCGCCGAAGTCGGCGGCCCCGGCAACGCCAAGGACTATTTTGGGCGCGCCGCGACCTATGGCACGACATTTTACGGCCAGCTTGCCGCCGAACGCGTCGGCCGACAGGCGCTCAACATTGTCTACCCGCAGCCTGATACCGCCGACCGGCGGAATTTTGCCGGCCGCGAAGCCGTCAGCGCCATCAAGCGGCTGCAGGAAGCCGGCTACGACCGCTATGCCGAAACGCTCTATCGCGATCTTGCCGGGCAGTTGACCAGCCCGGGCGAACTGGCGCTGCTCGCTGTTCTCGCCGAGAAGCAAGGCAACCATTTCATGGCGCTGAAGGTCGGCAAGATCGCAGGCGCGCGCGGCATCGATGTCGGCGCGCTGTCGCATCCGCTTGGCGTCATTCCCGATTCGGCCAATATCTCCGGCTCCGGCAAGGCGCTGGCCTATGCCATCGCCCGCCAGGAGAGCGAGTTCAACATCGGCGCTGTCTCAAGTGCCGGCGCGCGCGGCCTGCTGCAGCTGATGCCGGCAACCGCCAAACAATTGGCGAAAAAGGCAGGATTGCAGTTTTCGCAGACAAAGCTGACCACCGACGCCGGCTATAACGCAACGCTTGGTTCGGCCTTTCTTGGCGAGCAGCTTGACCGCTTCAACGGTTCCTATGTGCTGACCTTCGCCGGCTACAATGCGGGCCCCAACCGGGCAAGCCAATGGGTGGCGAAATACGGCGACCCACGCGGCAAGGACATCGATGCCGTCGTCGACTGGATCGAGCGAATTCCCTACACGGAAACAAGAAGTTATGTGCAACGCGTGATGGAGAATTACGAGGTCTACAAGATGCGTATTTCCGGCAAATACGACATTGTTGGGGATCTTGTGAACGGGCGTGGCTGAGCCAAGCCGACGGCTCGAGAGCCGATTTCTCCGAAGCGGCCGACCTGCTCCCTAGCGGAGGCGTTTGGCCGTATTTCCCTACCCAGCGCCTATTTGACCCTCCCCGCTCTCACCTGTAGCAGTCAGGGAAGATTCGGTGGCGGGAAGGAATCGCGTCCAGATGTCGAGCACTGAAGGCTTTTCCGATTTTTTCTACAGCGCTCCGGATGGGCTAAAACTTCATGCGCGCGTCTATGGTGAAGCAAATTCCGACCATTGGCCGGTGGTCTGCCTACCTGGCCTGACCCGCAATGCCCGGGATTTTCACGAATTGGCGCTCTATCTTTCGGCGCGGCCCACGGTTCCGCGCAAGGTGGTTGCCTTCGACTATCGCGGGCGCGGACAATCCGCCTACGATCCCGATGTCAGCCACTATAATGTCGGCGTCGAAGCCGGCGACATTCTTGCCGGGTTGACGGCATTGGGAATTGAGGCAGCCGCCTTCATCGGCACCTCGCGCGGCGGACTGATCATCCATGTTCTCGGCGCGCTGCGGCCGACCGTGCTGAAAGCCATTGTTTTCAACGACATCGGGCCTGTAATCGAACCAGCCGGCCTTGCCCACATCCAGTCCTATCTCGAACGTGAACCAAAGCCGAAAACCTCAACCGAGGCGGTAGATGCCCAGCGCAATGTTCACGGCGGAGACTTTCCCGCGCTCACAGACGCCGACTGGCGGCGGATGGTAGGGGCGCTCTACCGCGAGACTGATGAAGGGCTGCTGCCCGATTTCGACCCGAAGCTGGTCGACACCGTTGCCAATCTCGACCTGAAACAGCCGCTCCCGGCCCTGTGGCCGCAATTCGAGGCGTTGCAGGCTATTCCCCTGCTCACCATCCGCGGCGCCAACTCGAGATTATTGTCCGTGGAAACGCTGAGGCAGATGCGAGAGCGCCATTCGCAGATGGAGACGATCACCCTCGAGGGCCAGGGGCACGTCCCGTTCCTTGACACCGGCGACTTGCCAGACATGATCGCCACGTTCTTCGACAATGCCGAGCAGCGCAGCACGACCGCGGGCTGAGAACAGGCACGGCCCACCGCCGAAAACGAATGCGCCCCTCAACCAAGCTCAGGTCGAGGGGCGCACCGAACATCTTATGCTATTGGGATTTCGCGCTTTTCCGCACCTTGGCCTTTGCCGCGACCGGCTTGCTCTTTCTTTCCTGCATCACGGCGCAGGGAGACGAATCGGGTTTTCCCGTCGCGCTGTCGGACCCGCTGCATCGAGGTGTTTCCAGCACAATGACGCAGCCGTCGAGGTCGTTCGTGGCCAGATGCGCGTAGCGCATGGTCATCGACAGGGTCTGGTGGCCGAGCCACATCTGTACACGCCGGATGTCGATGCCGCCCTGTACAAGGCGCGAGGCACAGGTGTGGCGCAAGATATGCGGCACCACCTGGTCGTCGGCGCCAAGGCCGACCTCGGCCTTCGCGTCGTTCCAGATGGCACGAAACTGAGCCTGGCTGAGCTTGGTGAATGGGCCCTTGGGCCGGCGGCCTTCGGCGGCGGGCAGCTTGATGACCTCCTTCACCCGTTCGGTCATCGGAATGGTGCGGCTGCGGCCGGACTTGGTGATCCAGAAACTGACGCGATGCTCCTGGATGTCGTTCCAGATCAGCCCCAGAGCCTCACCGAGGCGGCATCCGCTATCGACCAGGAAGACCGAGAGCCTGTAGGCATCCTCGCTGCGGCTCTTGATGGCGGCAAACAGCCTGGCCTCTTCGTCCCTCTCGAGGAAACGAATCCGCCCCGCCCGCTCCTTCTGGCGGCGGAACTCGGGCAGGCTGTGGATATCCCCCATCTTGTGAGCCTTGCGCAGCAGTTTGCTGAGGGCAGCCATCTTTCGATTGATGGTTGCGTTGCTGTTGCCGCGCTGGCGCAAGGTGCCGATAAGATTGTCCAGGGTACTCTGGTCAAAGGCGCTGAAACGTTCCCCGAGGAGAAGCTCGTCTATCTCGCCGATGAAAGAACTGACATTGTATTTATGCCGCCCATCATCCCACAATATGTCCCGGTATGCTAAAAAAAGCTCTCCGACCCTGTACGACTTTACTTCTCTGATATTGTTGTAGCTGTATCGTATCTTCGAATTTTGAGAAGAAAACATCGAAAAATGATCAGAGGGCTCACCCTCTTGAATCGCTTCGTTCGTCATTATGAACCACACCCCCGAGTGGATAGGTCACACCTAGCCCACATGGAAGCGTCCTTTCAAGAGCTTTGAATCACGCGATTGTGATTTCATCCGCCAGATGGGGATCCCACGAAATCATATCGCAGATTCAATTCAGCTACCGATTCCCCCTTTTCCTTCTGTCTGCCCAGACCCAGTCACGAAACAAAAACAGCCCGGGCGTTTGTGCGCCCGGGCTGGATTTCACCTGTAAGGAACCAGCCCTTAGAACGAGCGCTGGAAGCGGAGGATGCCGCCGATCGCATTGCTCTTGCCTGCGGGAATACCAGTCCAGCTCGGGCCGAACTTGGTTGCATGCGCCCAGTCAACTTCGGCCGTGATCGTGAGACCCGGGACGATGTCGTAAGCGACGTTCGCCGCGAGACCGAATTCCTTCCACTCGTCATACGACACTTGGAGGTTGAGCGAGGTCTTCTCGTTGAGCTTGTAGGTGCCACCGCCCCACACTGCCCAGTTGCCGCCCCACTGCTTGTAGAAGCCACGACCGAAAGCGTCGACAACATTGTTGGCGTCGTCGTTGAGGTTATTGTCCGTGCCGTAGCCGCCCATGACCCACAGCGACAGAGCGTCGGAGGCATTCACGTCCAAGCGAACCTTGCCGGCCACTTCTTCGTAGTTGCTGTCATAGGAAACGACGCCGGTGATGGCGCCCCAGCCCTGCGTGTACTTCACGCCGCCGACGACATGCGGAACGTAGCTGTCGATCGTGCCGACTGCGCCCGAACCTTCTTCGAGTGAGACCACGGCCGAGAAGCCGTTGCCGGCATCGAAGTAGTACTGCACCACGTTGGTGTCGAAATCACCGTAAGGAACCAGCGTATCCTGGATGACGTTGCCGGCGTAGCCGATGAACGTATTGAAGGCCGATTCGTCCTTACCGACACGCAGCCCACCGAGCTGGATCCAGGCGAAGTTCAGCGAAACGGCGGTATTGTCGCCGCCATTGAGGTTGCTGGCGACGCCGCCACTACCATTGCCGAAGTTGAAGCGGGTCTCAGTGTAGGTCTTCAACGTGCCGAGTTCGGTTTCCTGTCCGGTCCAGGTCTTCAGCGCGAAGCGGGCCTGCTTGTGCCAGGTGTCCTGGTCGGTGCCATCCATATTGTCAAAGGTACGGGCGCCATCGAAGCTGCCTTCTTCGCCGGCACTGATGTCATAACGGACATAGCCGCCGATGCGCAGGCAGGTTTCGGTGCCGGGGATGTAGAAGTAGCCAGCGCCGTAGACGTCGCAGATCTTGACGTATTCAGCGGGTTCCGGCTCGGCGACGACGACGGCGTCGGCGGCGCGCGCACCGGAAACTGCGATCAGGGCCGCAGCGGAGCCGAGAAGAAGGCTCTTGATGTTCATTTTCTGACCTCCAGTCAGAATCGAACAAAACAGCGTTGTCTGTAGCGCATTTTGGCGCGAAGTCGCGCGGCCAAAGTCGCGCCAATCCTATCTATCTATCTGTTTTAGTAAGGTAATTTTTGGCTTGTCACCACCGGGGCAGGCAAAAGTGGCGGAGAGGATGGGATTCGAACCCACGAGAAGCTTTTGACCTCTACTCCCTTAGCAGGGGAGCGCCTTCGACCACTCGGCCACCTCTCCGTTGCGCCGCTGGATAAAGAAAAGCGCCGGCACAATCAACAAGCCCGCGTCATTATATGGAAAAATAACAAGGCACCGGACCCCAGCTTTTCCGCGATGCGGCGGTTCTGCGGCAATTCCTGGCTAGCGACTCGGGGCTTTGCCATGATTCCGTCGGCCGATCGTCGGATTCGCCCGCAAACAAGGGGTTGCGGAGGGGCGGATGGTTAACGAGAGCTTTCTGAGTGAGGCCAAATCGTGTCATTTGTGCAACAACGCCAGGGGATAGCAGCCGAACAGCCCTTTCGCCGGTACGATCGTTGTTGAACGCCGCCGCCTCATGGGTAATGTCGATTTCGAAGGAGCGGCGCGGTGCGCATCTTTTTCGGTAGTGGGGATGGGGCAGGGAACGCTGTCCTTCACAAAGAATACCCAGACCCGTTTTTTAACTTTTGACTGGAGGTCAGAAAATGAACATCAAGAGCCTTCTTCTCGGCTCCGCTGCGGCCCTGATCGCAGTTTCCGGTGCGCGCGCCGCCGACGCCGTCGTCGTCGCCGAGCCGGAACCCGCTGAATACGTCAAGATCTGCGACGTCTATGGCGCTGGCTACTTCTACATCCCCGGCACCGAAACCTGCCTGCGCATCGGCGGCTATGTCCGTTACGACATCGGTGCAGGCGACGTCGGCTCGTTCGACGGTGCGAAGACTCAGGACTCGCAGACTGGTAAGGAACAGGGCACCTGGGCAAAGAACGCCCGCTTCACGCTGAAGACCTGGACCGGCCAGGAAACCGAACTCGGCACCTTGAAGACCTACACCGAGACCCGCTTCAACTTCGGCAATAGCAACGGCTACGGCACCACCACCAGCGATGGCGTTGTCAATGCCGTCGGCAATCCGGCCCACAACAAGAACGTCTCGCTGAACTTTGCCTGGATCCAGCTCGGCGGTCTGCGCGTCGGTAAGGACGAATCGGCCTTCAACACGTTCATCGGCTACGCCGGCAACGTCATTCAGGATACGATCGTTCCCTACGGCGATTTCGACACCAACGTCGTGCAGTACTACTTCGATGCCGGCAATGGCTTCTCGGCCGTGGTCTCGCTCGAAGAAGGCTCGGGCCTCAAAGGCACGATCGACAGCTACGTTCCGCATGTCGTCGGCGGCGTGAAGTACACGCAGGGCTGGGGCGCCATCACCGGCGTTGTTGCTTACGACAGCAACTACGAAGAAGTCGCTGGCAAGGTTCGCTTGGACGTGAACGTCGGCAGCGCCCTGTCGCTGTTCGTCATGGGTGGCTACGGTTCGGACGGCAAGCTCAACGATGACGGCACCAACTTTGTCGACGCTCACGGTCGCGGCTTCTACAAGCAGTGGGGCGGCAACTGGGCAGTGTGGGGCGGTGGCACCTACAAGTTCAACGAGAAGACCTCGTTCAACCTCCAGGTGTCGGCTGACGACGACAAGAACTATGGCGTAGCGGCAAACGTGGCATACGACGTCGTTCCCGGCTTCACCGTCACGGCCGAAGTCGACTATGACCACTACGGTCACTTCAACGACGGCAGCCTCTACGGCAACTGGACCAACGCCGACAAGAAGAACAGCATTGGCGGTATCCTCCGCTTCCAGCGCTCGTTCTAATAGATTTCGTTACGTCGAAATCGAAACCCGGCGGGCGACCGCCGGGTTTTTTCGTATTAAGGGTTTTTCATATTAGATGACACGATTATCAAGGTCGCGCGAGGAACAGTCCGCAGCCTCGTCATCCTCGGGCAGAGCGCGAGCGAAGTGACCGTGCAGACCCGAGGACCACGCCGTGATCTGTGAGTGCCGCTGCGGAATCGGATATTTTTGCGCTGCCGGAGGGACAGTCCCCTCTTGTCCGGCCGGACATCTCCCTCGCGAAGCGGGGAGACTGGCAGCTTCTGACTCGAGGCCTATTCTTTCACGCTCAAGATTGGCGAAAACATTCGCGACATCCAATCTCCCCAGCGGGAGGGGATGTCCGGCAGGACCAAACGGGGTGTGAAGCGGCTCGACGGAGGGCGCCCAGATTAGAACTGCGGCGCCTTTAGGCCAGTCACAGGATTCCGGGACCTGAGCTAGTGCATTGAGTTCACCCCGCCCTTATCGACCAGACTAGTGGCTTTGCTCCAACCACAAATGTTTCCTAAACTTCAGCAAGGTCACCCAATGACTCGATCAGCGATTGGATCTCACTTTCGTAATTCTTCCATCGCTTGACAGACGACTTATAGATCGGTTGGCGAACCTGCCACCTGCTGTAGGTATTTACCGAGCCATCCCTGTCGAAAAAGCGCAAGCAGGCGTCGTCCCAAGGCAGCCCGAGATAGTCTATCAGGCGGCGCGACTGCTCCTCCTGATTCTCAATCAATGTCTCATACCGGTTTTCGAAGATGCGGCCCGGGAAAATGCTGTTCCAATGCCGCATCAAGCGATCATACTCTCGGTAGTAGAGCCCCAGCGTCTGAAGATCAGCGCTGTACGTGTGTGCTCCGGTAAAATTCAGAACGAAGCACGAGACGCAGTTGTCGATAGCATCGCGGCGACAATGAATGATCCGCGCTCTGGGGAAGAGAAGGCAGATGAGGCCGATCAGCTGGAAGTTGTGAGGCATCTTGTCGACGATTCGAAGCGCATCAGGAGCCCGCTCGCGGAGATAAGCAAGGTGCTCCTCCGCCAAAGTCCTGGCCAGATCGGGAGTGATCGTCGCGATCGATTCGCCGAAGTTCGCGTTGGAGCGGTCTACGAGGCCGATCCCATTGGCTATTCGTCTAAGCTTGCTGAGTTCGCCGGCGCCATGAACATCGGGATGGCTGGCACAGATCTGCTCAGTCAGCGTCGTGCCCGAGCGAGGCATGCCGACAACGAATACAGGCAGCTCCGAGGGGTTGCCATAGGAGGCCATTGAAGCCACCAGTTCCGGTGTGAAGATTTCGATCATGGCATCGACCCAGCGACGGTAGGTTTCCAGATCGAATTTATCGCCCCCGGCTGCATTTCCTTTTTTGAAATGATCCATCGCCTCCTTGTAGCGACGGAGGTCGTTGAGCACCTTTCCGGCGGCGTGATGGAGCGCTGGCGCTCCCTTCGACCCATCGCGGCCCAGGTCTCGAAGCTCTGCCAGGATTGCCGCAAGCTCCGGCGGCTCTTCCGTGAATTTCCGAGTCTGTACAAGTGCATTGTAGGCAGCCGGCACCTCGATGCGCCGTTCTATTGCCTCCCTCAGATAGACTGCGGCTTCGTCCATACGACCGAGGCTTGCGAGTGCCCGGGGCAGCCCCAACCGGGCCAAAGGATGATCTCGATTGATCTTGAGCGCCTTCTCAAAGAGCGGCAGCGCCAGTTCTCCCTTGTCAAACGCATTGTAGGCGTTGCCGAGGGCGCAAAGCGCCTCCACCAGATCCGGCTTGATGTCCAAGGCATACTGAATGTGCCGTATCGCTGGCGAAAACTCGCTGACCTTGAGATAGGCTTCCCCCAAGCCGACGTGGTAATAGGGGTTGCGAGGCTCCGCTCCCACCGCGCGAGCGAAATACCGCAAGGCCTTTTCTTCATCGAACCCGAGCCCCAGCGTCCCCAGTATGTACAGCGCCAGCGGATGTTCGGGCGTTCGCGCCAGAACCCGGAGGCAGAGTTCCTCGGCCTCAGGCAGCCGTTCGGCCTGCTGAAGTTCGAGCGCCTGCCTCAACAGCATGTCGTCAGCCTGACTGCGGGGCGGGCCGGCCTTCGGCTGGGCTTTCGGAGGGGCGGTCTTCAGCGATACCGCCTTCGTCGAGGGTTGGGTCTTGAGGTGCTTTGCCCAGGCGGGCGGCAATCGGTTGCTCATCCTATCTCGCTAGCAAAAGCGGCAAGGAGAATCCAGTCTTGGGGCCGCAACAGGATGCTAAACCCGAGCTGATCTCAACCGACCGGCCATCGGCCGATCTCGCCAAACGCGCGAACGGCCGCCCCGTTTCTGTTCTGGCCGAACAGCGTCACGGATCTACCTCGCCGCAACTTGCGCCCGCCATCCGGTCACGCTAGCAAGAAGGCCCTTTGCAAGCGAGCTTCCGCCATGCGCCAACGCCCTCCCCTGACGCCGCTCATCGCGGCACTTCCCTCGACGGTGCCCTTTGTCGGCCCCGAAGCGCAGGAGCGCGAGCGCGGCCGCGCCTTCCGCGCCCGCATCGGTGCCAATGAGAGCAGTTTTGGGCCTTCGCCCCGCGTCATCGCCCGCATGGCCGAGATCGCCCGCGACATGTGGATGTATTGCGATCCCGACAATCATGATCTGAAGGTTGCCGTCGCCGGGCATCTGGGCGTGGGCGCCGAAAACGTGGTTGTCGGCGAAGGCATAGATGGCCTGCTCAGCCTCGTCGCACGCATGTATGTGGCATCAGGCGATGCGGTGGTGACCTCGCTCGGCGCCTATCCGACCTTCAACTTCCATATTGCCGGTGTCGGCGGGCGGCTGGTCACGGTCCCTTACGAGAATGATCGGGAAAGCCTGGACGGCTTGCTCGCGGCGGCGCGCAAGGACAAGGCGCCACTGGTCTACCTGTCCAATCCGGACAATCCGATGGGGAGTTGGTGGGAGGCGAATGAAATCATCCGCTTCATCGAAGCACTGCCGGAAACCACGATGCTGGTGCTCGACGAGGCCTATGGCGAACTCGGACCGGCCTCGGCGCTGCCGCCGATCGATATCTCACGGCCGAACGTCATCCGGATGCGCACCTTTTCGAAGGCCTACGGGCTGGCCGGCATACGCTGCGGTTATGCGATTGCGGAGGCCGAAGTCATCCGCGACTTCGAGAAGATCCGCAACCATTACGGCGTCAGCCGCATGGCGCAGATCGCCGGCGTCGAGGCGCTTGCCGACCAGGACTATCTCGAAACCGTGGTAACGCGGGTCGCGGCCGGCCGCCGACGCATCGCGGCAACCGCCGAGCAGAACGGGCTGAAGCCGCTGGCTTCGGCGACCAACTTCGTCACCATCGACTGCGGCCGCGATGGCGCTTTCGCGCTGAAAGTGCTGCAGGGCCTGCTGTCGCGCGACGTGTTCATCCGCAAGCCGATGGTGCCGGTGCTCGACCGCTGCATCCGTGTCAGTGTCGGTCTCGACCATGAGCTCGACATCTTTGCCGAGGAACTGCCTGGCGCGCTGGCGGCGGCGCGGGGCAATTAGGATCCGTTTGTAAGCAAACCGGGAGCGTACGAAGCTCACAAATCCAGTTCCCAGGTCTGACCGATCAACTCCTTGCCGAAACTGTGATGGCGCTCCTGCGAGACCAGCTTGAAGCCGGCGCGCTCGTAGATCGCGCGCGCCGCGACGAGGATGTCGTTGGTCCATAACATAAGCCTGATGTAGCCACAGGCGCGGGCCTGACTCACGCACTCCGCGACCAGGCGCTTGCCGATGCCCAGGCCGCGAGCCGCCGCCTCGACATGCAGCATCCTCAGCTTCGCAACCTCGTCGTCCAGATGGACCAGGAACACCGCGCCGACTGGCTCGCCGCCGCGTTCGGCGATCCAGCAGAAATCGCGGCCAGGCACGAAATTGCGGATGAAATCGACGCCAATCTCGGCGAGCATGGCTTCGAACTCGATGTTCCAGCCATATTCCTCGGCATAGAGCTGGGCCTGCCGCTGCACGACCCAGCCGATGTCGCCGACACGGTGCGGCCGCAGCGCCACCGCGTCATTCCCACAGGCAGGATCACCCAGCAATTTCCCAACCTTGCGCAACGCGTCGCCCAGCTCATGCAGCCTGTCGTCGGGCACACTTTCGATCAGCCGCGCCGTGTCCCGGTCGGCGGCCGCCTGAAGCCTCGCAAGTGCTGCCTCGCCCCTGGGCGTCAGCGAGAGAACCCTTCGGCGCCGATCGGTCGGATCCGTTCGGGCCTCGGTCAGCCCCTCGCCCGCAAACTTCCGCAGAATGCGCGTGAGGTAAGCGGGATCGACACGCAATTGCCTGGCGATTTCGGACGCCGCCGGGCCGTTCTCCAACCGAAAAGCCCCGGCCAGGAACCCTCGCTCGCCGGCGATTTCGGGAGCAGCGGGGCTGCTGTGGCCCAACTCGAACAGGACGCGCGCCTCGGTCAGGGTAAACGCGCTCTGTGTCAGGGTCTCGCCAAGAAGGCCGACAGTCCGGGTGTAGAACCGGTTGAAGTGGCGTATCTGCGCCACCAATGCGTTGCGTTCGTCCAACATCTGCATCCAACTCCCGACCAAGGCAGTTGCATTTTCCAAAATTGATGGACTGAGTCAATTAAATTTCAAACCCGGAGAACCCAGCTATTGCGTCATGCGCGCAATTCTCAGGTTGCATTCCCTGTGCCGCGCACCAGATTCCAAGCTGGTCATCGCAGGCAAGTGCGGGCGCGCGTCTACGGCAATGTGCAAGGCATCGGCTTCAGACTCTGGGCTCGAGGCGAAGCGAGAAGCCTTGGTCTTGCGGGCTGGGTTTGCAATGAAGCGGACGGATCTGTAACGGCCCAGATTGCAGGCCGCGATGAAGCGGTCTCGACAATGATCGAGCGACTCTGGAAAGGGCCGACCGGGGCTTCGGTTTCCAGGGTCGATGTGGAGGAACTGGCAGCCGGAAACGCCCTTGTTGGGTTCAGGATCATTGCATGACGGCGGGGTGGCTTCGGTACCCTTGAATTAATTGAACGTTCGTTTTAATATCGTTCCGCGAAGGGACGACAATGGCGCGCACCACCGGATCCGATGGCGAAAAGACCGAAGCGGCGATCCGCGAGGCGGCGGTCAACCTGATCGCGCGTCTTGGCTACGAGGCGATGTCGATGCGCCAGCTTGCCGCCGAGGTCGGTGTGCAGGCAGCCGCGCTCTACCGCTATTTCCCGACCAAGGAAGACCTTCTGTTCACGCTGATGCGCGAACACATGGAAGGCTTGAGCAAAGCGTGGGAAGCAGCCAAGCCAGTCAATGCGGGCCCGGCACAACGGCTTTCGGCCTATGTCGAAAACCATATCGCTTTCCATATCGAGCGTCGGCACGCCACGCATGTGTCGAACATGGAATTGCGCAGCCTGTCGCCCGAAAGGCTGACACAGATCCTGCGCATGCGCACTGCCTACGAAAAGGAACTGCGCGCCATCCTGCGCGATGGCGCCGAGGCTGATGTCTTCAGCATCGACGACACCGGGCTGACAGCCATGGCGCTGATCCAGATGATGACCGGCGTCATCGTCTGGTTTCGGCCGGGCGAGCGGCTGTCGATCGCTGAAGTGACGGCGACATATCTTTCAATGACAATGCGCCTGGTCGGCGCGGCATCCGCTACAGCACCGCGCGTCTTTTTAGACGCGCAAAGGACGCTGTAGAATTTTTTGTTTCGCGCATGATCCCTTTCCGAAAATCAAAGTCGATTTTCGGGGTCATGCGGCAGGAGGAACGACATGTACACGAACACGCTCAGCTTCGGGCATGACGAGGATATCGAGGCATTGCGCGACATGGTGCGGCGCTTCGCCCAGGACAGGATCGCGCCGATCGCCGCCGACATCGATCGCTCGAACGAATTCCCGGCGCATCTGTGGCGCGAACTCGGCGCGCTCGGGCTGCTCGGCATCACGGCCGATCCCGATTTCGGCGGCAGCGGCATGGGCTACCTCGCCCATGTGATCGCGGTGGAAGAGATTTCCCGCGCTTCGGCTTCGGTCGGCCTCTCCTACGGCGCCCACTCCAACCTGTGCGTCAACCAGATCAACCGCTGGGCGACGCCAGCGCAGAAGGAGAAATTCCTGCCGCCGCTGTGCTCGGGCGAACGCGTCGGCGCACTGGCCATGTCGGAATCCGGCGCTGGCTCCGACGTTGTCTCGCTCAAGCTGCGCGCCGAAAAGCGCAATGACCGCTATGTGCTCAACGGCACCAAGATGTGGATCACCAACGGGCCGGACGCCGAAACGCTGGTCGTCTATGCCAAGACCGATCCGGAGCGGGAATCGCGCGGCATCACCGCCTTCATCATCGAAAAGGCTTTTGCCGGTTTCTCCGTGGCGCAAAAACTCGACAAGCTCGGCATGCGCGGCTCCAACACCGGCGAGCTGGTGTTCGAGAATGTCGAGGTGCCTTTCGATAATGTGCTGCATGAGGAAGGGCGAGGCGTCGAGGTGCTGATGTCGGGCCTCGACTACGAGCGCACCGTGCTCGCCGGCGGCCCGATCGGCCTGATGGCGGCGTGCCTCGACGTGGCTATACCTTACGTTCACGAGCGCAAGCAATTCGGCCAGCCGATCGGCGAATTCCAGCTGGTGCAAGGCAAGCTGGCCGACATGTACACGACCATGAACGCCGCGCGCGCCTACGTCTATGCCGTGGCCGCCGCCTGCGATCGTGGCCAGACGACGCGCAAGGATGCCGCCGGCTGCGTGCTGTTTGCCGCGGAGAAGGCGACGCAGATGGCACTCGACGCGCTGCAGCTGCTCGGCGGCAATGGCTATATCAACGACTATCCTACCGGCCGTTTGCTGCGCGACGCCAAGCTCTATGAGATCGGTGCCGGCACCAGCGAAATCCGCCGCTGGCTGATCGGCCGCGAGATCATGGCGGAGGGGGTGTAGAATGGCCGTTCTCCAGACCCAGATATCCCCCTCCTCCGACACCTTCCGCGCCAATGCCGAACGCATGCGGGCACTGGTCGCCGACATCGCCGAGAAGGCCACGGCCGTCGAGCGCGGTGGCTCCGAGGAGGCGCGTGAACGCCACGTTTCGCGTGGCAAGCTGTTGCCGCGCGAGCGCCTTGCCCTGTTGCTCGACACCGGCTCGCCTTTCCTCGAGATCGGCCAGTTCGCCGCATGGTCGATGTATGGCGAGGAGATTTCCGCGGCCGGCATGATCGCCGGTATCGGCCGCGTCGAAGGCACCGAGGTGATGGTCGTCGTCAACGACGCCACGGTGAAGGGCGGCACCTACTATCCGCTGACCGTGAAGAAGCACCTGCGGGCGCAGGAGATCGCGCTGCAAAACAATCTGCCTTGCATCTACCTCGTCGACAGCGGCGGCGCCAAT
This sequence comes from Mesorhizobium qingshengii, assembly GCF_900103325.1. Taxonomy (GTDB): domain Bacteria; phylum Pseudomonadota; class Alphaproteobacteria; order Rhizobiales; family Rhizobiaceae; genus Mesorhizobium; species Mesorhizobium qingshengii. The sequence goes on along the minus strand of NZ_FMXM01000005.1, from coordinate 99,997 downwards.
CTGCCCAACCAGGACGAGGTGTTTCCCGACCGCGAGCATTTCGGCCGCATCTTCTACAACCAGGCCAACATGTCTGCCGCCGGCATCCCGCAGATCGCCTGCGTCATGGGTTCCTGCACGGCGGGCGGCGCCTATGTGCCGGCGATGTCGGACGAGACGATCATGGTGCGCAACCAGGCGACCATCTTCCTCGGCGGGCCGCCGCTAGTGAAAGCGGCCACCGGCGAGGACGTCAGCGCCGAGGATCTCGGTGGTGCCGACGTGCATACGCGGCTTTCCGGTGTCGCCGACCACTATGCGCTGGACGACGAACATGCACTCGCCATCTGCCGGCGCATCGTCAGGAACCTGAATCGGAACAAGACGGTAAGCCTGAACTTGAGGAAAGCGATTCCACCGCTTCATCCGGCGGATGAGCTCTATGGCATCGTACCGACGGATCTGCGCCAGCCCTATGACGTGCGGGAGGTGATCGCGCGCATCGCCGACGGCTCCGAATTCGACGAGTTCAAGCAGAACTATGGCACGACGCTGATCACCGGTTTCGCCCACCTGCATGGGATGCCGGTCGGCATCATCGCCAACAATGGCGTGCTGTTTTCCGAAAGCGCGCTGAAGGGCGCGCACTTCATCGAATTGTGCTGCCAGCGCAAGATCCCGCTGGTCTTCCTGCAGAACATCACCGGCTTCATGGTCGGCAGGAAATACGAAGCCGGCGGCATCGCCAAGGACGGCGCCAAGCTGGTGATGGCGGTGGCCACCGCCAGGGTGCCGAAGGTGACCATCATTATCGGGGGCTCGTTCGGCGCCGGCAATTACGGCATGTGCGGCCGGGCCTACTCGCCGCGCTTCCTGTGGATGTGGCCGAACGCCCGCATCTCGGTGATGGGCGGCGAGCAGGCGGCGACGGTACTTGCCATGGTCAAGCGCGAAGGCATCGAGCGCAAGGGTGGCACATGGAGCGCCGAGGAGGAGGCAAAATTCAAGAAGCCGATCCTGATGAAATACGAGCATGAAGGCCATCCGCTCTATTCCTCGGCAAGGCTTTGGGATGACGGCATCATCGACCCGGCCAAGACGCGCGAGGTGCTGGCACTCAGCCTTTCCGCCGCGCTCAACGCCGAGATCGAGGACACGCGCTTCGGCGTGTTCAGGATGTGACATGGACGGCATCGGCGACAGGGTCCGCATCCACACCGGCGACATCACCAGGCTGGCCATCGACGCCATCGTCAATGCCGCCAATTCCTCACTGCTGGGCGGTGGCGGGGTAGACGGCGCCATCCACCGGGCGGCCGGGCCGGAACTGGAGTTCGAATGCCGCATGCTCAATGGCTGCAGGACCGGCGATGCGAAGCTGACGAAGGGCTATCGGCTGCCGGCGCGCTACATCATCCACACGGTCGGGCCGGTCTGGCAAGGCGGTCGCAAAGGCGAGGCCGAACTGCTCGCGTCCTGCTATCGCCGTTCGCTCGAACTCGCTGCCGCCAATGACTGCCGCACGGTAGCGTTTCCGGCGATCTCGACCGGCATCTATCACTATCCGAAAGATGAGGCGGCAGGGATCGCCGCCAGGACGGTCAGTACATTCATCGAACAGAAGACAATGCCGGAGACCGTCATTTTCTGCTGCTTCGACGATCAAATGGCGGAACTATACCGGCAGGCCGTTGCTGCCCTGCGAAAAGGCTGAACTTTATGAACCAACCGATTCACCAGCATAGGCCGTCAAAAATCTCCGCTGACGAACTGGCGGCGAAGCAAAATATTCGCTACTGCTCGTCGTGCTCAGTGCAATGGGGACAGGGTGGAAATGAAACTGAAATATTGCCGCAAGTCGGCCGTGTCGATACTTGCAGGATTTCTAATATTAACGATAACCGGCATCAGTTCGGCGGAATCACTCGCGGGCAGCAAGGGAGACGTGCGTTTTCCGGCAACTCGAGGCTCGGATCCGAAGAGCGAATGCAACGTTGCTTACAAGGCCTATGTGGCGGCGAGCGGTCATTCGGCCTACGCCACGACCTTTTATTCGCGCGTTGTCGACCTCTACATTGTCTGCGGCTCGAAGCTCAACGCGCCCTCCCAGAAGGCAGCGGAAGAGATGGCGCTGCGCAACTGCCAGGCCGGCTTGACGAGGTGGAAGCTCAAGACCGCAAGCGGCGGCTGCGCAATCTCGGCGTCGAAGTAGGCAGGCGTGCCTCTTCCGTAGAGCACTCCCTTGGCAAGGGAGTGCTCTACGCCAAGTGCGGAACTGCAAAGCAGCCCCTGTCAAAGGAACGCCGGCGTTGCTTTATGCAAACCCAGGCTGCGGAGGCTCCATGTTCGACAAGATCCTGATCGCCAATCGCGGCGAGATCGCATGTCGCGTCATCCGCACGGCACGCAAGCTTGGCGTGCGCACCGTCGCCGTCTATTCGGATGCCGACGCGAAATCCCTGCATGTCGAAATGGCCAACGAGGCGGTGCATGTCGGCGCCTCGCCCGTCGGCGAAAGCTATCTGCGCGGCGACAGAATTATCGCGGCGGCGCTGGCGACAGGCGCACAAGCCATTCATCCGGGTTACGGCTTCCTGTCGGAAAACCCTGATTTCGTCGACCAGGTGGTGGCGGCGGGGCTCACCTTCATCGGCCCGTCGGCGGCCGCGATCCGTGCCATGGGGCTGAAGGATGCGGCCAAGCGGCTGATGGAAAAGGCCGGTGTGCCGGTGGTGCCGGGCTATCATGGCGAGGCGCAGGAGATCGTGCTGCTCGCCTCCAAGGCACGCGAGATCGGTTATCCCGTGCTGATCAAGGCGCGCGCCGGCGGCGGCGGCAAGGGCATGCGGCGGGTGGAGCATCCCGATGACTTTTCCGAGGCGCTGTCCGGCGCACGACGCGAGGCAAAGGCCGCCTTCGGCGACGACCACGTGCTGGTCGAAAAATATGTCGACAAGCCGCGGCACATCGAAGTGCAGGTGTTCGGCGATAATTTCGGCAATGCGGTTCACCTCTATGAGCGCGACTGCTCGGCGCAGCGCCGCCACCAGAAGGTGATCGAGGAGGCTCCTGCCCCCGGCATGACGGAGGCGCTGCGCAAGGCGATGACGGAGGCGGCGGTAAAGGCCGCCAAGGCGATCGGCTATTCCGGCGCCGGCACCGTCGAGTTCATCGTCGATGCCTCGCAAGGCCTGAAAGCCGACCGCTTCTGGTTCATGGAAATGAACACCCGCCTGCAGGTCGAGCACCCCGTTACCGAAATGGTCACAGGCACCGATCTGGTGGAGTGGCAGCTCAAGGTCGCGTCAGGCGAGAAACTACCGAAGACGCAAGGCGAGATCGTGCTCGCCGGTCATGCCTTCGAGGCGCGCATCTATGCCGAGGATGCGGCAAAGGGCTTCCTGCCCGCGACTGGCACGCTGCACCATCTGAAATTTCCTGACACAGCACTTGAAGGTGCTCGCATGCGCATCGAGACCGGCGTGCGGGCCGGCGATGCCATTTCGCCCTATTATGACCCGATGATCGCCAAGCTGGTCGTCCACGCAAAAGACAGGCAGGCGGCACTGAAAGCGCTCGGCGCGGCGCTGTCACAAACCGAGATCGCCGGCTCGACCGTCAATACCGCCTTTCTCGCCACTCTTGCCGCGGATCCAGACTTTGCGGCGGGCGATGTCGACACTGGCCTGATCGCCAGGCACCAGCCGGCACTGACCGAGGTCGCGCCGCCGAGCAGCGAAACCATCGCGGCGGCCGCCCTTGCGGCCTCTGGCGCGGGGGCACTGCCGCTGTCCAGCGAGCCATGGTCTTCGCTTGCCGGCTATGCGCATTTCCACGGCGTGGCGCGGCGCACACGGCTGAAGTTCGGCGAAGAGGATATCGTGGCGCGGGTTTCGGTGCGGCCGGATGGGCGGTTCCAGGTGGCGCTCGATGCACCCTATGACAGCACCAATTCGCATGACCTTCGCGCCGTCCCTCGCCACGCCCTCTGGCCAGGCCACGTCACCGTATTCGACGGCGCCGTCGGCTATACTTTCACAGTCGCGGACCCGTTGGAGAGAACCGATGAGGCGGCTGGCGCCATCGGCAGCCTGCGTGCGCCGATGCCCGGGCTGGTCAAGCTGGTGCGTGCGGCACGAGGCGATGCCGTGACCAAGGGCCAGCCGCTGCTGATCCTCGAGGCGATGAAGATGGAGCACACCATCGCCGCGCCGCATGACGGAGTGATCGCCGAGATCGCGGCCGAGGGTGCACAGGTTACCGACGGGACAGTGCTGGTGCGATTCGTCGAGGAACAGAGCGCTTCGATCGCTGCTATGAACTGACAGTTCGGAAACGGATCGCAAGCAAAAATGGCCGGGGCAAACCCGGCCAGACGGACGTTCAGGCGCAGTTCCCGAACCGATGCGTCATAGGCGTCAACACGGGCAATAATCCCGAATACGAAACCCACTTGCCGATGTTCCTGGCGAGGCGTTGGCGACAGCACTCAATCACAATGCCGCATGAGCGGAGGAGGTCGCCAGCCAACAAAGTTCGTCGGGTTGCCTTAAACTATCGCAAGTTCCCGACCTGTCATTGCTGGACAAATTTGGCCGGCATTCGAATGTCGGTCTGTATTCCCAGAGCCTCCGCCGCCCAATCTCTCATTTCGGGGGAGGCATCACCTGATCTTAGTATCGACACGGCCAGCGCCGCGACGTCCGCAGGGGGTTTTTGGTTGGCGCCTCTATACGTGAAATAGCCAGCCAGGATGGCACATCCTATCGAGATGGCCGGTGGTGCAAACTGTATTGCCGTCAGAGCCATTGCGCGCCAGCGGGCGCTTGGGCGGATTTTGGGAAGCACATCCTCGTCGTCAATAAGCTCAGTCATTCCAATCCTCCCGCAGTCGGTAGAATGCCTTCCAGTAGAATGGTCTACATTAGTTAAATTGCGATAGAGCTTGTCGGGAATGGCGGGAGGGGCAGTTTATCCTAAGCGTGTTCGCGGCGCCGCATTGGCAAACTGCGCTGACTACGAAGGACAAGGCCACAGCATTCGCCATGACCAAGGAGATTGGCGACAAGGTCCGGGTCGAGAAAATCAGGCCGAAAGTGAAACGCCGATGGCTATCCCTGATATGCGAACGGCAAGCGCATGCAATCCGCTGTCATAGATTCGCGTCGGCATGCTTTCCGCAACGTTAGCTCGCTGGAATGTGCGATCAAGTCGATCACCCAAGCTTGCCGGAGCATCGGCTCCGCATTGTCAGACAAGCGGTTAACGCCCCCGACCGCGTTTGCGTCAGCCACAATCTCGTCAATGAGAAATGGCCGGGAGGAGCCCGGCCATTTCCTTGGTTATCTGGTCGCCAGAGCGACGTCAGCGATTACTGCGCGATCGGCGCGTATTTGCCGTCGTGCCACTGGTTGATGTCGTAGCTGGCATTCTTGAGATCGCCTTTCTCGTCGAATGTGACATCACCGACAACCGTGCTGATCGGCTTGCCGTTCTTCAACGCTTCGGCAACCTTGGCCGGGTCGTCGCTGCCGGCGCGCTTGATGCCCTCGGCGAAAGCCTGGACCACGGCGTAGGAGAACAGCGTGAAGCCTTCCGGCACGAAGCCGCCCGCCTTGATCTTCTCGACCGCCGCCTTGGCTTCTGGCTTTGCCTGCGGGTCCGACGGGAACACGAACAGAGTGCCCTCGCCGGCCGGACCGGCAACCTGCCAGAATTCCGGCGAGGCGATCGAGTCGGGCATGATCAGCTGGAACTTGACGTTCTGTTCCGCCGACTGGCGCAGGATCAGACCGGCTTCAGGATGGTAGCCGCCGAAATAGACGACGTCGGCCTTCAGTTCCTTCAGCTTGGTGACGAGTGCCGAGTAGTCCTTCTCGCCAGCATTGATGCCTTCGTAGTCCACCTCCTTGAGGCCGCCGGCATTCATGGTTGCCTTGACGGCGTCAGCCACGCCCTGTCCGTAGGCGCTCTTGTCGTGCAGGACGACGACGTTCTTGCCGGCATACTTCTTGGCGATCCACGGGCCGATGAAGGCGCCCTGCGCATCGTCACGCGTATAGAGGCGCATGATGGTCGGCCAGCCGGCCTTGGCCGCCGCGTCGGTCAGCACCGGGTTCGAAGAGGCCGGGCTCATCATCAGGGCGCCGGCTTCGGCATAGACAGCGGAGGCCGGGATGCTCGAACCCGAGCAGGCATGACCGTCGACGAATTTGGTGCCGTCGGCGACGATGCGATTGGCGACCGAGACCGCCTGCTTCGGGTCGCACTGGTCATCCTGGATGTCGAGCTTGATCTTGCTGCCATTGACACCGCCGGCGGCGTTGATGGCGTCGGCGGCGGCTTGCGCTCCCTGCTTGAACTGATCGCCGATGGTGGCGAGCTGCCCGGTCATCGGGCCGACCACCGAAACGGTGATGTCGTCGGCGAATGCGACCGGCGCACTCATCATCAGGCCAAAAACGGCCGCGCTCAAAAAACTCATTTTTTTCATGATAATAGAACTCCTCCACTCACGCGCGGCCGTCCCGGCCGCGCTTCTTCCAGGGAGGCGGGACAATTTCATCCTTCGCTGGGCCTGTCTAGGCGCATCGGCGGCACTCGATTGGGCCTGCATGACCTCATCCACGCCAAAAAAGCCATGCCAGCCTTGTTCCGGCTGGTCATGGCTCTTTTGCCCGTCGAGCAATTTCCAGGCGCCCCCGCGCCAAAAAATCCCGCTCGCCTTCCCCGTGTCGCACGGCTCGGCCTGGCAGGCCTGCCGCGTTCTTTTTCTTTACGTCGCTGACCGTCTTGCGCGGCCTTCTATTGCGCCGGGTCTGGCCGTCTTTGCGGTCTTGATCCCGGAGCTTCCCTGTCTTCGATAGGTCTATGGGCGGATCTCAGTGCATGGTCATCCATTCGCGGGCTTCGCGCAGCGCCTTAGCGATCTCCACCTTCGACATGGCGGCCGACAGTTCCGAGCGCAATTCCGCGGCGCGGGCCGAACCCTTGATGGCGGCAATGTTGAACCATTTGTGGGCGGCAACGACATCGGTCTCGCAATCGCGGCCAGTCGCATACATCATTCCCAACTCAAAAAGAATGTCGGCCTGGGCAGTTGCCCCCATGGCGCCGAAGCCGGCTTCAAGCATTTCAAAACGTGCCATTTTCAATCCCCTGTTCTGGCCCTGTCTGGCTCCCGAGAGCTGCCTCCGTTTGTCTTGCCGGGCCGCTCTTTCGATGGTTTCGAGAATGCCGTGCAGGCTTGAATCCGTCGTTAAATGGCGTGCTTAATTTGAGGAAAACAAAGCTAAAACAAGAGGTAAACGCGGAAATTCGTTAAGGATACGAAGCCAGCAACTCAGCCCGTTTGCGCCAAATTTGACGAAAATTTTAGCGGTGGACATCAACACTCCGCTAACCACGAGAGACAAAGGCAATGCGCCGATCGTTTCAGTCTCTCACCGAAGGGGCGCATTCAGACGTCTCTAAAATCCCGAAGTCTTCCGCAGCGGCACCGCTTTTGTTTTGCCGGGAGCTGGATTAACTTACGTTTGCGTAAACGGCAGACCGGCGAGGCGGAGCATCCGGCCGGATATCCAAAGGGAGGAAGCGCATGTTTCGAAAAGTGAGCATGGCCCTTGCGGCCACGTTGATCATGGCGGGTGCGGCGTGGGCCGATCCGATCGAAGGCAACTGGAAGACCCAGGCCGGCTCAACGGCCGCCATCACGGGCGGCGGCAGTACGTTTTCCATCACGCTGAAATCGGGCAAATATGCCGGCAAGAACATCGGCTCGTTCAAAGTGGCCGGTGACAACAAGTATACCGGCACCATAACCGACCCGGAAAACGACAAGACCTATTCGGGCAAAGCGTCGGTCTCCGGCACCTCGCTCAAGATGAGCGGCTGCGTGCTCGGCGGGCTGATCTGCAAGAGCCAGACCTGGCACAAGCTCTGATCTACCGCATGCTTGCGTGATGACGACGGGGCCCCGACGGGCCCCGTTTTTGTTTGTCGAGGCGCGGCACGCCCGCTTCGGCCACTCTCGTACCGGGGCCCGTCGGGGCCGACGCCGGCGCCTTCAAAACACCGTCAACCAATTTGAACCGCAGATGAACGCCGGCATCAGAGCCGGTTCAGTCGCGCTCGGGCATTCTCCTGCGTGTTGAAGGAGACACGACCCAATGCTCGCCCGCCGCTTCACCATCGTCTGCCTGCTGATGAGCCTGTTTGGAATGTTTTTCGCCATCCTCGTCGCCGAAGCCGGTCGTCCGACCCGCGCGTGGGACGAAGCCAGCTTCAGAAGCTGCCGCCTCGCCTGCCCTAGGCACCTTCGCAACTGAACCAAAGAACCAAGATCTCGAAAAGAAAAGCAGAACACCATGAACCGCATCGCCGCCAACGCTCTCAAGACCCTTCGGCTTCTGCCGCGGGCGGCGCTCATCCTGATGGTTCTGGCCGCTCCGGTCCTGGCCGTGCCGATGATGCGTGCCGATGCCGGCTCGACGATCGACGCACCGGCCCTGAAGAAGACCGGCGTCGGTTTCGTGCTCCTGGTCAGCCTGCAGCGCGGTTGAAGAAAAACGACGCTTTGGCCGCCTTCGGTCGCGACACCCCTCCCAACATGTCGTCCGAGTCTCTATATTGAGACATGGAAAAGCGAATCTACCCTCAAGCCATCGAATCTGTCGTCATGCCGGAGCCTTTTGGCCGGCAAAGCTTTAACAGCGCCGAAAAAGCCGTCGCGGCGCTGCAAGCGCTTTACGACCGCAACACCAGGTTCCTGCGCGACTCCTTTGCAGCGCTTGCCGCAGCGGGCGGCGACAACGGCAAACGCTACCGCGCCTTCTATCCGGAGATCGGCGTCACCACCAACTCGTTCACCCAGATCGACTCACGGCAGGCCTACGGGCATATGCCGACGCCGGGGCATTTTTCGACCACCATCACCCAGCCTGGCCTGTTCGAAAGCTACCTCGTCGAGCAGTTGCGACTGATCATGCGCAATCATGGTGTCGCGGTCACCGTGTCGGAATCGACCACCCCCATCCCGTTGCATTTTGCCTTTCTCGAAGGCACTCATGTCGACGGCGCGGCGGCCGAACGCATCAAGCGGCCGATCCGCGACCTGTTCGATGTACCGGACCTCGACGGCACCGACGACCAGATCGCCAACGGCACATTCGAAGTGCCATTCGGCGAGCCGAGGCCGTTGGCGCCCTTCACGGCGCAGCGCATCGACTATTCCCTGCACCGCCTGTCGCACTACACGGCGACAACGCCGCAGCATTTCCAGAACTTCGTGCTGTTCACCAACTACCAGTTCTACATCGACGAGTTCGTCGCCCGCGCCCGGGTACAGATGGCGGAAGGCGGCCACGGCTATGCCGAATTTGTCGAACCGGGCAATGTCGTCACCAAGGCCGGACAGAGCGCGCCCAGCGAAGGCGTCGCGCCACCGCGCCTGCCGCAGATGCCGGCCTATCATCTGAAGAAGCCGAACCATGGCGGCATCACCATGGTCAATATCGGCGTCGGGCCTTCCAACGCCAAGACGATCACCGACCACATCGCCGTGCTGAGACCGCATGCCTGGGTGATGCTCGGCCACTGCGCCGGGCTGCGCAACACCCAGGCGCTGGGCGACTACGTGCTCGCGCATGCCTATGTGCGCGAGGATCATGTTCTCGACGACGATCTTCCGGTCTGGGTGCCAATCCCGCCGCTGGCCGAGATCCAGGTGGCATTGCAGGAAGCCGTCGCCGAAGTCACCGGCCTGTCCGGCTATGACCTCAAGCGCATCATGCGCACCGGCACCGTCGCCACCATCGACAACCGCAACTGGGAACTGCGCGACCAGCGCGGACCCGTGCAGCGCCTGTCGCAGTCACGCGCGATCGCGCTCGACATGGAATCGGCGACGATCGCCGCCAATGGCTTCCGCTTCCGCGTCCCTTACGGCACGCTGCTGTGCGTCTCGGACAAACCACTGCATGGCGAACTGAAGCTGCCGGGCATGGCGACCGAATTCTACAAGCGGCAGGTGGCGCAGCATCTGACCATCGGCATCAGGGCGATGGAGAAGCTGTCCGAAATGCCGATGGAGCGGCTGCATTCGCGCAAGCTCAGGAGCTTTTCGGAGACGGCGTTCCAGTAAGTCGATTGGCGCGCGGCCATGGGGCATTGCGTCATCTTGATTGGGCCGCATTCTTGCCGATAACCGAGCCAGTATCATATCTGGCAACCCATGCAGACTTGACCCAATGAGACGCAGTCGAGACATCGCGGCTTCACTGGCGTTCATCGCGATGATGATGTTCTCGGTTGCCCTGGTGGCCGGGTTCTTCGGTGCCCTGCATCCGGCCTTCGATTCTTTTTCGCATTTCCGCGTCCATCTGGCCGTGTTGATGGCGCTTTGCGCGCTGCCGCTGCTGGCCACGACATTTCGGCTGCAAGCGGCCGCGGCACTGCTTTTCGCCGTGGCGGCCTTTGCCACCACCTTGAATGCGCTGCCCAGCCCGTGGCCGGTTCAGGCGGCCTATGAAGCCAAAAACGAGGGCCTCGCGGTCTACCGACTGCTGCAGATGAACCTGCGCTACGACAATCCGACGCCGAAGAAGGTGCTGTCGCTGATCGGCCGGACCAATCCCGACGTGATCACCCTCGACGAGGTGTCGGCGATGTGGACGACCGAGCTCGGCTATATCGGCAGCGCATATCCCTATCGGATTCTCTGTCCTTACCCGAACGGCATATTCGGCGTCGCGCTGCTCTCGCGGCGGCCCTTTGCCGCTGGCACCGAGCCGCGTTGCGAGCGGCGAGGCGCAATGGCGATGGCGACCGTCGACTTTGGCGGCATCGGCGTCGATGTCGCCGCGATCCATCTGAGCTGGCCATGGCCACGCGAGCAGTCCTGGCAGATCGGTGAGCTCACGGAATCACTCTCGTCGCTCGGCGAGACCGCCATCATGGCGGGCGACTGCAACGCTGTGCCATGGAGCGCGGCCGTGCGTCGTGTGGCCTCGCTCGGCGGGCTGACCGTCATGCCGTCCGCCGGACCGACCTGGACCTACATCAAGTTGCCGGATTTCCTGCGACGCTTTGCCGGTTTGCCCATCGACCAGGTGTTCAGCAAGGGAGCGGTGCTGATCCACGGCGCATCCAGGCTTGAGGAGACAGGCTCGGACCATCTTCCGGTCCAGGTGGAGTTCTCAGTCCGGGCCGACGGCAAGCAGCCTGATGACGAGCACGCGACGGCGCTCGCGGCGAGCGATCTGCCCAGCAAGCCCCACGGCTGACACAGGCTCCCCGTCATCTCAGGGCAATCAAGGCTTTCCCATCAGGGCGGCGATCAGATGTTCGACATGGCCGCCGTCGCTATGCTCGCGTTGATCGAAGGCGTTCTGCCGGGCCTCGTATTCGGCATAGGCGACCTTGATGCGCCGCCGCGCCTCGCCGCGCGTCTTGTAGCAGGATGGGTCGTCGGCGATCCTGAGGCCGGTGATCGACCTTTCCGTGGCGCGCATCATCTCTGTGGCAATGCGGCCATGGGTTTCCTCATGGGCGCGAACGCCGGCAAAGAACCGGTTCCAGCGCTTCTTCAGCGCCGGCGTCGTGGGCGTAGCGACGCGAGGGAAGGTGTAGAAGAGGTTGAGTGTGCCATTGACCCGTCGCAGCCGGCAGAAGCCATCTACGTGGCCGGCGTCGAGATCCCAGTCGACGGTATAGGCGGTTTGGGCGATGGCACGCGTCATGAAGCCGTGCTTGGGGCCCTTGCTGTCCATGGCGTCGACGAGGGTGGCGCCCGAGCCTCCCGTGATGTCGTAGGTCCGCGTCTGGACCACGACCCTGGTGCCGGCCAAGGCTTCCGGCGCACAAAGGGCGCCGATGGCGACGAGGCATGTCAGAACGATCCGGCGCATGGGTCTTTCTCCCTATCCGTGGACAAGGGAACCACAAGCCGGTGGCCGTTTCAACGGTCTGCTGCCCTACACGCGCTGGTCGACCGGCCCTTCGCCGGCTTCCTTGCTGCCGGTGGTCGAGGCGGCCCTGTCGGCGCCGTGGCGTCACATGTTCTGGTAGACGGGGCCCTCGCCGCCTTGCGGCGGCACCCAGTTGATGTTCTGGTTCGGATCCTTGATGTCGCATGTCTTGCAGTGGACGCAGTTCTGCGCGTTGATGACGAAGCGCACGTCCTTCGCCGCGGGGTCGGCTGCGGCATTGCCGTCCTTGTCGACCCATTCGTAGACTCCGGCCGGACAATACCGTGTCGAGGGTCCGGCAAAGACATCGTGTTCGGAACGCTTCTGCAGCTCCATGTCGCCGACCAGCAGGTGGACCGGTTCGTTTTCCTCATGATTGGTGTTGGACAGGAACACCGAGGACAACCGGTCGAATGTCAGCACGCCATCGGGCTTCGGATAGGCGATTTTCTTGTGCTGGGCGGCAGGTTCGAGCGCGGCATAGTCGGCCTTGCCATGCTTCAGCGTGCCGAAGGGCGAGACGCCGAACAGCGTGTTCAGCCACATGTCGAGGCCGCCGAGGCCGACGCCGACGATGGTGCCGAAGCGCGACCATAGCGGCTTGACGTTGCGCACCTTCTTCAGGTCCTTGCCGATGTCGGTCGCCCGCCATGCCGCCTCGTAGGAGGAAAGCTCGTCATTGGCACGGCCGGCGCCGATCGCCTCGGCGACATGCTCGGCCGCCAGCATTCCCGACAGCACCGCATTGTGGGAGCCCTTGATGCGCGGCACATTGACGAAGCCTGCGGCGCAACCCATCAGCGCGCCACCTGGGAAGGCCAGTTTCGGCACCGACTGCCAGCCACCCTCGGTGATGGCGCGCGCGCCATAGCCGAGCCGCTTGGCGCCTTCGAACGTGCCGGATATCGCCGGATGGGTCTTGAAGCGCTGGAATTCCTCGAAGGGCGACAGCCAGGGATTCTTGTAATTGAGGTGGAGGACGAAACCGACGGCCACCTGGTTGTCCTCTAGATGGTAGAGGAAGGAGCCGCCGCCGGTCTTCATGTCGAGCGGCCAGCCGAAGGAATGCTGAACCAGGCCCGGCCGATGGTTCTCCGGCTTGACCTGCCAGAGTTCCTTGAGGCCGATACCGTATTTGCCGGGCTCGCGGCCGTCGGAAAGATTGTATCTGGCGATCAGTTGCTTGGCGAGCGAGCCGCGCGCGCCCTCACCGATCAGCACATACTTGCCCATCAGCGCCATGCCCGGTGCGAAACCCGGTCCGTGCGTGCCGTCCTTCTCGACGCCCATGTCGCCAGTGACGACGCCGGTGACGGCGCCTTCTTCATTGTAGAGCAGGCCGGTCGCGGCAAAGCCGGGATAGATCTCGACGCCAAGCGCCTCGGCCTTGGTCGCCAGCCAGCGGCAAACATTGCCGAGCGAGACGATGTAGTTGCCGTGATTGTTCATCAGCGGCGGCATCAGGATGTTGGGCAGGCGGAACGAGCCGGCAGGGCCGAGGACGAGGAAATGGTCTGCCGTGACGGGCGTCTTGAAGGGATGACCCTCTTCCTCGCGCCAACCGGGCAGCAGCCGGTCGATGCCGATCGGATCGACGACGGCGCCGGAGAGGATGTGGGCGCCAACCTCACCGCCCTTTTCCAGCACGACGACGGAAAGCTCGGGATTGACCTGCTTGAGCCGGATCGCCGCGGCGAGGCCGGCGGGACCGGCGCCGACGATAACCACGTCGAATTCCATGCTTTCGCGTTCGATGTCGCTCATCAACCCCTCCGCACTGGCTTATCCCATTCGGGTATCTTGCTGGCTCCTGCGCTGCATAGCGCATCAATTGGCGACAGGAAACCGGCGCATACGTGACAATGCGGATTTGGCCAAAAAGTCGCGCATCGTGCGCCAGGGCGGCTGCTTTCGTTCGGCCTGGCCCGCAGCGCTTGCGTTTTTAATTGTTCGACGGCTTGCTTATCGGCCATACTTCACGCCATGCGCATTCCTGGGCCAGTCGCCTTGTCATCGACGCGCTTTCCATCAACGCCCGGTCGGGCCCGCCGGGCGCTCCTTTTCGCCCTTCTGCTGCTGGCACCGGTCGAAGCCACTGCCGACGAGGTGAAAGTCTGGGCTACAGGCGCCTATTCCTTCTCCGACGAGCTTGGCGGCTTCCGCATCACCGGTGCCTCCGGCATCGGAACGAAGGATGATCCGCTGGTCATCACCGAGGAGCTCAATTCGGCGACACCGGTGACTTTGACCATCCGCACGACAAAGCCGATCCAGGCCTTCGGCAAGGCCGGCGAGTTCGCCAACGGCGTCATGTACATGCGTATCGACGTGCTCAACAACAGTGGCCAGGCCTGGATCGAATTCCAGTTCGAGCTTCAGGAGATACTCGACCAGCCGAGCGTGTTCGGAGACGGGCTTTCCTTCGACCAGCGCAACAAGACGCCCGACAATATCTGGTCGAGCAATTTCGCCGATTTCGACCGCGATTTCGAACCCTATGATCGGTTGCTGTTCAAGAACGGCAAGGTCGACCCACTGAAAACCGCCAGGTTCGAATTCCTGATGACGGACTACACGCCACGATGGATCTTCTATCTGGTGCAGGATCCACGCATTCCGACAGGCTAGGGCAGTGGCCAGCCTTGCAAATTGCCGCCATGCGGACGAATGTGAATCCATGACTGCCGCTTCCCCCAACAACAGACCGGACCTTGCCGACCTGCTGGCCTTTTATGCCAGCGCGGGCGTCGACGAGGCGCTTGAAGACCAGCCGGTGAACCGGTTTGCGGAGGCCGCGCCCAGACCAGCCGAGCCCGCGCCAACGGCGCCGCCCATGGGCGACAACGCCGCACCGCCTCGCTCGACCGGCGTACCCCGTGCCGAGACGGGTGACAGGCCAAATTCGCCGCCCGTCGCGCGCGCACCGGCCAAGACCTCTACGGTCCCCGATGAAGCGCAGGCGGCGCTGGCGCGCCAGCTGGCGACGACGGCAATGACGCTGGACGAGCTTCGCCAGCACATGGCGGCGTTCGACGGCTGTAACCTCAAGGCCACCGCCAAGAACCTGGTGTTCGCCGACGGCAATCCGGAGGCCGCCGTCATGCTGGTCGGCGAAGCACCAGGTCGCGACGAGGACATCGAGGGCCTGCCCTTCGTCGGCCGCTCGGGCCGGCTGCTCGACCGAATGCTGGCCGCGATCGGCCTCGACCGAACCTCGGTCTACATCGCCAACGTCATTCCGTGGCGGCCGCCGGGCAATCGCACGCCAACGCCGCACGAGACCGAGATCTGCCGGCCGTTCATCGAGCGGCAGATCGAACTGGTCAATCCCAAGTTGCTGATCAATCTCGGCGGTCCGTCCGCGAAAACCTTGCTCAATACCAGCGAAGGCATCTTGCGGCTGCGCGGCAGCTGGCGCGTGCACACGACGGCATCCGGCATCGCCATTCCCGCCATGCCGACGCTGCATCCGGCCTATCTCTTGAGGACCCCGGCGCACAAGAAACTGGCATGGCGGGATTTTCTCGAAGTGAAGGCGAAGCTGCGAGCGCTCACCTAGTCGCTCACCTGGTGATGACCTCGCAGGTAATTGAAATGCGCCTCTCGCCGGCCTAGTCATTCGCTCATGACGACATCCCAAAACTCCGCCGGTAGCCTCATTCGCGAATGGCGCACCCGCCGCCGCATGAGCCAGCTCGGCCTCGCCTTGGAAGCCGAGATCTCGCAGCGACATCTGAGCTTCGTCGAGAGCGGCCGTGCCGCGCCCTCGCGCGACATGGTGCTGCATCTGGCCGAGCAGCTGTCGATCCCGCTCAGGCAGCGCAACCAGCTGCTGCTGGCGGCGGGCTTTGCGCCGAGCTTCAGCGAACGCCCGCTCACCGACGGAGCGCTGGCGCCGGCAAGGGCGGCGGTGGAGATCTTGCTCAAGGGGCACGAGCCTTTCCCGGCGCTCGCCGTCGACCGGCACTGGAACCTGGTTTCGGCCAATGCCGCTATCGCTCCGTTCCTTGCCGACATCACGGAGGCTTCGCTGCTGACGCCGCCGGTCAACGTACTTCGCCTCAGCCTGCACCCCGGCGGCATTGCGCCGCGCATCGTCAATCTCCAGGAATGGCGCACGCACCTGCTCGAGCGCCTCAAGCATCAGACTGACACGAGCGGCGATCCTGTGCTGGTCGAACTGGAGCGCGAGCTGCGCGGCTACCCGTCCGGGTTGAAGGGCAGCCGGCCCATGCCTGTCGAGCCGAACGCCATCGTGCATCCGCTGCGCCTCGCCCATGGCGATCAGGTGTTGTCGTTCATCAGCACCATCACCGTGTTCGGCACGCCGCTCGACGTGACATTGTCGGAACTGGCGATCGAATCGTTTTTCCCTGCCGACGAGCAGACGCGGACGGTGCTGGTGCGGCTGGCGAAGGAGCGTGTTGCGAAAGCTTCGTAATCGGAGAACTTCTGGCGGATCCGCCCCTTCGCTATCGCTCCCCAATCCTTCGGGCGGACCGAACTTTCAACGTTCGTCGTTCGGAAAGCCACGCAATTGGCTTCCGTCCGCAGCGCGGACCTCTCCTCATCCCTGCGGCAGAGCAGCCTTGCGGGTGCGGGTGCGCTCCAGGCCGAGCCGGCGCTCCCGCCAGATGATAAAGATGCCGGCCGCGACGACGATCAGGCCGCCGACAAGCATGTTGAGCGTGGCGATGTCGCCAAAAACGAGATAGCCGACGGCGACGCCAAGAATCATCGACGTGTATTCGAAGGGCGCCACGACCGAGGCCTCGGCATGGCGATAGGCTGCCGTCATCAGGATCTGGCCGAGGCCACCGCAAAAGCCGGCGGCAACCAGCAGAGCCGCCTGGAGTGGCGTCAGCGCCTGCCAGCCGAACGGCAGCGACAGCAGCGCCATGACGCTCGCCGTCACCGAAAACCACAGCACGATGGTCGCGGTGCGCTCGCTTTGAACGAGGTTGCGCACCAGCAGCATGGCGATGGCCGAGATGGCCGCGGCAAGCAGCGCGGCAATGACGCCGAGCACCTCCTGGTCGCCGAGGGCAGCACCCGAGCGCAGCAGCGTCAGTTCCGGCCACGAGATGATCAGCACGCCGACCAGACCGACCGCGACCGCGCTCCAGCGATAGACGCGGATGGCCTCGCCGAGAAAGATCGAGCTGAACACCACCACCAGCAGTGGCTGTGCGTAGTTCAGCGTGATCGCTTCCGGCAGTGGCAGCCGTGTCAGCGCGAAGAAGCCGAGTCCCATGGCGCAGACACCAACGACGCCGCGCGCGATGTGATTGAGCGGACGCCTGGTCGAGAAGGCGGTGCCAAGTTTCCCCCTGAAAGCGAGGAAGGCGATGATCGGGAAGATGGCGAAGAAGGAACGGAAGAAGACGATCTGACCCGCCGGCACGGTACCCGCTGCCTTGATGCAGGTCTGCATGCCGACGAAGACCGCCACCGATACGATCTTGAGCATGATGCCGGTGAGCGTGCTGTGCCCGCCGGCATGCTCGTTAACTGCGGTGGGGGTGCCCGGCCCGGCTGTCACGCTCCCGCCGCTTCCCGGATCGTCGCCCAGACGCGCGCCGGCGTCGCCGGCATGTCGATGTGCCTGACGCCGTAGGCGCGCCAGAGCGCGTCGGTCACCGCGTTGAGCGCGGCCGGCGTTGCCCCGATGGTGCCGGCCTCGCCCGCCCCCTTGATGCCGAGTGCATTGGTGGTCGACGGCACGTTGCGGGTCTCGAAGTGGAAGAACGGGAAATTGTCGGCGCGCGGCATGGCGTAGTCCATGAAGCTGGCCGTCAGCAGTTGCCCGTCCTCGCCATGAACGGTGTCCTCGATCAGCGCCTGGCCGATACCTTGCACCACGCCGCCATGCACCTGGCCAGCGAGCAGGATCGGATTCACGGTGACGCCAAAATCATCGACGATGGTGTAGCTGACAATCTCGGTCGCGCCGGTCTCGGGATCGATCTCGACCTCGCAGATATGGGTACCGTTCGGGTAGGTGCACTCGTCCTGCACGAACTCGCCGAACCCCTTCAGATCGTCCGGCGTCTTGGCGGCCTTGGCGATGCTCGAAAAATCGATCGTCCGGTCGGTGCCGACGATGCGGGCAACGCCGTTCGACAGCTCGATGTCGCCGGCTGAAGCCTCCAGCTCATCGGCGGCGATACGCTTGATCTTGTTCGCCAAATCCTCGCCGGCACGGGACGCCGAAACACCGCCGAGCGGAATCGAACGCGAGCCGCCGGTGCCGCCGCCAGCCTTCAATTCGTCGGTGTCGCCCTGGCGGACATGGATCTTGTCGATGTCGAGATTGAGCTTCTCCGACAGGAACTGCGCATAGGCGGTGGCGTGCCCCTGCCCGTTGGTCTGGGTGCCGATCTTCAGCGTCACCGTGCCGTCGCCATTGAGTTCGACAAAGGCCGGTTCGGAGCCGGGAAAAGCGCAGGCCTCAATATAGGTCGCCATGCCGATGCCGCGGATCTTTCCGCCTGCTTTCGACTGTTCGAGCCGCGTCGGAAATGCCTTCCATTGCGCCTGTTCGATGGCGCGGTTCATGTGCCCTTCGAATTCGCCGGTGTCGTAGAGGCGGCCGGTCTGCGTGCGGTAGGGAAACTGTTCGGGCCGGATGAAGTTGCGGCGCCTGATCTCTTCCACAGGCAGGCCCAGATCATGGGCGCAGGCATCGACAAGCTTTTCCAGCAGGAACGCCGCTTCCGGCCGGCCGGCGCCGCGATAGGCATCGACCGGGCAAGTGTTGGTGTAAAGGCCGGTCACCGAGACGTCGAGCGCCTGGATATCATAGACGCCGGTCGACATGGTGACGCCGATATAGGGAATGAACGGACCGTATTGCGAGATATAGGCGCCGATATTGGCGAGCAGATCCACCTTCATGCCAAGGAAACGGCCATCCTTGTCCAGCGCCATCTCCGCCTTCACGACATTGTCCCGCCCTTGAGCGTCGGTCAGGAAGTGCTCGGTGCGGTCGCCGGCCCATTTCACCGGGCGGCCAAGTCGCTTTGCCGCCTCGAGCACCAGCGGATACTCACGGTAGACGAAGCTCTTGGGCCCGAAACCACCGCCGACATCCGGCGTGATGACACGTATCTGATCCTTCTTGATCTTGAACAGGCTGGCCAGGATATATTGCATGGAATGCACGCCCTGCGACCCCGTGGTCAGCACGAAGCGGTTCTCCCGCACGTTCCACTCGCCGATCGCCGAGCGCGGCTCCATGTAATTGCAGACCAGCCGGTTGTTGACGAATTCGATGCGGGTGACGTGAGCGGCCTTGGCGAAAGCCGTGTCGGTCTTTTTCTTGTCGCCCATGTGGTAGCTGAAGGCGCGGTTGGAACCGAGTTCCGGCCAGACCAGCGGCGTGCCTTCGGCAAGCGCCGTCGCGGTGCCGGAGGCGGCGTCCTCGGAATCATAGTCGACATCGATCAGTTCGGCGGCATCCTGCGCCAGGGCGCGACTGTCGGCGACGATAAACGCGACGGCATCGCCAACATAGTTGACGCGGTCGCGGCACAGGACCGGAATGTCGCGGGTCGGCGCCTTGGTGCCATCCGGTTGTGCCTGCATGACGCCGGACTTGAGATCACCGAGATGGGCAAGGTCCTTGCCGGTCAGCACCAGATGCACGCCAGGCGCGGCCTTGGCCGCCTCGGTCGAACCGATGGTGAAGCTTGCCTTGGCCACCGGCGAGCGCAGCACATGGCCATGCAGGACGCCCGCCGGCTGGATGTCGTCGGTATAGCGGCCCTGCCCCTGGATGAAGGCAGCATCCTCGCGCCGCAGCACGGAGGCGCCCATTCCGAATTTCGGCGTGACGACGGTCATGGATGCCTCGCGATGATGATTGGAGAAGGAACGCCTGAAATAGGCGTTGGCTCAGTTTTGTCGAGGGACCGTTTCGTGTAAAGAGCGCGGACTTCGAATTTTTTGGACCAGCGGCAACAATCCGCCTCCAACGCAATTGACAGGAAAACCCACGGAATGCGCACGGACACCGGCCAGGTCTTCAAGCTCGAAGACTATCGCCCCAACGATTACCTCATTCCGCAAACGAACCTCACCTTCCGCCTGTCGCCAGAAGCAACGCGCGTCACCGCCGTGCTCACAGTCGAGCGCCGTGACGGCGTATCCGTGTCGGCACCGTTGGTGCTGGACGGCGACGGGCTGAGGCTCGAGCGCGTCGAGATCAACGGCAAGAAAGCGAAGCCGGCAGACCTGCTGGCGACACCGGACCAATTGACCATCCTCAAGCCGCCGGCCGCGCGTCGCTTTCAGGTGGTTATCGAGACCGAACTGGCACCTAACGGCAACGAAGCCCTGATGGGCCTCTATCGCTCCAGCAATGTCTACTGCACGCAATGCGAGGCCGAAGGCTTTCGCCGCATCACCTATTTCCTCGATCGACCCGACATCCTGTCCGTCTACACGGTGCGGATCGAGGCCCTGCGCAACGAGGCGCCGCTGCTCCTGTCCAACGGCAACCCGGTCGACAATGGTGATCTCGGCAATGGCTGGCACTATGCGGTCTGGCACGACCCTTTCCCCAAACCGTCCTACCTGTTCGCGCTGGTGGCCGGCAATCTCGGCAAGGTCGCCGACAGCTTCGTCACCCTGTCGGGCCGCAAGGTCGAACTCGGCATCTATGTCGAGCCAGGCAAGGAGAAGCTGGCCGGCTACGCCATGGACGCCCTGAAGCGGTCGATGCGATGGGATGAGGAGGCGTTTGGCCGCGAATACGACCTTGACGTCTTCAACATCGTCGCCGTGTCCGACTTCAACATGGGCGCGATGGAGAACAAGGGCCTCAACATCTTCAACGACAAATATGTGCTGGCCGACCAGGAGACCGCGACCGATGCCGATTTCGCCAATATCGAGGCGATCATCGCGCATGAATATTTCCACAATTGGACAGGCAACAGAATCACTTGCCGCGACTGGTTCCAGCTTTGCCTGAAGGAAGGGCTGACGGTTTTCCGCGACCACGAATTCTCCGCCGACCAGCGCTCGCGCGCGGTCAAACGCATCGCCGAGGTGCGCACGCTGCGCGCCCACCAGTTTCCCGAGGACCAGGGGCCGCTGGCGCATCCGGTGCGGCCGCGCCGCTACCGCGAGATCAACAATTTCTACACGGCGACGGTCTACGAGAAAGGCTCCGAAGTGGTGCGCATGATCCGCACCATCCTTGGGCCTGACGCCTTTCGCGCCGGCATGGACCTCTATTTCGAGCGGCACGATGGCGAGGCGGCGACGATCGAGGATTTCATCAAGGTGTTCGAGGATGCGTCCGGCCGCGACCTGTCGCAGTTCGCGCTCTGGTATCATCAGGCCGGCACGCCCAACCTGACGGTCAGTTCGACGCACAATCCGGCCGCGCGCGAGTTCACGCTCGAGATCGAGCAGTCGGTGCCGCCGACGCCATCCGAGAGTCGCAAGCGGCTGATGCACATTCCGCTCGCCTTCGGCCTGATCGGTGCCGGCGGCAGGCCGGTCGAGTATAGCAGCGTCGAGGGCGCCAGCGTCGAGGACGGCGTCATCCATGTCCGCAAGCGCCGCCACATGGTGCGTTTCTCGGGCGTGGCCGAACGGCCGGCCGTCTCGCTCAACCGCGGCTTTTCGGCGCCGGTGACGCTTTCCGTCGAGCAGAAGGCCGACGACCAGTTCTTCCTCGCCCGCCATGACAGCGACGCCTTCTCGCGCTGGCAGGCCTTCAACACGCTGCAGACCGATGCGCTGATTGCCGCCTTCCGCCAGATCCTTGGCGGCAAGCAGCCGGTCTTCGCCCAGCGGCTGACCGAACTCGCCGGCAACATCGCCGGCGACGAGACGCTGGAGCCGGCCTACCGGGCACTGGCGCTGGCGTTGCCAGGCGACGCCGACATTGCCCGCGACATCGGCAAGAATATCGATCCCGACGCCATCCATGCGGCCCGCGAGGCGCTGACGCTCGCGATCGGCAGTGCCAACCGGGACACATTTGCCGGCCTCTACGACCGTCTTGCCGACAAGGCCGCGTTCAGCCCTGACGCGGCGAGCGCCGGGCGACGCGCCTTGCGCAACATCCTGCTGGACTATCTCTCCTTGCAGCCGGGCGGAGCGGCGCTTGCCATGAGCCACTTCCAATCGGCGACCAACATGACCGACCGCGCCGCCGCACTTACCGTGCTCGCCCATCGCCACCACGGTTCGCCCGAGGCAATCAGGGCACTGGCGGCTTTCGAGACGACATATGGATCCGACCCGCTGGTCATGGACAAATGGTTCCAGATCCAGGCCAGCGTGCCCGGTCCGCAGGCCGTCGACACAGTGCGTGCCCTGACCGCTCATCCGGCCTTCTCGATGGCCAATCCGAACCGGGTACGCTCGTTGATCGGCACATTCTCCAGCGCCAACCAGACCGGCTTCCACCGCGCCGACGGCGAGGGCTACAGGTTCTTCTCGCGGACGGTGCTCGAGGTCGAAAAGCGCAACCCGCAAGTAGCGGCAAGGCTGGCGACGGCGCTCAGATCGTGGCGTTCGCTCGAACCCGGCCGGCAGGCCAAGGCCAGGGAAGCGCTGCTTTCGATCGCCGGCACCGAAAACCTGTCGGCGGATTTAAGAGACATCGTCGAGCGTACGCTGGCGTAATCGCCCTTCCCTTCCCCTTTCCGGGAAGGCAGGGCCGCGAAGCCGGCGAAAGTCCATTATTTTAGTCGATTTTTAATCTTTTTTCGCCGGACCACTGGACAAGGCGAATCACCTTTGATTCTTTACTGACGATTCGGATGTGCGGCGTTTGCCGGATCACCAAGCATAGGCAAATTCGGGGAGTGCCATTTATGGCGAAGGCGGACGCGTGGGGCGCGCCCGGAGGGAAGGCTTTTGCCCGCCGCGAGGCGCGAAGCGACGGCCTTGCCGGGAATACGCGGCTCATCGCCGAACCGGCCTACCGGCGGCTGCTGGCCGCGGAGCCGCTATTGCGCCGATCGATACCGGCTCTCATCATGACCTTCCTGATCGTCATCGCGGCGCTGCGGGTGCTGTCGCTGATGAACGAGCGCGACGATGTCGAGCGCGATGCCAAGGCAATCCTTACGCTGGCAGCGGGCCAACTGGCGAGTTCGCTCGCCACCACTTCGGACACGGTGCCAGGCGCCATCCAGGACCTTCTGGAAACCACCAGCCGTCAGGGTGCGATGGGCCGCAGCCATGTGCTTGTCATCACCGACGGCGCTTTCAAGATCGTCGCGGTGACACCGCGCTCGATGCCATGGCAAGGCCATTCGCTGGACGGCCTCGTCCAGGGCGGCCAGCCATTGTTCATGTTTGGCGACCGCGCCGGCGTGATGGAGGTCAACATCGGCGGACAGGAGTGGTATGCGGCGGTCAGCCTGGCCAATGGGCGAAAAGGCGCGGCGGCGGCCCTGGTTCCGCAGGACGCGGTTTTCGACGCGTGGCGCAAGACCGTCTCGCTCAACGTCACCCTGTTCGTGCTGACGGCCGGCGTGCTGATCATCATCCTCTACGCCTATTTCGGCCAGGCGGCGCGCGCGCAGGCAGCCGACCGTATCTATCTCGAAGCGCATCAGCGCATCGACATGGCGCTGGTTCGCGGCCGCTGCGGCCTGTGGGACTGGGACATGGTGCGCGGCAAGATGTACTGGTCGCGCTCGATGTACGACATGCTCGGCTACGAGCCTTGCGACACGATGCTGTCCTTCGGCGAGGTCGACGAGATCATCCACCCCGAGGATGGCGACCTTTTCCTGTTGGCCAACAGGATCGTCGCTCGCGAGATCGACCATATCGACCAGGTGTTCCGGATGCGGCATGCCGACGGTCAATGGGTATGGATGCGCGCCAGGGCGCAAGTCATCGATCCAGAAGCGCCGGAGATCCAGCTGATCGGCATCGCCGTTGACGTCACCGAGCAGCGCCATCTGGCGCTGCGTTCCGAGGCGGCTGATCTTCGCCTCAGAACGGCGATCGAGAACATCAACGAATCCTTCGTGCTGTGGGATTCGGCCCAGCGCCTGATCATGTGCAATTCCAAATACCAGCAGGACAACGGGCTTTCGGACCGTGATGTGATGCCGGGCGTTGCGCGCGCCGCACTGGAAGAGCGCATGCTGGCCTTTGCTTCCGAGCGGCGGCTTGCCAACACCAACGGACTGCAAGGCGGCGCCACCTTCGAGCGGCAGCTGGCCGACGGCCGCTGGCTGCAGGTCAACGAACTGCGCACCCGGGACGGCGGTATCGTCTCTGTCGGCTCCGATATCACCCAGATCAAGCTGCATCAGGAGAAACTCGTCGACAGCGAACGCCGGCTGATGGCGACGATCCATGATCTGAGCCTCGCCCGCCGGGCCGAAGAGGAGCGGTCACGCGAACTGGTCGACCTCAACCGCAAATACATGAAGGAAACCGAACGCGCCGAAGCGGCGAACCGGGCCAAATCCGAATTCCTGGCCAACATGTCGCATGAATTGCGCACGCCGCTGAACGCCATCATCGGCTTCTCCGAGCTAATGGAACAGGGCCTGTTCGGTCCGCTGGGCTCGGAGCGCTACGAGGAATATGCCACCGACATCAATAGCAGCGGCAAATATCTCCTGGGCGTCATCAACGACATTCTCGACATGTCCAAGATCGAGGCCGGCCAGTTCTCGCTGGACCGGGAAGAAATCGATCTCGGTCCGCTGATCAGCGAAACGGTTCGTGTCGTCTCGCTGCAAGCGGCGCAAAAGGCGATCACCGTGGAAACACGCATCGCCGACGCGCTGACGCTGATCGCTGATCGCCGCGCGATCAAGCAGATCGTCATCAACCTCTTGTCCAACGCGGTGAAATTCACCGGCCAGGGCGGCCACATATCGGTCAGGGCCCGCAACACATCCGGCGCGCTGGTGCTGACGATCGAGGACAATGGCTGCGGCATCCCGAAGGAAGCGCTCGGCAAGCTCGGACGGCCCTTCGAACAGGTTCAGAACCAGTTTTCCAAGAACCATGCCGGTTCCGGCCTTGGCCTTGCCATCTCGCGCTCGCTGGCCGAGTTGCAGGGCGGCGCGCTGAAGATCCGCTCGACCGAAGGCACCGGCACGATCGTGTCGGTGCGCATTCCAGTCAAGAAAGCGACGCTGCCGGTGAAGGCCGCGGCCTGACGAGTTCAGCCGGTTGGTCGGGGAACGTGTCTCCGGCGGCGCCTGCCGCCGGAATTCCACGTTTCAGATGTCGGAGCCTCCAGTCAGGCCCTCAGGACGCGGCTTGCTTCCCTACTGCATGTCGCCGTCATTGCCGTCGCCATCCGATTTGCGGTGGCGGCCAAAGCGGTCGCCTTTCGGCAGCTCACTCTTTTCGATCTTGCCGTCATTGTTTCTGTCGAGCATGGCAAAGACCTTTCTCTCGCGACTGGTGATGTCGTCGGTGGTCAGCGTGCCGTCGCCCTTGCTGTCGTAGCGAGCGATGATGCGCTTGGCCATCCGCTCGAAACGCGCCTTCTCCAGCGCGTCTGCGAGTTGGGCGACGGTCAGCTTGCCGCCATTGTCGGCAACGAGCTTCTTCAGCCGCGCGTCCATGGCGTCGGAAAACTGGTCGAACGTGATGGTGCCGTCCGAATCGCTCATCGCCTTGTTGAGGCGCATCATCATGCCTTCGCGCATTTTTGCGCTGGCGTTGTTTTCGGCATAGGCCGTGGTGCCGACGGCGCTGGCCAAGGCTACGAAGGCAAGGGCAAGTTTGGTCGTCTTTCTCATGATCTTCTCCTGTTGCATCGTTACCCCCGATGCCAGAGCTGCGGATCTTCGATCTT
The DNA here is from genome assembly GCF_900103325.1 of Mesorhizobium qingshengii. Taxonomy (GTDB): domain Bacteria; phylum Pseudomonadota; class Alphaproteobacteria; order Rhizobiales; family Rhizobiaceae; genus Mesorhizobium; species Mesorhizobium qingshengii. Next base: position 74,245 of record NZ_FMXM01000005.1, on the reverse strand, counting down.
ATTGCCGCTCTATCTCCTTGTTTGAGCATCGGATTTTCCAAAAACCGGTTCCCACCGTTGGGTCCGATGCTCTGGCCGGACAACCGTTCGTCACGGTCGTCCGGCACGAAGCAGAAGGTTGAAATCCTTCCTGACCTTCCGCGACGTTTCCTTGAGATGTGCTTCCAGCACACCGAAATCCGGCAGATCGGCGACCGCCAGAAGCAGATCCGAGAGCCCCGGCGGAACGTCGTCGCGCTCGAAGGCTCCGGTGAGGCACAGCCGGGTCATCTGGGTCAGCCCCAGATAGAGTGCATAGGCATCGGCAAGTTCCTGCCTGACCCCGGCCTCGGCAAAGCCCGGCGCCAGACGGGACAGGATCTCGGCCGTACCGGTGACGCGCGGCCCGGCTTCGACCTGCGCGGTGATCGCCGCCACCTGGGCGATGAATTCGAGATCGATCAGACCCCCGGGAATGAGCTTGATGTCCCAGAGGTCGCGCGGCGGCTTTTCGGCCTCGATCATGGCGCGCATGTCCGCGGCCTCGGACATCACCTTTGCAGCGTCGCGCGGCTGGCCAAGCACCGCGGCAACTTCCGCTTCAACCTCGCCGCACAGGCTGGCGTCGCCGGCAATGGCGCGCGCCCGCGACAGCGCCATATGCTCCCACGTCCAGGCCTCCTGGCGCTGATACTTCTTGAAGGCGTCGATGTGGGTGGCCACCGGCCCCTTGTTGCCGGATGGCCGCAGCCGCAGGTCGAGTTCGTAGAGCACCCCTTCCGCGGTCGGCGCGGACACCGCTGAGATCAGCCGCTGCGTCATGCGGGTGTAGTAGTGCGAGGGCGCCAATGGCTTGTCGCCGTAGGAGTCCTCGGCGTCCGGCTCATGGTCGTAGAGCAGGATCAGGTCGACATCCGACCCGGCGGTCAGCTCGCGGCTGCCAAGCTTGCCCATGCCGAGCAACGAAACCACGCCGCCGGCAATCGTGCCATGGCGTGCCGCGAATTCGGCCGTCACCGCCTGCAGCGCAGCCCCGATGGTGAGATCGGCCAGGTCGGAAAAGGCGCGGCCGGCCCGGGCCGGATCGATCGAGCCGGCAAGCAGCCTGACGCCGATAAGGAATTTTTGCTCGGAGGCAAATATGCGCAGCCGGTCGAGCACATCCTCATAGGCCCTGTCGCCTTCGAGGAAGGCGGAAAGCCGCCCCGACAGATAGGCGCGATCCGGCAATTCCGTGAGGAGGGCGGGGTCAAGCAGGCCATCGAAGACATGCGGCCGGCGCGTGATGATCGCCGCCAGCCGGGGTGCAGCACCCATGATCGTCGCCAAAAGCTTCAACAGGGCCGGATTGGACTGCAGCAGCGAAAAGAGCTGGATGCCGGCGGGCAGGCCGGCAAGGAACTCGTCGAAGCGGAGCAGGGCTTCGTCCGCCCGGCGCGTCTGGCCGAAAGAGCGCAGCAGCGCCGGCGTCAATTCCGTCAGTCGCTCGCGTGCCTCCGCCGACTGAGTGACGCGATAGCGGCCGAAATGCCAGCCGCGAATGACGCGGCAGATGTCGCTCGGCCGCTGGAAGCCGAGGCCGTGCAAGGTCTGCAACGTATCGGGATCGTCGACATCGCCGGTGAAGACCAGATTGCCGATGCCCGTCGAAAGCTCCGGCGCGGTTTCAAACAGCGCGGCGTAGTGGCGTTCGACCTGTTGCAGCGAGGCGCGGAACGCCATGGAAAAGGCGGCCGCATCGGCGAAACCAAGCATGCGGGCGATGCGCTCCAGCCCTTCATCGTCGTCCGGCAGCGTGTGCGTCTGCTCGTCGGCAACCATCTGCACGGCGTGTTCAACTCGGCGCAGGAACCAGTACTGACGGGCGAGCGCATCGCGCGCGTCGGCGGTGATCCAGCCGCGCGCCGCAAGCTGGCCGAGCATCGGCACGGTCTCGCGACCGCGCAGTTCCGGAAAGCGGCCGCCGGCGATGAGCTGCTGTGTCTGGACGAAGAACTCGATCTCGCGAATGCCGCCACGCCCGAGCTTGACGTTGTGCCCCTTCACGGCGATCTCGCCATGGCCCTTGTGGGCGTGGATCTGGCGCTTGATCGAGTGGACGTCGGCAATCGCCGCGTAATCCATGTATTTGCGCCAGATATAGGGCTGAAGCTCCTTGAGGAAGGCCGCCCCGGCGGCCAGATCGCCGGCCACCGGACGCGCCTTGATCATCGCGGCGCGCTCCCAGTTCTGGCCGCGCGCCTCATAGTACCGCAGCGCCGCTTCGACAGGGATCGCCAGCGGTGTCGAACCGGGATCGGGGCGCAGCCTGAGATCGGTGCGGAAGACATAGCCGTGCTCGGTGCGGTCCTGCAGGATGCGCACCAGACGGCGGGTCAGGCGCGAAAACAGCTCGGTGGCGTCGAGGGGATCGACGATGGCGGGCCCCTCCGGATCGAAGAAAACCACAAGATCGATGTCAGAGGAGAAATTCAGCTCATGCGCGCCAAGCTTGCCCATGCCGAGCAGGATCCAGCCCGATTGCCGCGACGGATTGTCGAGATCCGGCAGTCTGAGCTTGCCCTGGCCATGCGCGTCGCGCAGCAGGAAGTCGACGGCGGCGCGCGCACAGGCATCGGCCAGGTCACTCAACCGCCGTACCGTCAGCGCCGTTTCGGCCTCGCCGGCAAGATCGGCCAGCGCGATCAGGAAATGCGCCTCGGCCTTCCACTGACGCAGCTCCATCATCAGGCCGGATTCCGAGATTGTCTCGGCCAAATGCGCGCGATCGATCGCGGCGCCGATCGCTTTCAGCCGAGCCTCGACCGTCTGGTCGAAAAGCCCGTCCAGGATCCGCGGCCGGCGACGCGCCGTATCGCGCAGGAACGGCGACAGGTCGAAGACAGCTGCCAGGAAATCCTGGCCCTCCCCCTTGCCGGCCAGGAATTTGGCCAGCCGCGCCAAACCTTCTTCGCGTGCCGCGGAAGCAATCTCGGCCAGTTCCTGCCGCGCATGGCTTTCGTCAAGGGGAGCAAGCCTTGCTGCCGGCTTCAACAGCCACTCCACCTCCGCTCGCTTCGCAACCGCGCTCATCAATGATCCTCCCGTGCGGGAAAACTCATGACCACGGATAGTCCGGGATTGCCAGGCAAGAGATCAAGCCGGCCATTGTGAAATGTCATCACCGCCTTGGCGAGGCTGAGACCAAGGCCCGAACCAGGCTGCGAACGGCTCTTCTCCAGCCGCACGAAACGTTCGGTCACCCGTGCGCGGTCGGCATCGTCCGGGATGCCCTGGCCATTGTCGGTGACGGAAAGCCTGACTTCGCCGCCGGCGCGACCGAGCGCCACGCGAACGGCCGGTTTGGAGGTGGAATCGGTCGAGTATTTGATTGCATTGTCGACGATGTTGGACAGCGCCTGGCCAATCAGCTCGCGATTGCCGTTGACTATGAAGGCGCCGTCCGTCGCGGCTTCCAGCGAAACGTTGGCCTCTTCCGCCACCGGCTCGTAGAGCTCCACGACATCGCGCACCGCCGCCGCCAGATCGACGCGGTTGGTGTTTTCCGAAGAATAGCCCGCCTCCAGCCGGGAAATCATCAGGATGGCATTGAAGGTCTTTATCAGCTGATCGGACTCGGCAATCGTGCTTTCCAGCGCCAGGCGGTAGTCGGTGGGCTTGTGCTTGCCGGAAAGCGTCGCTTCGGCGCGGTTGCGCAGCCGTGTCAACGGTGTCTTCAAATCATGCGCGATGTTGTCGGAAACCTGTTTCAAGCCTTCATTGAGCGTGGCGATCCTGGCCAGCATGGAATTGAGGTTCTCGGAGAGACGGTCGAACTCGTCACCGGCCCCAGTGACCGGCAGCCGGCCCGACAGGTCGCCGCCCATGATGCGGCGGCTTGCTTCCGACACACTGTCGATGCGCTTCAGCGCAGCGCGGCCGACAAAGAACCAGATCAGCAGTCCGCCAACCGCCATCATGCCGAGCGCCAACGTCAAAGCGCGGCGGATGACGGCGCGAAGGCGCTCCGGCTCGCCAAGGTCGCGGCCGACCAGCATGATCATCTGGTTTGGCAGACGAAGCACCAAGGCAATGGCGTTGTGACCCTTTTCGCCTTGTGCCTGCGTATCGTTCTGATCGGGTTGCGTGGTGGTGCCTTGTTCAGCAGGCAGATTGCGCAGACGCTCAAGCTCTCCCTCGCCAAAGCGCTGATAGGAGAACGGGCTGCTGGTCCAGCCTTCGTTTTCCAGAACGCCCGGCTCCAGGCTCTGCACGTTGCCGGTCAGGATCTGGCCGTTGGCGTCGGCGATCAGATAGAGGTTGGCCCCAGGCTGCCGGGAACGCTGTTCGACCACGCGGACCAGGATCGGCAGTCCGCCTCGCTGATAGGCGCGAGCGAGGCCGAGCACCTCGTCGTTGATGGTCTCCTGCGTCTGCGCGGTCAGCATGCGCGCCGACAGCGAGGTCATGTAGAAGACAAGCATTACGGCGCAGAGTGCGAAGAGCAGAAGATAGAGCGCCGAAAGCCGCGCTGCCGTCGTCTTCATGATGGCTGGCACGGAAAGAGCCATGCTGCTGCTAGCCGCTCTTCAGCATATAGCCGGCGCCGCGAACCGTATGCAGGATCGGCTTGTCGAAACCCTTCTCGATCTTGCCGCGCAGTCGCGAGACATGGACGTCGATGACGTTGGTCTGCGGATCGAAATGATAGTCCCAGACATTCTCGAGCAGCATGGTGCGCGTCACCACCTGGCCGGCATGGCGCATCAGATATTCGAGCAGGCGGAATTCGCGCGGCTGCAGCGTGATCTCGCGCGCCGCGCGGCGGACCGAATGCGACAGCCTGTCGAGTTCGAGATCGCCGACACGGTAGACGGTTTCGGCTTCCTTGGCGCTGGCGCGGCGGTTCAGGACCTCGACGCGGGCCAGAAGCTCGGAGAAAGCGTAGGGCTTGGTCAGATAATCGTCGCCGCCGGCGCGCAGGCCGGTGACCCTGTCATCGACCTCGCCGAGCGCCGACAGGATCAGCACCGGCGTCGTGTTGCCCCTGGACCTCAGACCGGTGATGACCGACAGGCCGTCGCGGCGCGGCATCATGCGGTCGATGACCATCACGTCGTAATCGCCGGCATCGGCGAGCGCGAAACCGGTTTCGCCGTCACCGGCGACATGCGCGGTGTGACCGGCCTCGGTGAAGGCTTTCTGCAAGTAATCCGCGGCCTCGCGATCGTCTTCTATGACGAGAATCTTCATCGGACTGTTATACGCGATTTCGCTGGAAGGTTGAGTAGCAGGCATCTGCATTGTGGCCTTTGCCAAAGCGCATCGCGATCAAGATGATTGGAAGCCGCGCGATGAAAATCCTCGTTCCCGATGTCGTTTCACCAAGATTGCTGAAACGCGCTTTTGGAAATGAGCGGCAGCGGGCGATGGGAGGCCCGCTGTCGCCGGAGGAGAGCGCGATGACTGACTAACGTGCTCGGCTCCATGCTTTCCCGTGCGGCGGCTCGGGGGTGTTGAAACGGCCGCACTGGAAAAGTCGAACCTGCCGCCTCCGAAACCGAACTCCGGTTCCGGAGCCGGCATCAGCCCTTGGCGACGGGCAGCGCGACGAAACGGTTGTTGTCGTCGCGAGTGATCTGCATCAGCACTGCCTTGCGGCCGGATTTGACCGCTTCGGTCATGGCCTTGGCGACGTCCTCGGTGCCGTTCACTTCGGTCGAGTTGACGGTGGTGATGATGTCGCCCGGCTGGATGCCGCGATCGGCGGCCTCGCTGTCCGGATCGACATCGGTCACCACCAGACCCTTGCCGTTTTCGGACTTGGTGACGGTCAGACCGAGATCGGCCAGGGTATCGGGTTTTGCCGGAGCGGCGGGCTGCTGCGGCTGGTCGGCCGAAGCCTGCTTGTCGCTCGTGGGCAACGTGCCGAGGTCGACCTTGACCGTCTGGCTCTTGCCGTCACGCCAGACCGTGACATCGACTGATTTGCCCGGCGAGTAAGCACCGATAAGCCGGGCAAGCTCCTTCGGCGAAGCGACGTCCTTGCCGTCGACCTGGGTGATCACGTCACCGGCCGATATGCCCGCCTTCTTGCCGGGGCCATTGTCCTGGGCGCTGGACACCAAGGCTCCCTTGTCCGACTTCAGGCCAAGCGAATCGGCGATGTCCGCCGTGACCGGCTGGATTTCCACGCCAAGCCAGCCGCGCTGCACACTGCCGCTCTTCATCAGGTCCTGCACCACCTGCTTGGCGGTCGAAGCCGGAATGTCGAAGGCGATGCCGACGCTGCCGCCGGAAGGCGAGAAGATCGCCGTGTTGATGCCGACGACCTGGCCGTTGAGGTTGAAGGTCGGGCCGCCCGAATTGCCGCGATTGACCGAGGCGTCGATCTGGAGGAAGTCGTCATAGGGGCCAGCGCCGATGTCGCGGCCGCGGGCCGAGACGATACCAGCGGTGACGGTGCCGCCGAGGCCGAACGGATTGCCGACGGCCACCACCCAGTCGCCGACGCGAACCTTGGAATCGTCGGCGAAGTCGACATAGGTGAACTTGCCGACACCGTCGACCTTGAGCACGGCGAGATCGGTGCGCGGATCGGTGCCGATCAGCTTGGCGTCGAGTTCCTTGCCATCATTCATCACCACGGTGAAGGCCGAGCCTTCCTCGACGACATGGTTGTTGGTGACGAGATAGCCGTCATCGGAGATGAAGAAGCCGGAACCCTGCGCAACAGGCCGCGGCTGGCCGTTGTTGTGGTCGCGGCGTCCGAACCGGCGGTGACCGTCTTCGTTCTGGCCGCCCTGGTCGCCAAAGCCGCGGAATTCCTTGAAGAAGCGGCGCAACTGCGGATTGTCGGGCAGGTTGTTCATGCCATTCGGATCGTCGAACTGGTCGGAGCCATCGTCCGCCGCCGGGCTGATCTTGGCCTTGACCTTGACGCTGACCACGGCTGGCGAAACGCGCTCGACGACGTCGGCGAAGCCCGGCACCTGCGGTGCCTCGACGCGCACGGCATCAGCCAGAACAGGCCCTGTTCCGCTCGTCAGCACGCCGACGCCGATCGCACCGGCAACGGCGATGGACGCGACGGCAGCCATGAGACGCTTGCGGGTGACGGAATATGAATTGGGGGCAACATTCATGGGTCTCGTATCCTCTTCAAATGGACGCGCTTGATCGGCATCCTCGGGAAAGGAGACTTAGAGAGGCGCACATTACAGCGCCATTTCCGACACATGAAACTTTGGTAATGTTCGCGGGTGGCCGCAGCCGTCAGTCGCGGCGCAATATGGCGTCCAAAGATGCCTGTTCTTCGGCCGACAGGGATTTTGTTGCCAGCGTGCGGCGCGACCGCGCCGTCAGTACGATGAAAAAGCCGCCCACCAGCAGCAGGATGACCGGCGTACCCCACAGCAAGGCATTGCGCGGCTCGAAGCGCGGCTTCAACAGCACGAACTCGCCGTAACGTGACACCACGTAATCCATCACTTGCTGGTCGGTATCGCCGGCAACGAGGCGCTGGCGCACAAGGATGCGCAGATCGCGAGCAAGATCGGCGTCGGATTCGTCGATCGACTGGTTCTGGCAAACCATGCAGCGCAGGCCTTCCGAGAGCACTCGCGCCCTCGCCTCCAGCGCCGGATCGGCCAGCATCTCGTCCGGCTTCACCGCCAGTGCCGTGCCGGCAAAGAACAGTGCCAGCAGCAGGACAATCGAGGTCAGCGAAAGCCTCGCGTTCATGGCAGTCCCGCCGACGTCACGGCGCTCGCCTGCCTGCGGCGGCGCGATGGGGCGCCGACGCGCAGGCGCCTGTCCATCAGCGACATGGCGGCGCCCGCCATCATCACCAGGCCGCCGCCCCAGATCAAGGTGACCAGTGGTTTCCACCACAGGCGCACCACGACCGAGCCATCCTTGCCCTCGTCGCCGAGCGAAAGGTAGAGCTGACTGAACCAGAGCGTCTTGATGCCGGACTCCGTCGTCGTCATCTGCCGCACCGGATAGAAACGCTTGGCGGAACTCATTTCGCCGATAGCGCTGCCGCTGGCGCCGATCAGTTCGAAGCGACCACGGTCCTCGCTATAGTTCGGCCCCTGGGCAGGATAAAGCCCGACGAAACGCAGCGTGTGGCCGGACAATTCCACCGTCTCGCCGGCATGCATCGACAATATCTTTTCGGTGCCGAAGCAAAGCGTCCCGACGATGCCGAGCGTGGTCAGGCCAAGACCAAGATGGGCGAAGGCAGTGCCGAAGACCGAGCGTGGCAAGCCAAGCAAGCGCCTGACCATGATCCCCGTAGCAACATTGCCAAAGCCGGACTTGACCGCTAGGTCGGTGAGCGCGCCGAGGATCAGCCAGACGGCAAGACCGACGCCAAGCGCCGCGAACACCGAGGCGCCATCGATGAATAGCGCGGTGACCAGCGTTACCAGAAGGGCCGCGGCAAAGGCCACCATCAGGCGCTGCGCGGCGGCGAAGACGTCGCCACGCTTCCAGGCCAGCAGCGGACCGAACGGAACCATCACCAGCAGCGGCACCATCAACGGCCCGAAGGTCAGGTTGAAAAACGGCGCGCCGACCGAGATCTTGTCGGCCGAAAAGGCCTCGACGGCCAGCGGATAGAGCGTGCCGACGAACACGGTCGCGGTGGCCGTGGTCAGGAACAAATTGTTGAGGACAAGCGCGCCCTCGCGCGAAATCGGATGGAACAGGCCGCCGGCCGTCAATCGGGAGGCGCGCAGCGCGAACAACGCCAGCGAGCCGCCAATGAACAGCGTGAGGATGCACAGGATGAAGATGCCGCGTGTCGGATCGGTGGCAAAGGCGTGCACTGAGGTCAACACGCCCGAGCGCACCAGGAAGGTGCCGAGCAGCGACAGTGAAAAGGTGAGGATGGCGAGCAGCAGCGTCCAGATCTTCAGCGCCGAGCGCTTTTCCATCACGATGGCCGAATGGAGCAGCGCCGTGCCCGCCAGCCACGGCATGAAGGAGGCATTCTCGACCGGATCCCAGAACCAGAAACCGCCCCAGCCGAGCTCGTAATAGGCCCAGTATGATCCCATGGCGATGCCGCCGGTCAGGAACATCCAGGCGACCAGCGTCCACGGCCGCACCCAGCGCGCCCAGGATGCGTCGATGCGCCCCTCGATGAGAGCGGCGACCGAGAAGGAAAAGCAGATCGAGAAGCCGACATAGCCGAGATAGAGCAGCGGCGGGTGAACGGCGAGACCGAGATCCTGCAGGATGGGGTTGAGATCGCGGCCTTCGATGGGCGCCGGATTGAGGCGGGTGAACGGATTGGACGTTGCCAGGATGAACAGGAAGAAGGCGGCGCCGATCGCCCCTTGCACGGCAAGTACATTGGCCCGCAGCGTCGCCGGCAGGTTGGACCCGAAAGCAGCGACAAGCGAACCGAAGAAGGTCAGGATCAGCACCCAGAGCAGCATCGAGCCTTCGTGATTGCCCCAGGTTCCGGTGATCTTGTAGATCAGCGGCTGCAGCGAGTGCGAGTTTTCCCACACACTCGCCACCGAGAAGTCCGAGCTTGCATAGGCGCTCGCCAGCGCGACGAAGGACAGCGCCGTCAGGGCAAAGCCGCTCACCGCGACCGGACCACCGACAGCCATCAGTCGTTGGTTGTTCAAACGCGCGCCAAACAGCGGCACGATCGTCTGTACCAGCGAAAGCGCAAACGCCAGGACCAGGGCGAAATGTCCGGTCTCAACCATCGTGGCGTCCAGATTTTTGTTCTGCCGCGGATTCTTGCCGCAAAACAGTGGGACACTCTTGCGGAACCTGCCTATTCACTTTTGCTTTCCTCCCACACGCCCTCGGCTTTTAGCCTGTCGGCCACGTCCTTGGGCATATAGTTCTCGTCGTGCTTGGCCAGCACGCTGTCGGCGACGAAGACGCCGTTCGCGTCAAACGAGCCTTCGGTGATCACCCCCTGCCCTTCCCGGAAAAGGTCGGGAAGGATGCCGGTGTAGCTGACCTTGACGTCCTTCTGGTTATCGGTCACCGAAAAAGCCACCGTGGCGCCCTGGCCGCGCTCGACGGTACCCTTTTCGACAAGGCCGCCCAGCCTGATGCGCTGGCCGGGCTGCAGGCTGGCGGTGGTCAGGTCGGCGGGCATGTAGAAATAGGAGGCCTTCTGGCCGAGCGCGTAGAATGTCAGTCCGGTGGCGGCGCCCAGAAAAGCCAACCCGCCCGCGATCACCGACAGTCGTTTCTGCTTACGCGTCATGTCTGGTTACTCCGTTGCCGTCAGGCCAAGCGAGGCGGCAAAGGCGGTGAACTTCTTTGCTTCGTCACTGTCGGCCCCAAAGACGGCAATGGCGCGACCCAGCGCGTCACGTGCTTGGTCGGCCTTGCCCAACACGACATAGGAACGAACGAGCCGCATCCATCCTTCCGCGTCACGTGGGTTTTGCCGCAATTTGTCGTCGAGGCCGGCGACCATCGTGTTGATCATGGCTTCCCTGTCGGCGGGAGACATGGCGGAGGCGGCGTCGATATCGCCGGCACCGGGACCGTTCGCGGTGCTCCCGGAAGCGATCTCGGGGCTGCCGGATTTCGCCAGCGCCTGCTCGACCGCACTGCGCCACGGCGAATCCGGCGATAGCTTGCCCAGCATGGCCTGCCAGGCCGTGACGGCCTCCTGGCCGCGCCCTTCCTGCGCCAGCGCCACGGCCAGGTAGAAGCTGGCTTTCGCATTGGCCGGATCGAGCTTCAGCGCCGCTTCGAAGGCATCCTGGGCATCGGCCGAGACAATGCCGCCCGCAGCACTGGCGATCGCCTCGCCAAGACCGGCTTGGCGATCGGCGCTGTCACCATCGAGGCGAATGGCGTTGCGATACGCCGCTGCCGCGTCGGAAAAGCGCTGCATGCGCAGATAGACCGGCGCCAGCACGTCCCATCCCCTGCCATCGGAAGGATTGGCGGCAAGATGGGCTTCCGCCCGCGCCACCAGTTCGTCGACCGAGCTGTCGGCCGGATTCTTGGCCAACCGCTCGCTGAGCGGTTGCGACGGCAGATCAGGCGAGCCGAGCTGGCTGTAGAGGCCCCAGCTGACAATCGGTACCACCAACACGGCCGCGGTTGCCACCAGCCTTGCCGCGACCGATGCTCGCCTGGCGGATGCCTCGCCGCCCACTTCCGCATTGTCGAGACGAAGAATGCGACGGGCGATTTCTGCGCGCGCCTCAGTCGCCTCCGCCGGCTGGATCAAGCCGCGCGCGGCGTCGCGGTCGAGCTCGGACAACTGATCGCGATAGACTTCCAGATCGTGATCGCCGCTCGACGACGCGCCCTTCGAGCCGCCAGCCAGCGGCAGCAGTACCGCCAAGCTTGCGCCCAGTGTGAGAATTGCGGCTATGACCCAGAAAAGCATGGTTCTTCCAATAACGGCAGAGCCCTGCCCTGCCAACTCAGGCGTCCTGCGACGCTTTGACGGCAGGTGCGCCGCATGTCCTTGATCGACATCAATCTGCCGGATCCAACTGGACCCAATTGGTTGTCAGGTCAGCGGCGTCCAGCTGCCGTCGGCGTTGCGGCAGGCGGTTCCGCGCGCCGTGACGCCGGCCCCGCCGTTAAACACCGTCTGCGTGTACTGGCGGCAGTCTTGCGACCCGACGCGGTAGGGCTGGGCCGGAACCACCTCGCCATAACGCGAAGCCTGGGCGCCCTTCCACGTCACTTTCTGGCCACTGGTCGTATATTCCAGCGCCTTGTATTCAGCCTCGAGCGCACTGCGCTTCTCGGCATCGCTGAGGCCGGCGCCGATCGACCCGCCGATGAGACCGCCGCCCATCGCGGAAATGATCGTCGTGGTGACCTTGCCACCGCTGGCCGGAGGCGTCGCGGCGAGCGTCGGCGCGATGGCAGGGCCCTTGCCGCTCAAGGTGGTGCAGCCGGAAACGGCCAGCAATGCGGAAACGAGCGCGACGCGAATCTTCATGCCAACAACCGGTTTTCTTGAGTTGGAGCCTGCCATGGATGAGCCGGGGGCCGCGTCATCGGAGAAGTTGGCGTGGCCATAGTATTGATATTTGTCGGAAATTTGGCCGGGATCGGTCGCCGCGGAACCAATCGACATGCCACCGAGAGCATGCCCCTTCCATCGATGTCGATTGATCATTGAAGGCTCCGCAACCGCACCACCGCCTTCAATCCGCCCATGCCGGACCGTTCGAGCGACAGAACGCCTCCATACTCGTTGACGAGGTCGGCGACAATGGCCAGCCCGAGACCTGTTCCGGGCTTCGTCTCGTCCAGGCGCCGTCCACGCCTCAGCGCGTCGCGCGCCTTGTCCTCGGGAATGCCAGGACCGTCGTCCTCGATGCCGATCTCGAACAGGCTGGCGGTATCATCCTTTCCCGTCAACGGCACGACCGACACCGAGACGGCGCTCCTCGCCCATTTCATGGCGTTTTCGAGGAGATTGCCCAGCAGTTCCTCCAGGTCCTCGCGCTCGCCGGCGAAGACGATCTCGGTGGCCGGCAGCGACAATGACAAGCTCGTCTGCGGGTTGAGCTTCTGCAAAACCCGCACCATGCGCTGCACCAGCGGCGCCACCGGCGTGCGGTAGACGACGCTGTCGCGTTGCGCCGCGACACGGGCGCGCTGCAGATAATGCTCCACCTGCTTCTGCATGGAGGCGGCCTGCTCGGCGATCAGTTGCCCCTTGGCGCCGCCAAGCGCCCGCCCCTCGTTGAGCAGCACCGCGAGCGGCGTCTTCAGCGAATGGGCGAGATTGCCGACCTGGGTTCGCGACCGCTCGACGATGCGCCTGTTGTTTTCGATCAGCGCGTTGGTCTCGTTGGCCAGCGGCTCGATCTCGGCCGGAAAACGGCCATCGAGCCTCTGCGCGGTGCCTTCGCGGACCATGGCGAGGGCATTCCTGACCCTGCGCAGCGGCTGCAGGCCGAGCAGGATGGCGATCGCGTTGATGGCGATCATGCCGACGCCGAACAGAGAGAGATAGGTCAGCAGGCGGCGCTGGAAGATGGAGATTTCCTGTTCGAGTTCGCTCTGGTTGCCCATGACGCGGAAGCGCGCGGCGCGGTTCTTGGCATCGAGAACGAATTCGCTCTCGAACACTTCGAGTTGCTCGCCGTCGATGCCTTCGGCCGCGTAGCTGCGCTGGAAGCTGGCGTTGAAAGGCACCTCGGCGACGCTTGGCGAAGGGATCGTCCTGGTCATCGATGACGAGTGAAGATCGCCATGCACGCCTTCCGAGGCGGGCTCCACAGACCAGTACCAGCCCGAATTCGGCTCCGAGAACCGGAGGTCGCCGAGGTCGGGCGCGCCTGTGAGCGCTCCCGTGTCTGAAATACCGACGGAGCCGATCAGGTTGAACAGATGTGCCGACAGCAGGCTGTCGAAGCCGCGCTCGCTGGCCTGGCGATAGAGCGTGGTGATCAGGGTGAAGATGACGACAAGGGTCAGGATCGCCCAGACCGTGGAAAAGGCGATCACGCGGAACGTCAGCGAACGCGGCCACAAACGCAGCGAAAGCGGCGTCCTTGCGAGTGGTTTGAGCGGTTCCGAGTTACGCCTCCGGCTCACGCATGCGGTAGCCCATGCCCCGCACGGTTTCGATCATGTCGATGCCCATCTTCTTGCGCAGCCGCCCGACAAACACCTCTATGGTGTTGGAATCACGGTCGAAATCCTGGTCGTAGAGATGCTCGACCAGTTCGGTCCGCGAGACGACCTCGCCCATGTGGTGCATCAGATAGGCAAGCAGGCGGAATTCGTGCGACGTCAGCTTCAGCGGCACGCCGTCGACATCGGCCTTCGATGCCTTGGTGTCGAGGCGCAGCGGGCCGCAGGTCAGTTCGGACGAGGCATGGCCGGCGGCGCGCCGGATCAAGGCCCTGAGCCTGGCCAGCACTTCCTCGATGTGGAACGGCTTGGTGACATAGTCATCGGCGCCGGCGTCGATGCCGGAGACCTTGTCGCTCCAGCGGTCGCGCGCCGTCAGGATCAGCACCGGCATCTTGCGGCCGCCGCGACGCCAGCGCTCGACCACGCTGATGCCGTCCATTTGCGGCAGGCCGATATCGAGCACGACGGCGTCGTAGGGCTCGGTGTCGCCGAGGAAATGGCCTTCCTCGCCGTCAAAGGCGCGGTCGACGACATAGCCGGCATCGACCAGCGCGTCCGATATCTGACGATTGAGATCCTTGTCATCCTCGACGACGAGTATGCGCATGCGGAGTTCGATACCTGTTGAAGAACTTGGTCAGATTGAAGACCTGGAGCAAATATAGGCCGATTCCGGTGGCCTGGGAAACGTAGCCCTGCAAGATGGAGGATTGGGTCAGTTCTGCGGAACGACGATTTCGGAGCGGCGCGGACGCTGTCCGTCCTTGCCGGGGACGAGCACGACGATGACGCAGACCGGCTGGCCGCCGCGGGTCGATTGCGAGGCCTTGGCCAGCGTCCCGCCATTCTGTTCGGCCACCTGCTGACCGATCGCGTAGCAATCGGACGCCGCCAGCAGGATCGGGCTGGCCTGGTCGGGCGCGATGACCGGTATCGCCAGCGCCTGCGACGCAAACAGGCCGGCAGCACAGAGCGCCAGTGCCGCGGTTCGGAAGTGGGAGCGAAGCGTTTTCATGGTCGGCGTTGTAACGCATCGGTGCTGAACGTGAAATGAACAGTGAACGCCGCCAAGACCATGCCCGCTACCCCCTGAAACACCAGACAACCGATCGGAGATCTCGCCGCCCACCCGGCGAAATCCCGGAAACGTCAGTCTAGACTCCGTTTCGATCATATTGAAAGCGTATCAGGCACTTTCCTGCGTCAACGCACGAAAGCGCAGCAGCCCGTGATGCACCAGCAGGTCCTCGTCATAACGGGCCTCGGTGAATTCCAGCGACAGCCGCGTCTGGCCACGAGGGCCAATCACCAGCGCCGCGTCGGCAAGGCGTGCCTTGATGGCGTCCATAATGGCAAGCGTTTCAGCGTCGCCATGGGCTTTCGACCAGACGTGCAGCGTAATCAGCTGATCATCGCGGTTCTCGGCGCCTGTATCCCAGTCAAAGGCGCAGGTCTGGCCGCACGTCACATACGGAAAGGCGACATTTCCGGTTGGACTTTCCAACAGCCCGGCACCGCCCAGCAGCGCCGAAAGCGATGCGTCGCCTTTCAGT
The DNA here is from genome assembly GCF_900103325.1 of Mesorhizobium qingshengii. Classification (GTDB taxonomy): domain Bacteria; phylum Pseudomonadota; class Alphaproteobacteria; order Rhizobiales; family Rhizobiaceae; genus Mesorhizobium; species Mesorhizobium qingshengii. The sequence continues at coordinate 59,123 of NZ_FMXM01000005.1, read as the reverse complement.
CTCAGAAACAGTGCCTGCTGCAGATCGCCAGGTGCGGTCATCGTCCTTTTCCCCTACCCGTTGCGCTGCCGGCCATTGCTGCCTTGCCAGATATAGCCGTTCGCCACGCAGAGACGATAGCGATTCGTCAGCAGCAGCATGAATGCCGATGATCTCGAAAATACGATCCGACAGAGGGCAGCCCAGCCATGATGCCTGGCAAGCGGAGCGCGAACGTGGACTCTCGATTCCTGGTCACCTATCCTTGTTCCATATGGACGGGTCCCATGGAATGGTCCTTGCAGGTTTGATCCCCGAAGCGACGGCCAGCCGAGTGTCTTCTTTGATTTACGGAGTGGATAATGCTCGATCCAGAGAAGGCCAAGGTCGCGTCCCGGTTGTTGGTAGGCCATTGGGATAACGGCACCCGTCTCGGCGCCGTACCGCAGGAGTTGCGACCACAGACGCGGATCGAAGGTTATACCATCCAGTCGTATGTGATGGATCGCTCGGCGGCTCCGCTTTTCGGCTGGAAGATTGCCGCAACCAGCCTGGCCGGACAAAGGCACATCAACGTCGACGGCCCGATGGCCGGGCGCCTCATTGCCGAAAAGGCGGTCGAGGTCGGCGGCGCCGTTTCCCTGGCGACGAGCAAGATGCGGGTGGCCGAGATTGAATTTGCTTTCCGTTTCGGCCGCGAGCTGCCGCCGCGTTCGGCGCCCTACGAAATCGCTGAGGTGATGGACGCCGTGGCCGCCTTGCACCCCGCGATCGAAATTCCGGACTCACGATATGACGATTTCTGCGCTGTCGGGGCGCCGCAGCTCATAGCCGACAACGCCTGTGCCAATCTGTTTGTGATCGGCGAGGCCGTAGAAGACGATTGGCGCGACGTGGATCTCGCGAAGCACCCGGTGGTCGCTTTCGTTTCTGGAAAGTCACAGCATCACGGAACGGGCGCAGCTGTGTTGGGCGACCCTCGCATTGCGCTCACATGGATCGTCAATGAACTGTCGGGCCTGGGCATAGCGCTCCAGCCGGGACAAGTGGTGATTACGGGCACATGCGTGACACCGATAAGCGTCGAGGCCGGCGACGAAGTCATCGGCGATCTAGGCAGGTTCGGCCGCGTCTCGGTGCATTTTGTCTAGTGCTCGGCGGCCACTTGCCGACACTATCGAGATCGGGAATATAATCCTTCGTTGCGGCTACCTAGGTGATAGAATTCCGCTCGGATCGCCGATTGATGGAAAGGAAAACTGCTTGATCAGAAGCGTCATCCTTTCCCGCGCCAACTCTCTTCCGGCCGATTTCAATTTGCCGTCAGGGTAAGTTGGGTTCCTAACATTTACCGGTGTCACAGACCGCCAAAGAGATTTTGCAAGGGACAACGGCACCGACGCTCTCATCAATCGGCTGGAGCCCCTTGGTTTCTTCCCGGTGACAGATCCACACCGAGTATCCATCACCTAGCGGGAGGCTTTGCACCGCCCCTATCAATGCGCCCCGCGCTGCCTGACGACGATGCTGCGCACGGCAAGCACCAGCACGGTGATGATGATCAGTATCACCGACAGCGCCGCGATCGCCGGATCGATGTTGTCGCGCAGGCCCATCCACATCAGCCTTGGCAGCGTGATGGCATTGACCGAGGTGATGAACAGCGTGACGCCAATTTCTTCCCAGGACAGCACGAAGGACAGCAACGCCGCGGTGATGATGCCGAACTTGATGTTGGGCATGATGATGCGGGTGGCGCGCTCCCAGACCGTTGCGCCGAGGCCGCGCGCGGCGAGGTCGATGCGGCGGTCGAGCTGGCTGAGCGAGACCAGGATCAGAACCGTAGCGAAGGGCACGGTCATCACCGAATGCGCCATGGCAACACCGAGCCAGGTGTCGTAGCCGAAGAACGAGCTGACGCCTGAGATCGAGGTCAACAGGAAGTAGAGCGTGATCGCCGACACCACCGGCGGCACCACCATCGGCAACAGCACGAAGCCGACAAGGGCCGCAGTGAAGCGCGGCTGGAACATCCAGACGCCGAGGCTGAAGCAGAGTGCGAGTACGGTTGAGAAGGCGCTGCTGACGACGCCGATGCGGATCGAGAGCAGGATGGAATCGATCCAGCGCGGATCCTCGATCAGTGCCCGGTAATGCCGCAGCGATAGTTCTCCCGATGGCATCGCCAGCATGCGGCTCGGCGTCAGCGACACCGGGATGACGGCGAGCAGCGGCATCAGCAGAAATAATGCCACCAAGGCGGCGATGACCAACGAGGCGGGACCGGGGCGATAGGTCGGCATCAGATCAACTGCTTCGGTCTGACAAAGCGGAACATGATCGCCATCAGCGCGCCGACGAACAGCACCAGCACGACGCTGATCGCCGCGCCCAGACCCCAGTCCGGGCTCTGGAAAATCCTGAGATAGATCAGCTCGGCGATCATCACGCTGCGGCCGCCGCCGAGGATCGCCGGCGTGACGAAGAAGCCAAGCGAGAAGACGAACACGATCATCGCGGAGCCGATGATGCCCGATCGCGTCATCGGCACGAACACCGACCAGAAAGTGCGCATGCGGCTGGAGCCGAGGCCGCGCGCGGCCAGAAGCACACGGTCGTCGAGGCTGCGCATGGCCGATGCCAGCGGGAAGACGGCGAACGGAATGAGGAAATGCGTCATGCCGACGATGACGCCGAATTCGTTGCGCACCAGCGCCAGCGGTTCCGAGATGAAGCCGATCGCTTGCAGCCATGTGTTGATCAGGCCGCGATTGGACAACAGCGCCACCCAGCCGAAGGCGCGGGTCAGCACCGAAATCCAGAACGGCACCAGGATGCAAAATTCGGCGACAAGCCTCTGCGCCGGGGTTCCGCGCACCCAGACGACGGTTATGGCGTAGGCGGCTGCCACAGAAACCAGTGTGACGATGGCAGCGATGCGTAGGGTGCGGATGAACACCGACTGCACCAGCTCATCGGTCAGTAACGCGTTGTACTGGCCAAGCCCCGGCGTCGGCAGCGTAAAGCTCCATTTGACGACGCCGAGGAAAGGCCAGGCATAGGCCAGCACAAGAAACAGGAGCAGCGGCGCCATCAACAGCGCCGCGCCCATCCTGTCGGAGAGATATGCTCTCATTTGGACCCGATTATCCCGGCCTTGGTCAGGCGGAGATGATCTTGGTGTACTCGTCGAGCGCGGCCCCGTAGTTCTTGGCGTACCAGTCCATGTCGAGCGCGATCTGCTTCTTCATGTTCTCGGGGTCAACCGGGTTGATGCGCTTCTTGTCGGCGGGGATCAGCGCATCGGCGGCCGGGTTGGCCGGGCCCTGGCCGAGCTTGTCGAACATGACGAGCTGCTTTTGCGGATCCTGGGCGCTGGCGATGAACTTCATCGCCGCGTCCTTGCCGCCCGGGTTGCCCTTGAGCACGGCGAGCGCGCCGGGCGAGATCAGGCCTTGGTCCCAGATGAACTTGATCTTGCCGCCCGAGTCCTGCTCGATCAGCGAGGCGCGGGTCGACCAGACGATGGCCATCGAAGCCTCGCCGTTGAGCAGAACGCTCTGGCTCTCTGCGCCGCCGCCCCAATAGGCGACGACGTTTTCCTTGAAGGCGGCGATCTTGTCATGCGCGCGCTTGAGATCGAGCGGATAGAGCGAAGCCGGCGCGATGCCGTCGGCCAGAAGAGCAGCTTCCCAGCTCGACACACCCCATTTGTAGAGCGAGCGCTTGCCGGGGAATTTCTTCACGTCGAAGAAATCGGCCATGCCGGTCGGTGCGTCTTTGCCGTATTTCTCGGAATCATAGGCGATGACGTAGGAGAAGAAATAGGTCGAGGCGGCATAGTCCCAGCCGAAGCCCGGCCGCATCTTCGTCTTGTCGACGATCTTGTAGTCGATCGGCTCGAGCATGCCTTGCGCGCCCAGCGTGATGGCCGAGAACGGATCGACGTCGACGAGGTCCCAGGTCGGCGCGCCGCTCTTGAACTGCGCGGCGATGGCGCCCTCGGTCGGGCCCGAACCGTCCATCTTGACGACGATGCCGGTGTCCTTGGTGAAGGCCTGGCCATAGGCGGCGTCATAGGCGGTGATGGCGTCGCCGCCCCAGTTGACCAGCACCAGTTCCTTCGCCGCGGCAACGGCTCCGGTCGAGCGTAGCAGCAGCGGCGTGCCGGCGAGCACCAGTGCCGCCAGTTGCGCGAATTGCCGGCGCGAGATCTCGCCGCGACCTGCCCTGGCGGACAGGCTCTCGATGGCTTGTTTCTTGGTGTCGTGTGTCATGTCAGTTCCCCTTTTTTGTCATTGATCGTACCGGAAAGCGGTGGCGCGAATGTCTCGCCACACCGTTCGTCATCGTCCTCCATCCGGAAGGAGGAAACCTTTTTCCGCTGGCCAGGTCAGCCAGACGGAATTGCCCTTGCTGAGCGCGGCGGCGGCAACCTCGTTCGGCACCGACACCGTGACCTTGGCGCCATGGCGCGTCGTCAGGTCGAGGCGTGTTGCCGCGCCAAGATAGGTCGAGTTGGTGGCTGTCGCGGCAATCCCGTTCTCGCCCGCTGCCGCCTCGCTGGCGATCGACATGTATTCGGGTCGGATAGCCAGGATGGCGTTGCTGCCGATGCCGTTGGCGCTGCCGCGCAGGCTGACGGTGCGGTCTTCGCACAGACCGGTGGCGCCGTCGTCGGCGCTGCGTATCCCCTTGAGCGGCAGCATGTTGATCTCGCCGAGGAACTCGGCGACGAACCGGTTGGCCGGCCGATCATAGACCTCGTCGGGGGCGCCGACTTGCAGCAATTCGCCATGATTGAAGATTGCGACGCGCGACGACAGTGCCAAGGCCTCGCTCTGGTCGTGGGTGACGAAGACGAAGGTGGTGCCGGTCTCCTGATGCAGCCGCTTCATCTCAGCCTGCATCTGGCCGCGCAAACCCTTGTCGAGCGCCGAAAACGGCTCGTCGAGCAACAGCACGCCCGGTTCGAACACCAGCGCGCGGGCGAGTGCGACGCGTTGCTGCTGGCCACCTGAAAGTTGCGCCGGAAGTTTCTTCTCGTGGCCGTTCAGCCCGACGCGCTCGATCATCTCGCCGACACGGCGCTTGATGTCGGCCGCGGATTTCTTGCGTACCTTGAGCGGAAAGGCGATGTTGGCTTCGACGCTCATATGCGGGAACAGCGCATAACCCTGGAACACCATGCCGGCTGCACGCTGTTCGGCCGGACGCTCGGTGATGTCTATGCCATCGCTGAACAGGCGGCCGTCGCTCGGCTGCACGAAGCCGGCGAGGATCATCAGGAAGGTGGTCTTGCCCGAGCCGGAGGGCCCGAGCAGGGTTAGAAACTCGCCGCGGCCGATATCGAGCGACAGATTGTCCAGCGCTCGGAACGAGCCGAAGCTCTTGCCGATCCCGATTGCCTTTATCTCTGCGGCCCGGCCGGGTTGCTGCATCCTGCCTCTTCCTCAGTCCTGAGTGAAATCGTAGGCAGGGTGGAGGCTCACCGCAACCGAATAGTTTTCGCCTCATCGGCAAATTTGATTCACGTCTGGCGGTTTTTTGGGTGCACCGTTGGAGTGGCTGATTTCCCTTTCGCTGGCGAGATCGGCAGCTCAATACGTCGCTAGCCTGTTCTCCAACAGCTTTGCCCTTAGCCAGTCGCTGAAGGCATTGAGCACGGGATGGCTGGCCTTGGCATGCTCGAAGACCAGGAAATAGGAGCGTGGCGAGGGGACCGAAGTTTCAAACGGCTTGACCAGCCGACCCTCGCTCAGCGCCCGGCGACCGGTCAGCTCGTCGCCCATGGCAATACCCTGTCCGGCGACCGCCGCCGAAAAGACGAGGTTCATGTCGGAAAAGAAGATGCCGCCTTCGGTATCGGGATTCTCCACCTTTGACAGCGCCAGCCAGCGCGCCCAGTCCTCGGTGTCGCCGAGATGGAGCAGATTGGCGCGCAACACGTCGGCGGGTTTGGAAAATCCACCCACCTTATTGAGCAGTGTCGGGCTGCAGAGCGGCGTGAAGGAGACTTCGCAGAGCAGCTCCACCGCCCTGTTCGGCCAGTTGCCAACGCCAAAGGCGATGAAGGCGTCGGCTTCCGGATTGCTGACATCGTCGAGGCGGCGAGGCGTCAAGATCGAGAGCGCCACGTCCCGATACATTTGCTGGAACTCACCGATATGGCTGCACAGGAACATCGAGGCGAAGCCCGGTGGGCAGGAAATGGCGAAGGAACCACCGACGCCGGCACCGCTATTTTGCGCTCCCGCGTCGCCGAGCACGGTAAGCGCCTTCCTGACGTCGGCTGCGTAGCGCTGGCCGCGCGGCGTCAGCGCCACCCCTTTTCCAATGCGCTGCAGGAGATCGAAGCCGAGATCGCGCTCCAACAGCCGCAACTGGTGGCTCACCGCGCTGCGGGTGAGGTGCAGTTCGTCGGCGGCGCGCCAGACACTGCCATGGCGGGCGAAACTGTCGAGGGCGCGCAGCGCCTGCGTCGAAGGAATTCTCAAGAGGTGAACCGAATTTGCACGAACCGGGAAAACATATCACTTTTTGGCGAAGCGCTTCACTGCTTTCTTTGAGAGATGGACAAACCGGTGACGACATCGGCGCAAGCGACCGCACTTGCCTGCCTCGACGGCATCCAGCCGCTGCTGTCGGCGTGGACGCGCACCATTTTCGATTTCGGCGAGACTGCATGGCGCGAGTATCAATCCGCTGCCTGGTATGTGGAGCGATTGAAGCGCGAGGGCTTTGCCGTCGAGGAAGGCTCCGGCGGCATGCCGACCGCGTTCTGCGCCCACTGGACGAATGGCGCCGGGCCGACCATCGGCATGTATGCCGAATATGACGCGGTGCCCGGCAACTGCCAGGACGCGGTGACCGTGAAGCAGCCTCGGCCCGGCCTTGGTTTTGAAGCGGGCGGCCACACCGATCCGCATTCGGGATTGGGCATGGCGAGCCTCGGCGGCCTGCTCGCCACAAAGGCGGCGATGCAGCGGCATGGCATTGCAGGCACCCTGCGCTTCACCGGCGAGCCGGCCGAGAAGGTGCGCGGCTCAAAGCCGATCCATGCCGCCAAGGGTTATTATGACGGCCTTGCCGGCATGATCTCCTTCCACCCGTTCTACATGCTGCCGCTCTGCAACACGGCGCGCTGGGACACGCATTGCGGTGCGGCCTACGCGATGATCTACCGCTTCATCTGCGACGAGCCCGAGAATTGGGCAAGCGCGGCAGGCGACGGCGCACCGATCCCGCAGGCGCATTCGGCGGTCAGGGCGCCCGGTGCCAACGACGCGCTTATGATGATGTACATGGCCTCCAAGGCGCTGCGCGATTCCATGCTGCCGCACCAGGGCGGCTGGTCGATCAGCGAGGCGATCCTGACCGCTGGGCAGGCAACCGCCGACAATCTGCCGGCGGGTCTGGCCGAGATCCAGTACATGATCCGCGTGCCGACACTCGCCATGGCCGAACAGGTCACCGCCGTCCTCGACCGCAATGCGCAGGCGGCTGCCAGCATGAGTGGCTGCCGCACCGAGCGGCATTGGGTGTCGAAGTCGCGGCCCGGGCTCGCCAACCACGCCATGGCCGAGATCGCCTATGGAGCGCTTTCAACGGTCGGGCCGCCGCATTGGGACGAAGCCGCCATGGCGATCGCCCGCGAAATCCAGGTCAATGCCGGCGGCACGGCGACCGAAAACCCGTTCATCGACGAGCTGGAGCGGCTGATCGAACCAAAGGAAGCGGAAGCGATCCTGCGCCGCGACCTGCCGCCGTCGCAGGTCAATTCGACCTCCGACGACTATACCGATATGAGCTGGCATACACCGACGGCGCGTTTCTATGTTGCGCGCCCGGCGCTGCGTTCGGCAAGTGGCGTCCCCTACCCGGCCTGGGTGATGAATGCACTGGGCGGCATTTCGGCAACGATCGATCCGATGGTCCTTTGCGCCGCGAAGACGGTCGCGCTGGCGGCACTTCGCCTGCTCGAGGACAAGACCGCCCGCGATGCGGCAATGGACGAGTTCGTCACCCGCACAGGCGGCGGTGTCGGCGGCGCGAACTGGATCGCGCCGCTCTGCGACTACGAGCCGCCGATCAACTTCCGCTGGCCGGAATATGTCACCACCGCGCGCGGGCGCGACTGGTGGATCCCCAGCAATCAATGATCAAGCAATCAATCACCCCAAGCCGCGCCATCAGGAGAAACCCATGACCGTTCATGACCGCATTGTCGCAGAACCGTTTTCGCTGCAGCGCCGCAACCCGGCCGGCGGCACCAAGCCGCTGACCGCCTGGGGCTTTGCCAACGAGACCGATGTCTTGACCGACGTGCTGCTCGGCTCGCCCAATTTCCTGCGTCATCTGTCGACCAGTTCGCTTTCGCGCAAGCATCTGCGCGAGGCGCCCTGCAACGTCCAGATCGCGCAGGCGCAGCACAAGGATCTGGTCGCCGCCTACGAGCATTTCGGCGTCAACATCCATTGGCATGAGCCGACGCCGGAATTGCCGATGCAGGTCTACTCGCGCGATTCCAGCGTCATGACGCCGTATGGCGCCATCATCACCGCGATGGCCAACTGGTGGCGGCGCGGCGAGAATTACGCGGCGATCCGCACCTATGAGAAGCTAGGCATCCCGATCTACGACATGGTCACGGCCGGCACCTTCGAGGGCGGCGACTTCAACGTCATCGAGGACGGCGTCGTGCTGATCGGCTGCGGCGGCGCCCGCACCCAGGAAGAAGGCGCCCGCCAGGTGCAGGCCTGGTTCGACAAGGAGGGCTGGGAAACCCGCATCGCCTTTATCGACGAATATTACGTCCATATCGACCTGATGGTGGTGCCAATCGCCGAAAAGCTGACCGCCGTCTGCCTCGCCTGCACGGAGCCCGGCATCGTCGACTGGCTGAAGGGCAAAGGCCATGAGATCATCGATGTGCCGTTCCAGGACACGATGGCGCTCGGCTGCAACTTCATGTCGCTCGGCAAGGACCGGGTGATCGCGCCGACCTCCAGCCAGTCGCTGATCGGTCAGCTCAAGGCGCGCGGTTTCGAGGTCGCGGCCGTCGACATGAGCGAAATCTCCAAGACCGGCGGCGGCATCCACTGCATGGCGCAGGCGCTGAAGCGCGAACCGGCGTGAGGGGCTGCCGCTCTCGCGAGTGTTGAAAAGGCGGGCGCGGCGCCCCGAACTGGGTCCGTGGTTCCGATCCGACGCGTTGTCCGATTTTCATGAGGATGGACAACGCCCAGGATCGGTTTTACGAGTCAGCCCAGCCAGCGGAGATGTTCGCGCCCACCAATGAACAAGATCGATACCCACAACAGCAAGGGCGACGAGCGCTCGACCGCCACGAGCCTCTTGCGGCTCGGCACAAGGTTGAAGCTCTCCCGGCAGACGCGAGGCCTGACCCTGAAGGCGCTCGCCGCCGCTGCCAACTGCTCTGAAAGCCTGCTTTCCAAGGTCGAGAACGGCAAGGTCTCGCCTTCGCTTCCGATGCTTCATCGGCTTGTCGAGGTGCTCGGAACCAATATCGGCTGGATGTTCGAGGAGGCCGATGGCGAGGAAGGCATCGTCTTTCGGGCTGGAGCGCGGCCGCTGATCGCGCTCGATCCGCTGCGGCGCGGCGAAGGCATTTCGCTCGAGCGTGTCATCCCTTATTCGCCGGGCCATCTCCTGCAGTGCAATATCCACCATATCGAGGCGGGCGGTGAAAGCGCTGGTCCGATCCGGCATGCGGGCGAGGAGGTCGGCTATCTCCTGGAAGGCGCCATCGAACTGATGGTGGGTGAGAAGACGTTTCGTCTGTCCGCTGGCGATTCCTTCGTTTTCAACTCCGAACTGCCGCACTGGTACCGCAATGTCGGCGACGAACGCGCCAGCATTTTCTGGGTGAATACGCCGGCAACATTCTGATCTGGCCAGCCCCCGTTTCCTCTCGTTGACGCGAATTCAAGTCACTTGACAAGAAATCAAGTATCTTGAATTATACCCTTGCGCTCAGCGCCAGGTGAGCCCGATCAAGGGCCTTTTCCGCAAAACCAAGGGGAACCGGAATGCGTCTTACCAAGATCCTTTCAGGCTGCGCCGCAGCCATCGCCATGACCCTCGCGCTCGGCTCTGCCTCCGCCATGGCCGAGACCTACGCGCTCGTCACCATCAACCAGCAGGCTCTGTTCTTCAACCAGATCAATGACGGTGCGACGGCCGCGGCAAAGGCTGCCGGCGTCGACCTCGTCATCTTCAACGCCAACAACGTGCCGAGCGCGCAGAACGACGCGATCGAGAACTACATCACCCAGAAGGTCGACGGCATCATACTCGTCGCCATCGATGTCAACGGTGTGAAGCCGGCGATCACGGCGGCCAAGGCCGCCGGCATTCCGGTCATCGCCATCGATGCGCAGATCCCCAATGGCGACAACGTCGCTTTCGTCGGTGTCGACAACACCAAGGCCGGCGAGGATATCGGCAAGTTCTACGCCGAATACGTCAAGACCAAGATGAACGGAACCGCCAAGATCGGCGTCGTCGGCGCACTCAATTCTTTCATCCAGAACCAGCGCCTCGACGGCTTCAAGAAGGCCGTTACCGACAGCGGCCAGAAGGTCACTTTCCTCGATACGGTCGATGGCCAGAACGTGCAGGACGTCGCCCTGTCCGCCTCCGAAAACCTGATGACCGCCAATGCCGACATGACGACGCTTTACGCGACCGGCGAGCCGGCTCTGCTCGGCGCGGTTTCCGCCGTCACCAGCCAGGGCCGCACTGGCGACGTCAAGGTGTTCGGCTGGGACCTGACCAAATCGGCGGTGCAAGGTCTCGAGGAAGGCTGGGTGATCGCCGTCGTCCAGCAGGATCCGGCCGGTGAAGGCAAGGCCGCCATCGAAGCCTTCGGCAAGCTCAAGAAGGGCGAGAAGATCGATCCGATCATCAATGTTCCGATCACCATCGTGACCAAGGAAAATGTCGGCCAGTTCAAGGACATGTTCAAGTAATATCCTCCCCAGACCGCCGGGCCGCGCATTGACCTGATGGTCGCCTGCGCGGCCCGGCGACCGATTGAACAAGTCGCCTAGAGAACTGGAACCATGATGAGCGATGGCGAGACCTACCGCGTCAGGATGACCGGTATTTCCAAACGATACGGCCCTATCCAGACGTTGGACGATGTTTCGCTGAACCTGAAGCCCGGCGAGGTGCTTGGCCTGGTCGGCGACAATGGCGCCGGCAAATCCACCCTGAGCAAGGTTCTATCCGGTGCGGTCATTCCGGATTCCGGGACCATCGAGATCGACGGCAAGGCCGTTTCCTTTTCGTCGCCGGCGGATGCCCGCGCCGCACGGGTGGAGATGGTCTACCAGGACCTTTCGCTCTGCGACACGGTGGATGTGGCGGGCAATCTCTTCCTCGGCCGCGAACCACGCCGCCACGTTCTTGGCGTCCCCTTTCTCGACAACAAGCGCATGCATGACGAGACGCGTAATATGCTCGACCGGCTCGGCATCGTAATCGCCGACACCAGGCTCAAGGTCGAAAACCTATCCGGCGGACAGCGCCAGTCCATCGCCATCGGCCGCGCCGCCTCCTTCGATCCGTCGGTGCTGATCATGGACGAACCGACGGCGGCGCTTGCGGTGGCGGAAGTCGAGGCGGTCCTCGAGCTTATCCGCGCCGTCAGCGCTCGTGGCGTCAGCGTCATCCTCATCACGCACCGGCTGCAGGACCTGTTCCTGGTCTGCGACCGCATCCAGGTCATGTACGAAGGCCGCAACGTGGCCGAACGCAGGATCGGCGACACCAGCATCGAGGAGGTCGTCAACCTGATCGTCGGCCGAAAATTCAACGCGCGTTCGGCGCGCGCCAGCCGCGATGAGGGGGTACAGCCATGAACGTCACCTCACCGTCGGCCGATATGGGCGCATCGTCGTCCAGACGCGCCCGCAAGGGCAGTTGGAAGGATGTGGCGATAGCCAATGGCAGCGTTGTCTCCATTGCGCTGTTCTTCATTGTCGTCTGCGTGGTCTTCTCACTGATCACCGGCTCCTTCCTGACAACACCCAATCTGCTCAACATCGTGCGCCAGTCGGCGCCGCTGCTGATCGTCGCGGCAGCCATGACCTTCGTCATCACCACCGGCGGCATCGATCTCTCGGTCGGCTCCGTGCTGGCGCTCACGGCGACACTGTCGGCCGTCCTGCTGCAGGCTGGCCTGCCGTGGCCGCTGGTCGTCATCGCCATGCTGGCGCTCGGGGCCGCGATCGGCGCATTGCAGGGCTTCTTCATCGCCTATGAGCGCATACCGGCCTTCATCGTCACGCTTGCCGGTCTTTCCGTCATCCGCGGCGTGGCGCTGCTGATCACCGGCGGCTATTCGATCCCGGTGGAACCGACGAGCTTCTTCGTCAACATCGGCAGGGCCTGGTTCCTCGGTGTGCCGGTACCGGCGCTGCTCGCCCTTGCCGTCCTGATCGTCGCCTATCTCGCTTTCAACCAGACGCCGTTCGGCCGTTATGTGACCGGCATCGGTGCCAATGCCGAGGCCGTGCGCCGCGCCGGTGTCGATACGCGCTTCATGACGCTCTTCGTCTATATCCTGTCGGGCATGGCGGCTGCGTCGGCCGGCATCATTCTCGCGGCCCGGCTCGGTTCCGGCTCATCCAATGCCGGCCAGGGCTTCGAACTCGATGTCATCGCCGCCGTGGTGCTTGGCGGCACCAGCCTGTTCGGCGGCCGCGGCACGATCATCGGCACCGTGCTCGGCGCGTTGACCGTCGCGGTCATCGGCAACGGCCTGATCCTTGCGCATATGTCGCCCTTCCTGACGCCGATCGTCACTGGCACAATCATCCTCGTTGCCATCTGGCTGAATTTCCGCCTGTTCAAGGGCGCAGCGCGGAGCCGCTGACATGGATCATCTGTTCGACGACAAGCCAAGGGAACGGTCGCCGATCGGTGTTCGCTCCGGCACCGTGATGACCGTTACCGGCCCGGTCGCGATCGCCGACATGGGCGTGACGCTGATGCACGAGCATATCCTGCTCGACGGCTCGACATCGTGGAAATGCCCCTGTCATCCCGACGAGAAGAAGATCGCCGAGCAGCCGGTCAGCATGGAGATCATCGGCGAGCTGCGGATGAACCCCTACATGAACCGCGACAACGTCTCGCTCGACGACAGCGACCTGGCGCTTTCGGAACTGGCGAAATACCGCGCGCTCGGCGGCCATACCGTGGTCGATGCGACCAATATCGGCATCGGCCGCGATCCGGTGAAGCTGGCGCGCATCGCCCGCGCGTCGGGACTGCGGATCGTCATGGGCACAGGCTTCTACCTGCAGCACACCCACCCCGAATGGTTGAAGGCGATGGACGTCGACGACGTCACCGAATTCCTGGTCAACGATGTCGGCGGCGGGACGACGCAGCCCGAAATCATGGCCGGAATCATCGGCGAAGTCGGCGTCAGCAAGGATTTCACCGACGAGGAGCGCAAGTCGCTGCGGGCTTCGGCGCGCGCGGCCAAAATCACCGGCGTGCCGCTGACCATCCATCTGCCCGGCTGGGAACGGCTGGCGCATGACGTGCTTGACGTGGTGGAGGCGGAAGGCGCCGATCTCCGCCATACGGTGCTTTGCCATATGAACCCGAGCCACAACGATCTGGCTTACCAGAGAAGCCTTGCCGAGCGCGGCGCCTTCCTGGAATACGACATGATCGGCATGGATTTCTACTATGCCGACCAGGACGCGCAATCGCCTTCCGACGAGCAGAATGCGCAGGCGATCCGCTCGCTGATCGACATGGGGCTGGTCGACCGGATTCTGCTGTCGCAGGACGTCTTCTTGAAGATCATGCTGACGCGCTTCGGCGGCTTCGGCTACGGCTTCGTCCTCAAGCATTTCGTGCCGCGGCTGAAGCGCCATGGTGTCGAGCAGTCGGCAATCGACCGCATGCTCATCGACAACCCAAAGACCGTGTTCGCCGAGGGCCTCTGAGCCGCGGCTTCAAAAGCAACAAGGGAGTTTACATGTCCAGGAAGAAGGTTCTTCTCGCAGGCGAGTCCTGGGTCTCGACCGCGACCCACATCAAGGGCTTCGACCAGTTTCCGACCGTGACCTATCACACCGGGGCCGATGAACTGCTGGCCGCGCTGAAGGACAGTCCGTTCGACGTCACTTTCATGCCGGCGCATGAGGCGCAGCGCAATTTCCCCCAGACCATGGAGACGCTTTCGGCCTATGATGCCGTCGTGCTTTCCGATCTCGGCGCCAACACGCTGCTGCTTCACCCCGACACCTGGGTCCACTCCAAACCGACGCCGAACCGGCTGCGCCTGTTGCGCGACTATGTCGGCAATGGCGGCGGCCTGTTGATGTTCGGCGGCTATTACAGCTTCCAGGGCATCAATGGCGGCGCGCGCTATCACAAGACGCCGGTCGAGGACGTCCTGCCGGTCACGTGCCTGCCGGTGGACGACCGCGTCGAGGTTCCGGAAGGCTATGCGCCGGTCGTTGTCGGTCCGCAGAACCATCCAATCCTCAAGGGCTTGGGCAAGGATTGGCCGATCCTGCTCGGCTTCAACGAAGTCACGGTCAAGGACGGTGCGGAAGTTCTCGCTACCGTATCATCCGACTACCGTTCGCTGCCTCTGCTAGTGACTGGCAAATATGGCAAGGGCCGTACCGTCGCATGGACCTCGGATGTCGGCCCGCACTGGCTGCCGCCCGGCTTCATCGCCTGGAATGGCTACAAGACACTGTTCGAACAGATGCTGGGCTGGGCAACGGCCAGGGATTAGCCATGCGCGTCCATGTCGTCGGCAATGTCTGCGTTGATACGACGTTTCGGCTGGACCGGTTTCCGCAACCAGGCGAAACGCTGAACGCATCGGAACATGCCGACGGACTTGGCGGCAAGGGTGCGAACCAGGCGGTCGCCGCGGGGCGCACCGGAGCCGATGTCCGCTTCCATGCCGCGATCGGCAACGATGCCGCCGGAGCATGGATAAGGGAGCAGTTGAGCCGCGACCTCGACACCAGCCATCTGACGATGCTGCCGTTGCCCAGCGACCGATCGACGGTCATGGTCGATGCGCGGGGCGAGAACCTCATCGTCACCGGCGCCAGTTGCGCCGCCGCCTTCGATCCGTTGGCAGACGGTGGTTTTGTCCGATCGGTCGAACACGGCGACATCGTGGTGATGCAGGGCAATCTGGATCCGGATGTAACGACAGCCTGCCTGCGGGCGGCGCGCGGCGCGGGAGCCATGACGATCTTCAATCCGAGCCCCCTCGCCGCTGGCTACGCACCGATTTTGAGCGACGTCAGCGTCGCTATTGTCAATGCGGGCGAAGCGAAGCAACTGACCGGAGCCAGTGATCCTGCCGCGGCAGCCCACGAACTAATCCGTCAAGGCGCAGACACCGCTATCGTGACGCTGGGCGCGCTTGGCTGCCTCGTCGCCGATGGCGAAGGACGGATCGACCGGATCGCGGCGCCCAGGGTGGCTGTGATAGACACCAGCGGCGCCGGCGATGTCTTTTGCGGCTGCCTCGCCGGCTGCCTTGCGGCCGGCATCGACCTCGCCACGGCGGCGCGGATCGCGGTACGCGCCGCAGCCATCTCGGTTGGACGCGCCGGCACTCTCGAATCCTGCCCCGATAGGCAGGAGATGAAAACGCTCATGGAAACGACGGAAGCGGAAACCGCATGACAAAATCCCCCAAATCCATCGGCTCCAAACAGGTCGCAAACGACGCGCTGCAGTCGATCTTCGGCAGAAGCAAGGTGGTGATCGGCGTCGTCCACCTGGCACCCCTGCCGGGCGCGCCCCGTTACGATGGCGAGGCGGTCGAGGCCATCTACCAGCGCGGCCTCGACGACGCCAAAGCCTATCTCAGTGGCGGTTGCGACGGCGTGATCGTCGAAAACCACGGCGACGTGCCCTTTGCCAAACCGGATGACATCGGCCCCGAGACCTCCGCCTACATGTCGGTCGTCTCCGATCGCATTCGCAGGGAATTCGGCCGGCCGATCGGCATCAACGTACTCGCCAATGCTTCCATCCCCGCACTGTCGATCGCCAGCGCCTCCGGCGCATCCTTCGTGCGCGTCAATCAATGGGCCAACGCCTATGTCGCCAATGAGGGTTTTATCGAGGGAGAGGCAGCTCGCGCCATGCGCTTCCGCGCAAAACTTCGGGCCAACGGCATCCGCATCTTCGCCGATGCCCATGTCAAGCATGGTGCCCACGCGATCGTCGGCGACCGGCCGATCGAGGAACAGGTCAAGGATCTGGTGTTCTTCGATGCCGATGCGGTGATCGCCACAGGCCAGCGCACCGGCCACGCCGCCGACCTCGGCTATATCAGGATGATCAAGGACGCCGCCGGACTTCCGACGCTTGTCGGCAGCGGTGTAACGCCCGATAATGCCAACGACATCCTCGACATTGTCGACGGCGTCATCGTTGCCAGCTCCCTGAAATATGACGGCGTCTGGTGGAACGAGGTCGATCCGCAACGGGTGAAGGCCTTCATACGCGGCCTCAATCGGTGACTTTGGTGCCGGAGATCAATGGCGAGCGGCTGCTTGGACGGCTCGACGCGTTCGCCCGGATCGGCGCGACGCCCGCCGGGGGTGTCAACCGGCAGGCGTTCAGCGTCGAGGATCGCAGCGCCCGGCGCCTGCTGGCGGAACTGGCGCTAGAGCGCGGCTTCGCGATCTTTCAGGACGGCATCGCGAACCTCTTCATCCGCCGCGAGGGCTCGGATGCCACGCTGCCCCCGCTTCTGATCGGCAGCCACCTCGACAGCCAGCCAACGGGCGGGCGCTTCGACGGCGCGCTTGGCACGCTTTCCGCCTTCGAGGCGCTTGAGGCGCTGGAGGATGCGAAGGCTGAAACCAAAGCACCGATCGAGGTCGTTGCCTGGGCTAATGAAGAGGGCAGCCGCTTCGCACCGGGCGTCATGGGTTCCATGGCATTCACCGGCGCCGACACCGCCGCATGGAAATCGATTGTCGGCAGCGACGGTGCGTCCCTGGCAACGGAGCTCGAGGCGACGATCGCCGCCTTGCCGGAGGCGAGGCTTCGTTCGACCGGCATGCCGATATCAGGCTACATCGAGCTGCATATAGAACAGGGACCCTCGCTCGAAAAGGAGCGGATGCCGATCGGTGTCGTGACTGCCGTTCAGGGCACGCGCTGGCTGGAAGTTTCCATCGAGGGCACTGCCGGCCACGCCGGTACGACCGGCCTTGCCTACCGCAGGGATCCGATGGTCGCCGCGATTGCCGCGATACACAGGCTGCAGACGACGATCATGCCGCTCGACACCAGCGCACGACTGACGGTCGGGCGGATCGCCGCTCAGCCGGGATCGATCAACGCCATACCGCAATCCGTGAGCTTCACGGTAGACCTGCGGCATCCACAGCCGGAGCGGCTCGATGCCATCGAGGCCGAAGTGCGCGAAGTCTGCGCGGCGGAGGCAGAGGCTCAGCATTGCACGGCAACGATCAAGCGATCGTTCGACATGCCGGGGGCGGCATTCTCTCCCGATATGGTCAAAATCATCGAGGACGCCGTCAGTTCCCTGCGGCTGCCGCACAAGCAGATGATATCGGGCGCCTTCCATGACGCGCTTTTCATCGCCCGCGTGGCGCCTGCCGCGATGATCTTCGTGCCGTGCCGTGACGGGCTTAGCCACAACGAGGCGGAATATGTGGAGCCTGCCAATGCAGTCACCGGGGCGCGGGTTCTGCTGCAGGCCGCCATTGCGGCGGCCTCGCCGCGATGATCATTTAAGGCACAGGCTCTGCCAGGCTGAGCGCGCCGTCCTCGATCCAGCCAGCTCAAGGCGCATTGTTGTGGCGGGCGGTCGCCATTCATGCCTCCCCCTGCCCTGCCCGCCAACAAACCGTGCAGCTGTGTCCTCGCCGCCCTTGTGGGTGTCCGCAAAATGGATGAATAGTCGTGACGGCACGCCGCCGTGAAATTGCCGACTTGCGGTTTTCAGGTGGCGCGCCTTGCTCGCCGGGTTTTTGAATGGCCAGTCCTGAACCGCGCAAGAGAAGAGGTCCGATCGCCGCTTGGCTGCTGGCGCTCGACGCATGGATTGATTCCTCGCTCTACGAGATAGGTTTCAAGGCGCGCCAGTTCTGGGAAGCCGCGACGATCTTCTCGCGGCGCTTCCGCGTCACCGGCTGGCGTCGCGGCATCATCGAACTGTTGAGCGAAGGCTTTACGCTGGGCGCCGGCGGCATTGTGGTCATGCTGGCGCTGGCCATCCCGGCTTTCCAGGACACGGCCGGCGACTGGCGCGCCCAGGGCGACTTCGCCGTCACCTTCCTCGACCGCTACGGTAACGAAATCGGCCAGCGCGGCATCATCCAGCGCGATTCGGTGCCGGTCGACGAGATGCCCGATCACGTCATCAAGGCAGTGCTCGCCACCGAGGATCGCCGCTTCTTCGATCACTACGGCATCGATGTTCTGGGTCTTTCGCGTGCGATATTCGAGAATGTGCGGGCCAACTCGGTCGTCCAGGGCGGCTCGAGCATCACCCAGCAGCTGGCCAAGAACCTGTTCCTCACCAATGAGCGCACGTTCGAGCGCAAGATCAAGGAAGCGTTCCTGTCGCTGTGGCTCGAGGCCAATCTGTCGAAAAAGGAAATCCTGCAGCTCTATCTCGACCGCGCCTATATGGGCGGCGGCACGTTCGGCATCGAGGCGGCCGCCGATTTCTATTTCGGCAAGAGCGTCAAGGATCTGAACCTCGCCGAGGCCGCGATGCTGGCCGGTCTGTTCAAGGCGCCGACCAAATATGCTCCCCACATCAATCTGCCGGCGGCACGTGCGCGCGCCAATGTGGTGTTGTCCAATCTTGTCGATTCCGGCTTCATGACCGAAGGCCAGGTGCTGCAGGCAAGACTGCATCCGGCCGATGTGGTTGATCGCGGCGAGCAGAAGAGCCCCGACTACTTCCTCGACTGGGCGTTCGACGAGGTCAAGAAGATCGCGAAACCGGGGCAGCATTCGCTCGTTGCCCACACCACCTTCGATGCCAACATCCAGAAGGCGGCGGAAGAATCGGTGGAGTTCCACCTGCGCCAGTTCGGCAAGGAGTACAACGTCACCGAGGGCGCGGTCGTCGTCATCGAGACCAACGGCGCCGTCAGGGCGATCGTCGGCGGCCGCGACTATGGCACCAGCCAGTTCAACCGCGCCACCAAGGCGTTGCGCCAGACCGGCTCGTCGTTCAAACCCTATGTCTATGCAACCGCGATGGAACACGGCTTCACGCCCAACTCCATCATTTCCGGCGGCCCGATCAGCTGGGGCAACTGGTCGCCCCACAATTACAGTGGCGAATCGGCGGGCAACATCACCCTGATCATGGCGATGGCCAAATCGATCAATACCGTGCCGGTGCGGCTGGCCAAAGACCATCTCGGTATCGCGCCGATCAAGGCGATGGCCGAGGCGATGGGCGTTGAGTCGCCGCTCGAAGCACACAAGACGATGGTGCTCGGCACCTCCGGCATGACCGTGATGGACCAGGCGACGGGCTACAGCGTGTTCGCCCAGAACGGTTTCGTCGGCTCCCGGCACGGCATCACGCAGCTCGTCACCCGCACCGGCGACGTGGTCTACGACTTCGCCAAGGACGCGCCGCCGCCGCACCGGGTGCTGTCCGAGCAGGCGCTCAAATCGATGAATACCATGCTCGCCGCGGTGCCGGTGATGGGCACCGCGCGGCGGGCTCAAATCCCCAACATCGTCGTCGCCGGCAAGACCGGCACGACCCAGTCCTACCGCGACGCCTGGTTTGTCGGCTTCACCGGCAACTACACGGCGGCCGTATGGCTGGGTAATGACGATTTCACGCCGACCAAGAACATGACCGGCGGCTCGCTGCCGGCGATGGTGTGGCAGCGCCTGATGGTCTACGCGCACCAAAACATAGACCTCAAGCCGATCCCAGGCATCGACAAACCCTTCGTCGACGAGGAGGTCGCTGCCAAGGCCGAGGAAGCGCAGAAGAAGAGCGACGAGCAGGCGGCGGCCGATGCGGCCGCGGAACGGCCAGCGGTGCTCTCCAGCCGGACCACGCAGACATTGAGGGACATGACCAGGCTGTTCCAGTCGGCACCCACCCTTGCTGCACCGACATCGCCGGAGACGCTGTCGGCGCTGTAATATTGCCCGGCGGGCCTGGGCGGATATGGGCAAATCCATCGGGCCGCTTGCCACAAGGCCCCGCGCCGCGATATCCCCGGGCGGCAACTTTTCGTGTCCCTGGCCCTTCATGCTCAAGAATGCTTTGCTGACGCTGCTTTCGCTTGCCATAGCCATCGGCGGCGGTGGCGGCAGCGTCTGGTATGCGCTCAAAATCCAGGATGGCGTCGGCGCAATCAGGATCGGCCAATGGACGGCCTTTCCCGACATCGGCACGCCGTCCGCCGACCCCTATTCGAAGGCTCGCGTGGCGCGCGAAGGCGTGCTTGCGCTCGGCCGCGCCGAAGGGCTGTCCTTCGTCGCGGAGCGCGACGCGAGCGGCGGCGAACTCAAGCGCGAATGCACCTACACGATCGAGGGCGGATTTCCGACGGCGCGATTCTGGACGCTTTATGCCGCCGACCAATCGCTCGGCGTGGTCGAAACCGGCAAACCGCGGCTTGCGGCGCTGCAATCCTATGGGGTGCTGCGCCAACCCGACAATTCGGTGATCATTTCCGCCAGCCATCACCCGATGCCGGGCAACTGGCTGCTGACCGACGGTTTTGGCAGAATGTATTTCGTGCTGACATTCTATGACACGCCGATCGCCAGCAGCACCGGCCTGTCGGATGTTTCGCTGCCGCGTATCGTGAAAGTCGGCTGCGATGCGTAGTTTCTATGCCGCGATGCGCAGGCTTCTGCATGCCGTCCTGCTCGGCCTCGTCGGCGCCGGCATCGTGCACATCATCGTGCTGCTGCTGGTGCCTGAATTCTCCGAACGCGACGCCTGGTCGCGGCTGTCCATGGCCTCGGACCTCTACAAGATGACGCGGCTCGATGCCGAAGCCGGCGGCGCGCCGGTGGTGAAATCCGTCGACCCGCTGTTTTATGCCACGGCTTGCCGGTTCGACCTGGGCGAAGGGATGGTGCGGATCAAGGCGCCGGGACACGTCCCGTTCTGGTCGGTGTCCGTCTATGACCGCAGCGGCCACAACATCTATTCCTTCAACGACCACACGGCGACCGGCGGCGTGCTGGATGCCGTCGTGCTGACGCCGGCGCAGATGATCGACGTGCGCAAGGACCTTCCCGAGGACCTGCAGGGAGCGATTTTCGTCGAAGCGCCGATCGAGGAAGGCATCTTCGTCATCCGCGCTTTCGTGCCGGACGACAGCTGGAAGCCGATCGTGTCGCGCTTTTTCGAGCAGAGTTCCTGCGAATTGCAGGACTTCTAGTGCGTGTCGCCCAAAGGTGGCCCCGGTTTTGGGACCTCACATGCGCGAAACAAACATCAAAAACGCGGCGCCCAAATCCGTTCGAACACGACGCGCTTCAATGATGCGGGACCGGCTTCGTCCGCGGCGGGCCCGGCTTGTCGGGATCGACCGGCCGCACTTCGCCGGCATGAGACCGCTCGTAGCGGATGCCGGGAAAGATGATCACCGCCGCCGGCATTTCGGCGGTTTGCTTTATGCGATTGCTTGGTGCCGTTCGCGGCACGAAAGACAGTACCATGCCCATGATTCGCGCATTCCTCTCGGTTTCCCCGGAGCACAACGCAACGCCTCCAAATGTCATTAAGGAGGGCAGAGGGTTAACGGAGCGCTAACGGATCATCGCTAACTTGATCTTTGTTCTTGGCAATCGCTCGACCGACATGGTCCCGGTCGAGCATGGCTAGGTCTGTGTCGAGTATCGGGCGTATCCTTCGTGTCATCTTCGGACTTCAGGCAAATCGCGGTACGAACGGAATCGGGAAAGGCCGAAAGGCTGTTTCGCGCCGCGGTGTCGGCGTTCTGCTCGCTCACCCGCCCGTCACGCCGTGAGATCGGCCAGCTCGAGGACCTGACGCTACCGCTGTTCGACAATGTATCCGTCGAATCACGCCGTTATGTCGCAGCCGCCCTTTCCGAATGCGAATATGCCCCCGCCGCGTTGGTGCGTCGTCTCTGCGAGGAACCGGTCGACATTGCCGCCCCCCTGCTCATTCGCTCGCGCGCTGTCAGCGACATCGATCTCATCGCGCTGATCGGGCGGCATGGCCTGCCCCACGCGCGCGCCATTGCGCGCCGCAAGGATCTGAACCCGACCATTGCCGATCTGATCAGGGTGCTTGAACGGCCAACCCTGGTGCGGGTGCGGGATCCGGACGCGAACGCCACGAACCAGATCACGCCGGCGATCCCGGAGGCCGCCTCCGGCAACGTCACGAGAGAACAGTTGCCCGGCATTGCCGCCGAAAATGCACGGCGCAGGCTGCGGTCCATGATGCGCATTGGCGACGAGGCGGCGGCGCAAAAGGCCGGTGCTTTCACGGGCACGGACACTTATAAGAAATTGCGCGAAACAGCGCTGACGGGAAACGCCGCATTCTTCCAGACCGCGCTCGCCGACGCGCTCGACATCGATTTCTCGACCGCGCGATCGCTTACCGCCAACCAGAACTACGCGTCGCTGCTCGCGGCACTGCGCTCGCTCGATCTCAGCGAGGACCGGGCATTTCTGATCACGGTTGCCGTCTATCCCAGCCAGTTCCCGCATCCGCAAGCGATCCGCACCTTCCTCGACCGCTACCGCCTGCTGCATCGCGATGCGGCCGTCGACAAGGTACGGCTCTGGAAGGCCGAAACCCTTTCGAAACTGGTGCGCGAGGCCGCGCCCGCAAACAACGATACCCGCAAGGCATCGAACAATGACGATGAGGCGGCCTTGTCCGGCCTCAGGGCGTCTTTACGGAAATAAGCTCCTCGACGGGAACGGCACCGGCCTCGATCTCGACCACCCAGATATCGGGATCGAACTTCTTTTCCCTTTCCAATCTCGCGTCGAACACGACGGCATCATCGCCGGTGCCGAGAAGGCTGAAGAAGCGGTCGTCGGGCTTTGCCGAATCGTAACTCGTCTGCGGTGCCGGCCCGAACAGGGCAATGTCTCCCGACCTGCCGCGCGCCAGGACGAAAACAGCGCCGGCTTCGGTTGCGCCGCGTTTGACCACGGCGGCAAATCCGCCGGCGCCGAAAACTCGGCGCAACAGGGCCGAGACCCACAGATCCGATGTGACGCGCATGAGATAACTCCGGAAGGCGTGCGGGCTATCTATCGGTATTTCCGGCGCTCGGCGAGCCGTCGTTTCAGCCGTCAGTTGGTCAGGCCGATCTCGCGCATCTTGACGTAGACGATCTCATCGGGCTCGCCGGTCTGCGGCAGCCCGAACAGTGACTGGAATTCCTTGATCGCCGCCTTGGTGCGGGCGCCAACGACGCCGTCCAGTTGCATGTCGTCATTGCCGAATGCCTTGAGCCCGGCCTGGATCTTGACGATGCGGGGATCGGGTCCCTGCGTCGAGGCATTCGTCTGGGCCGCATTCGCCTGACCCGTCTGCCCGGTATTTGTCTGCAAGGACACCGGAACGGCGGCCGGCGTATCCGGGCGTGGTTGCGGTCTCGGCACGACGGAAGCGGTTTTCGGCGTCGCGCCCAGTTGATCCAGCAGCAGCGCGTCGATCTCGCCGGACGCGTCGAGCCCGACCTTCTGCTGATAGGCCTGGATGGCCTTGCGCGTGTTGGGTCCTGAAATGCCGTCGACCGTGCCGGAATAGAAATCGAGATCCTTCAGTATGCCCTGCACCTGCCCGACCACCGGATCAGCCTTGACCGGTGCCGGCGAAGCACCTGGCCGCACGATGTTGAATGTCGTCTCCGGTTCGTCGGCCGCCGCATGCGGAAAACCCTCGATGCTGCGCGTCGCGAAGAATGCGCCGGCGTGCGGGAAAGGCTGGTACCACAACGCGTTCGCGGAAACGTAGAACAGCGTCACCAGGAATGCCGTCGAGCCGCCCACCAAGACAGGATTGCGCGAAATCATGCCACCGACCGCGACCGCGCCATCCTGAAAGGCGCTGCTGCGACGCTTGACCGCCTTAGGCTGTTTTGCGGAGCGAGCCATTTCTGTCCTCTTTCCCCATGGCCAACGGCATCGTCAGCACTCCGGCCTTCTCCGCCAGGCGCCCCTTCGGTCCGTTCACCGGCAGGCTGATGGTCACCGTGGTGCCTTCGCCCGGCATGCTCTCGATGGTCATCGTGCCGTCGTGTAGCGCCACCAGGCCCTTCACCAACGAAAGGCCGAGACCCGTCCCCTCGAAACGGCGGGTATAGTCGTTCTGGATCTGCATGAACGGCTTGCCGAGATTGGCGAAATCCTCTTCAGCGATGCCGATGCCGGTGTCCCTGACCCAGAAATGCAGGCGCGAACCGATCCGCTTGGCGCCAATGACGACATCGCCGCCCTCCGGCGTGAACTTGATCGCATTGGAGACGAGATTGATGAGCATCTGCTGCACGGCACGCCGATCAGCATTGATGTCGCCCGCATCCGGCGCGATCTGCGCTTGCAGATCGATGTTTTTGGCCTGCGCCTGCAGCCGCATCATGGACTGGCACATGTCGACCGCTTCCGAGAACCGGAACGGCTCGGGCTCGGTCGCGTAGACGCCCGATTCAATCCTGGACACGTCGAGTATCGAGGTCACGACAGCAAGCAGGTGCTGGCCCGAATCCCTCACCAGGCCGACATATTCCTTCTGGCGCGGATCCTTGAAGGCACCGAACATCTCGTGCAGCAGCATATCCGAGAAGCCGATGATGGCATTCAACGGCGTGCGCAATTCATGGCTCACCACTGCCAGGAAACGTCCCTTCGCCACCTCGGCGGACGCGGCCGCCTCATTGGCCGCCGCGAAATCCTCACGCAGCCGGGCGATCTCGTCATTCTCGCGCAGCACAAGCGTGAAGACGTCGACCTTCTCTTCGCCCCGCACCAGTTCAAGCGAGAACGGCCGATAGTTGTCGGCCGCCTGGCCGTTGCCATTCTGAGGCAGCCTGATGCGCAATTCGAGCCGGCGCGACAACGCGCCGTCGCGCATATCGGCCAATGCGCTGAGATAGGAGACGCGATCCGACAGGTGGATGCGGTCGAAGAGGCCGTTTCCGGACAACAGTTCAGGCGGCAGCTTCAAGAGCGTACGCGCCTTCGCGGAAGCGTCCAGCACCTCGCCATGGCGGGCGACGCGCAGGACCACCGCATTGATGATGTCTTCGAGCCGGTCAGCCGTGTCCGCGACATCCGCCGCGCCGGCCGTGTCGCGAAGTGCCGAAATGCGCGGAACCAGCGTGAGCGCCCAGGCCAATGGCAGCAGCCAGTGCCATGGGGCGATCTGCGCCCCTGCGAACGGGAACACGGCAACGGCCAGAGGTTGAGCCAGAATGGCGACCGCTGCCGACACGGCTCCCCACAGCGCCGCGCGCCGCGAGGCACCGATCCACCAGGCTTCGAACGGCAGCGCCACGACAAGCATGGCGACAGGAGAGCTCAGTCCGCCGGCGGCGGCGATCAGGCTGCCAAGGGCAAGGCCCGCTATCGCCAGGGCGACCTGAGCCGCCACAGCCATCTTGCCGGTCGCCGCCACCAGCAAGGCGATGAACCAGCATAGACCAAAGGCTGCAAAGATGGCGGCTACGGTCACTGCGGCGCCCATGCCCGAAGTGACCAGCGTGACCGCGGCGCCCGCGGCAAAGAAAGGAGCAGCCAGCATGACGCCGATGAAGCGGCGCTGGCGCTCGCGGTCGCTCTGTCCAACGATGGACGGATGAACCATACGTTCGCAGCCAGCGGCCATCGCGCCAGGCAATTCAACGTATCTGGCCTTTATTGAACTCAACTCAATGCACTCGCACTCGTCGTGGACAGCTCTGCTTTGCAGATTGTTCTGGTTGGTTCTGAAATTCGCATCCAGCGTTTAAGGAATGGATAAGGCAGGGCCGACCAAGGCCCGGCCTGCGGCAAATATCGGGATGCCGACGGCTGAAAGCCCGGGCAAATGCAGCCATAGTAAACGGAGGGTTATTCAGTGACGCGACCTGTCCGTCGATGAAAGCTCGCGCCGGCGCCCTGCCATTTTGCGGAAAACCATTGTAAAACAGATGGATAGATGGTTTCTATTAGGTAAAGAAGATCATTCGGATCTGAATCAAATCGATTGCAAAACGGTTCGTTTCGAATTTGCCTAAAATTTGAGGAAAATTCTCGCTTTGCCTGCAAGCCGTCCTTTGCGGCTGTGTGCCAATATCCCGCCTACAAAAGAGGTCATGCCATATGGATGCATGATCCGGTCACGACGAGAGGCAAGGCATGTTCTTCCTGATAAGAATGGCTTTCTGGTTTTCGCTGGTGTTGCTGGCGCTGCCACTGAGTGTCGGTTCCGACGAGTCGGGTCACGAAAGCGTTGGGCCGATCCAGGCCTTGTTCGCGGCACGCGAGGCAGTTGGCGACATCGCCGGGATTTGCGAGCGCAAGCCCGATGTCTGTGAAACCGGCAAGTCGGCGATGCACACCATCACCGCCCGCGCCAAGGAAACAGCCAAGATCGCGGCCGCGATGCTGGACGACAAATCCGCCGCGGGTCCTGACACGTCGACGACGACCGGCAGCGTGCCGGAAGAAATCGTCTTGCCCGACACAGTCAACTTGCGGGCGCAGAATTGAGCCGTCTCGACGGCGCACCGCGGGTTGTCTGCCCTCTCGTCGCCCGCGGTGTCCTTGTTTTTTCCGTGACGCGGCACTGTTGCGTGACTATATCCGGGTGATGACGACCACGATCCAGACGATCCGCGACGACTTCTCGTTCCTTGAGGACTGGGAAGACCGATACCGCTATGTGATCGAATTGGGCGAGGCGCTGCCGCCATTTCCGGACGAGGAGCGCAACGCCGCCAACAAGGTGCCTGGCTGCGTCAGCCAGGTCTGGCTGACCACCGAACAGGGGCCGGGAACCGATCCCGTCATCACCTTCACCGGCGATTCGGACGCCCATATCGTGCGTGGGCTGGTGGCGATCATGCTGGCGCTGTTTTCCGGAAGGACCGCCAGCGAGATAGAGAAAACCGACGCGGAGGCCACATTGAGGGAGCTCGGTCTCGACGAACACCTTTCGCCGCAGCGCGCCAATGGTCTTCGCTCGATGGTCAAGCGCATCAAGCGCGACGCCGAGGCAGCGCTCAAGCAGGCCGCCTGACCATCCGCCGAGTTCGGCCTCTTCACCCCGTCTTGCCGACCGCCTTGAAAATCAAACGGCGCCCAAAGGCGCCGTTGGGATCGATCCGATCTGGCAAGCAGCGATTAGCGCGCCTTGCGCTTGCGGCCGAGACCCATCTTCTTGGCAAGCTGGGACCGGGCTGCGGCGTAATTGGGAGCAACCATCGGATAGGTCGGATCGAGATTCCACTTTTCGCGATACTGATCGGGCGTCAGGTCATAGTGGGTCATCAAATGGCGCTTCAGCGACTTGAACTTCTTGCCGTCTTCGAGGCAAACGATGTAGTCGTCATGAACCGAGCGCTTCGGGTTGACAGCCGGCTTTTGCTTGTCCGCGGGCGGCTGTTCGGCGGTTCCGCCCACGCGCCCAAGCGCGGCATGGACATCGGCGATCAGGTTCGGCAATTCGCCGACCGGCACCGGATTGTTGCTGACATAGGCGGCCACCACATCGGCGGTCAACTCGATCAGCGCATCGCTGTTTCTGGAAGGTGTTTCGACAATATCCATGGTCTTCAGGCCCCAACAGGTGTTACTTCGGTCCGCGCCCTTTTTTTAGCAGACAGGGCATAGCACGAATTTCGTGCAGGTAGAATTTCTGCGATTCGTGTCGCGGGCACATCAATGAGCCCGCGGACCAAGTAAGTCAATTCTCCCGTTGCGCTATATTGCACGATGTAGATCAATTGTTCGCGGATCAGCTTCAATCTTTCGTGCGCCATGTAATTTCTCGATATTTCCCCCGCCAAACGAGCAACGGCTGACGTTAGGTCAGCTATGCGTTACATTCGCGATAACTCACTAAGCAAGTTTCAATGCTTGATTTTGCTTGGTCATCGCACGGGCAACCTTGGTTGCTCGCATCTCTCGACAAAACCACAGGTTGCCGCATGTCTGCCGCGGGCAAGCAATCAGGCGACATGCCTGCGGTGCCAGTCAATCAATAGGGGGCGATGTACTTGCCATAGGCCCAGCCGGTCACGAAGTCGCCGTTCTTGGCCGGATCATGCCAAACTTCGCACCAGCGATAGCGAACCTTCTGTTCCTGCTGCCACGCCGGTTGATTGGCGATGTCGAGCAGATTTACCCCACCGGTGCATCGTCCAGTCATCTGCAGAACGGTCCCGTTCGGGTATGCCGCCTGTTTCTGGGATGTCCCCGAGGGATATTTGCGCACATTGAGCGTGTCGCCGAACGGCACATTGGCCACTTGCCAAGCCGCGAATACGGTCGCATGAGACTGGCCGACAGAAGCCAGAGCCAGCGAAGCAACGGCGAGAGCCTCAGCAATCCGAGAACAAATCGTCATCATCTCTCCTCCCGGCCCATCTCCCGGAGCCGACACAACCGATAGGCTGCGGCTCTTGAACCCGCGCTGATCGACGTGTTCATTCGCCATTCAAGATACTTCCAAAGCGAGACGCAATGACCAAGACTTCCGCATTTCCGATCGTCAGCCCGCCAGTACCCGAGAAACGGCCAGTGTCCGACACCCACCACGGCATCACGCGAACCGATGACTATGCCTGGCTGCGCGCCGACAACTGGCAGGAGATGTTCAGGGATCCGTCATTGCTCGATGCCGGGATTCGCGCGGAACTCGAGGCCGAGAACGCCTACCAGTCGAAGCTGATGGCCGACACGGTCGAACTGCAAAAGCAGCTTTTCAAGGAAATGAAGGGCCGCATCAAGGAAGACGATTCTTCCGTACCGATGAAGGATGGCCCCTATGCCTACGGTTCATCCTTCAAGCTCGGCGGTGAGCAGCCGCGTTATTTCCGAATGCCGCGCGATGGCGGTGTCGAGCAGATCCTGCTCGACGGCGACGCCGAGGCCGAAGGCAAGGCCTATTTCCGTCTCGGTGGCGTCGATCATTCGGCCGACCATCGCAAACTGCTATGGGCATTCGACGACAAGGGGTCCGAATTCTACACGCTGCGTGTGCGCGACCTTGCCGCCGGCAAGGAGCTTGCGGACCAGATCCCCGACACCGGCGGCTCCGGTGTCTGGAATGCCGGCAATAACGGCTTCTTCTACACCCGCCTCGATCCCAATCATCGCCCGTCCAAGGTGCTGTTCCATGCGCTTGGAGACAGCCCCGACCGCGACCGGCTGATCTACGAGGAGACCGACCCCGGCTTCTTCATGAATGTCGGCGGCACGCGTTCCAACGAATGGATCATGATCGGCATCAACGATCACGAGACTTCGGAATATCGTCTGTTGAGCGCCAGCGATCCGTTTGCCGAACCCAAGCTGGTCTCGCCACGCGAGATTGGGCTTCAGTACGATTTGGAAGAAGGCGGCGACATCTTCTTCATCCTGACCAATGCCGACGGCGCCAAGGATTTCAAGATCATGTCGGCGCCGGCGAGCGATCCGGTTCGCGCCAACTGGCAGGAGCTGGTGCCGCACGAGCCGGGCCGGCTGATCCTGTCGGTGATCGGCTTTAAGGACCACATGGTGCGGCTCGAACGCAAGGAGGGCCTGCCGCGCATCGTCGTGCATGACCGCAACAGCGGCGAGGAGCATCATCTGTCTCTCGACGAGGAGGCCTTCTCGCTCGGCCTGTCAGGCTCCTATGAGTACGACACCGAGATCATGCGCTTTTCCTACTCGTCGATGACGACGCCGGCGCAGGTGTTCGACTACAACATGCGCACCCGCGAGCGGGTGCTGCTGAAGACCCAGGAAGTGCCCTCAGGCCACGACCCGGATCTCTACGTCACGAGGCGGCTGATGGCGCCTGCCGCCGATGGCGAACTGGTGCCTATCTCGCTTTTGCACCACCGCGACACGCCGCTGGATGGATCCGCCCCTTGCCTGCTCTATGGCTACGGTTCCTATGGCATCACCGTGCCGGCCGCGTTCAACACCAACTGGTTCTCGCTGGTCGACCGTGGTTTTGTCTTTGCCATCGCTCACGTCCGCGGCGGCAAGGACAAGGGCTATGGCTGGTACGACGACGGCAAGCGGGAGAACAAGATGAACACGTTCACCGATTTTATCGCCGTCGCGCGCCATCTGGTCCTGGAACGCTACACGTCCCACGACCGCATCATCGCACAAGGCGGTTCGGCCGGCGGCATGCTGATGGGCGCCATCGCCAACATGGCGCCGGAAAGCTTCGGCGGCATTATCGCCGAGGTGCCCTTCGTCGATGTGCTCACCACCATGCTTGACGCCAGCCTGCCGCTGACACCGCCGGAGTGGCCGGAATGGGGCAATCCGATCGCGTCAGCCGATGACTACCGGACAATCGCCGCCTATTCGCCCTATGACAATGTCGCAGCGCTCGACTATCCGCCGATCCTGGCGCTGGCCGGCCTCACCGACCCGCGTGTCACCTATTGGGAACCGGCCAAATGGGTGGCGCGGCTGCGCGAGCGCAAAAGCGGCAGCAATCCGGTGCTGTTCAAGATCAACATGGATTCCGGCCATGCCGGCGCATCCGGCCGGTTTTCCAGGCTCGAGGAAATCGCCTATACCTATGCCTTCGCGCTCAAGGTTGCAGGCAGGGCGCACCTTGTCGAACACAACCTTTTGAGCTGATTTTCCGCTCGCAATTGCGATAGTCGCGCGCTACCCAAGGCGCGGCTTTTTTCAAAGCCGCGCCGCCCAATCATCAATCTCGTAAGGGTCTGCCATGCTGCTCGTCGACGTCTATCTCGACAAATCGCCCATCCAGGGCATCGGTGTCTTTGCCAAGGCCCACATTCCCAGCGGCGCGCTGATCTGGAAGCTCGATCCCAAATATGACCGGCGTATCAAGGTCGAGACCTACGAGAACGAAACCGGGCCGGTCAAAGCCTATCTCGACCGCTATTCCTATCCCGACCGACGCGACCCGAACTACATCGTCTTCGAAGCCGACGACGCGCGTTACATGAACCACGACGACGATCCAAATTGCGATGTCTCCTCGCCCGAGGAGACCTATGCGTTGCGTGACATTGCGCCCGGCGAGGAATTGACCTGCGACTACAATCATTTCTTCGAAACCGGCTTCGATTTCCTCGGCGACCGCCACCCGTAATCGAAAATCAGTTCGCCGTCTTCCTGCGAGCCTGGTAGCCGTTGGGATGCGGCGGTATGGCCTTCAGATAAGCGGCGATCGCCGCGCGATCGTCCGGAGTCAGCTCGGCCATGTTCTTTTGTACATCGACCATGGCACCGCTCGCGGAATCGAACTCCGGCGTAAAGCCGGTTTCAAGATAGTTGGCTATGTCGGCTTCAGACCATTTTCCGATGCCGCCCTCGCCCGAGGTGATGTTCGACACGATACCGTTGCCTTCAGCCGCCGCCGCGCCAGCCAGCCATTCGCTCTTCTTGGTGCCGCCGGTGAAGGCGCGCGGCGTGTGGCATTCGCCGCAATGGCCCGGTCCCTCGACCAGATAGCGGCCAGCCATCACCGGAGCCGGCGTGCCCTCAGGGAAAGCGATCACCGGCTCCTTGCTCAAATAGAGCCGTTTCCACAAGCCGAGACCGCGACGGATGTTGAAGGGAAAACTCAACGAGTGACCTGGCGCTTTGCCGGCAACCGCCGGAAGCGTCTTCAGGAAGGCGTAGAGATCGGCAATGTCGGCGGGCCTCATACGTGCGTAGGACGGGTAGGGAAACGCCGGGTAGAAATGCTCGCCCGAAGGCGAGACGCCCTTCAGCATGGCATTGGCAAGGTCTTCCACCGACCAGGCGCCGATGCCATCCTTGGCGTCCTGCGAAATGTTGGGCGGCACGAAGGTGCCGAACGGCGTCTTGAGTTGGAGACCGCCGACCAGTTGAAGTCGGGCATCACTCTGGGAACCAGGCTTGGCATGACATGACGTACAGCCGCCGGCATTGAAAATGCGCTTGCCCCTGGCCGCATCGCCGGGGCCGAGCTGCGCCAGGGTTTCAGCGTCGAGCTTGACCGGCGCCGACAGCAGCCATCCGGCAACAGCACCGACGCCACCCAGGATAAGGGCGGCGCCGACGAGTTTCTTCAGCAAGGGCATTGCCCGCGATTAGCCTTTTTTGATCCTGTAGGTCTGATGGCAGGTGCCGCAATCGGAGCCGAGGGTGTCGAACTGCGCCTTCAAAGCGTCGACATCGGCAGGAGCGGCTGCGACCGCAGCCTTGACGTCAGCGAGATACTTGGCGTGAACCGCCTTGAAGCCGGCCATGTCTTCCCAGATCTTGGGAGCAGCCGTGGTATCGCCAGCGTCGCTGCCCGCCGGGAAAAGAGCGTCAATATCCAACTTCTCGGCATTCGCCTGAAGCGCCTGCAACGCCGTTAGCACCGCCGCTGCCTCGAAGGGCTCCTGGCCGTTGACCACTTTCGACAATCCGCCGGCAATCTTCCCACGTTCCTTCATCAGAGCCTGCCGATCGAGGATCGGGTCGGCAAAAGCCGCCGAACCGACGAGGCCGAGCATAGAGATGGCGATGACAAGCTTTCTCATTCATTTGGCTCCATGATGAAGGGGACGGAACGATAACGGCCAGGACGGCGTGAATATTCCCTATTGATTGCCGGATTTTGCCGGGCGCAATTCTGCATCGACCGCCCGACGCTGGAAAAAGAAAAGCCCCGGTGTGCCGGGGCTTTTCTGCAAATCGATCAGGCCTTGGCCTTTTCGTAAAGCTCGAGGACATGGTCCCAGTTGATCAGGCTGTCGACGAACGCTTCGAGATATTTCGGGCGGGCGTTGCGATAGTCGATGTAGTAGGAATGTTCCCAGACATCGACGCCGAGGATCGGCGTCGCGCCATGAACGAGCGGGTTTTCGCCATTCGGCGTCTTCGAGATCGCCAGCTTGCCGTCCTTGACCGAAACCCAGGCCCAGCCTGAACCGAACTGCGTCGTGCCGGCGGCGATGAAGTCGGCCTTGAACTTGTCATAGCCGCCGAGATCGCTGTCGACCGCCTTCTGCAGGGCACCCGGCAATTTGTTGCCGCCGCCGCCCTTCTTCATCCACTTCCAGAAATGGATGTGGTTGTAGTGCTGGGCGGCATTGTTGAACAGGCCGGCATTCTTGCCGAACGACTGCTTGACCACCTCTTCGACCGAAAGATCGCCCATGCCAGCCTCAGCGGCCAGCTTGTTGCCGTTGTCGACATAGGCCTTGTGGTGCTTGTCATGGTGATATTCCAGCGTCTCTTTCGACATGTAAGGCTGCAAGGCCTCGTAGTCGTAAGGCAGAGCGGGCAATTCAAAAGCCATGGATGATACTCCCTCGTGGAAAAATCCGGTGTCGATACCGGATTAAGATAGGTCTGGATTGAGCTGGAACAACTCCGGAATGAAGCGCCAGTTCCCTTTCTAAGCGGGTTGCGGAAAACTGTCACACGGTTTTCCGCAACGAACCACGCAGCGACAAAAGGCCCAGCCGGACGCGTCAGCCAGTCGGCGTCGAATGCGCCCAATCCCAATAGAGCTCGCGCGCCTTCTTGGCCACCGGCCCGGGCTGCAGATTGCGATCCTCGATACGCGTGATCGGCACCACCTTGGAATGGTTTCCGGTCGAAAAAATCTCGTCCGCTTCGAGGAAATCGCGCACCGACAGCGTCTTTTCAGTCGTCTTGAACCCATACTCGCCAAGCAGTGTCATCGTCCGCGAGCGGGTGATGCCGGACAGGAAGGTGCCGTTCGGCGCCGGCGTGAAGACATGGCTGTCCTTGACCAGGAAGATGTTCGAGGTTCCGGTCTCGGCGACGTTGCCCAGCATGTCGAGCACCAACGCGTTGTCAAAACCACGCATCTTGGCTTCGAGAATGGCACGGCCGTTGTTGGGATAGAGGCAGCCGGCCTTGGCGTTGGTCGGCATGGTTTCGATGGTCGGGCGCCGGAACGGCGACACGGTCACCGAAAAGCCGGTGGGTGGGATCATCGGCGATTCATAGAGGCAAAGGCAAAACCGGGTCGACGCCGGATCGGCCGGCACGCCCATGTAGCCGCCATGCTCGGCCCAGTACATCGGCCTGATGTAGACGGCTGTCTTGCCATCAAACTTCTTCAACCCATCCCATGTCAGCCCGACGATCCTGTCGGCGGTCACGGACGGCTTGAGGCCAAGCGCAATCGCCGAAGAGTTCACCCTGGCGGCATGGAGCTCTAGATCCGGCGCCACGCCTTCGAACCAGCGGCCGCCGTCGAACACGCTGGTGCCAAGCCACATGGCGTGGCTGCGCGGCCCAAGAATGGCGACATTGCCCTCGTACCAATCACCATCGACGAAAGTCCATGTCGCGGATTGTGCCGCTGCCGCCAGTGTCATCGCGTTGTCCCGTCTCAATCGGTCTCGTGTGACAGCCATTGGAAGATGCTTTGGCGGGCGGCGTCAACCGGCATCGAGGAGTTTTGTTGAGGCCAGCGACAGGCGCAGCACAATCAAAGCTTGCACCTCGCCTCGCCTCGCCTCAAAACTGTTGCCATGCAATACGCCACCTATGTTTTCGACGCCTACGGCACTTTGTTCGACGTGCATGCGGCCGTTCGCCGTCATGCCGATCAGATCGGACCAGACGGCCAGTTGCTGTCCGAGATCTGGCGCGCCAAGCAGCTCGAATATTCCTGGGTGAGGACGCTGATGGGCGCCTATGCGGATTTCTGGCAATTGACCGAGCAGGCGCTCGATTTCGCCTTGCGCAAGGTCCCCTCGGCCGATCCCAGCCTCAAGGCAAAACTGCTGGACGCTTACTGGCGGCTGGATTGCTATCCCGAGGTGCCGGCCGTCCTCAAGGCGCTCAAGGCTTCTGGAGCGAGACTGGCGATCCTCTCCAACGGCTCGCCGGAAATGCTCGAGGCAGCGGTGAAGTCCGCCGCGCTCGACCAGGTCTTGGACGATGTCTATTCCGTCGATGCGGTGCGGCGGTTCAAGACCGATCCCTCGGTCTACGACATGGTCACCACCAGCCAGCGGCTCTACCCCGGCGCGGTTTCCTTCCAGTCCTCCAATCGCTGGGACATCGCAGGCGCCACCAAGTTCGGCTTCCGCACGGTATGGATCAACCGTTCCAACCAGCCCGAGGAATACCGGGATTTTCCACCGGCCCTGATCCTGCCAACCCTCGAAGCTCTGGTGTCCGGCAGCTAGGTCGCAAACCTGTGTCCCTGGCGCCACAGTGGCGGCGCAGTCACAGCTTCGCCTTTCTTTTTCCACCTTCAAGCCAGAATCGGAACCGCCTATCGCGCCGGGTGTTGTAAGGCACCCGCGCAGCAGCCGGCGTATTCACGCTTTGTTGCGATTTGAGACCTAAAGAAGGCAACCATGTCCACAACCGAAATCGAATCCTACCGCCTGAGCCGTCGCGGCTTCCTGAACGCCGCTGCATTGGGCGCCGCTTCGATCGCGGTTTCCGCATGCGCCACCACTGGACCGGGACCAGTCGAGCCGCCGCCGCCAACCTATGTAGAGCCACCTCTGCCCGATTATGCGACGATGTACGCGGCCGTCAGCGATGGCGGTTTCGACCTTCCGGCGATACCGTTCCAGAAGATCGATCCACAGTACCTGCGTCAGATCGTTCCCGATCCGACGGGACAGAAGCCAGGCACGCTTATCGTCGACACGACCGGCCACCACCTCTATCTCGTGCGCCCAGGCGGCCAGGCCATCCGCTATGGTGTGGGTCTCGGCCGCGCTGGCTTCGAATGGTCCGGCGACGCCGTGGTCCAGTGGAAGCAGAAATGGCCGAAGTGGACACCGCCGGATGAGATGATCGCTCGGCAGCCGGAACTAAAGCCTTACAGCGCCGACAATGGCGGCATGCCCGGCGGGCTCAAGAACCCTCTCGGCGCGCGCGCGCTCTATCTTTTCCAGGGCAACGTGGACACGCTCTATCGGCTGCATGGCTCGCCGGAATGGAACTCGATCGGCAAATCGGTCTCGTCAGGCTGCGTACGCCTTATAAACCAGGACATCATCGATCTCTATGATCGCGTGCCTTCCAAGACCCCGGTCATCGTTACCGCCGACATCGGTCAGCCCATGGTGGCGACGGGCAACCGCAAGGCCATCCCGATCGACGCCGGCGTGCCGGAAGGATCGGTGCTTCTCGGGCCGCTAAAAGAGATCACCAACTCGATCTTCTGATCTGGTTGAAGCAAGGGCGGCTTCTCGCCGCTCCTTCACCGGATTGTCTCTGAAACGGTATCGATCTTGCGTCAGACGCGCGCCTGCGCATCTGGTTTTGGCGCGCCATGCGGCTCGACTGCCACGACCCGTAGGGGGCCCCCAAATGGGCCTGCCATTGCGAGCCGGATCTAACGGACATCATGAGACCAACCGGCCTCGGAGACCGGTCTGTCGCGTGGCGCCCCACTGCGATATTCTTGGGCGATGAAACTCAGCCAGAATATCCGGTTCTGCACGTCCGAGGATGGTACCCGCATCGCTGTCGCATCATGCGGGGAGGGAAAGGTGATCGTGCGGGCGGCGCACTGGTTGAGCCATGTCGATTATGACCTCGAAAGTCCGGTTTGGCGGCCGTGGCTCCAGGCCCTTTCGGCCCGCAACCAGTTCGTGCGCTACGATCCACGCGGCTGCGGTTTATCGGATCGCCATGTCGCCGACCTCTCGATCGAAGCGTGGCACGCAGACCTGGACGCAGTGACGGCGACCATCGGGCAGCCAAGCTTCGTTCTGCTGGGTCTTTCGCAAGGCGGCGCTCTCAGCATCGCATATGCACTCCGGCATCCTGAGCGGGTGTCGCATCTGGTGCTCCTGAACGCCTATGGTCAGGGTGCGAGAGTTCGAGCGCGGACCGAGGCCGAACGGTTGGAAGCCGAAACACTTGTCAATTTTGTTCGCATTGGCTGGGGACGCGAAAATCCTGCGTTCTGTCGGTTCTTCACCAATCTTTTCATCCCGGACGGGACACCCGAACAGCATCGCTGGTGGGGCGATCTGGAGCGCGTGACGGCAAGCGCTGACGTAGCCGCCCGCCTGCTCTGGCAAATGCAGGGGATCGATGTACTGGACTTCGCGGCAAAACTCCGCGTGCCGACGTTGATCGCGCATAGCCGCGGGGACATGCGCGTGCCGTTCGATGAAGGCTGCAAGCTTGCTGCAGCGATCCCTGGAGCGCGCTTCCTACCGCTTGAAAGCAAGAATCATGTTCTCCTGCCGACCGAGCCAGCCTGGTCGGTGTTCCAGGACGAACTTGACGATTTCCTGGGGCACGGCCGGCCCAGGCAGCCGCGCGCGATCCGCGAGGCCGCTCTGACACCAGCCGAGGCGGCGCTTCTGGATCTGGTCAAAGAGGGGCTTGACAACCGTGCGATCGCGCAACGCCTTTGCAAAAGTGTGAAGACCGTGCGCAACCAATTGTCGATGATCTTCAGTAAGCTTGGCGTGCATAGCCGATCGCAGGCGATCGTGATGACGCTGTCCGACAGAGGGCGAGCGTCTCAGTCCGATTGAGATCGTCGCAGGCCACAAATGCGGGACATCTGTCCCTGGTTTTGGCTTGATTTTCTTGCCTGCGCGGGACCGTCGCATCATGCGCATTCCCACCGGGTGTCTCATCCTTGGATTGACGGGACTACAAGCCGTCCGAAGATCCGGAGGAACCCAACATGACACAACTCAATGAAACCACGCTCAATGAACTGGTAGGCCGCATCCTGGGCGACCTTGGCGGTGCAGTCAGCGTACCGTTGGTTCGAATCGGAGATGCGCTGGGCCTGTACAAGACGCTCAAGGAGATCGGGCCGGCGAAGGCCGACGAACTTGCCGATGCCGCAGGATGCGCGCGCCGCTACGTTCGCGAATGGCTGGCGGCGCAGACAGCATCTGGCTACGTGCACCATGAACATGGGCGGTTCTCGCTGACGCCCGAGCAGTCATTCGTATTTGCGGAACCCGACAGCCCGGTCAATCTGATTGGCGGGTTCGATACCGCGGCTGCCATGGTCGAGAACCAGCCAAAGGTGCAATCGGCTTTCAAGACCGGGCGTGGCGTTGCTTGGGGCGATCAAGCAGGTTGTCTGTTCTGTGCGGTGTCGCGCCTGTTCCGGCCGGGCTATGTCAATGCCCTGGTGAAAGAGTGGCTGCCGGCGCTTGACGGAGTCGTCGACAAATTGAAGGCGGGTGCGTCGGTGGCCGACGTCGGGTGTGGGCACGGGGTATCGACGGTCCTGATGGCGCAGGCATTTCCCGACTCCCGATTCATAGGTTACGACTTCCATCCGGCCTCGATTGCCGCCGCGACCGCGCACGCCCGGTCGCACGGGCTAACGAACCTGCATTTTGAGGTCGGCCGGGCGCAGGACTTTGGCGGGCGCGACTTCGATCTGGTCACTTGCTTCGACTGCTTGCACGATATGGGCGATCCAAAGGCCGCGGCGGCGCATATCCGCAATTCGCTGAAAGACGGTGGAACCTGGATGGTCGTGGAGCCCATGGCAGGAGACACTCTGGAGGAAAATATCAATCCGGTCGGACGGCTCTACTACTCGGCCTCGACCATGATCTGCGTTCCCACATCGCTGGCACAGGAAACGGGCCTCGCGCTTGGCGCACAAGCGGGGGAGAAGCAGCTGGCCGAGGTGATCCGGTCAGGCGGTTTCTCTCGTGTCCGGCGGGCTGCCCAGACCCCGCTCAACATGGTGCTCGAAGCGACCTGACGAAGAAAGGGCCGGTTCGGGTCCCTGTCTCGAACCGGCCAGGATTTTTGATGCGAAACCAGCTGTCCCAATACTTCAACGGCAGCTATTGGCGCAGAGCGCCTTGCGCAGCCGCCTATCCGGCCGGCGGCACCGCCTCAAGTCACGGCATTTCGCCAAAACGGATGCCCCTGCCTCGGATCCGATGCTCACCGCCCCCTGGAGAGGCTGCCCAGTATCCCGCGCACGATGGCGCGTCCGACCGATGAGCCAACCGAGCGCACCACCGACTTGATCGCGGCCTCTGCCACGGTCTGGCGGTTGGACGGCCTTGGCGCCGGCGCGCGCCTGCCGCCCGATTGAGGCGTCGAATCGTCGTTGCCGAAGCCGGGAATGGTCCAGCGCGAGCCGCCGCTGCCGGCCTGCTGCGCCTGTTCTTCGGCGTCCTGCGCCTCCTTGGCTTTTTTCTGCAGCATCTCGAAAGCCGATTCGCGATCGACGACCTGGTCGTACTGGCCGGCGACCGGGCTTTCCTGGATCAGCTTGCGACGCTCGTCGGGCGTGATCGGGCCAAGCCGGGATGACGGCGGACGAATCAGCGTCCGCTGCACCATGGACGGAACGCCCTTGGCTTCCAGTGTGGAGACCAGCGCCTCGCCGGTGGCGAGCTGGGTGATGGCGGTCATGCAGTCGAAATCGGGATTTGGCCGGAACGTCTCGGCCGCCGTCCTCACCGCCTGCTGCTCACGCGGCGTATAGGCGCGCAGCGCGTGCTGCACGCGATTGCCGAGCTGGGCCAGAACCTTTTCAGGGATATCCAAGGGGTTTTGCGTGACGAAATAGACGCCGACGCCTTTCGAACGGATCAGGCGGACCACCTGTTCG
Source organism: Mesorhizobium qingshengii (assembly GCF_900103325.1). GTDB lineage: Bacteria > Pseudomonadota > Alphaproteobacteria > Rhizobiales > Rhizobiaceae > Mesorhizobium > Mesorhizobium qingshengii. The sequence continues at coordinate 19,363 of NZ_FMXM01000005.1, read as the reverse complement.
ACGCGATCGACCAGCACTTTGGGCGCTTCGTCGAACAGAAGATGCGCCTCGTCGAAGAAGAACACCAGCTTCGGCTTGTCGGGGTCGCCGACTTCCGGCAGCACTTCGAACAGTTCCGACATCAGCCACAGAAGGAATGTCGCGTAGAGCCGCGGATTCATCATCAGCTTGTCGGCGGCAAGCACGCTGATGGCACCACGCCCGTCGCGCGTGGTGCGCATGATGTCGGAGATCCGCAGGGCCGGCTCGCCGAAGAAGTGCGCGGCCCCCTGCTGCTCGAGGACCAACAGCGTGCGCTGGATGGCCCCCACTGAAGGCTTCGTCACATTGCCGTAGCGCGAACCGATCTCGTCGGCGCGCTCGGCTATGTTGGCCAAGAGCGCCTGCAGATCCTTCATGTCGAGCAGCAGCATGCCTTCCTCGTCCGCCAGGCGGAAGGCGATGTTCATGATGCCTTCCTGCGCCTCGGTCAGGTTCATCAGGCGCGACAAAAGCAGCGGCCCCATTTCCGAGACGGTGGCGCGAATCGGATGGCCCTGCTCCCCGAACAGGTCCCAGAAGATCACCGGAAATTCCTGAAAGTCATAGGGGTCTAGTTTGATCTGTTCGGCGCGCTTGACGAGGAAATCCTGTGCCGTGCCCATCATGGCGATGCCGGACAGGTCGCCCTTGATATCGGCGCAGAAAACCGGCACGCCGGCGTTGGAAAAACCTTCAGCCAGGATCTGCAAGGTAACGGTCTTGCCAGTACCTGTAGCGCCGGTCACCAGGCCGTGGCGATTCCCGTACTGCAGCAACAGCTGCTCGGCACGCTGGTAGCTGTCGTCCGGCTTGCGGCTGGCGCCGATGAAAATGCTGGTGTCGTCAGCCATATGTCCGGTCTCCGCAAAGTGAGGTCTTTAAAGCCAGTGGCCTTGCCGCAGGTATAGTGAGGCCGTTGCGCAGCGACAATGCCATTCGTCTAAGCTGGGGCCATTCGTTCAAACCGGGGCCAATCGTCGAAATCGGGTTTTTTGGAGCTTGCGGATTTTGCCGGCGTTTGGCAATCGTTCATGGTTCGTGCCCGCAGGTCGACCTATATCCGATGGATCGAATTCAGCCCCCAGGAAGGGCATTGGATTGCGATATAGGACTGGGAGCCCTAGACTGAATTGCTCCAGGTTGGTGCGGCCGCATAAAAGCGAGGAAGACGGATGGGCGCCGGAGCCGTAATCCAAAATGTTGAACCCGCAAACGCCGAGCGCCAGCGATGGCTGGCCCTGGCGGAAAAGGCGCTTGCCGGCGCTTCCTTCGAGGAAAAACTGGTCTCGCATACAGACGACAACATCCGCATCGAACCGCTCTACGACCGCAGCATGGCGGCCGAACCGATGGTGCGCACAAACCCCACCTCGCCCTGGATCGTCAGCCAGCGGGTCGACGATCCCGACATCGACCGCGCCAAGGCCCAGGTGCTGGAGGATGTGGCGCAGGGGGCCACTGGATTGTCGCTTGTCTTCGAAGGCGCCCCGAATGCATTCGGTTATGGCCTGCCGAGGACAGCGCAGGCTCTGGAGACGGTGCTGGACGGCGTACCGCTCAACCGCGTGCAGGTCCGCATCGACGCCCATCCCTGGAGCCGCGCCGTGGCCGACTGGCTGGTGGCGTTCCTCAGCAAACGCCGGTCCGATCCGACAAAGCTCAACCTCTCCTTCGGCATCGATCCGGCGGCTATTTTTGCCGGAACCGGCCGGTTGCGCATGTCGATCGAGGCCCTGCAGGCATCGATGCCGCAATCGCTGGCGCATTTCTTCTCGATGGGCGTTCCGGGCGTGCTTCTGGAGGCGGACGGGCGCGTGTTCCACAATGCCGGCGCGACGGAAGGACAAGAACTCGGCATCATGCTCGCTTCCGCGGTGTCCTATCTCAGAATGTTCGAGAAGGCGCGGCAGCCGCTTGTCTATGCCGCGCCCCATATCGGTTTCGCGCTGAGCGTCGACCAGGACCAGTTCCTGTCCATCGCCAAGGTCCGGGCCCTGCGCAGGCTTTGGGCGCGTGCACAGGAGGCGTGCTCGATCCCGAATTCCACGGCCAATGTCCATGCCGAGACATCGTTTCGCATGATGACGGCGATGGATTGCGAGACCAACATCCTGCGTACCGCCATTGCCGCCTTCGCCGCGGCGGCGGGCGGCGCGGATTCGATTTCCATCCTGCCGCACACGATCGTGCACGGCCTGCCGGCGGGCTTTGCCCGCCGCGTCGCCCGCAACGCGCAACTGATCATGGCCCATGAAAGCCATATCGATCATGTCGCCGATCCTGCCTGTGGTTCCGGCGCGGTCGAAGCGCTGACCGAGGAGCTGTGCGAGGTAGCCTGGGCGGAATTGCAGAAGATCGAGGCCGAGGGCGGCGTGTTGTCCAGCCTCCAGGACGGACATATCCAGGCACGCGTTCACGCCTCGGCGACGCGGCGCAACGCAGCCTACAAGGCAGGCGCACGGGCTATCATCGGCACCACACTCTATCCCCTGAAAAGCGATCGTCCGGTCGAGACGCTGGCGGCGGAACGGCGACCTGCCTTCACCGAAGGCGTTGCCGTCTGCGAGCCCCTGTTTCCCGTCCGCATCGACCAGTCGATCGGAGCCGTCTCTTGATCCCGGATTTCGGCCAGATCGGCTGGGTGCCGCCACGCCGCGTTCCCGTCGAGGTCAAGGGCCAGCGGACGACGCCGGAAGGTCTGGTCGTCAAGCATCTGTACAACCAGGGTGACCTCAAGGGCTTGTCGCACCTCGACACCTATCCGGGCCTGCCGCCCTTTGTGCGGGGCCCTTACCCGACCATGTATGTCCAGCAACCCTGGACGATCCGGCAATATGCCGGCTTCTCGACGGCGGAGGAGTCCAACGCCTTTTACCGGCGCAACCTTGCCGCCGGCCAGAAGGGCCTGTCGGTCGCCTTCGATCTCGCCACGCATCGCGGGTATGACAGCGACCATCCGCGCGTCGCCGGCGATGTCGGCATGGCGGGTGTCGCCATCGATTCCATCCTCGACATGCGGCAACTCTTCGACGAGATTCCGCTCGGCGACATGACGGTGTCGATGACGATGAACGGCGCGGTGCTGCCGATCATGGCGCTCTACATCGTGGCGGCGGAAGAACAGGGCGTTGCGCAGAAGGATCTCGCGGGGACGATACAGAACGACATTCTGAAGGAGTTCATGGTCCGCAACACCTACATCTACCCGCCGAAACCCTCGATGCGCATCGTTTCCGACATCTTCTCCTACACGTCGAAGAACATGCCGAAGTTCAATTCGATCTCGATCTCGGGCTATCACATGCAGGAAGCCGGTGCGACGGCCGACCTCGAGCTCGCCTATACGATCGCCGACGGCATCGAGTATGCCCGCGCCGGCGTTGCGGCGGGCCTCGATATCGACCGCTTCGCGCCGCGCCTGTCCTTCTTCTGGGCGATCGGTATGAACTTCTTCATGGAAGTGGCCAAGCTGAGGGCGGCGCGCCTGTTGTGGGCGACGTTGATGGCGAAGAACTTTTCGCCGAAGGACGAACGCTCGCTGTCGCTGCGCACTCATTGCCAGACCTCAGGCTGGTCGCTGACGGCGCAGGACCCCTACAACAACATCATCCGCACCATGATCGAGGCGATGGCGGCGACGCAGGGCCACACGCAGTCGCTGCACACCAATTCCTTCGACGAGGCGATGGCACTACCTACCGACCACTCGGCCCGCATCGCCCGCAACACGCAGCTCATCTTGCAGAAGGAATCCGGCACCACGCGCATCATCGATCCCTGGGGCGGCTCTGCCTATCTCGAACGGCTCACGCATGACCTCGCGGCGCGCGCACTTGCCCATATCGAGGAGGTCGAGGCGCTCGGCGGCATGGCCGCCGCGACGGAAAGGGGCATACCGAAGCTGCGCATCGAAGAGGCCGCGGCGCGCACGCAGGCGCGCATCGATTCCGGCGAACAGATGCTGGTCGGCGTCAACGCCCATCGTCCAGGGACCGACATCGAGGTCGACGTGCTGAAGATCGACAATGCCGAAGTCAGGGCCCGGCAACTGTCGAAGCTGCAAAGGCTGAAAGGCACGCGCGATGTCGCCGCCGTCGAAAGCGCGCTCGATGCGCTGACCCGTGCCGCACAGGGCAATGAAAACCTGCTGGAGTTCGCCATCCGCGCCGCGCGCGCCAATGCCACCGTCGGCGAGATCTCGTTCGCGTTGGAGAAAGCCTTTGGCCGCCACGTTGCGACGGTCCAGACCATTTCCGGCGTCTACCGCAAGGCGCTCGGCGACAATCCCGTGGTCGACCGGCTGCAGGACAAGCTTGAGGCCTTCGAGAAGAAATTCGGCGGCAAGCCGCGCATTCTCGTTGCCAAGATGGGACAGGACGGCCACGACCGTGGGCAGAAGGTCATCGCCACGGCTTTCGCCGATCTCGGTTTCGACGTCACTGTCGGCGCGATGTTCCAGACGCCGGAGGAAATCGCGAAACTGGCGATCGAACATGATGTCCATATCGTCGGCGCTTCGTCGCTGGCGGCGGGACATCTGACATTGATCCCCGAGTTGCGCGACGCGCTGAAAAAGCTCGGACGAAGTGATATGCTGATCGTGGCCGGCGGCGTCATCCCGCCACAGGATTACGACGCCGTCCTGAAGGCCGGCGCGGCGGAAATCTTCCCGCCGGGCACTGTCATTCCGGAGGCGGCTGATCGGCTGATGGATCGGCTGTTGGCGGGCTAAGCGAACATTGCTGTATTGCCGGAAAAGGTTGTGCCAAACTGACAGACGCAACCAAGGGTAACGACCGTGAAGACTATCATCCACAAGCTCGAAGACGGATCAGGCGCCGTGATCTTGCCACGGGGAATGCTCAACAGCTTGAACCTGCAAGTGGGCGATCAACTCCAGATTATCGAAACCGATGACGGCGTCATTCTAAGACCGGTGGGTGACGACGTCGAGCGGCGGATGCGCGCTGCTCGTGATGTCATGGACAAGTATGAGGTCACATTGCAAAGGCTGGCCAAATAGACGACGCCAGCTGGCGTCAGCCATCCGAGAGCTTGACGATTTCCCATTCCTTGCCGTTGACCGTAACGACCTCGCCGACCTTCTTGCCAAACAGCGCCACGGCCATCGGCGAGACGTGGGAAATCGTGCCCTTGGCCGGATCGGCCTCGTCCTCGCCAACGATTTTCCAGTGCACCTTCTTCCCGTCATCGCCTTCCAGCGTGACACCCATGCCGAAGCGAACAAGGTCGCTGCCCGGCTCTGGCACGGACAGTTCGGCGCTTTCGCGCCGGGCGGTCCAATAGCGCAGGTCGCGCGACACCACCGCGATGCGTTCGCGGTCGGCTTTCCGTTCGGCTTTCGCCAGTATGTCGCGCAAGTCGGCCAAATTTTCCTCGATCATCGCCAAGCCATGCTCCGTCACCAGATTGCGGTGCTGGCTGATCGGCCGCTCGCCAACGCCGGCGATGGCGTTTTCGCTGTCTTCCTCGCGAGTAAAAGCTCTGCTCATTCGTTGAACTTAGGCGCGGAGAGGCTGCTCGACAAGCCATTGTCGTTACTGCCCGAAAGAAGAGACAAAACGTCTGGCACGATTCCTGCGGTGTGGGGGTTGAACACCAGGACCTGTGCCGATGTTGAACAGACGAAAGCTGCTGACCGGAACGGCTGGTTTCGCCGTATTCGGCCTCTCGCTCGGCAGAGCAGCGGCCGCGGGCCTGACCGGCATCGAGAAAGCGTCCATGCGCGGTTCGATCAATGCCACCGAACTTGGCGTGCGGCCGGGCACCTTTGACGATCAGAGCAAGGCCTTTGCCAAACTGCTGCGCGACGCGAACGACCGCGATATGCCGGTGTTCCTGCCGCCAGGCACTTATGTCGTCTCCAACCTCTCGCTGCCCAGCCGCGTGCGTCTTTCCGGCGTGCCGGGCGCTACGCGGATCGTCTATGGCGGCGACGGGCACCTCTTCATGGCCGAACAGGCCGATCATATCGAACTCGGCGGGCTGGTCTTCGATGGCACGAACCGCTCGATGGGCGACTACGCGCAGGGGCTGCTCGATTTGCGCCGGGTCGCTCACCTCGTCGTCGACAACTGCCAGGTCACCGGCAGCGGCAAGAACGGACTGGCGCTGGAGCGCGCGACGGGCCGGGTAGAACGCTCGGACATATCGGGCGCTGCCGATGCCGGCATCTATTCGGTCGAGGCCGGCGGACTGGCGATCACAGGCAACACCGTCTCCGACTGCGCCAATGGCGGCATCCTCGTGCACCGCTGGCAGGCGGCGGAAGACGGGACCATGGTCACCGGCAACCGCATCGAACGCATCCAGGCGCGCAGCGGCGGAACCGGCCAGAACGGCAATGGCATCAACGCGTTCCGGGCTGGCAATGTCGTCATTTCCGGCAACATCGTCTCGGATTGCGCGTTCTCGGCGATCAGGGCCAACAGCGCCAGCAATCTGCAGATATCAGGCAACACCTGCTCGCGTTCGGGCGAGACCGCGGTCTATTCCGAATTCTCCTTCGAAGGCGCCGTCATCAGCAACAACATCGTCGACGGCGCCGCCAACGGCATCTCGGTCGTCAACTTCAACGAAGGCGGCCGCCTGGGGGTCTGTTCGGGCAACATCGTGCGCAATCTGTCGACCAGTGGCCCCTACCCCGCCGACCCGCCCGGGTTTGGCGTCGGCATCAGCGTCGAGGCTGACACGACCGTGTCCAACAATGTCATCGAGAACGCGCCGCTCTATGGCATGCAGCTCGGCTGGGGGCCGTTCCTGCGCAATGTCGTCGCCACAGGGAACGTCATCCGCAAGGCTGGAACGGGCATTGTCGTGTCCGTCGTCGAGGGCGCCGGCACTGCGGTCATTTCCGACAACGTCATCGACGGCGCGCTGAATGGCGCCGTTGTCGGCCAGCGCTGGGCCGACCCGGCGACGGGCGATCTGACCTTATCCGACGATACCGGTTATGCGCACCTAACCGTGGAGCGCAATCACGTCAGCTAAGTGCTCATTGCCTCAGGCCAAGGCGGCGGTCGGCCGAAGCGCGCCGACCTTGGCGGCGATCCGGCTTTCGATGGGCGCGTTTGCCAATTCGAGCAACTTCGCCGCCAAGGGCTCGTCCGCGTGGAGCAGCTTAGCAAGGACGGCGGCAGCCATGGCCTCGCCGGCGCGGCCGGCGCCGTCATCGCATTTGATCGCGATGCCGAGGCCAAGTTCGGGTATGGCGCTACAGTGGACACCTTCGGCGCCGCCTTTCGCGAAAATCCGGCCCGGAGCGGCTTCCATCAAAGCGACGTCGGCGCGGCCGGTGCCGGCGACGAAGAACGGTTCTGCCATGCAGGCCGAAAACAGACGCTTGGCGGCCTTGGCCCGCTCGGGCCCAAAACCGTTTGTCGTGGCCATGCGGGCAAAGCCGAGCGCGAAACTCCTCAGCGGCACCGCATAGGTCGGGATCGAGCAGCCATCGGTCGCCCGTTCGTCAGCGCCATGGACAGCGCCGGTAACGGCCTGCATCGCGTCACGGACCATCTCCTGCAAGGCATGGCCCGCCTTGACGTAGCCGCGGTGCGCAATGCCCGTGTGGACGCAGGTGCAAAGGAAGCCGGAATGCTTGCCGGAGCAGTTGTTGTGCAGCGCGTTCGGCGTTCCGCCGGCGCGGGCGAGGGAAATCTCCGCATCATGATTGGAGGGCCAATGTGCGCCGCATTCGAGCGCCGACCCGTCCAGGCCGGCCCTGGCCAGCATGGATCGCGCCAGTTCGACATGCGCCGGTTCCCCCGAATGGGACGCACATGCGAGTGCCAGTTCGCGGTTGCCGAAGCCATAGGCATCGGCCGCCCCGCTTTCGACCAGCGGCAGCGCCTGAATGGCCTTGACCGCCGAGCGCGGAAACACCGGCTTCGATGTGTCGCCGATCTCCCAGACTGGCTTGCCGTCGGCGTCGAAGACCGCGACTGCACCGCGATGAGCACTCTCGACGATCGCGCCGCGCAGAACCTCGACCAGAACCGGATTTGTCATGAACCCTCCCGTAGATGCGGGCGGTTTATCTGATCCGGTCGAGAATGGAAACGTAGTTGGCGACCGCGGCACCACCCATGTTGAAGATGCCGCCAAGTTTTGCGCCGGGCACCTGGATGCCACCCGCCTCGCCGACCAGCTGCATGGCGGTCAGGACATGCATGGAGACACCAGTGGCGCCGATCGGATGGCCCTTGGCTTTCAGCCCGCCGGAGGGGTTGACCGGCAGGCGGCCGTCCTTGGCTGTCGTGCCGTCCAGCGCCAGCTTGGCGCCCTCGCCCGGCTTGGCCAGACCCATGGCTTCATATTCGATCAGCTCGGCGATGGTGAAGCAGTCATGCGTTTCGACGAAGGAGAGATCGTCGAGCGTCACGCCGGCGTTCTTCAGCGCCTGGTTCCAGGCGTGCTCGCAGCCCTCGAAGGCGAGGATGTCGCGCTTCGACATCGGCAGGAAATCCTGCACATGCTCGTTGGCACGGAAGGCGACGGCACGGCGCATCCTCAATGCCGTCCCTGTGTCGGCAAGGATAAGGGCGGCGGCGCCGTCGGAGACCAGCGAGCAGTCGGTGCGCTTGAGCGGACCGGCAACGAACGGGTTCTTCTCGCTCTCCTGGCGGCAGAACTCATAGCCGAAATCCTTGCGCATCTGCGCATAGGGATTGTCGACGCCGTTCTTGTGGTTCTTGGCGGCGATCATCGCCAGCGCGTCGGACTGGTCGCCATAGCGCTGGAAATAGGCCTGCGCGATCTTACCGAAGACGCCGGCGAAACCGGCCGGCGTGTCGCCGTCCTCGGGCAGGTAGGAAGCCTTGAGCAGGTTCTTGCCGATCTCGGGACCGGGCGTCGTCGTCATCTGCTCGGCGCCGACCACCAGCACGATACGGGCGGCGTTGGCATCGATGGCGCGAATGCCCTGCCTGACCGCCGCCGAACCGGTGGCGCAAGCGTTCTCGACGCGCGTCGCCGGCTTGAAGCGCAGCCGGTCGTCAGCCTGGAGGACCAGGCTGGCGGTGAAATCCTGCGCCGAAAAGCCGGCATTGAAGTGGCCAAGCACGATCTCGTCGACTTCGTCCGGACCGATGCCGGCATGGTCGAGGGCGTCCGTTGCCACCTTGACGATCAGGCCCTCCAGCGTCTCGCCTTCGAGCTTGCCGAAGCGCGAATGCGCCCAGCCAACGATGCATGCGGTCATGGCGGTCTCCATCCTTGGCGCCAGCCTAGCATGTGGCTCACGGCGCACTTCGCGTTTATTGTTCAAATGTAAACAATCTTGCCCGCTTCGGGAAGAGCCGGAACCAGACAATCGCTTGGTACAGGCCGAGCCACCACCAATTTTTTTGTTGATTGACCCGTCAATAAAAAATAATCCTGCTTCAAAGGACCACAGCAAAATGCCGAAAGTCGGAATGGAACCCCTGCGCCGCAAGGCGCTCATCGACGCGACGATCTCGGCGATCGGCGAGCGCGGTTCGCTCGACGTGACCATGTCCGAGATCGCCGGGCGCGCCGGCGTTTCATCGGCCCTTGCGCATCACTATTTCGGCGCCAAGGACGAATTGCTGCTGGCGACGATGCGACACATCCTGGCCGAGTTGACCGCCGACACGTTGCGCGCCCTTGGTTCGGCCAGCACCTCGCGCGAACGTGTCTCGGCCGTGGTGGCCGTCAATTTCTCCGACATCCAGTTCCAGCCGGAAACCATCGCTGCTTGGCTCGCGTTCTATGTCGAGGCGCAGAAGTCTTCATCGCTGCGACGGCTGCTCAGGGTCTACGCGCGGCGGCTTCATTCGAACCTGATGAGCGGCCTGATCGGCATCTTGCCGCGAGCCGATGCCGACCGCGTCGCCGAAGCGACAGCGGCAATGATCGACGGGCTCTATATCAGGCGCGCGCTGAAGGACGGCGTGCCCGACGCCGCGACCGCGATCGCGCTGGTCGAGGACTATCTCGAAACCAAACTCGGCGAGCGGCACAAACAGTGACAACGATGCGACCCAATTTCCTGATCGTCATGGTCGATCAGCTCAACGGGACTTTTTTTCCCGATGGGCCGGCCGCGTTTCTTCACGCTCCAAATCTGAAAGCGCTGGCCGCGCGTTCGGCGCGCTTCAAGAACAATTACACGGCGTCGCCACTGTGCGCACCGGGCCGCGCCTCGTTCATGAGCGGCCAACTGCCGTCGCGCACCGAGGTCTATGACAACGCCGCCGAGTTCGCCTCGTCGATCCCGACCTTTGCCCATCATCTGCGCGCCGCCGGCTATCACACCTGCCTGTCGGGCAAGATGCATTTTGTCGGACCGGACCAGTTGCACGGCTTCGAGGAACGGCTGACCACCGACATCTATCCCGCCGATTTCGGCTGGACGCCCGACTATCGCAAGCCCGGCGAACGCATCGACTGGTGGTATCACAATCTGGGCTCGGTGACCGGCGCCGGCGTCGCCGAGATCAGCAACCAGATGGAGTATGACGACGAGGTCGCCTTCCACGCGGTGCAAAAACTCTATGATTTCGCCCGCGTCTCGGACGACGCCTCGCACCGGCCCTGGTGCCTGACCGTTTCCTTCACCCATCCGCACGACCCCTATGTGGCGCGGCGGCAGTACTGGGATCTCTACGAGGACTGCCCTGCGCTCGAGCCCGAAGTGGGCTTCATCCCCTATGACAGGCAGGACCCGCATTCGCAGCGGCTCTATCGAGCCAGCGACTATGACAGCTTCGACATCACGGCCGAACAGATCCGTCGTTCGCGGCGCGGCTACTTCGCCAACATCTCCTATCTCGACGACAAGGTCGGTGAATTGCTGTCGGTGCTGGAACGCACCCGCATGCTCGACGACACCATCATCCTGTTCTGCTCGGATCACGGCGACATGCTCGGCGAGCGTGGCCTGTGGTTCAAGATGTGCTTCTTCGAGGGTTCGGCGCGGGTGCCGCTGATGATCACCGGCAAGGGCGTGCCGGCCGGCCTGGTCGAGGCGCCGGTCTCCAATCTCGACGTGACGCCAACGCTGTGCGATCTCGCCGGCATCGACATGAGCGCGATTGCGCCCTGGACCGACGGCCAGTCGCTGCTGCCCCTGCTCGATGGCAAGCAGCGCACCGCGCCGGTGCTGATGGAATATGCGGCCGAAGGCTCCAACGCACCCCTGGTGGCGATCCGCGACGGCCGTTACAAATTCGTCCATTGCGAAATCGATCCGCCACAACTCTATGACGTCGATGCCGACCCGCATGAGTTGAGCAATCTCGCCACCGATCCGGCGCATGCCGATCTGGTGACGGCTTTCATGACAAAGGTCCGGGCGCGCTGGGACATGGCTGGCTTCGACGCCGCCGTGCGCGCCAGCCAGGCCCGCCGCTGGGTGGTCTATCCGGCGTTGCGCAACGGCACGCACTACCCCTGGGAGTTCCAGCCACTGCAGAAGGCCTCGGAACGCTACATGCGCAATCATATGGATCTCAACGTGCTCGAAGAGCAGAAGCGGTTTCCGCGAGGCGAATGATGACCGACCTTCTCGTCCCCTCCCTAGACCATCTCAAGCAGGCCTATGCCGTCACTTCCCGGGCGACGCAGATCACGCCGCTACTGGAATCGGCAGCCTTGGCCAGGGAGACCGGCGCGGCCCGCGTCTTCATCAAGCCGGAATCGCTGCAATGGGCTGGCTCGTTCAAGGTTCGTGGCGCCTACTGGCGCCTGAAGCAGCTTTCATCTGACGAAGCAAAGAAGGGCGTCGTTGCCTATTCCTCCGGCAATTTCGCGCAAGGGCTGGCGGCTGCCGGCCAGGCGCTTGGCATTCCCGTTACCATCGTCATGCCGATCGACGCACCGGCCGCCAAGCGCGACGCCACCGCAGGTTATGGCGCCCGCGTCGTGCTCACCGACCACGGCGAGCGCGCGCGTGAGGAAGTCGCCGCCGCCAAGGCACGCGAGATCGCGGAGACCGAAGGTCTGGCCTTGCTGCATCCGTTCGACGATCCCGAGATCGTCGCCGGCCAGGGGGGCGCCGGCCTCGAAGCGCTCGACCAGCTTGAAGCCAAGAACGCCAAGGCGGACCTTTTGTTTTGCTCGGTCGGGGGTGGCGGGCTGATCGGCGGCGTTTCGCTCGCCTTCCACTATTTGTCGCCCGCCACTGAAATTATCGGCGTCGAGCCGGAAGGTTTCAATGGCATGGGCTCCTCGCTGGCGCACGGCAGCATCGAGACGATGCCGATCGGCCCGAAGTCGATCTGCGACGGGCTGATGTCGCGACGGCCAGGCGACGCACCGTTCGCCGCGGTCAAGACCGCGGGTGTTCGCGGCATCACCGTCGACGATCAATCGGTGCGGCGCGCCATGCGGATCGCCTTCGAGCGGATGAAGCTGGTGCTCGAACCGTCGGGTGCCGCGTCGCTGGCGGCACTGCTCGGCGGCAAGGTGGATGTGAAGGGCAAGACCGTCCTTGTAGTGGCAACCGGCGGCAACGTTTCGCTCGCCGATTTTATGGCGCATATGAACCATGCTTGAAGCGGACTTTGTCATTATCGGCTCTGGCTCGGCCGGCTCGGCCATGGCCTACCGCCTGTCGGAAGACGGCAAGCATTCGGTGATCGTCGTCGAATTCGGCGGCTCCGATATCGGGCCGCTGATCCAGATGCCGTCGGCGCTGTCGATCCCGCTCAACATGAGCCTCTACGACTGGGGCTTTGCCAGTGAACCGGAGCCGCATCTCGGCGGCCGTGTGCTGGCGACGCCGCGCGGCAAGGTGATCGGCGGCTCATCCTCGATCAACGGCATGGTCTATGTGCGCGGCCACGCCCGTGACTTCGACCATTGGGCCGAAGAGGGTGCGACCGGTTGGGGCTTTGCCGATGTGCTCCCCTATTTCAAGCGCATGGAAGATTCGGACGGCGGCGAGGATGGCTGGCGCGGTCACGGTGGCCCGCTGCATGTGCAGCGTGGTTCGCGGCGCAATCCGCTCTACGGCGCCTTCGTCGAGGCCGGCCGCCAGGCCGGGTTCGAACTGACCGATGACTACAATGGCTCCAAGCAGGAAGGCTTCGGGCCGATGGAGCAGACCATCCGTGGCGGCCGCCGCTGGTCGGCGGCGAGCGCCTATCTGAAGCCGGCGCTCGGGCGCAAAAACGTGAGTTTGGTCAAGGGCTTTGCCCGTCGGGTGATCATCGAGAATCAACGCGCCATCGGCGTCGAGATCGAAGCTCACAAACAGATTCAAGTCGTTAAGGCGCGACGTGAGGTGATCGTCGCGGCGTCGTCGATCAACTCGCCCAAGATCCTGATGCTGTCCGGCATCGGACCGGCCGAGCATTTGCGCGAAAACGGCATTGCCGTGGTGGCCGACCGGCCCGGCGTCGGCCGCAACCTGCAGGACCATATGGAGCTCTACATCCAGCAGGAATCGACCCAGCCGATCACGCTGAACTCGGTGCTGAACCCGTTCTCGAAAGCACTCATCGGTGCGCAGTGGCTGTTCTTCAAGTCCGGGCTCGGCGCCACCAACCATTTCGAGGCGGCCGCCTTCGTGCGCTCGCGTGCCGGCGTCGACTACCCCGACATTCAGTACCACTTCATTCCGGCCGCGGTCCGCTATGACGGCAAGGCGGCGGCCAAGTCGCATGGCTTCCAGGCGCATGTCGGGCCTATGCGCTCGAAGTCGCGCGGCTCGGTGACGCTGCGCTCGCCGGACCCGAAATCGAAGCCGGTGATCCGCTTCAACTACATGTCGCATCCGGACGACTGGACGGAGTTCCGCCACTGCATCCGCCTAACCCGCGAGATCTTTGGTCAGAAGGCATTCGACGCCTATCGCGGCCAGGAAATCTCGCCGGGTTCACACGTGCAGTCGGACGACGACCTCGACGTCTTCATTCGCGACCATGCCGAGAGCGCCTACCATCCTTGCGGCACCTGCAAGATGGGCCGCGCCGACGATATGATGAGCGTCGTCGATCCGGAGTGCCGGGTCATCGGTGTCCATGGATTGCGGGTCGCGGACTCCTCGATCTTCCCGCGCGTCACCAACGGCAACCTCAATGCGCCGTCGATCATGACCGGCGAAAAGGCATCCGACCACATTCTCGGCCGCGCGCCGCTGGCGCCCTCCAACCAGGAACCATGGATCAATCCGCGCTGGCAGGCGTCAGACAGATAGAGCATGATCCGGCGTACGTTCCGCCCAAGCGAAGACGATTTGGAGACCTCCCATGCGCGCCCAGCCAACGGCATCGCACTACGTCAACGGACGCTACATCGAAGACGAAGGCGGCGCGCCACTGCCGGTCATCTATCCGGCAACCGGCGAGACCATCGCCATGCTGCGCTCGGCGACGCCAAACGTGCTGGAACTCGCCATCGAAGCCGCGCGGGCTGCACAACCGGCCTGGGCGCGGCTGAAGCCGGTCGAACGCGGGCGTATCCTGCGCCGCGCCGCCGACATATTGCGCGCCCGCAATGCCGACCTTGCGCGGATCGAAACGCTCGACACCGGCAAGGCGATCCAGGAGACGCTGGTGGCGGACGCGCCGTCGGCAGCAGACTGCCTTGAGTATTTCGGCGGCGCGGTCGCCGCCTACAATGGCGAGGCTGTCGATCTGGGCGGGCCCTTCGCCTACACCCGACGCGAAGCGCTCGGCGTCTGCGTCGGCATCGGCGCCTGGAACTACCCGATCCAGATCGCCGGCTGGAAATCAGCCCCGGCACTCGCCATGGGCAACGCCATGGTGTTCAAGCCATCGGAAAACACACCGCTTTCAGCGCTGGCGCTGGCCGAGATCTACAGCGAGGCCGGCCTGCCCGATGGGCTGTTCAACGTCGTGCAAGGCTATGGCGATGTCGGCGCCGGGCTTGTCGGACATGATGTCGTCGCCAAGGTTTCGGTGACCGGCTCGGTGCCGACCGGCCGCAAGGTGCTGTCGCTTGCCGGCTCGAAGATGAAGCACGCGACGATGGAACTCGGCGGCAAGTCGCCGCTGATCGTCTTCGACGACGCCGACCTCGAGAACGCCATTGGCGGCGCCATGCTCGGCAATTTCTATTCAACCGGCCAGATCTGCTCCAACGGTACGCGCGTCTTCGTGCAGAGCGGCATTCACGCCCGCTTCGTGGAACGCCTTATCGAGCGGACGAAGAAAATCCGTATCGGTGATCCGCTCGACCCCGAAACCCAGATGGGGCCGCTGGTGTCGAAGGCGCAGCACGACAAGGTCGTCGGCTATATCGGGATCGGAAAGCAGGATGGCGCGACGCTCGCTTGCGGCGGCAACGTGCCTTCGCTGCAGGGTTTCCAGGGCGGCTTCTTCGTCGAACCGACGGTGTTCACCGGCGTCACCGACACGATGCGCATCGCTCGGGAGGAGATTTTCGGGCCGGTGATGAGCGTGCTGAAATTCGACGGCGAGGACGAGGTGATCGACCGCGCCAACGACACCGAGTTCGGCCTTGCCGCAGGTGTG
This sequence comes from Mesorhizobium qingshengii, assembly GCF_900103325.1. Taxonomy (GTDB): domain Bacteria; phylum Pseudomonadota; class Alphaproteobacteria; order Rhizobiales; family Rhizobiaceae; genus Mesorhizobium; species Mesorhizobium qingshengii. The sequence continues at coordinate 3,860 of NZ_FMXM01000005.1, read as the reverse complement.
TTCACGCGCGACCTGTCGCGCGCCCATCGCATCATCGCCGAGTTGCAGGCCGGCACCTGCTGGATCAACGCCTACAATCTGACGCCGGTGGAAATTCCGTTCGGCGGCTTCAAACAGTCGGGCATCGGGCGCGAGAATTCGCTTGCCGCGCTGGCGCTCTATTCGCAACTGAAGTCGATCTATGTCGAGACTGGGGATGTGGCGGCGCCTTACTGAGCCGGTCTACCCCACCTTCTCCGCCGTCCCATCCAGATACTGGGTCAGCGCGCAGACCAGGTGATAGAAGATGCTGGCCGGAACTTCCGTCGCCAGCGAGCGGCCGCGTTCGTCGATGCGATCGATCCACAGGCCGAGCGGCGCCGGGTCGATGTGCCAGCGGAACAGGCGGCCGACGCGGGCTTCGATCTCGGGCTTGAGGTCGGGGCCGCCTGAAGCGTCGAGCGCAATCGCCGCCTTGACCGCTTCGGCCTGCGGCCAGCTGCGTGATATCAGGTCGAGCGGCAGGCCCTGCCTAGAGACGGCACCATAGGCAAGGCCGGTGGCGCGGTTGAGGCCATTGGCGATGGCCGACGCATAGAGTTTCCTGGCGAAGCCGCTCAGTTCGGCCTGGCCGCTGCGCCCGGCGAAATCGACCAGCAGCGAGGCCCATTCGAAATGGTGGCCGGGCTCGGTCCAGTTGCCCTTCTCGCCGGCAGCCGGTTTCCATTCAGCATCGAAATACTCGCCGAGCGTCCAGCTTTCCGGGTCGAAGAAATGGCTGCGGAAGAGGTCGATGATGCGTGCCGCACGGCGCAGATGGGCGCGGGCGCCGGTCGCCTGATACCAGGCAAGAAAAGCCTCGAGCAGATGCATGTGCGGGTTGGAGCGCCGCTCGCCTTCGCCGTCGGACGTTTCCAGGAAGCCGGTCATGCGATGATCCTCGAGATGCGCATCGAGAAAGGCGAAGGTCTCCTCGCCAAGCCGCAAGGCATCCGGATGGCCTGACATATGCGCATGCGCCAGCGCCAACAGCACGCAGGAGTGATCGTAGGCATCCTCGGTCGCGTCGGCGACCGAACCGTCGACATTCAGCATGCGCACCCAGCCGCCATTGTCGGTGCGGCCCTGCCTGGACATGAACTCGATGCCATGGCTGATCAGCCGATCGGCCGGACCATCCCAGCCGCGCGCCCTGGCGACGGCGAAGGCATAGACCTGCCTCGCCTGTGTGCGCATGCGCTTCGGCTTCATCAGCGGCGAGGCATCGAAACCCAATGCCTCATGGAAACCACCATGGCGTTCGTCGACGCCCGATGTCGACCACAGCGGCAAAGTCTCCTGGAATAGCCAGTGATGCACGCGCCGCCGCCAAGCGCCGCTTTCGATGACGCGGTCATGCGCGGGCGTGAACCGGGTTTCCAGCCGGCCCGACTTTTCAAGCTGCTCGACGATCTTCTTGACGTGTTGGCTGTGGCTGACCGGTGCGACGAAAGTGGCGTCGGCGGTGGAGACGATGGCGACGTCCTTCATGCCGATCGCCGACAGCAAGCGGCCATCGCTACGGATGTAGGAGTTTTCGCAATCGATGGCGACGACATCGCCGACAATGACATTGCCCTGGTCATCGGCGGGGCCGACATCGAGCAGCGACTGCCAGGAGCCGAGATCGTTCCAGCGGAAGCCGGCCGGCACCATGGCGATGCCTTTTGCCTGCTCCATGATGGCGTAGTCGATCGAGTTCGACGGGATGGCGGCGTAGAGTTCCAGCGGCATGTAGAGGCCGGAGAGATCCGACGTCGCCGCCTTGTAGGCGGCCTCGGTGGCCTGCCAGATGTCGGGCTGGAAAGCCGCGAAGGCGTCGCGCATGGCGCCAGCCCGAAACAGGAAAATACCGGTGTTCCAATAGAAATTTCCGGCCTGGAGATAGCTCTGCGCGGTGGCAAGGTCCGGCTTTTCGACAAAGCGCGACACGTCGAAGGTGCCGCCGCTTTCGGCTGCGACCTCGATATAGCCATAGCCGGTCTCGGGCTGTGTCGGCTTGATGCCGAACACCACCAGCCGGCCGGCGCGCGCCGCCTCGGCACCTGCCTCGACGCTCTGCCAGAATTGGCGCGCGGTGGCGATCTCATGGTCCGACGGCACCACCAGCACCAGGCTGTCGCCGAATTCGGACAAAGTGCGCAGCGTCGCCAGCGCGACGGCGCCGGCGGTGTTGCGGCCGATCGGTTCGAACAGCGGACCACCACCGGCGAGATCGAGGCCGGCAAGGTCGGCATGGACGCGATCGGCATGGCGCTCCGAGGCGATCAGGAAGATCGGCGTTTCGCCTTCCGGCCTTGCCGCCAGCCGACGCAGTGTCTTGGCCAGCATCGAGCCATCGCCGGAAAAATCATGGAACTGCTTGGGATTATCCTCGCGCGACAGCGGCCAAAGCCGCGAGCCGACGCCGCCGCTCATGACAAAACTGACGATCCGCTCGGTCATGATTCCCGCATCTTCCACTGTCAGAAAGTCTGGTTGTAGGCGCCGACTTCCGGGCTGCGGCGCAGCACGGCGTCGACGGCATCGAACATCTGCCGGCGACGCTCTGATGAAACCGGGCTTTCGACGACCACGACGAGTTCCGGCTTGTTCGACGAGGCGCGCACCAGCCCCCAGGTGCCATCCTCGGCGACGACACGCACGCCGTTGACGGTGATGAGGTCTGATATTTTCTGGCCGGCGAAACTGGCGCCATCCCGCTTCATGGCCTGAAAATCGGAAACCACCCGCTCGACCACGCCATACTTCACATCGTCCGCGCAATGCGGCGACATCGTCGGCGTACCGAAGGTCAGCGGCAGCGCGCGGTAGAGGTCGGCCATCGAGCTGCCCGGGTTGCGATCCAGCATCTGGCAGATGGCGATGGCGGTGACCAACCCGTCGTCATAGCCGCGCCCGATCGGCGGGTTGAAGAAGAAATGGCCGGACTTCTCGAAACCGGCGACGGCGCCGAGCTCGGCGACGCGGCGCTTGATGTAGGAGTGGCCGGTCTTCCAATAGTCGGTGACGGCGCCATTGGCACGCAGCACGCTGTCGGTGTTGAACAGCCCGGTCGACTTGACGTCGACGACGAAGGTCGAGCCCGGAAGCTGGCTGGAGATGTCGCGTGCGAGCATGACGCCGACCTTGTCGGCGAAGATCTCGTTGCCCTCATTGTCGACGACACCGCAGCGGTCGCCGTCGCCATCGAAACCAAGGCCGACATCGGCCCCGGTCTCCAGCACCTTGTCCCTGATGGCATGCAGCATCTGCATGTCCTCGGGGTTGGGGTTGTAGCGGGGAAAGGTGTGGTCGAGTTCGACATCGAGCGGGACCACTTCGCAGCCGATGCGCTCCAGTGCCTCCGGCGCAAAGGCGCCAGCGGTGCCGTTGCCGCAGGCGGCGACCACCTTCAGCTTTCGCGCGATGCGCTTGTCCCGGGTCAGATCGTCGAGATAGGTCGCGCGAAAATCGCGGACGAAATCATAGGAGCCACCACCGGCAAGGTCGAAATCGCCTGACAGCACGATCGCCTTCAGCGCGCTCATCTCCTCGGGGCCGAAGGTCAGCGGCCGCGCCGCGCCCATCTTGACACCGGTCCAGCCATTCTCGTTGTGCGAGGCCGTGACCATGGCGACCGAAGGCGTGTCGAGGGCGAACTGGGCGAAGTAGGCCATCGGCGACAAAGCCAGGCCGACATCCCTCACCCGCGCGCCGGCGGCCATCAGCCCGCAGACCAGCGCCAGCTTGATCGAAAGCGAATAGGAGCGGAAATCATGCCCGGTGACGATATCGGGCCCGGCGCCGAGACGGCGAATCAGCGTGCCGAGCCCCATGCCGAGCGCCTGGACGCCGATCAG
>NZ_FMXM01000114.1 GCF_900103325.1 Mesorhizobium qingshengii | reverse complement strand
AACGCCTACAGCGTGCCCGACGCCACCAGAAGGCGGCTCGTCGAAGTTCACACCTTGGCCAATGAGGTTCGAATCTTCGAAGACGGTGCGCTGATTGCTGTGCATCCGGTGTTGGAAGGTCGCCATCAGCGACGCGTCGAACCAGGACACAGAACCTTTCGCTCACCGCCGCGATCGCGATCGCACGTCAACAATGACGAGATCATTCTTCATGGATCCGGAGACCGGGTCACACAACGGCCGCTCGCCTTCTACGACGCCGTCGCCAGAGCTATGGCGCAGGAGAACCGCCCATGAGCGCCGCTCTCGATGCCGTGCCGTCGATGATCGACCGCATTCGCCATGACCTGGTCGGCCTGAAGATGCCACGTGCCCTTGAAGCACTCGACCATATTGTCCGCCGCCTGGAGCATGGCGAGCTGTCGGCGCTCGAAGCGATCGACATTCTCCTTTCCGAAGAGCTGACCCTACGGGAGAACAGCCGTATAAAGACGGCGTTGCGGATGGGTCGGCTGGCAACCATTAAAACGCTCGCCGGCTTCGATTTCTCTTTCCAGCCCTCCCTCGATCGCGATCGGATCTTCACGCTCGCGCAACTGGGCTTCGTCGAAAGGCACGAGGCCGCCCATTTCCTCGGGCCGCCAGGAACTGGCAAAAGCCATCTGGCTATCGCGCTCGGCGTCGAAGCTGTCAAAGCGGGCAAGAGCGTCTACTTCTGCACCCTGGCCGATCTCATTGCAGTGCTGTCCAGGGCCGAGCGGGAGGGACGGCTGCAAGAACGCATCCGCTTCTTCTGCAGGCCAAGTCTGCTGATCGTCGACGAGATCGGTTATCTCCCGGTGATCGCCGGCGGCGGCAATCTGTTCTTCCAGCTCGTCAACGCCCGCTACGAGAAAGGGGCAATGATCCTGACGTCCAACCGCGGCTTTGCAGAGTGGGGAGATGTTTTTGGAGACGCCGTGGTCGCCACCGCGCTTCTCGACAGGCTTTTGCACCATGCCGTCGTCGTTCAGATCGAAGGATCAAGCTACAGGCTGCGCCAGCATGCCGAATTGATGCCTGAACACGTCCGTTCGAAAGCCCTGATTACTCCACCGTCATTCGCTCCACCATCACGGCCGCGCGGTCGGCCGCCGAAAAATACCCAATTCTCCATGCCGTCCGAGACGGCGTAATTGGGGAATTTTACTTCGGCACTTTTGGGGAAATTTCACCCGGTATTGACAC
>NZ_FMXM01000019.1 GCF_900103325.1 Mesorhizobium qingshengii | reverse complement strand
CCGTCGGTTCGCCCATCATCGACTCAATCTCCTTGGCCAAGGAGATTGAATCCGTGCTTCAGAGCTGCTTCAAGCCTGAGTTTTTCAACACAATCCGCCAAGTCCGGTTCCTGAGCGTTGTCGCGGATATCGCCGTGACCTGACCCATTGCAGACAGCCAGACTAGTTCTGTGCAAGAGCCGACTGAAAGTCCTTGGTATTGTTGCGATTGGGATACGGCTGGTCCGGTACGGGCACGCCAAGATGCAGGCAGAGCGGCTCCCACCCGTCGCCCAGATTGTGGACCAGAAGCCGACCCGGCGGCACTGTCGCAATGACCGCCCTTACATTGGCTTCGTATACGGCCATGGCATTGGCGCGATCGTGCGGCCGGCTGTCGAAGACTTGCCTGGAGATCAAGGCAAGACCCAGCGATTCCTGATCCGTGCTCTGGCTGATGCCCTGCAGGATCGTCTTCTCGAAGCTTTCCCACCAGCTTTCCGGCGATCGGTATGTCAGGATAACCCGGGCGTCCGGATAGAACTCAATCAGGTCACGCCAATAATGCGCCGAAGGCCAGTCGATGCAGGACGCGTAGCCCGCAAACAGCTGGTTCCAGTCTGGTGCCGCGCCCTTCGCCAGCGCACGCCAAAGCCGCTTCTGGTGTTCATTGGCCATGACTTCGAACATGTGGTGACAGGGGCCGAAACCCAGGATCGTCAGCGCCTCGCGCATCGAATCCGTTCCTGTTCGGCCAAAGCCCGTTCCGATTACCCTTATCGCCATTGTCCCCCCCTGGTTCAGGCCCACAGCCGTGATATCAGTAGCTTGCGAGCATCATCCTTGGCGATAAGCCAAATACCGCCGCCAGCCACGTTGCCGTAAGGGGCGGCAGCTCTGGAATATTAGCTGCGAAAGATGTGCCTGTCTTGCGCATAGTTCGGTCGGCTGTTCCGGGCGCACCCGCGACCCTCAAACGGGGCCGCCGGTAATGTCCGGTTCGGCAAAAGCGTCGTCAGCAGGTGGCGTAGCTTGCCATCGCGGCAGACGGCCAGTTTCTATTCGCGTGAGCCAACGGCAATTCTCGTATCCACCAAAGAAAAAGGGCGCGGGTTTGGCCCGCGCCTTTCCACGGTCAGCCTTCCGAAGCTCAGTCCTTTTCGAACACACGTGCCTTGGCGACGACACCGGCGATGGCGCCGCCGATCAACGGGGCAACGATGAACAGCCAGAGCTGGCTGATCGCGGCCCCTCCGGAAAACAGAGCCGGGCCGATCGACCGCGCCGGATTGACCGATGTGCCGGTCACCGGGATCATGGCGAAGTGAATTCCAGCCAGCGTCAGGCCGATCACCAGTCCGGCAAACGCCGTCGCGTGCTTTTCAGCCGTGACGCCGAGGATCACGGTGACGAAGGTGAAGGTGCCGATCAGTTCCCACAGGAACGCCGAGCTGACACCCCATTTCGTGTCGTCCCAGCCATTGGCGCCGAAGCCGCCGGTGTGTCCGCCAGCCTGGCCGGAGACGATGATCCACAGTGCCAGCGAGGCGAGGATGGCGCCGATGATCTGCGCGATCCAGTAGGGGATGACGTCCTTGGCCGGCAGTCGGCCGGCGAGGAAGACACCGAGCGTCACCGCCGGGTTGAGATGCGCACCCGAGATGGGACCGATCGCATAGGCCGCCGCGATGAGGCCGATGCCGAACGCCAGACCGATGCCTTCCTGGCCAAGCGGCAGCGCTCCACCGAAGCCGCCCGTCACCACAGAAGCCGTACCGATGAACACCAACAGAAATGTGCCTAGAACTTCCGCCAGATAAGTCTTCATTGCCCTCTCCTCGTATCGATCCGCTAGCCTGCTTTTTCGCACCGCGAATCATGTCGGCAAGAGTATTCCCAACGGAAAAACTTGGAAAGCAGAGCGGTTGCGCCACAAGCCGTGCTTGCAGTCGCCAGTTGCGAACATTAGAACATTAGAGAACTGTCATCTGTTGATCGATCTGCTGTTACCAGTCACGGATATTTACTGGTCGCGTCGATTCGCTGACCTCGGTCAGGATTGCGGTCGTGGGACGGAAGCGGGGTTCAATCCAGGCGCGAAAGGCTCTAAGAGCAGGCCGAGAGATATGTGCTCGATTTGATGGAATGACGGATGCGACTGGGCGGACGGCTGGCTGCGGCGATTGAAGTGCTGGAGGACATTGGCCGGCGCCACCGGCCGGTGGCCGACGCGCTGAAGGACTGGGGCCTGTCGCATCGCTTCGCCGGCGGCGGTGATCGCGCGGCGATCGGCAACATCGTCTATGACGCGTTGCGCCACAAGCGTTCCGCCGGCTGGCTGCTGGGCGAGGACACGCCGCGCGCCATCGGCTTCGGCGCGCTGTTGCTCGAATGGGGCCAGACGGCGCAGTCCCTGAACGATGCGCTTGAAGGCGACAAGTTCGCGCCGCCGCTTCTGACAGCGGCTGAACTTCTGGCAATCGCCGGGCGCCGGCTTGCCGATGCGCCGGACGCGGTGCGCGCGGATGTTCCCGACTGGTGCGCGCCGCTTTTCGAGCAAGCCTTCGGCGCCAGCTGGGTCGACGAGGGTGCGGCGCTGGCGACACGCCCGCCGCTCGACCTCAGGGTCAACACACTGCAGGCCAATCGCGACAAGGTGCTGGCGGAACTGTCGGGAACCGGTGCGAAACCTGCCGCCATCGCGCCGCACGGCATCCGCATCCCGCCGATCGATGGTGACGGCAGGCACCCGAACGTGCAGGCCGAGCCGGCTTTCCAGAAAGGCTGGTTCGAGGTCCAGGACGAAGGCTCGCAGGTGGCGGCCGCCCTTGCCGGCGCCGAGGCCGGCATGCAGGTGCTCGATTTCTGCGCCGGCGCCGGCGGCAAGACGCTGGCCTTGTCGGCTGCGATGGACAATCGCGGCCAGATCTTTGCCCACGATGCCGAAAAGGCACGGCTGGCGCCGATCTTCGACCGCATCCGCCGTTCGGAAAACCGCAATGTGCAGGTGGTCACCAAGCCTTCGGAGCTCGCGCCGCTCTCCAACCACATGGACATCGTTCTCGTCGACGCGCCTTGCACCGGCAGTGGCACCTGGCGGCGCCGTCCCGACGCTAAATGGCGGCTGACGCAAAGACAGCTCGATGCCCGCAAGGGCGAACAGTCGGCGATCCTCGATGCGGCAAAAGCCTATGTCAAACCCGGCGGCCTGCTGGTCTACATCACCTGCTCGGTATTCGACGAGGAGAATGTTGGACAGATCGCGGCGTTCCGGGAGCGCAACAGCGGCTTCGTGCCGGTCGATCACCGCAAGCTCTGGGACAGCCGTTTTCCGGGCCATGACGCGGCGGTGCGCATCGGCGCCGCCGGCGACATCTCGCTGTCGCCGGCGCTGAGCGGCACGGACGGGTTTTATTTCTGTGCCATGCGCCGGGCGAACTGACGCTGCCGTTGACAGGTGGCGATAGCGCCCCAGTTGCAGATGCGCGCCTCATGCCGCCATCGGGGGGAAATCCTTGCAAAGATATCTGACGCTTCTGCTCTTCCTCATCCTGGTGCTGGGTGGAGGCCTGCTGATCGGCTACGCAACGCTGCCGGGCGCCTGGTATGCATCACTGGCAAAGCCGCCGTTCAATCCGCCCAACTGGATCTTCGGGCCTGCCTGGACGCTGCTCTATGTACTGATCGCCGTGGCGGGCTGGCGGACATGGCTGCGGCAGCCGACAGGAACCGCTATGAAGATCTGGGGCGTCCAGCTGATGCTGAATTTTCTATGGTCGCCAACCTTCTTCGGCGCCAGGCTGATTGGTCCTGCCCTGGTCGTCATTGTGTTTCTTCTCGCCAGCATCGTGCTGTTCATTGCCAGGGTCTGGAACCGCGACCGGCTTTCCGGCTGGCTGTTCGCGCCATATGCGGCATGGGTGGCATTCGCCACTTTGCTCAACGCATCGCTTCTCTGGTTGAACTAGCACCTCCGGGATTGCTTTTGTTGCAGTGCAGCAAAAGCATTTGCCTGCCGCCCGTGCCTCTGCAATAAGCTTATCCGCATAAAGGAAGGCAACGGCCATGGCAGCAAAGATCGTACCCGCCCCGGACTATGAAGACCGCGTCAGGACATCCTTCGCGCGCCAGAAGGCAATGGCGACGATCGGCGCCGAGCTGACCCTGGTGACGCCCGGCATCATCGAGATCGAGATGCCCTATTCGGCGGCACTGACCCAGCAGCACGGCTTCCTCCACGCCGGCGTCATCTCGACGGCGCTGGACTCTGCCTGCGGCTATGCCGCCTTCTCGCTGATGCCGGAAAGCTCCAGCGTGCTGACCATCGAGTTCAAGGTCAATCTCCTGGCACCGGGCAGGGGCGAGCGCTTCCTGTTCCGCGGCTCGGTGACCAAACCCGGTCGTACCATCATCGTTGCCGACGGCCAGGCCTATGCCTTCGCCACCGATGGCGAGGCGAAGCTGATCGCCACCATGACCGGCACGATGATGACAGTGGTCGGGCGTGATGGCATCGAAGGGTGAGAGCCCGGTTCGCGTGGCGGACGAAAGGCCCCTGAATGGGCTTTTCGAGCGACGAACGCCCGGAGCTATAGCGGAGGGCCGGAGGCCGGTGAGGGCACATCCCCTTTCTTACCTTCCGGCGCAGGGTTTGGCGCCACCAGGAGCAGATCGTCGTGACCGGCAAGCTGACTAATCTATCGGGCAAGGACATCCTCTTCGTCATGGCGGCGCAGGCTGAATACGGCCCGCACCTCAAGCGGCTGTTCATGCCACTGATGACGGGCGTCGGGCCAGTCGAGGCCGGCGTTAGGCTGGGCGCCGAACTCTCCTGGCTGAAATCGCAGAAGACCCTGCCGGACCTCGTCGTATCGCTCGGCTCGGCCGGCAGCCGGACGCTGGAGCAGACGGAAATCTACCAGGCCATCTCGGTCGGTTATCGCGACATCGACGCCTCGCCGCTCGGTTTCGAGAAGGGCGCGACGCCCTTCCTCGACCTGCCGGTGACGGTGCCGCTGCCCTTACGCATTCCAGGCATACGGGAGGCCACGCTGTCGACCGGAGGCGCGATCATCACCGGCACCGCCTATGACGCAATCGCGGCTGACATGGTCGACATGGAGACCTTCGCCTGCTTGCGCGCCTGCCAGTGGTTCGACATCCCGCTGATCGGGCTGCGCGGCATTTCCGATGGTGCCGCCGACCTGCGGCATGTCAACGACTGGACCGAATATCTGCACGTCATCGACGAGAAACTTGCCGGGGCGGTCGGGCTGCTGGAACAGGCGATCGGCGATGGCCTGCTGGGCGCCTGACCGCAAATCGGATCACGCGGCCAAGCGCGCGGGATCGCCGAAATCGATGCGCGAAATGCGCCCGCGCACGGCGCCGTTCGCGTCGACATAGTTGATTGCTCCCGACGAATGATCGAGTTTCCACGAGCCGGTGGGGCCGTCCTTCCATTCGACCTTGTAGCCGTCGTCGAGCAGCGTCCAAAGTCCATGGAAAAGGGTACCATCCGGCAGCAGCATATGCGCCCGGTTCTCGTCTTCGTAGTGGATGAAGGCATCCTTGCCGCCCATGTCGATGACATGCGTGGTGCCCATCATGATAACTGCCAGCGTATTCCTGTCGAGAATTGTCATGGTCTCTGTCCGCGTGCTTGAGTTGGAAAGGCCTCGACGGGTCGAATATCGTCAAGTATCTTGACTATATGGAGTCTGGATAAAATGGTCAAGGAGCTTGACGAAAAAACCGAGGAATTGCCGGATCACGTCGGCTGGCGGCTATGGCAGGCAAGCCGTGCCTGGCAGGCCGAATTCGCCGCCGCGATGCGTGCCGCCGGTCATGGCTGGTTCACTGAAGCGCGCGCCGGACTGCTCGGACATATCGAAAGGAGCGGCATTCGCCAGTCGGCCTTGATCGAACGCTCGGCAATCTCCAAGCAGGCGATCCAGCAACTGCTCGACGGCCTCGAGGCGGAAGGCATCGTCGAGCGCCTGCCCGATCCGCAAGATGGTCGCGGCAAGCTGGTGCGCTATACGCGCAAGGGGCTGGCCGCCCTGCGTGATGGCGATCGGGTCAAGATGGAGATTGAACGGCGCTATGTCGATCGCATTGGCGAGGAGCGGTTCACGGCGCTGATGGGCGCTTTGCGGGCGCTTGCGGCTGGAAAGGTTGCGGCAATGGATGAAGACGCTGGCGTTGCAGGTGAAGTCGTGGAATCGAAGTGACAGCAAGGGCTCGCAACCCATTGCGCCGACTCATTTCTTTCTCTAAACGCTCGCCATGAAAACAGCCAATCATCCCGACACCGTCCTGATTGTCGATTTCGGCAGCCAGTTTACCCAGCTCATCGCCCGCCGCATCCGCGAGGCGGGTGTTTTTTCCGAGATCGTGCCGTTCCAGTCGGCCGAAGCGGCGTTCAAACGCATCAATCCCAAGGCCGTCATCCTGTCGGGCGGTCCCGCCTCGACGTCGGATATCGGCAGCCCGCGCGCGCCGCAGATCGTCTTCGACGCCGGAGTGCCGGTGCTCGGCATCTGCTATGGCCAGATGGCCATGTGCGTGCAGATGGGTGGTGTCGCCGAAAGCTCGGACCATCGCGAGTTCGGCCGCGCTTTCGTCGAGATCGAGAAGGACAGTCCTCTGTTCGAGGGCCTCTGGGCGACCGGCCAGCGCCACCAGGTATGGATGAGCCACGGCGATCGCGTCATCTCCCTGCCCAAGGGATTCGAAGTGTTCGGCAAGTCGGAAGGCTCGCCCTTCGCCATCTTCGGCAATATCGAGCGCAAGATGTACGGCATCATGTTCCACCCCGAGGTGGTGCACACGCCCGATGGCGCCCGGCTGCTGCGCAACTTCGTCCACAACATCGCCGGCATCGAGGGCGACTGGACGATGCGCGCTTACCGCGAGCACGCGGTCGAGGCGATCCGCAAGCAGGTCGGCAAGGGCAAGGTCATCTGCGCGCTTTCGGGTGGGGTGGACTCGTCGGTCGCCGCGCTTCTGATCCATGAAGCGGTCGGCGACCAGCTCACCTGCATCCTCGTCGACCACGGGCTGATGCGCAAGGACGAGGCCGCGGGTGTGGTGGCGATGTTCCGCCAGCACTACAATCTGCCGCTGATCTTGGTCGATGCCTCCGACAAATTCATCTCGGCGCTGGAAGGCGAGGCCGACCCGGAGAAGAAGCGCAAGACCATCGGCCGGCTGTTCATCGAGGTGTTCGAGGAAGAGGCGAAGAAACTTGGCGGCGCGGACTTCCTGGCGCAAGGCACGCTCTATCCCGACGTCATCGAAAGCGTCTCCTTCACCGGTGGTCCATCGGTCACGATCAAGTCGCACCATAATGTCGGGGGCCTGCCCGCGCGCATGAACATGCAGCTTGTCGAGCCGCTGCGCGAACTGTTCAAGGACGAGGTGAGGGCGCTCGGCAAGGAGCTCGGCCTGCCCGAAAGCTTCATCGGCCGCCATCCGTTCCCCGGTCCCGGTCTCGCCATCCGCTGCCCGGGCGGCATCACCCGCGAAAAGCTGGAGATCCTGCGCGAGGCCGACGCCATCTACCTCGACGAAATTCGCAAGGCTGGTCTCTACGACGCCATCTGGCAGGCCTTCGCCGTGCTGTTGCCGGTGCAGACTGTCGGCGTCATGGGCGATGGCCGCACCTATGAATTTGTCTGCGCGCTGCGCGCCGTCACCTCGGTCGACGGCATGACGGCGGATTTCTACCACTACGACATGGCCTTCCTGGGCGCGGCTGCCACCCGCATCATCAACGAAGTGCGCGGCATCAACCGCGTCGTCTACGACGTCACCTCGAAGCCACCCGGCACCATCGAGTGGGAATGATTCAGGCCTCCCCAAATGCCGCCGAAAATACGCCGATATACGACGTAACCATATGAAAACAAAAATAAATTGTTTTAGGGACAGTCAGCAACTATCGGCAGGCAGAAATTGGCGGTGGCAGACCTCCTGACGGGCCTCCGGCATATTGCCCGCTTCCGATTTTTCAAAGTACCGTCACGACCAACGAGGCTCATGACGGTACTTTTTTTGCATTAAAGGATTGAAAATATACGAGATTTCCTGCCGAGCGGCCTCAAGATTGTCTGACGGTACTTTTTAGGAGGCAGCAGCAATGTTGACCGATGCTGCCCTTAAGGCGCTGAAGCCAAAACAGAAAATCTACAAACTCGCAGACCGTGACGGCATGTATGTTCGCGTCATGCCGAGTGACGCGATCTCGTTTCGATCATGGAGTTCCCTTCAACGAGAGGAACTTGCCATGGCTACCTTGTCGACCGACGCTCCAATCACGCCACTTCGCCAGCGCATGCAGCAAGACATGCTGATGCGGGGCCTGGGACCGCATACTCAGCAGGACTACGTTCGTCATGTCCGGCGCTTCGCCGCGTTCCTTGGGCGCGCTCCCGACACCGCGACGATCGAGGACATCCGGCGGTTCCAGCTGTGCCAACATGAGAACGGCATAGGCCCCTCCACGATCAACGGCGCGGCCTCGGCGCTGCGCTTCCTGTTCACGGTGACGCTGAAGCGGCGGGATCTGGTGCGCGCGCTGGTGGTCGCCCGGTATCCGCGCAAGCTGCCCGAGGTGCTGAGTGTGGAGGAAGCGGCGCGGCTGCTCGAAGCGGCGCCAGGCATCAAGTACAAGGCCGCGCTCGGTGTCGCCTATGGCGCTGGTCTGCGCGTGTCCGAGGTCGCGCACCTCAAGGTCGACGACATCGACTCCACACGCATGCTGATCCGCGTCGAACAGGGCAAGGGACGCAGGGACCGCAACGCCATGCTATCGCCGCAACTGCTGGAACTGCTGCGGCTATGGTGGCGCGAAGGCAAGCGGCGCGGAATCATGCTTCCGCATGGCTGGCTGTTCCCGGGGCGCAGTTGCATCGCGCCGATCTCGTCGCGGCAACTGCATCGCGCGGTCCAGGAAGCAGCCGAAGTCGCCGGCATCCGCAAGCGCGTCAGCCCGCACACGCTACGCCACAGCACCTGCGGCCTCATCGTTTCTACGCGTCGGTTCACGAAGATGTAGCGGAAGTTCTTGGGTGGCTCGTATCCGATTAGTTCATAGGCTTTGACGATGGTTCCAAAACGCGACATGTAGCGTGTGGACGGCGGGCAGTCGGGTGCGGCGTCGATAATGAAAGACGACAAGGCGCCGCGACGGGCCAGAAGCGCCTTAAGGGCGGCCAGCATCTCGTCGTCGGTGAGGTGGCGATAGATAGTCTTAAGCACAGCTTGCGGTCGACGATCGGCTCCAGGACGTTTTCCACCCGCACTCACTGTTCCGGGGGATTGCGGACTTGATGGCTTTTGAGCCTGGTCGAATGCTTGTTCCAGACACTGTTGCCAATGTAGTTTTCGTTGGTCAGCACCGAGTGCACGGATTTCCCGCCTCCACGGGCGCCCCAGGTCGGTTAGCACTCCGCGCTTGTTGAGTAATATTGCCATGACAAGCTCTGTCTTCCGTGTTTTGACAAAGTGGCCGAAAATCCATCTGACTGTAGCAAGCTCGTCAGGCGGTCCAAGCCCCAGAATTATTCGGTCCGTCTGCAGGCTCTTGTATTCGGTCAGGTCGAACGGATGAACCGAAGACTACCGTCCGGCGATATACTACGAGACCAGCCGCCAACTCGAAAATCACCTTGCCGCCCTTCATAGGTTCTCCGGATCAGATCGAGATTGGTGCTCATCTCAGCCCCACTTCATCTCGCCCTTGGCGACTTTCGAGCCGATATCGAGAGCAACGCCCATGCCGAGGTTGGGGAAGCGGGCCTCCATCGCGGCCTTCAGCGCGGCTGCGTCGGCAGCCTTGGCCAGTTCTTCCTCAAAGGCCAGCAGGTAGGCCTTCGTTTGCTCGACGGCCGAAATATCGGTCGCCGCCTCGGGCGTTATATTAGATGCCCTGGCACGACAATGGTCGGCTTGCGCGCGGCAATCTTGTCGAGATTGGCAATCCAGGCTGTGCGCGCTTCCTTGGTCGGCGTATCGGCCACCCAGACATGCACGCCCGAGAAGATCATGACGCCGCCGAACACCGCCTTGAGCGACGGCACCCAGAGATAGCGCCGATTGGTCAGACCCTCGGCCGCCACGATCTCCACCGTCTGGCCGTCGACGGTTAGTGTGGCGCCATCGAAGGGATCGGGAAGGACGATATCGGTTAGCGTCTGCGACCCAGGTCAACTCGAGAGGAGGCCAGTTTTTGACGAAAGCGAGTATCGACGTGGTGACCGGCGTTGACCAAGCCGGCGCTCAATCCGCTCGCACGATCGCACTCCCGCAGGCTTGGAAGGATATTTGTAGATGCCTGGCTCGCCGGACGCGATCAGGATGAAGTAATCTATCGCGACGTTGGCACCAATCCGTCACCGTTCATGACCCAGGACTGGATTGCCGCCGCTTTCACCAGGCCTGAGGCTCGCCGAGGTTCAGTTGAGCTGATCCAGGATTCGAGAGCTGCTCGCCAGCACCACGGCTTTGTATATCTGGAAGTCTATCGTGCAGATCGTGGCCAGCGAGATGGGCACGCCGAAGGGCACGACACCCTGGCGGTCGAGATGCTGGGTGTAAAGGCGGAATGCGCCTTGCGGCAGCAGCAGTGGGTTTTTCACAACCAGTGCCGTGACGAGAGCAAAAAGCAGCAGCAGTCCGGAAAACACGATGAGATCGCTTCCACCAATCAAAAACGGCACGATCGCCGTCAGCTTGACATCGCCGGCGCCGACCTTGCGCAGCGCCCAGAAAGGGAACAGGGCGACGAACAATACAAGTCGACCAGACAATATACCCCGATATAACTGCCTTTAAGCTTCTCTGAATCATCCTCTTGCGGATATGAACCCGCATGTGCTTTTATTTCAGGGGTGAACGCTAGGCGAAACCTTTTTATTATTGTTGTCGTGGCTACTGCCATCCTGTTCGCGGTGGCGGATTTGATTATGCTGTCGCATGGTTGAAGTTGAACCCAGAGACCTACTCGTACTGGCGAAGACCGTTGCAATAATGTCGGCACTATATGCCGCTGGGTGGGTCGTCACATTTCGACTAAAGTCAGACCACTCGCGGTTGGCCTTGGGGATCACGCGATGCGGCGAAGCTATCAAGAACTTGTCGACGGCACTTGCTTTATTTCTCCCGCTTTTGTTCCTGAACTGCCTGTTCATGTATTTGGCTGCAGCCACGAATAAACCGCTAATGGACTCAAGCTTTGCCTACATTGATGCCGCCCTTGGGTTTGATTGGTTGGCCGCGGTGCGAACCCTGAATTCTTCTTCGATCGTGGCTTCTGTACTTATGTTCAGCTACCATGCGATCGGTCCACTGATGATCGGACTTCTCTTTTTGCTAGCCCTGTCGTCGGACGCCGATGCGCTGATGGAATTCATCGCCATGATCGCAGTGTCGGCGGTCTTCACCGGGTCGATGATGATGGCATTCCCGACCGCTGGCGCTTATGCGTTCTATGCACCATCTCATGAAACATACAGCAATTTCACCGGCATGGGTGGTCTATTGCATCTGCAAACCCTGACCACTTTGCGATCGGGAAGACCATTCGTCTTTCATATCGCAGGAGCAATGGGACTGGTGTCTTTTCCTTCCTTTCATTGTGCACTCGGCATCATTGTCGCATATAGCTACCGACGAATATATTGGCTTGCTGCCGTCGTCGGTGCACTTGTCGCGATCATGATCCCATCGACTATCCCCGAGGGCGGACATCATCTCACCGACGCGATCGCCGGTATTTTGATCGGGCTTGCCTGCATTGCCATAGTCCGCGCCGTTTCAACAAAAAGGCGCCATGCGACTACACTTGTAACGGAGGGATAGCCTGGAATTGGCCCACTAAGCCGGCTGTAACGGCCGATTGCGCCGAGGCCACTGTCGCCATGGCTCCGCACCTTACGAGGTCATGGGAACGGCCCAGATGACGTCATCTATCACTGGCCCGATGCTGGCACTTCCACACGAAGGAAACGCGGGAGAAGCATTGGCACGCGTCGAGCATACTCATCGTACTCGGGGAAGGTCTTCCGAAGGACGGCCTCCTCATTTGTCGCGCGTCGGTACTGCAAAATAAACTGTATTGCACCCAAAGACACCATCAGCACTGAAAAATGCGAAATAATCATCCCGACAACGAACAACGCCTCACAGACGTATAGTGGATGTCGGACAATTGAGTACGGACCTGTGGTAACCAGGCGCCGAGCGGTCGCCATGAGTGAGAAAGAACGTCCCAGCCAATAGAGGCAGAAAGTCGAGCTGGCGGTGCCAATGAAAATCAAGCTGAGAGCCATCACTTGGACCGCCTCGCTTTCCAGCGCGGGTGTCAAGAGCATTGCTAGGAGGATCAGGAATGTTCCGGCCACTGAGGTTACCCTCGGTTCAATTCCTTGAGCTGTTCCCTTGGGGGGAAGGCGGCTGATTGTCATAAGAAGCTGCAACAACAAAAATACTGTTGATGCCACTTGAGTGACGACGGCGAGAGAACTCGCTGAGGTATCCTGGCGGAAATGGAGTAAGAGAGGTACTGCGCTGGAGGTCGCCAAAACCGTCATGACAAAGACGATGGCAACACGACCGAAAAGATCCTCGTTCAACATTTCCGTCCCCTTCCAGGGACACATTGAAGCACCACTTCCGCTATCCAGCAAGAAGATGGTTTGCAAAGAGTTAACGGCTATGCCGCTTCAATTTTTGATTAACCTGACCGGCCTATTATGGCCGAATGCCGAACCTTCTTCCCGCGCTTCGTGTCTTGGCTCCGATCTCTATTGCGATTTCAGCCATCATGATGATCGCGCTTAATCCTCACAGCGCAGCGTTTGCGTTCTGGTTGGCGTTGCCCGTGAATGCCGCTGGATGGCCCGCGCTTCGTACAGCCGAGCGGACTGCCGAGGTTCAGTGAAGCTGATCCAGGATTCCAGAACTGCTCGACAGATACAGACTTTCGTAGAACTGGAAGGCGATGGTGCAGATCGCGGCCATTGAAGTCGGCACGCCGAAAGGCACGACACCCTGGCGGTCAAGATGCTGGGTGTAGAGGCGGAATGCGCTTTGCGGCAGCAGCTGTGGGTTTTTCACGACGAGTGCCGTGACGAGAGCAAAAAGCAGCAGCAGTCCGGAAAACACGATGAGATCGCTGCCGCCGATCAAAAACGGCACGACCGCCATCAGCTTGACGTCGCCGGCGCCAACCTTGCGCAGCGCCCAGAACGGGAAGAGCGCGACGAACAACAGAAGCCCGGCCATGGCGCTCAACCCCATGTCCCACCACGATCCGGACTGAAGCGACAGCAGCAGCAGTGATCCCGCCCCCAGGCAGAGCAGCAGCAGCACGTCCCGATTGGCTATTTTCTGGGTGGTGAAGTCGAACCATGCAATCCATGCCAGCAGAGGGATGGCGAGCGCCTTCAGCAGCAGCGATTCGACAAGCAACATGCTAGCGCTCGATATTCTGCACGCTGGATGACAGCAGCTTCAGATTGTTGGCGACGGTCGGATCGTTGGGCGCCAGTTCATAGGCCTTGAGGAAATTGCTGCGTGCGTCCTGCAGCTTGCCGCGCAGCAGATAGGAATAACCGACATTGTTGTAATATTCGGGCGACGCGCCGACCAGCTTGAAGGCTCGGCCATAGGCTCGGTCGGCAAGGTCGAAGCGGCGGATCCGGTCGCAGGAGGCGGCTAGGCCCATCCACGCGCCGCCATCATTTGGGGCAAGCTGCGTCGCCTTGAAGAACAGCGCACCCGCATTGCCGTAGTTTTCCGCGCGGAACTGGTTCTTGGCCTCCGCGACGGCCTGGTCCGAAGCGTAATATTCGACGTCGCTGACCGTCTTCAGCCCATCGAACGCATCGCCAAAGGACGTTACGTCGCCTTTCGAAGGCTCGTTGGTGCGGACGACACCGCCGGTGGTGTCCGCCCCATTTGTCTGGCAGCCGGCAAGCACCGTCATCAACAGACAGGCTGCGGCTGCGATAGCCCTCTTCATAGTGTACCCCCCGAGGGTCCCCGACCCCACATTAGGACCAAAGCATATACAGAACTAGAAGAAAATGCCCTTCATTCGGATGATAACAGGCAACATGATGACTACCATCACCACCGGAAAGATGCAGAGCCCCAATGGAATCATCATTTTGACCGGCAAGGCGTTGGCTCGCTCTTCGGCGCGCAGAATTCTCTGGCTGCGCATCTCGTCGCTGTAGACCCGCAAAGCGTCCGTCAGGCTCGTGCCAAGTTCCTCAGACTGCCGGAACAGAACCGCCAGCGCTCGGGCCTCGTCGAGGCCGATGCGGTCGGCAAGCTCGCGAAGCGCTTCCCGCAGCGGCTTGCCGGCGCGCAATTGCAGATTCATGATTGAAAGCTGGATGCCCAGCCATTTGTGGGTGCCGGCTATTTCGCTGCCGACTCGTTCGACAGCCGCCTCCAGACTCATGCCCGCATCGGCGCAGGTGATCATCATGTCCATGAAATCGGGAAAGCCGCGTCTGTAGACCTGCTTTTGGGCGCTCTCGAATCTGTCGAGCGCGATACTTGGAATGACGATGCAAGCGAGCCCGAATATAGCGGAACCCGCGAAAGCTATAAATCCAGGCAGTTGGGGCGGCAATATCCGCGACAGGAGTGCATATATCGCCAGAAAACCGAGACAGACCGAGCCAAGGCGCGACAGAGTATAGAAGAGTGGGGCGCTTGACTGATAAAAACCGGCACGAAAGAGCTTCGCGTCCAGGGCGCTGGGTTCTTCCCGCTCCTTCTCGATCGACCGAAAATACGCGTCGACAGGCCGCTGCGCTGCGATCTTTGACAATTGTTCCTGGCCGATGAGTGAGCGGCGATCAGCAACTCCGCCCGCCTCTCCCAATAGGCTTTCTGAAACGAGCTTCCGCGTCTGCAACGCTGGCAAGAAAGTGAGCGCGACGAACAGAAAAAGCGCGACCGCGGCGAGGAATACAGCGATAGAGATCAATAGGCTCAGATTCTGAATATTTGAAAGCAGGTTTATGACTCGCTCCTGTCAAAAATCGAAGTTAACCATTCGATACATGATGAAGTCACCAAGAAGGGCCCAAAGGCCTGAAATCAGAAACACCGGTGTGATCAACGGACTGTCCCATACGGCGCCATAATAGCTTGGCGACACGAGGGAAAGGATTCCGAACATCACCAAAGGGAAAAGCGAAATGATCCAAGCGGACATTCGGCCTTCGGACGAAAGTGCCTTGATCTTCAAACGCAGTGTCTGCCGTTCGCGCAGCACCTTTGACAGATTTGACAGTATTTCGGTGAGGTTGCCGCCTGTCTTGGCTTGAATCGATAGCGACACAGAGAGCAAATGAAGACCTTCGAAGCCGACACGTTGCGAAAGTTTCCGCACTGCATTTTCCAGACTTAGGCCAAAAGTAATTTCGTCGGAAACAATGCCGAATTCAGTGCCGAGCGGATCCGGCATTTCACGAGCGACAAGGCTGATCGCGACGGAAGCCGGATGTCCGGCACGCAGCGAACGGACGATCATTTCGAGTGCATCCGGAAGTTGTTTCGCAAATTTCTGGATCCTCTTATTGCGTGCGCGGCGGAGAACGAGAAGCGGCAGCACAAACCCGATCGCCACAAAAATCATCGCGGAGGACAAAGCGGAAAGGCGCAGAAGAAGAAAGAACAGTAGCGCCAGTCCAAGACCAGCCAGAAGGAACATCGCGGCGAAAGACACCGGATTTCCGGTAATGCCGGATTGCGTATAGAGCCTATTCAGTCCAACCAATCTGAAAAGAAAGTCACCTGAGTTGGTAAGCCCGCGTTCGCGCAGCAATCCTTGTAAGGCCTGTTCGGCCGGGATCTCATCAGCCAATCTCCGTAGCCGGCGATTGATTGTGTTGGTACGGGAGCGACCCTTGATATAGGTGACGTACAGAGCCTCCGCTGCAAGGATGGTCGACGCCGCCGCAAGCACATAGATGAAGTAGAGCAATGACTGGCCGGTGGGCATCAAAGCGGAACCTGCGGATTGAAGGAATCCTTGGCAAAATGGTGGCCGAGCGTCGCCGCCTCCTGCGCAAAGCGAGGACGAACGCCGGTGGCACGAAATTCTCCGACGATGGCACCATCTGTGCCCACGTCACGACGGACGAAATGATAGATTTCCTGCAGCTGGACGACATTGCCTTCCATGCCGGTGATTTCCGATATGGAGGTGACGCGCCTCCCTCCGTCGGAAAGTCGCTGCGTCTGCACGATGATGTCGATCGCTGACGCAATCTGTGCCCGGATCGAGTCATGTGTCATCGGCATGCCGGCCATCCCGACCATCTGTTCTAGCCTGGATATCGCATCGCGCGGCGTGTTGGCATGGATGGTGGTCATCGAGCCTTCATGCCCGGTGTTCATTGCCTGCAGCATGTCGAAGGCTTCTTCGCCGCGCACTTCGCCGACAATGATGCGGTCCGGCCGCATGCGCAGCGCATTCTTCAGCAATTCGCGCTGGCGAACCTCGCCCTTGCCCTCAACGTTGGGCGGTCGCGTCTCCAGCCGGCCGACATGCGGCTGCTGCAATTGAAGTTCTGCCGCATCCTCAATGGTGATCAGCCGTTCCCTGGACGGAATGTAGCTCGACAGCGCGTTCAGCAAGGTCGTCTTGCCGCTGCCTGTGCCGCCGGAAACCAGGATGGACTTGCGTGCTTGGACCGCAATCCGCAGCAGATCGATCATCGGCTGCCTGATCGAGTTGAGCGCCATCAGACGTTCAAGCGAGTACGGATTCTTGGAGAATTTCCGGATCGACACCAGGGGGCCGTCGACCGAGACCGGCCGCACCGCAATGTTGACGCGCGACCCGTCCTCGAGCCGCGCATCGACCATCGGCGCGGATTCATCGACCCGCCTGCCGATCGCAGATACGATCTTGTTGATGACGCGCAGCAGATGCGCCTCGTCGCGGAAACGGACAGAACTCTCCTCGATAACGCCGCGCCGCTCAATGAACACGCGCTTGTGCGTGTTGATCAGAATATCGGAAATCGAATCGTCCTTCAGCAGCGGTTCGATTGGTCCGAGCCCCAGCATCTCGTCGGCGGTGTCGCTGGTCAGCAGATCGAGTTCGCGGGCGTTGAGTGGCACCGCGCGAGCGCGGACGAATTCGCGGACGATCGGCCGGATCTCGTTGAGGATTTCATCTTTCGAGGCCGTTTCGAGCGCGGCCAGATTGAACCTGTCGATCAGATGACGGTGAAGCTCGACCTTGAGCGTCAGGAAATCGTCGTCATGCGATCCGATATCGGCAACCGGAGAAAGGGCTGGAGCAACAGGCAGCACCGCCAGCGGAACTGTCTTTGCCTCAGCCTGCTGCTCACTTGGCCCCTTGATGAAACGCCCCAGCATATTCCCTTATACCCCCTCGGAAGCGCATTAGCAGAAACTAAACGTTAACCACCGGGGGCACAAGCGCCAGGATGCCCTGCGCACAGCCAATACTTTAGACATAGTTAAGAGCCGGATCCGGAAAGTGATTATCTATTTATCTGGCTTCCCGCCCGTCCTCAGCCGATTCCTTCCTGTTTTCCGGATGCGTCCGCCTTTTGTCGTTAGACCTTCAGGATACCTACCTTAAGTCCTTAGATATAAAGGAATATGCATCATAGCTAATGCCTCCCTATTTCCGCCACATCTGCGACGGAATTGTGAACGAATGGTTAAGGAGGGTTGAAAGATGAGACGAATCAATCTCTTGGTAAGGTTTGGGGTCACAGTTTTCTTGCCTGGTCATGTACAGGAAAGTTAAGGAACCCTTAATCCCGTTTGACTCTGCTTTTCGCTGCGACCTAGGATTGAGGTGACGGGGGATGCTTGGGTATGGATTACATCCTTGGCTCGTCTCGTCGGGTTCAAACCTCCAAAGGGAGAAATTATCATGAAGAAGCTCATGACGATGACCCGGCAGTTCCGCGACGACGAAAACGGCGCTGCCATGGTCGAATACTCTATCCTGATTGGGATCATCACGGCAGCCGCGATCGCGACCATCATTGCGGTCGGCGGCTATGTGGGAACTGCATGGACCACGCTGTGCAGCGCGCTGGGGAGCACCTGCGTCGCTCCGACCTGATACTATCTTCGTCTGAAATGGTCAGGTCCGAGGAAATCCCCGGGCCTGACCATATCCCGAACAGAGCACTCGCAGCCGCAATGCTGCAACAGAGGCGAACTCGATGCGCGCCAATACCGTAATCATGGTCATCCTCGCCGGCGTATTCGGTGTGCTGGCAGTGGTGCTTGCCAATATCTGGTTGGCCGGCCAGCGTAGTGCGATGGCGGAGGCGAATGGTACCCAGCGCGACACGGTCGTGGTTGCCGCAATGCCGCTGAAGTTCGGCGACGCGCTGAGCGCAGACAAGCTGCGTGAAATCGCATGGCCGGCGGGCGCGGTTCCAGCCGGTGCCTTCAAGACAACCAAGGAAGCCCTGGCCGGCGATGGCACACGGCAGGCGCTTCAAACAATCAGCGCCAACGAACCGATTCTGGCCAGCAAGATCACTGGCCCCGGCCAGCGCGCCACGCTTTCGGCGGTGCTTGGCGAGGGCATGAAAGCCGTTTCTATCCGTGTCAATGACGTGCTTGGCGTCGCCGGCTTCGTCTTCCCGGGAGATCGCGTCGATGTCCTTTTGACGCGAACCGTGCGTGACAGTGATGGGGCGGACAAGAGTTTTGTCGACGTGCTGCTGCAGAGCATGAAGGTGCTCGCCGTCGACCAGGTCGCTGACGAAAGCAAGGAGAGCCCGACAGTCGTCAAATCGGTGACGCTCGAGGCCAGCACCAAGGATGCGCAAAAATTGACCCTCGCCGCCGGCGCCGGCCAATTGTCTCTGGCGCTTCGGCAGGCTGCGGCCAGCAAGGGCGAGACGACCGAACGTGTGACGCTTTCCGACCTGACCGGCGAAACGCCGGCCGACGTCGCCGCCCGGCAGGCCGAACTCGACAAGAAGGCAGCGGCGGAAGCGGAGGCCGCGGCCGAACGCAAGCGCGCCGACGACAAGCTCGCCGGTTTGACCCAGGCCGTGGAACAGGTGGGAACCCGTCTCGACCAGTTGAGCAAGGTGAAGCCGGCTCCGGCCGTGGCGTCGGCGCCGGAAGTGCACGAGGTCGTCAAGGAAGTGGTCAAATATGTACAGCCCGAGCCGCCGGCACGGGCGACGGTCGGCGTTTTTCGGGGCGTGAAGCTCGAGACATATGACGTTCCACGGCAACCATGACAAACGCGGCGACATGAATTCGGCTGCCACCGGCAGCGATTGGGGAGACGGGGATGCAGGGGTTCTGGGTGAGGGCGGCGACAGCGCTGTCCTGTATGGTGGCGCTACTGCACACGAGCCTCGCGGCTGAGGCGGCCGACCGTTTCATCGACGTGTCGAACCCCAGCGTCCATCGCGTTTTCCTGCCGATGTCGCAATCCGTGACCATCCAGGTGAATGCCAATCTGGGCGATATCGTCGTTGGTGACGAGAAGATCGCCGACGCCCAGCCGATGACCGACCGCACGCTCTATGTCATCGGCAAGGGCGCCGGCACCACCACGGTCAATCTGTTTTCTACCGACAAGCGCTCGCTCGGCGTCATCCAGATCGAGGTCGGCGTCGACGTCAGCGACATGGCGGCGGCGATCCGCCAGGTGGCGCCAAGGTCTCGTATCGAAATCGGCTCGATCAACGGCAGGGTCAGGCTTGGCGGCCATGTCAAGGATGGCGCCACGCTGGCGGCAATCATGGAAGTGGCGCAGCAATACGGTCCCGACGCCATCATCAACTCCGTCACTGTCGACGATAGCCAACAGGTCAATCTCGAAGTGCGCGTTTTGGAAGCCAAGCGCAACGCCGGCCGCGATCTCGGCGTGTCAATCAAAAGCACGAACAGCGATGGCACCACCAAAGTCGGAACCGGAATCGCCACCGTCGACAGTAAAGGCGCAGTACTCGGATCCGGCACTTTGCTCAGCGGCCTCCTATCCAATTCCACTCCGTTCGGCGCACTGCTTACCCGCGTCATCGACAGCAACATCAAAGTTGATTTGTACATCGAGGCGCTCGAGGCCAAGGGCGTGGTGCGCACGCTCGCGAACCCCAATCTCACCACGCTTTCCGGTGAGCAGGCCAGCTTCAACGCGGGAGGCCAGGTCCCAATCCGCAGCGTCGACAAGGATGGCCTGATACAGATCGATTACAAGCAATTCGGCGTCAATCTGGTGTTCACGCCGGTCGTGCTCGACGACGGGAAGATCCACATGCGGCTGGCGCCGGATGTCAGCGACCTGACCGGCTTCACCACCGCCGGCGACCCGATCTTCACCAATCGCAAGCTGGAAACCGTCGTCGAACTGCGCGATGGCCAGAGCTTCGCGGTCGGCGGACTTCTGTCCAGCAAGACCACCAAGCTGCAGAACCAGGTGCCGTGGCTCGGCCAGGTGCCGATCATCGGCACACTGTTTCGCAATTCGAGCAACCAGAAGGAAGAGACCGAACTGGTGGTTATCGTCACGCCGCACATCGTGCGGCCGGTGAAGCCTGGCGAGCAACTGGCGACGCCGTTCGACAAGACACGGCCCGCCAACGATCCCGAATTTTTCGTGCTTGGTCAGCTCGAAGTGAACAAGGACATGATCCGAAAATATGAAACGGGCGACGGCGTCACCGGCCCCTATGGCCACATGCTCGACTTCAAATCGAAGGACAAGATGCTCTATGTCAAGAAATAGCGCCTTGATCCTCATTGTGTGCGCCGGTGCGTTGTCAGGCTGCGCCGCCGACTATCTGAACCACTACGATTCGGTGACTTTGGCCGCAGGCGACACGCAGAAGTACAATTCGCTGCTGCAGACGGTAGATCCGCTCAATCCGGCCTCCCGGAACACACACATCGAAGGCGACGGAACGCGCGCCGCCGCTATTGCCCACAACTACAAATTCCCACCGCCGCCGCCACCACCGCCGGCGATCACGGTCAATGTCGGCGGGTCGGGTGTGACGGCGCAGTGAACTGAACGGAAGGATGCGGAGGGCGCCGGGCAAGCGAGGGGCCCTGGCGCAAGGAAGCAGAGAGTAGGGTCATGTTGGGGACCATGCGTGCCTTCTGGAACGATCAACGCGGTATAGCGATGATCCTCGTCGCCATCATGCTGCCCGTGCTTGTCGGCTTCGCATTGCTGGCCATCGATATGAGCCGGGCCAACGGACTGCACAATGACATGCAGAAGGGCGCCGATGCGTTCGCGCTTGCCATGGCGGCAGAGCTGGACGGCAACCCCGATGCGATCACCCGGGCCAATCGGGCACGCGACAATCTCCTCGCCAACGCCAACGCCAACACGACAAAATTCTCCACCTCGGGCAATCACCTACTTGGCCCGGCTGACCTGACCGTGACATATCTGAGTGGGATACCCGCTGACGACAGTATCGCGCTCAACGCCGCGGGTGTCGACGCCAATGGCCACGATTGGAGCACCACCGACCCCAAGGTGGCAAAATTCGCAGAAGTGACGGTGAACCCAACCGCTTTCGCGGCGATCTTTCCGGCAAGCTTTCTTGGCGGCAGCAATGGCTTCAACGTGCAGACGCAGGCCGTGGCGGGATTCACCAACGCGCTGTGCCAGTTCACGCCAATGTTCATCTGCAACCCTTACGCCAATATTGGCGCCTTGCAGACAGCGCTGTCTGGAACCAAGAAGCCGATGATCTGGCTGAAGGAACAGCAAGGCGGCGCCAGCGCCCAGTACGGTCCGGGCAACTACGGATTCCTGTCGTCACCAGAGGGCGACAAAAATACGGCTGCGATCACCGAAATGTTCGCGGTCACAAATCCACCCGCCTGCTATGACCAGAGCGGGGTGACGACCCGGCCAGGCAACATTCCTCCGGTGGATGCTGGTATCAATACCCGCTTCGACATTTACGACAATGGCGGGCCCTACAAGACCGATCCGTCCATCAATCCGCCCGCGCCGAATGTGCGAAAGGGAATGGTCGTCTCAAACGCGGGCAAGAACAACTGCAGCTACAGCGCGCCCAACAGCGGGCAAGCAAAAAACTACAAGGCGTTGCCCAGGGACAATTGCTTTACCTCTGGAACTTGCGCGCAGGCGGGCGTGCTCGGCGATGGCAACTGGGACTTCGCGGGGTATTGGTCCGTCAACCACGGCAATGCAAGCACTGCCGGGGTCACAACCTCCTGCGGCGCAAGCCCGAGCCGATACTGTGTCTATAAATATGAGATCAACAATCCGACTTTGAAGAGCGGCCAGGAGGCGACAGCGCCGCAGTGCAACACGACGACGCAAGGGGCAGACAGGCGGCTGCTCTATGTCGCGATCATCGACTGCACGGCAAACTCGGTCAAAGGCGGCGGCCAGACCTTGCCGGTTCAGGCCTTTGGCAGCGTGTTCATCACAGAGCCGGCGGGCGGGGCACCTAATGCCGACATCTACGGCGAGATGCAGGATATCAGCACCCTGGTCGGCCAAGGCACGCTGAAGAAGCTTCAGCGCAACGAAGCTCAATTGTATCGGTAACGCCATGTTCATCGCGCTCAGGCAATTCATCCGGCGGTTCCACGGCGACGAGCAAGGCGCCGCCCTGGTGGAAACGGCCATCGCGGCCCCCTTCGTGCTGCTGCTGTCGGCGGGCGTCTTCGAATTCTCCAACATACTTAATACCCGCCTGCTGCTCGAGGCCGGCGTCGAGGATGGTGCGCGCTACATGGCGCGCTGCAACGACAGCAGTTGGGCCAATTGCGTTTTGTATGGAACGAACCTCGCGGTGAATGGCTCGATTACGGGCGGTAGCGCAAGGGTTCCCAACTGGACGACGCCGCAGGTGACGGTCACCGTGAGCCATACGGCTGCTGTAGACGCCGCCACCGGAACCGAGCTTTATCTCAGCAGCACCGCCAATGTGGATGTCGTCAAGGTCAGCACGTCTGTACCCTACAATGGTATCGGGCTCTGGGGCTATCTGGGTTTCGGAACCCTCAACATAACGGCA
Organism: Mesorhizobium qingshengii; assembly: GCF_900103325.1. Classification (GTDB taxonomy): domain Bacteria; phylum Pseudomonadota; class Alphaproteobacteria; order Rhizobiales; family Rhizobiaceae; genus Mesorhizobium; species Mesorhizobium qingshengii. The sequence continues at coordinate 126,960 of NZ_FMXM01000019.1, read as the reverse complement.
TCGCATCAGGAGCGCGTCTTCGGATGGTGAGGGCACGCATCGGGTTTGGCTCGGACCAGTCCGGCGCAACGATGGTCGAAATGGCCATCGTCATGCCGTTGCTGCTGACCCTTCTGCTCGGCTTTGTCGACTTCGGCTATGCCTTCTACCAGTGGAACGCGGCCAACAAGGCGGTACAGATGGGCGCCAGGCTGGCGCAGATTTCAACACCGGTCGCCAGTGGACTTGCCCTGGAGGCGAAGACACCCAGTGATGCGACGCTGGTTGGAACCGCCGTGCCGGCCAACACATACAACTACATATGCACGGCCAACACCGCAGGTGCCGTGTCTTGCGTTTGCGGAACAGGCGCCACCTGCCAGAGCCTTGCCGCTAGCCAGGCTTCCTTCGATTTCATCTATACAGGCAGCAGCGGTCGCGCCGGAATGCAGAAATTCCTGCCGAACCTGAAGAAATCCGAGGTCAGGATACAGTATCAGGCCTCTGGCCTCGGCTACTGGACGCGCCCGAATGGGCCGGTACCGACCATCACGGTCAGCATCACCAATCATCCCTTTCAGTTCTTCTTTCTGGGCGGACTGCTCGGATTCGGAAACATCACCATGCCCTCCATGCTGAGCACGGTCACGGGCGAAGACTTGAAGAGCACCTTCCCATGAATGCCATCAACACCAAGGTTACACCGACCAAGCGAAAGCAGGTGGCGCTGTTCTCGTCGGATCCGAATTTCAAGCGCGATGTGGCGACGCGGCTCGATGCGCTGGCGATCTACGACGTCAGGGTTTCCGAGACGGACGACTTTCTCAAGGGGCCGCCGGTGGACACGCGCCCGGGCATCGTCATCCTCGATCTCGGCAATGGCGCACTGCTTGGTAGGCCCGGCATCGTCGAAGCGCGCGCGCTTTGGGCGACCGTGCCGCTGATCGCGGTGTCCGACGAGCTGACCTCGGAACAGACGCGCGTGCTGGTGCGCATGAACGCCTCGGACTGGCTGCACAAGCCGCTCGACGGAAAGGAACTGCTCAACGCGGTGACCTTCCACGACACCGGCAACCAGGGCACCAAGAGCCGGATCATCACCTTCATAAGCGCCAGCGGCGGCGCGGGCGCCACGACGCTGGCGCTGTCGGCGGCCGAACACCTCGCCTCGAAATCGTCCGAACGCGCGGCTTCGACCTGCCTCGTCGATCTCGATTTCCAGAGCGCCAATTGCGGCGCCTACCTCAATCTGTTCAACCAGTTCGATCTGGCCGGCATCATCGGCCAGCCGGAACGGCTCGATGTCGAGCTGATGGATGTCATCAAGCTTTCGCGCCCGTCCGGCCTCACCCTCTATGCGTTCGAGAGGCCGCAACTGCCGTTCGAGCCGCACGGCAGCGATTTCGTCTTCCGGCTGCTGGACCTCGTCGCCTACCGCTTCGACGACATCATCATCGACCTGCCCAATCTCGAAACGCCCTGGCACAATTCCGTGCTTTCGACGAGCGACGAAATCTTCATCGTGTTCGAGCTCAATGTCGCGTCGCTGCGTCAGGGCAAGCGGCTCTACAAGAAGATCCGCGAGCTGCGCGGCAATGCGGTCAGCATCACGCTCGTCGCCAACAAGCACAAGCGCAAATGGTTCGGGAACCACTTTTCGCGCAGCGAACTCGAGAAGATATTCAAGGCGCCGCACATCAAGTCGGTCGCGCTGGACAACGCCCTTCTGAGCGATGCGCTGAACAGGGCCATCCTGCCCTCCGAGGTGGATGGGCGCGCGCGCTTCAACAAGGATCTGAAGCGGATGTTCAAAGAGCGGCTCGATGACGCTGCCCGATAGATATCGGATCGCCCCGGGGCTGGCGGGCGCCTGCGTGCTGGGCCTGGCGCTGGCGCTGTCGGCCCAGGACTTCGCCAGCGCGCGATCGGGACTTGCGGACCGGCCGCCGCTGCCTGCGATGGGCCCTAGCCTGCGCAAGGCCGTTCCCTTCGCAACCACCGAGCAGCTGGGAACGATCATCATCCGCAAGAATGAGAAGGCGCTTTACCTGGTGACCCGCCAGGGCCAGGCGCTTCGCTACCAGATCAGCGTCGGACGTGACGGATTTGGCTGGACCGGGGTCGTGAAGGTAGGGGCAAAAACGGAATGGCCGCAATGGCGCCCGCCCAGGGAAATGCGCGCTCGTCAGCCGGAATTGCCGGAGCTGGTGCCCTCGGGTCCCTACAACCCGCTGGGCGCAAGGGCGCTCTATTTGCTTCGGGACGGACGAGACACGCTCTATCGCATCCACGGCACCAATGATCCTTCAGGCGTGGGTTTCGATGGCACATCCGGCTGTTTTCGCCTTACCAACACGGATGTGATCGATCTTTTCAAGCGCGTGCCGATAGGCACCAAGGTGGTGGTTCAATGACGACGATCAGTGATCCGCACGTGCCGACCATAGCCGAGCAGCTCGAACCGCAACTGCTCGACCGCGACAAAAGCAGATACCGGCTGGCTGTAGCGGTCGGCGTCGGACTGACCTTGTTTGCCGTGCTGAATGTAACGGCCGCCGTCTTTCTCTACCGAGGGATCACCGACCTGCGCATCGTGGAGGGGCGTCTCGAGGAACTCGGATCGTTCGAGCAGCGGATCGGTGCCCGGCTTGATACGGTCAACAACGGCTTTCAAAGCCGGTTTGAAAGGCTGGACGGCCAACTGCAAGGCCGTTTCAACGAGCTCAACGGCACCATGGCCCGCCTGGAACAAAACCTTCCCTTGGCTGGCGACGCAGGCATCTCTGGCGCGAGGGAACCCGTCATCATGACGACTACCGTGGCGGAAGCCTCTTCCAACACCGAAGTCGCGGTCGAACCCACTGATGTCGATACGCCACGGCCGCCCAAGAGGCGCATTGCCACCGCGCCTCCCGCTCCAAACCCCGCCTACCAGCGAACGGAAACGCCGGAGGGCAAAGTGTATTATCGCAAGATCAATTAGGGACCGCGGGCGTGGAAGCAGGCGAAATCGGCGCTCTCCGGATACGCCTGCCGCGATGCCGCAATTAAAGCGCGTCGCGACGGGCTTTAGAGGTCCCGCTTCAAAGCCACGAGACGCACGGCCAGAGCTTCTGCTCTCTGTCGGGTTTCGCGAAGAAACGCCACATGACAGTAAGCGCAGGCCGCAAAGCCCAAGGTCAGCACGAGGCTGTTCTCCCAGGTGAAATCGACCATCAGCGAGAATGGGAAACCGTCGGGCGCCGTGAATGCGGCAATCGTGCTCGCCGTTTCCGAATGGCCGCCGACGGCGATCATCAGCCCGGCGAAAAGCAGCGCCATGTGATTGGCAAGGAAGAAGAACGCGGCCGACTTTCTCGTGCGGCACGCCATCCAGAAGACGATCGATGCGGCGACCAGGATCGCGGCGTCAACGGCCATCGAACCACCCAGGTAAAGATCGACCTGCTGCCAGAACATCGTCGCCAATGGACGCAGTTCAAGCCAAACCCACCACATGGCAGGACTGGCCGGATAGGTTCCAAGCAGGAGCGTCGCTATTCGCTCTGCTGCCAGAATCAAAAGCACGAACGCAGGAAAAGCGAAGAGTAATATCGACTTGCGCTTCATGTCATCCTCGACGATCTGCATCCATCATGGACCGAAGAGATTGCGCGAGGCTTAACGGGAAGCCGCTACTGCTTGGGCCAGTCAGGTTCACCAAGGACGTCGAAAACAGGAAATATGACAACTGGATCGGGAGCTCGGCCGGTGTTGCCTTGTTCGTCTCCGACAAGAATGAACCGGCTGATGTCGCCATTCACGTGCGAGCGAGCGTCGCAATTGGTCGGAGAGCAACTGCTCACGGGTTGGAAGGCCGTTGCTCTTCGCGCCAAATCCCGCCGTTCCGGGAGCTTGGCTCTATCTTCGGCGCTATGTGGCGCCACTGAAGTCAGACGGATTGTCAGCCTGATGTAACGGACGTCGTGCTTGCGGCGTTGGGTTGGTCGCCGGCGGCGAAGACGGCGCTCGCCTCGCTGACGATGGAGACGTGGTCGCGCGCGGCCTTGCCGGCGGCAGCGCCGTCGCCGCGCAGGATCGCGGTGACGATGGCGTCATGCTCCTGCCAGGATTTGGCCAGTCGTCCGGCAAGCCTGAACTGGGCACGGCGGAAGGGCGCGAGCCGGCTGCGGGTCGTCGCGGTCAGCTCCTGGATGTGCGTGCTGTGGGCGCCGCGATAGAGCCGGCTGTGGAACTCGGTGTTGAAGTATTCATAGTCTTCCTCGGCACCCAGCCGCACCAGCCGGGCCGAGGCCTGGTGCTCGGTCTCGAGCGCGCGGCGCTCGCTGCCGGTCATGCGTTCGGCGCAGAAGCGCGCGCATATGCCTTCCAGCTCGGCCATGCTTTCGAACATCGCGGTGAGGTGCTCCTGCGTGACGACGGCGACGATGGCGCCCCTGTTGGGTCGCCGCTCGACGAGGCCCATGGCGCTGAGCTGGCCGAGCGCCTCGCGCACCGGCGTGCGTGAAACCTCGAAGCGGACGGCAAGTGAAACCTCGTCGAGTTTTTCGCCGGGACGCAGCACGCCGGTGACGATGCGGTCGCCGATCGCCCTCACCATCTGATCGACGGTCGTGCCGGACCGGATCAAGCTACGCTTCCCCGACAAATCTGCCTCGCCTCCCGTGCTTCGGCGTTCCTGAAATCAGCGGCCGACCGGAGCTACCCGACTCGGCCCGCACCTCTATGCCTATGTTTTAGTCTCCCTGTCAAACTGGCTGTTTTAAAGGCAAAAAGTGCATGCAATTGCCTCCGAGTTGTGCAGGTCGCATTGCCTCCATCATTGATTTTATTAAAGAAATCTCTCTATTGGAATTGGCACAGCGATTGCATGCACTTTCTTGAGAAGGCGTCAACCGACCCGGAAAGGGTCCTACAGGGGAGCATTTTACATGACCGACCGATTCATGCTTAGCCGCCGCCAGCTGCTCAAGACATCCGCTGCCGGAGCCGCATTCGGGCTCGCCTCCGCGGCCTTTCCCATCTCGAGGGCCCTGGCCGCAACCGCGACGGTCGGGTTCATCTATGTCGGCCCGAAGGACGACTACGGCTACAACCAGGCGCATGCCGAGGGCGCCGCGGCGCTGAAGGGTATCGAGGGCATCACCGTCGTCGAGGAGGAGAACGTGCCGGAAACGGTCGATGTCCAGAAGACGATGGAATCGATGATCAATCTCGACGGCGCGTCACTGGTCTTCCCGACCTCCTTCGGCTATTTCGACCCCCACATGCTGGCCATGTGCGCGAAATTCCCCGACGTGCAGTTCCGCCATTGCGGCGGCATGTGGGACAAGGCCAAGCACCCGATGAATGCCGGCTCCTATTTCGGCTATATCGGCATGGGTCAGTATCTCAACGGCGTCGTCGCCGGCCACACCTCGAAGACCAAGAAGCTCGGCTTCGTCGCCGCCAAGCCCATTCCGCAGGTGCTGCTCAACATCAACTCCTTCCTGCTCGGCGCGCGCTCGGTCGATCCGACCATCACCTGCCAGGTCATCTTCACCGGCGAATGGTCGCTGGCGGTCAAGGAGGCGGAAGCCACCAACGCGCTGGTCGACCAGGGCGCCGATGTCATCACCTGCCATGTCGACAGCCCGAAAGTGGTGGTCGAGACGGCCGCCGGGCGCGGCGCCTTCGTCTGCGGCTACCACGCCAACCAGAGCCCGCTGGCCCCGGAAAAATACCTCACCGGCGCGGAATGGAACTGGGCCAAGGTCTACAAGATGTTCGTCGACGACCTTGTCGCCGGCACGCCGCTGCCCAACTTCACCCGCGGCGGCCTGGCCGACGGTTTCGTCAAGATGAGCCCGCTCGGTCCCGCCGTCGGCGAGCCGGCGCGCAAGCAGTTCGACGCCACGCTGGCTGAAATGATGAAGGGCGGCTTCGCCGTCATCAAGGGACCGCTGAAAAGCAACAAGGGCGCGGTCGTCGCCACCGCGGGCCAGGCCTTCCCCGAAAACGCGATCGAGCTCGAAAGCATGGACTATCTGGTCGAGGGCGTCGTCGGCTCGACCGCCTGATCTGAAGGGGGGACAGGGCGATGACGGATATGGCGACAGGAGCCGGCATGCCGGCGCTGTTCGGCGCCAGGGGATACTCGGCGGCGCTGGAATGGATCGCGCGGCGGGCGGAAGCCTTTGTCATTCCGCTCGCGGCACTTGTCGTTGGCATGGCGCTGTTCAGTCTGTTCATCCTGGCTGTCGGCAAGTCGCCGGTCCTGCTCTATGAAACCATGTGGCGGGGCGGCTTCGGTTCCTGGTTCTCGGTCCAGAACTCGCTGTCGCGGGCCGCACCTCTGCTCTTGGCGGCGCTCTGTGTGGCGCTGCCGGCGCGGCTCGGCCTCGTCGTCATCGGCGGCGAGGGCGCCATCGTGCTGGGCGGCGTCGCCGCCGCGGCCATCGGCGTGGCGCTCGGCGGCGCGCCATCATCAATCGTCATTCTTGCCATGGGCGTGGCGGGCATGGCCGCCGGCGGCATCTGGATCGGTGCCGTCGGCGCGCTGCGCTACTACCGGGCTGTCAACGAGACCATCTCCAGCCTGCTGATGGCCTACATCGCCATCGCGCTGATGAACCAGCTGGTGGAAGGGCCGCTGCGCGATCCGGCCTCGCTCAACAAGCCGTCGACGCAACCGCTGGCGGACATCTACCGTATCGGCAACATTCCGGGCATGGACGTGCATTGGGGGCTGGTCGTCGGCGTCATCGCCTGCATTCTCTCCTGGGTGCTTATCGAAAAGACCCGCTGGGGTTTTGCTGCGCGCATCGCCGGCGGCAATGTACGCGCGGCACAGGTCCAGGGACTGGCCGTCGGGCCGCTCGTCGTCGGTTTCACCGCACTTTCCGGCGGTTTTGCCGGGCTTGCCGGCATGCTGGAAGTCGCCGCCGTGCAAGGCAGCGCCAACGCTTCGCTTGCCGCCGGCTACGGCTACACCGGCATCCTCGTCGCCTTCCTTGCCCGCCACAATCCGCTGGCCATAATCCCGGTCGCCATACTGCTCGGCGGCATCGACGCTTCGGGCGGGCTGATCCAGCGCCGCCTGGATCTGCCCGACGCCACAGTGCTGGTGCTGCAAGGCATGATCTTCGTCGTCATTCTGTTCAGCGAGACCTTTTACGGCCGCTTCAAGGCCTTCAACCCCGATTTGTGGAAGAGAGTCGGCTGATGGACGCGACCGAGATCGGCCTCTGGGGCGTGCCGCTGGCCATTCTGGGCGGCGCCATCCGCGTGTCGACACCCTTCATCTTCGTCTCGCTGGGCGAGGCGATCACCGAGCGGTCGGGGCGCATCAATCTGGGGCTCGAAGGCACGCTCGTCTTCGGCGCCATGACCGCCTATGCGGTGGCGGTGATGACCAACTCGCCCTGGCTCGGCCTGCTGGCCGCAGCCTTCGCCGGCCTGTGCTTCGGCCTGTTCCATGGCTGGATCTGTAAATTCCCGAAGGTGAACGACATCGCCATCGGCATCGCGCTGATGCTGTTCGGCTCGGGCTTGGCCTTCTTCTTTGGCAAGCCGTTCATCAAGCCGAAGGCGCCCAATCTGCCGGCCATTCCCTTCGGCGGCTGGTCGGATATTCCGCAGGTGCAGGCGGCGCTTGACGTCAACGTGCTGTTCCTAATCGGGGCGGTGCTTTCAGTCATCCTGTGGTGGGCCTTCCGCAATACGCGCGCCGGCCTCATCGTGCGGGTCGTCGGCGACAGTTCGGACGCCGCGCGCGCCATGGGCCTCAACCCCGACACGGTGCGGCTGCTCGCCACCGGCGTTGGCGGTGCGCTGGCCGGCATCGGCGGCGCCTATCTGTCGCTCTACTATCCCGGCAGCTGGACCGAGCGCATTTCGTCGGGCCAGGGCCTGATGGCGGTGGCGCTGGTCATCTTCGCGCGCTGGAACCCCCTCGGCTGCCTTGCCGCAGCCCTTCTGTTCGGCGGGGCAGGGGCGCTCGGCCCGGCGCTGCAATCGGTCGGCGTCACGCAGGGGTACTATCTGTTCTATGCCGCTCCTTACATCCTCACCCTCATCATCATGATCGCCACCTCGTCGCCGACACGCACGCTTGCCGGCGCGCCGGGCGAATTGTCGATCACCAAATGACTGGAGTGTTGCCTATGAACGCCAGAGCCGAGATCACCCAACGCTACATCGATGCCGACCCCTATCCGTGGCCCTACAATGGTGATCTCCGGCCCGACAACACGGCGCTGATCATCATCGACATGCAGACCGATTTTTGCGGACCGGGCGGCTATGTCGACCATATGGGCTACGACCTGTCGCTGGTGCGGGCGCCGATCGAGCCGATCAAATCGGTGCTCTCGGCGATGCGGGCCAAAGGCTACACCATCATCCATACGCGCGAGGGGCATCGTCCCGATCTCGCCGACCTGCCGGCCAACAAGCGCTGGCGCTCGCGCCGCATCAATGCCGGCATCGGCGATGCTGGTCCGTGTGGGCGCATCCTGGTGCGCGGCGAGCCGGGCTGGGACATCATCCCCGACCTTTACCCGATCGAGGGCGAGCCGATCATCGACAAGCCGGGCAAGGGCTCGTTCTGCGCCACCGACCTGGAGCTGATCCTCAACCAGCGCGGCATCCAGAACATCGTGCTGACCGGCATCACCACGGATGTCTGCGTGCACACCACCATGCGCGAGGCCAATGACCGCGGCTATGAATGCATGATGCTGGAGGACTGCTGCGGGGCGACCGACCACGGCAACCATCTGGCGGCCATCAAGATGATCAAGACGCAGGGCGGCGTCTTCGGCACGGTGTCGAATTCCAACGCGCTTGTCGCGCAACTGCCCTGAGGGGATGTCATGAGGGGGCCACGATGAGCGTCGGAAAAGCAGTCGGCGTCGAAACCATCGGCATGACCATGCGCTTCGGCGGCTTCACGGCGCTGGACGGCGTGTCGGTGAAGGTATCGGCAGGGTCCTTCCACGCGCTGCTCGGCGAGAATGGCGCCGGCAAGTCGACGCTGGTCAAATGCATGATGGGTTTTTATCACCCGACTTCCGGCGACATGCTGGTCGATGGCCGCGAGGTCAAGATCGACAACCCCCGCGACGCTTCGGCGCTCGGGCTTGGCATGGTGTACCAGCATTTCACGCTGGTGCCGTCGCTGACGGGAGCGGAAAACCTCGTCATCTCGCGCGAGAAGGTTCCCGGCATTATCGACTGGCGCAAGGAGCGTGGCGATCTCGCCGTGTTCATGGAGCGCATGCCGTTCAAGTTGCCGCTCGACGTCAAGGTGGCGGAGCTTGCGGCGGGCGAGAAGCAGAAGCTCGAAATCATCAAGCAGCTCTATCTCGGCCGCTCCTTCCTGGTGCTGGACGAGCCGACCTCGGTGCTGACGCCGGGCGAGGCGCAGGAGGTGCTTGGCCTGGTCCGCGACATGACAAAGGCAGGCGACCTCACCGTGCTGATGATCTCGCACAAGTTCCATGAGGTTACGGCCTTCGCCGACGACGTCAGCGTGCTGCGCAAGGGCAAGCTCACGGGAACCGGCCGCGTCGCCGATCTCAACCACAAGGCGATGGCGGCAATGATGATCGGCGACCAGCCGATCGCCGCGCTCGACAGCCGCGCCGCGCCGAGGCCGGATGCCGAGATCGTGCTCAAGGTCAAATCGCTGAAGGCGCCAGATCGAACCGGATTGAAGTCGATCCGCATCGAGGATCTCGGCGTGCGCTCGGGCGAGATCGTCGGCATCGCCGGCATTTCCGGCAACGGCCAGAAGGAGTTTCTGGAAGTGCTGGCGGGTCAGCGGCCGCGTGACGCCGGCGAGGTGCTGGTGCGGGGGACCGCCTATGCCGCGACGCGCGCAGAGGCGCGCGCGCTCAATGTGCGGCTTATTCCCGAAGAGCCGCTGAAGAATGCCTGTGCGCCGAAAATGACGGTGGCCGAGAACATCTCCTTCCGCACCTTCGACATGGATGGCAACGGCAGACCGGTAAGCTGGATCAGCACCAGTGCCATCCGCGCCTTCAGCGCTAGGCTGGTCGAGCAGTTCAAGGTCAAGACCGCATCGCTGTCCTCGCCCATCGCCTCGCTGTCGGGTGGGAATGTGCAGCGCGCGGTGCTGGCGCGCGAACTGACCGGCGAGGTCGATCTGCTGATCGTCTCCAACCCGTGCTTCGGCCTCGACTTCTCGGCCGTGGCTGAAATCCGCGCCCGCATCATGAAGGCGCGCAATGCGGGTGCCGCCGTGCTCTTGATGTCGGAGGATCTCGACGAGCTTCTGGAACTTTCCGATCGCATCTTCGTCATGTCGGACGGCGCACTGGTTTACGAAACGCCGATCGCGCAGGCGAGCGTGCAAACCATAGGCGAGCATATGGCGGGGCATCACTGATGGCCGAAATCGATGCGCAGCCATTTCGCTTCGTCTTCACGCCAGCCTCGCTGGCGTTGGTCGTCATCGACATGCAGCGCGACTTCGCCGAGCCCGGCGGCTTCGGCGCCAGCCTCGGCAACGACGTCAGCCGCATCACCGCGATCGTGCCGACGGTGAAGAAGCTGATCGAGGGGTTCCGCGCTGCCGGTCTGCCGGTGATCCACACGATGGAATGCCACCGGGCCGATCTGTCCGACCTGCCGCCGGCCAAGCGCAACCGCGGCAATCCGTCGATCCGCATCGGCGATGTCGGGCCTATGGGCCGGGTGCTGATCGTTGGCGAGCCGGGAACGGCGATCCTCGACGAACTGGCGCCATTGCCTGGCGAGATCGTCATCGAGAAACCCGGAAAGGGCGCCTTCTATGCGACCAGTCTTGGCGAGGACCTGAAGCGGCTCGGTGCGCGACAGCTGGTCTTCGCCGGTGTCACCACCGAAGTCTGCGTGCAGACGACGATGCGCGAGGCCAATGATCGTGGTTATGAATGCCTGCTCGCCGAGGATGCGACGGAAAGCTATTTTCCGGAGTTCAAGGCGGCGGCCATCGCCATGATCCGCGCCCAGGGCGCCATTGTCGGTTGGACGGCGACGACCGACCAGGTGCTGCAGGGACTTGCGAATGGCTAATCTGAGCTTTGCCGGCCTCGTCGGTGGCGGCTGGCGCGATCTGCCATTCGAGCCTTTTCGCGACGGCATCACGGTGCACTGGCTGCTCAAGGGCGGGCCGGTTGAGCCGTCGGTGGCGATCCTCCACTACCGGCAAGGCGCCGGCGTGCCGCGCCACCGCCATGTCGGGCTGGAAACCATCGTCGTGCTCGAGGGCACGCAGAGCGACGAGAATGGCGACTATCCCCCGGGCAGCGTCATCCTGAACCCGGTCGGGACCGAGCATTCGGTGTGGACGAAGGACGGCTGCGTCGTGCTGATCCAGTGGGACCTGCCGGTGATCATTCTGGGGGAGGCCACATGAGCGAGATCCGCTTCGACATCGGCAGTCTGCACGCGGCTTATGCCCGCGGTGTCACTGTCGCCGCCATGATCGATGCCGTGCATGCGCGCATCGCGGCGGCTGACGATCCCGGCATCTTCCTCCATCTCGCCGGCAGGGCGGACATGCTGGCGCAGGCGCAAAAGCTCGGACCGTTCGATCCGGAGGGCAAGCCTCTGTGGGGTGTGCCCTTCGCGGTCAAGGACAACATCGATGTCGCCGGCATGCCGACAACGGCAGCCTGCGCCGAATATGCCTATGTGCCCGACAAGGACGCCACCGTGGTGGCTCACCTGAAGGCTGCCGGCGCGCTGGTGGTTGGCAAGACCAATCTCGACCAGTTCGCCACCGGCCTTGTCGGCGTGCGCACGCCGTACCCGATCCCGAGGAACGCCATCGATGCCAGCCTTGTGCCGGGCGGCTCCTCGTCAGGGTCCGCCGTTGCGACGGCGCGCGGCATCGTTTCCTTCGCGCTTGGCACGGATACGGCAGGCTCCGGCCGCATACCCGCCGGCCTCAACAACATCGTCGGGCTGAAGCCGACCGTTGGTGCGCTTTCGGCCGCCGGCGTCGTGCCGGCCTGCCGCACGCTCGACTGCATCTCGGTGTTTGCGCTGACCGTTGACGACGCCTATGCGGTGTTCGGCGTGGCGGCGGCCAAGGATCCGGCCGATGCCTATTCACGCGCGATCAAGGTGCCGGCGCTGGCCGCGCGCCCGCCGGTGCTGAGTGTCGGCGTGCCCGCGAAGGGGGATCTCGAGTTCTTCGGCGACGCCTCCATGCAGGCCGGCTTCGAGGCGGCTCTTGGCCTTCTGGAGAAGCTCGGCTGCCGATTGGTCGAAATCCCGTTCGGCGATTTCTACGCCACCGCCAATCTTCTCTATGAAGGCGCCTGGGTGGCCGAACGCTACGCCGCGATCCGCGACTTCATGGATGCAAACGAAGCGGCCCTGCATCCGGTAACGCGGAAAATCATCGGCGGCGCGCGCAGTCTTTCGGCGGCAGACGCCTTCATGGGCCTCTACGCGCTTCAGGCCTACAAGGCGAAGCTCGCTTCGGTCATCGCTTCAGTCGACTTGTTCTGCGTGCCGACCGCGCCGACGCATTACGCGCTGGAGGCGGTGCTCGCCGACCCGATCGCCACCAACAGCCGGCTCGGCACCTACACCAATTTCGTCAATCTGCTCGACATGTGCGGCATTGCCGTGCCGACCGGCAAGCGCGACGACGGGCTGCCGATGAGCGTGACCTTGCTCGCCATGGCAGGCAGGGACTGGCTGACCGCGGCACTTGCCCGCGACATCCATGCGGCGGGCGGCCTTCCGCTTGGCTCAACTGGTTGGGCGCAGCCGGGCTGCTCACCGCCGGGCGAGCGCGCGCGGGATGAGATGATAGATCTGGTGGTTGTTGGCGCGCATCTTTCGGGGATGCCGCTCAATGGCCAACTGAGCCAGCTCGGCGCGCTTTTCTCGCGTGCGGCCAGGACGTCCGCCGCCTACAGGCTCTATGCGCTCGCCGGCCAGTCCGTGCCAAAGCCCGGCCTGATTCGCGTCGCCGAAGGGGGTGAAGCCGTCGAGGTCGAAGTCTGGCGGCTGGCGGCCGATGCCTTCGGCCGTTTCGTCGCGGCCATTCCACCGCCGCTCGGCATCGGGACGATCGAGCTCGAGGACGGCAGTTCGGCCAAGGGTTTTTTGGTCGAAACCGCTGGCCTGAGCGGTGCGTCCGACATCTCGTCCTTCGGTGGTTGGCGCCGCTTCGTCGATCACAATGCAGTCTAGTTGGTCTTCAGCTTGCCAACACGGTTTTCGGCGATCCAGCGTGCGGCGAGTACCAGCGCGCCCATGCTGAAATCCTTGCCATGCTTGGCCACCATTTCTTCCGACAGCTTGGCCAGCCGTTCGAAAAATTCGTCTTTGCTTTCTTCTTCGGCTGTAAGTTCGGTCTGCATCTCATCCTCCTGTTTCATGTGGACTGCGTCCGCTATTTGAACATTTGCGCGGGAAAGGTGATGATCGCGGCGGTGCCATCGACGGCGCCCACTGCCAGGTGTCGTCCATCGCCGGACCAGGCAAGCGCGGTCACCGCGCTGCCCAGGGGTCTGACGAGCAGTTCGTCCCGCGCGCCGATCTGGGCGATGGTGATGCGGCCATTGGCGTAACCCGCGGCAATCAGCTTCTTTTCCGGGTGTGCCGCCACCGCCTCGACCAGAATCAGCCCGGCACGGCCTGTCTCCAACGCGCCCGAGGTTTCGCCGCCAACAGGCGGGGCGGTCATCGACCAACCGGCGATCCGGAAGGCGCCCGAGGCAAACAGCGCATCTGCGGGTTGGCTCCAGCACACCGTCCGGACCGGCGACGGAAATCCCGCGACAATGCTGGAATGGCCATCAACCGGGTCGACCAGGGCAAAGCCTCCAGTTTCGAGCCCGCAGGCCAACCATGTGCCGTCGTCGCTCCAGCGGATCGACGCCGGGCGCGCTGGAAGCGAGACATCGCGTATCAAGGCAGCGTCGCCTTCGACCGCCCAGATCGAAAGTCCCTCACCAAGGCCGCAGGCAAGGCGCCGCCCGCCGGGCGAGAACGCGAGTGTGTCTGTCGACGATGTCACGCGGCATCCCAGTTGCACTGCGTCGTCTTGGCCGCGCGACAGGAAGATATCATGCCCATTGCCGACGGCTGTCGTGTCTGCCCGGGCGCTGTGGTCGAGGGCGACGATCGGCCCCTCGATCCGGACCAGGGGGGCCACGACTTCACCGCCCGCGGTCAGAGGCAGCACTTCGCCACTGGCCGCGCCGACCAGAAAGCCGGAATGCGCATGGGCCGCCAGCGGGACATCGCCATCCCCGAATGCCGCCGTGGCGATCAACGGCACTGGCGGCTTCTCCCTGGGTCGGATCGTCGTCTGGCCGAGATCATGGCTCACCCTGAGCCGCGACTCCGGTGTTTCGTGATCCGCGACCGTGGCAATGGCAACGGTTCCGTCCACCGAGGTGAAGGCAACAGCCGAACCGTCGGTGCTGAAGCGCAGACCGGCGATCGCCGACGGGCGACGCCAGCTTCGCGCCAAAAGATCGAACAGGGTCAGGTTCTGCATTGTCTGCTGGTTCACGGCCATTCCTTCCCTCAGTCTTCAACCGTCGCCGCGAGGTCGCGGTCGACGTCCTCGACATCGCCTTCCGCCGCGACGATGCGGTCCTCGCAAGCTGCGCACGCGAGCATGATTGCCGCTGCGCTCTCCTCGGCCTCATGCAAGTCCCGCACCAGTTGCTCGCTGGCGCCGCTTCTGTCGATCTCTAGTTCCAGGCGCAGCACGTCCATTTCGATACCGGCGCGTTTTTGATTGAGCCGCATTGCCTCCGCCGTGAGGGCGGAGACGTGGGCGACGAGATCGAGACGGCGAGCAAGCAGCGCGTCACGCCGGGCGGTTTCGGATCCTCCTGTCATTTCTCGCCCCCAGCCATCGGTCCGGGTGGCTTTTCGAAAGCCGATAGCAATTTGGGCAGCGTGCCGGCCTGCGACCGGAACTGCTTTTCAGCTGTTTCGATGTGACTCTTGAGCTGGTCCCAGATGTCGACGCGGATCATCGATGTCGTATCGCCGGTCAGGCGTTCGATCTCGTCGACGCGGAACTGGCGTGTCAGCGAAACGCCGGAAAAGACGAAGTCGCGCAACAGGATTGCGTGGTTCTCGATGAACAGGTGGATCATGGGATGCGTCTGCGTGGTCACGCCGCCGGCGGCAAGCTCGGCCCGGATGAAGTCCTGGAAATGGCTCTGCAGCCGGTGCTGGCTCTCGCCCATGAAGCGCATGACGAAAACCAGATCGCGGGGCATCAGCTTGACAAGATCGCCGGTGACGCCGTCGGCCTGGCTGGACATTGGCTCGGGCGCCCCCCTTCTGTCTCTATCGCTCGACATCGTCTTTCTCCAGCGCGAGGCCCATCCATGGGCGGCCATCTTCAAATAGTAGAGAAAGACGAAGAATTGAATAGATGATATTTGTTTTTCGAATTTGCTGCATTAGCTAACTAAAAATATTGCACATGCGAATAGATACTAAATATTACAGCCATACGTTACGAATGTAAAAGAACGTTACAGTTGGCCGTCCGCTCGTATATCGGAAGGGCAACGATTTTGTTTTGAGCGCTAGCCATGGGTGCTATTTTCAAATTGGCACGGCGCTTGCTTTGTACATTTCCACAAGAAGCCCATCGCGCTTTTGACGCGGTGCCAAAAGAACGAAGGAACGGAGGAAGCAGAACCGCTTCGATACGCCCATCGCAGATGCGATTGGCGCCGCGGATCCTGCCGGACTCCCAGAGAACCTTTGCCGCGATCCACTTGAATGGCCGGACCATGAGTCGCGCCTGAATGCGCAACCCTTTGTCATGCCGTTCGCATTCTCACTTGCGGTGCTGTTCGCCGCTTCCTGCCGGGGTCAAGGGACCTGCGGCTCAAACCTGGTGGAGGCTTATGACCATGACGTCTCTGACGCTCAACAAGATTACCTCGCAACGCGGAATCTCCGTCGGCGAGGCGACCAAGAAGATTGCCGATCTCGGCTGGAATCCTTCCTACGTCCAGGAAGCGATGACGTTTCCGACCGACTACAAGATCAACAAGACGCCGCGCGACCCGATGAAGCAGGTTTTGCGGTCGTACTTCCCGATGCAGGAAGAGAAGGACAACCGCGTCTACGGCGCGCTCGACGCAGCGTTGCGTGGTGACATGTTCCGCAATGTGGAACCGCGCTGGGTCGAGTGGATGAAACTCTTCCTGGCCATCATTCCCTTCCCGGAAATCTCCGCCGCCCGCTCGATGGCGATGGTGGCCCGCATCGCGCCTGGCGAGGAACTCAGAACCGGTTTCACCATGCAGATGATCGACGAGTTTCGTCACTCGACGATCCAGATGAATTTGAAGAAGTGGTACATGGAGAACTACATTGATCCGGCCGGCTTCGACATCACCGAGGAAGCCTTCGGAAAATGCTACGCCACGACCATCGGCCGGCAGTTCGCGGAAGGCTTCATCACCGGCGACACGATGACCGCCGCCTGCATGTACCTGACCGTGGTGGCCGAGACCGCCTTCACCAACACGCTGTTCGTCGCCATGCCTTCGGAAGCCGCCCGCAACGGCGACTATGCGCTGCCGACCGTATTCCTGTCGGTGCAGTCCGACGAAAGCCGGCATATCGGCAACGGCCACTCACTGCTGATGGCGGCGCTCAAGGAGCCGGAAAACCACCTGCTGCTCGAACGCGATCTGCGTTACGCCTTCTGGCAGAACCACGCGATCGTCGATGCGGCCATCGGCACCTTCATCGAATACGGCACCACCAACCGCGACAAGAACAAGGAGTCCTACGCGGAAATGTGGCACCGCTGGATCTATGAGGACTACTATCGCACCTACATGCTGCCGCTCGAGAAATACGGCATCAAGGTTCATCACGACGACGTCCAGGCGGCCTGGGAGCGCATCACCAAGAAGAACTATGTTCACAAGGTCGGACAGTTCTTCGCGGTCGGTTGGCCGGTCAATTTCTGGCGCATCGAAGCCCAGACCGACAAGGACTTCGAGTGGTTCGAGCACAAATATCCGGGCTGGTATGCCGAGTTCGGCGACTTCTGGAAATGGTACGCCAAGCTCAGCCACAAGGGCGAGAAGGTGCTGCTGTTCAACAGCGACGTCGGCTACGTCTATCCGCACCGCTGCTGGTCCTGCCTCGTACCCTGCCTGATCCGCGAGGACATGGTGGTCGGCGAGATCGACGGCCAGCTGCACACCTTCGCCCACGAACTCGACAAGTGGACCGCAACGGTCGCCTTCGCCGACGAGTATCAGGGCCGGCCGACGCCCGCGATGGGCCGCTTCAGCGGCAAGCGCGAGTGGGAGACGCTCTATGATGGCTGGGATCTGGCCGATGCGATCAAGGACCTGAACTTCGTCCGTTCCGACGGCAAGACGCTGGTTCCGCAACCGCATCTGCGCTTCGACGACAAGGAGATGTGGACGCTCGACGATGTGCGCGGCAACACGCTCGGATCGCCGCTCAACGCGTTGCGGGCCATGTCGCCCGCGGACCGCGAGAAGCACCTGGCGGAATATGCCAAGGGCTTCACCATCAACCCCTGCAACTGATCAGGCCAAAGGGGGGCGGGTTCGTCCCGCCCCTTCCTTTCACTGGAGGTCCGTATGTCGGAAACCCACACGGTCAGGCTCAGCCCAGTCGGCGTCGAATTCGACGTCGAGCATGGCGAAACGGTGCTCAACGCCGCGTTCCGCCAGGGCATCGCGCTGCCGCATGGCTGCAAGGAAGGGCAATGCTCGGCCTGCAAAAGCGTGTTGCTCGAAGGCGAAGTCGACATGCTGAAATACTCAACCTTCGCACTGAACGACATGGAGAAGGAAAGCGGGCACGTCCTGTTGTGCCGCTGCATCGCCTACTCCGACCTGGAAGTCGAGCTTCTCAACTACGACGAGGAGATTTTGGCGAAAGCGATCGCCGTGAAAACGTACAAGGGCCGGATTGCTCGGATCGAGCAGCTGACCCACGACATTCGCGGCATCGAAATCGAACTCGGCTCCCCGATGAAGTTTTGGGCGGGGCAATATGTCGACATCACGGTTACCACGCAAAAAGGGGAGACGATTACGCGCTCGTTCTCCATGGCAAATACGCCGGACCAAACCCAAAAACTCTCCTTCATCATCAAAAAATACCCTGAGGGAAAGTTCTCGGGAGAACTCGATTCCGGAGGAATCAAAGCCGGAGCCGAAGTCACCGTCGTCGGGCCCTACGGAACCTGTTTCCGCCGCGACGAACGGCAAGGACCCCTGATCCTGGTCGGCGCCGGATCGGGCATGTCGCCGATCTGGTCGATCCTCAACGATCACCTCAAGAGCGGCGAGAAACGTCCGGTCTATTTCTTCTACGGCGCCCGCACCCGCAACGACCTGTTCTATCTCGACAGGATCGCCGAGCTGGTCGGCAATCATTCCGACGTCACCTTCATTCCCGTGCTGTCGCACGCGAATGACGACGTCGAATGGCAAGGCGAACGTGGCTTCGTGCACCAGAGTGTCGACGCCAAGCTCAAGCAACTGGCGGTCGACGGGCAGGGCGATGTCCATGCCTGTGGCCCGCCGCCGATGATCGATGCGCTGCAGCCGGTCCTGTTCATGAACGGCTTCGAGACCGAGCGGATCTTCTTCGACAAGTTCACCACATCGGCAGGTGCAACGCCGGCCCATTGAGGGACGGCCATGCCAAGCCAACCACAACTGCAACAAGGGAGAGAGACTATGCCTGCAACTTCGAGTTCAGTCGGATCAGGAGCCGCCGGCGCGGCAATCTTCGCCGACTCCGACAGCCGGAAATACCGGTATTTCGACCCGAAAGGCCAGCGCGCCACCCACTACGAGGACATGACGGTCGACGTCCAGCCCGACCCGGAACGTTACCTGATCCAGGACTGGATCATCTCGTTTGCCGACGGCAAGGGCGCCTATGTCAAGCAGAACACCGCCGCGCAGAGTTCCAACTGGCATGCCTTCCGCGCCCCCGACCAGGAGTGGGAGCGCACGCACTATCAGCGCCAGTCGAAGATCGAGACGATGGTGCAGAGCGTCATCAACAACGCGCGCAAGTCGGGCACCCCGAAGACCTTCGACAAGGCCTGGGTCAAGATCCTGCAGACGCAGCTCGGCGCCTGGAAACATGCCGAATTCGGGCTTGGCACGTCGCTGATGCAGGCACAGCGTTACGGCTACACCCAGATGATCAACAATGCCACGCTGACCAACTCGTCCTACAAGCTGCGACTCGCCCAGGACATCACGCTCTACCTCGCCGAGATCGGCATGGATCTCCCCGACTGGGACGACGAGCTCGGCAAGAAGGCCTGGCTCGAGGACAAGAACTGGCAAGGCACGCGCGAAGCGGTCGAGACCATCATGGGCGCGACGGACTATCTCGAGCAGTATTTTGCCATCAACATCGTCTTCGAGCCGCTGGTGGGCGAAGTATTTCGCTCCGGCTTCCTGATGCAGATCGCCGCCGCCAACCATGACTTCATAACGCCCGCTGTGATTTCGGCGGCCGAGGCCGACTACGAGCGCAACCTCGCCAACACGATCGACCTCATGCACATGCTCGCCAATGACGAGACGCATGGCGCAGCCAACCGCAAGCTTTTCCAGGGCTGGGTCAAGAAACACGGCGCGCTCGCCGACAAGGCAGCCCTCGGCCTGCAGCCGATCTGGTCGATGCCGCATTCCAAGCCGGTCGCATTCGCCGATGTCCGCGCCAAATCCGAAGAGCGGATTGGCCAGATCCTCGGCGAACTCGGCCTCAAGCGCTGAAACAGGAGAAATCGTCATGTCACTATCAGCACGCGACGCAAGCCATTCCAACATCTTCAAGGCGATGAAGGACATCACCTTCGAACAGACGATTTCGCACCAATGCGGCGTCACCATGAACGACTCGGTCGAGGCCAGGGCCATCGCCGAATTCATGGGCCAGAAGCCGGGGGTGACCATCACCTACCAGCCGGCGCTGATCCGCATCGACGGTGACGGCAAGCTGATCTTCAAGATGGACGCGATCGGCGAATATCTCGGCCGCGAGATTTCGGCCGAGACCTTCGAGGTCAACACCTCCACCCACTATGGCCGCATGGTTCGCGTCGACGACAACACCGTGATCCTGTTCGGCAACATGGACGAGATGTTCGAATACATCGAATAGCCGCCAAAAAAAAATCCGGCGCGCCGCCGGGTGCGGCGCGCCGAACCGATCAACGCGATTGCTGCGGAGGCAACAATGTACAGAACACCGGAAGGCAAGGACATTTTCGTGGTCGACGGCCACACCCATTTCTGGGACGGCAGCCCGGAAAACCAGAAGAATATCCACGGCAAGCAGTTCATCGAGTGCTTCTATGCCTATCACACGGGCTTGAGCCCGAAGGAGCAGCTGTGGGAGAAGAGCAAGTTCGAGAAATACAGCGCCGACGACCTCTATCGCGACCTGTTCATCGACGGCCCCGATGATGTGGCGATTGTCCAGTCGACCTATCTCAAGGACTTCTACAAGAACGGCTTCAACACGATCGAACGCAACGCCGAGGTGGCCAAGCGATATCCCGAACGTTTCATCGTCAACGGCGCCTTCGATCCGCGCGACGGCGAAAAGGCGCTGGAATACATCCACTTCCTCAAGGAGACCTACAACGTCAAGGGCGTGAAGATGTATACGGCCGAATGGAACGGCGCTTCGAAGGGCTGGAAGCTCACCGATCCCGACGCCTACAAATGCTTCGAACTCTGCGACAAGCTCGGCATCAAGAACATCCACGTTCACAAGGGCCCGACAATCATCCCGCTCTCGAAGGACGCCTTCGACGTCCATGACGTCGATCATGCGGCGACCGATTTCCAGAACCTCAACTGGATCGTCGAGCATTGCGGCCTCCCGCGTCTCGACGACTTCTGCTGGATCGCGACGCAGGAAACCAATGTCTATGGCGGCTTGGCGGTGGCGCTGCCCTTCATCCATGCGCGACCGCGCTATTTCGGCGAGGTCATTGCCGAACTGCTGTTCTGGATCGGGCCGGAGAAGATCCTGTTCGGTTCCGACTATGCGATCTGGACGCCGCGCTGGCTGGTCGAGAAATTCTGGGCCTATCAGATTCCCGGGGACATTGCCGCCGAACGCGGTGTGCAACTGACCGACGAGATCAAGGAGAAGATCCTCGGCCTCAACGCCGCGCGTCTCTACAACATCGACGTCGAAGCCAAGAAGAAGGCGCTTGCCAGTTCGCCCTTCAGCATCGCGGCGGAGTAGGGGCCATGGCAACCGCCAGCGTTTCCGGCGGCCGCGAGATGGAACTCTGGCGGCGCCTTGGTGAGGTCAACGACCCGGAACTCGACGAACCCGTCACCGAGATGGGCTTCGTCGAGCGGGCCGCTGTGACGAGCGATGGCCGGGTGGAGATAGACTTCCGCTTGCCGACCTACTGGTGCTCGCCCAACTTTGCGTTCCTGATGCTGGACGGCGTCCGCAAGGCGCTCGACCAGCTCTCCTGGGCGCCGGCCTATCGCGTCAAGCTGCACGACCACATGTTCGCCGAAGAGGTCAATCGCGGCATGGAATCCGGCAAGACGTTCGGCGACATCTTTGCCGTGCTCGCCGAGGATCAGGATCTCGGCGCCTTGCGCGAAACCTTTGCGATGAAAGCATTCAAGCGGCGCCAGGAGGCGGTTTTGCGCGGTCTGCGGCAGCACGGCCTGACCGATCGGGAAATCCTCGGCATGGATTTGCCGGCATACGACGTCGCCCGGTTCGAGGCGGGCGAGGCGGCCAAACAGAAACCCAGATACCGGGCGGCCCTGCTCGAGCGTTTTCCCGACCGCCGGGCGGATGATCCCGTCTTCGTGACCTGGGAAGGGCAACACATACCGGCTGACGCACTCAGCGCCCATCTCGCCGAACTGCGCGCTGTGCGCATCAACATGGAGTTCAACGGCGCGCTGTGCCGTGGGCTCAAGCAGACCAGATACAAAGAACTGGATGTGGTCGACGGCGAACCGACGCTCGTCGATTTCATCATGGATCGCGTGCCGGCCAGGACCGCGCCGATCGCCTGAAGCAGAGCTGACAGCAACGGCCTCCCTCGCACGAGGCCCCCAACCAACAACCCGCCCGTAAGGCGGAAGGAGGAATCATGCCCAAGATAATGCTTCACAATTCCGAGGCCCGCCGTGCTCTCGCCCGTGGCGTCTTCCGGCTTGCAGCCGCTGTCGAGCCAACACTCGGTCCCAAAGGCATGAACGCCATGATCGACCGGCCGATCGGCACGCCGATGGTGACCCGCGACGGCGTCAGCATCGCCTCCGAGATCGAGCTGCACGACCGTTTCGAAAACATGGGCGCGCAGGTCGTCCGCGAAGTGTCGATGCAGACCAACGAGATCGCCGGCGACGGCACCACGACGGCCATCGTGCTCGCCAACGCGCTCATCCAGGGCGGCATCGAGGCGAACGAGCGCGGCGCCAAATCCGTCGATCTGTGCAAGGGCATCGACCTTGCCGTGGCGGCGGTGGTGGCAGCACTCAAGGCTTCGGCCAAGCCGGCCAAGGGCAACGGCATCCTGGCGTCGGTCGCCAACATCGCGGCGACCAACAGCAAGCTCGGCGCGCTGGTGGCGGAAGCCCATCAGCGGGTGGGCGCGGAAGGCGTCATCACCACGGACTTCAGCGTCACCACCGAGACCACGCTTGATGTCGTCGAGGGCATGTCCTTCGAACGCGGCTACCTCTCCCATCACATGGTGACCGATCAGGAGAAGATGGAGGCCGTGCTCGACCGGCCCTACATCTTGATGACCGACCTCAAGATCAAGGAGCCCGAGCAACTCGATGCGGTTCGCCGCATCGCCGACGAGGCTGGCCGGCCGCTGCTGATCGTGTCCGAGGAAATGTCGCCGGAAGTCGTGGTGACCCTGCTCGGCAAGCAGGGGCCGGGAAGATACCTTGTGGTCCACCCGCCGGAATATGGCCACTGGCGCAAGGCGATGATGGAGGATCTGGCCATCATCACCGGCGGCAAGGTGATCGCGCGCGATCTCGGCGGCCGGCTGGAGGATATCACCGCCGAGGATCTCGGAACGGCCGACCGGGTGAAGACCAGTTCGTCCTACACCTCCATCATTCGCGGCGGCGGCGACCATGCGGCGATAGCCTCGCGTCGCGCCCAGGTGCAGCGGCAGTATGAAGCTTCCCCGCCGAACATCGACCAGGACAAGCTGCGCGAGCGCCTGGCCAAGCTCTCCGGCGGCACCGCGATCCTCTATGCCGGTGGTGTTACGCCGGTCGAGCAGAAGCGAACCATCCAGCTTATCGAGGATTCGCTGAATGCGGTGCGCGCAGCATCCGAAGAGGGCGTGGTCGCCGGCGGCGGCTCGGCGCTTGCCCAGATCGCGCCGCTGCTCGACAAGGTGGCGGCTAGCGTCGATGGCGATGTCGCCGAGGGCGTGCGCCTGGTGCGGTCGGTTCTGTCGCGCCCGCTCTGGCGCATCGCCGCCAATGCCGGTGCCGATCCCGAAGCTGTGGTGGTCGAGGTCACCCGCATCAACGGCGGCTACGGCTACAACGCGTCGACCGGCGCGTATCAGAACATGTTCGAGGCAGGGATCATCGATCCGGTCCGCGTCACCTACACGGCGCTCGCCAACGCGGCTTCCGTGGCGACGCTGATCCTGACCACCGAAACGCTGATTGGCGATCTTGCCGAGGATGAGGATCCGACGGCCGGCCCAGCGCGTGGCGGCGGCTCCGAAAAGCTCGGCCGCGCCTGAAGCAATCCAGACATTTTGAAAGGACACAGCCATGAAAGCTGCCAGACTTTACGAATACGATCCGAAGATGAACGTCCAGCTCAGGATCGAGGAGGTCAAGGCGCCGACGATCACCGCTCCCGACGAGGTGATCGTTAGGGTGGGTGCTGCCGGCCTCTGCCGCACCGATCTGCACATCATCGAGGGTGTGTGGAAGCCGACCATGGACCCCGAAGGCACGCTCCTGCCTTACATCATGGGCCACGAGAATGCCGGTTGGGTTGAGGAAGTCGGCAGCGGTGTCAGGTCGGTCAAGCGCGGCGATGCCGTGATCTGCCATCCCTTCCGCTCATGCGGCATCTGCCTCAACTGCCGCCACGGCGAGGACATGTATTGCGACAACGGCCAATTCCCCGGCCTCGGCATGAATGGCGGCTTCGCCGAATATTTCATCACCAGCGAACGTTCGCTGATCAAGCTGAACGCCAACATCACGCCGATCGAGGTGGCGCCGCTCGCCGATGCCGGCATCACTGCCTACCGCGCCGCCAAGCGGGCGGCGAAGCTGCTGCGACCAGGCAGTTATTGCGTGCTGCTCGGCATTGGCGGGCTCGGCCATATCGCGCTGCAATCGCTGCACGCGATCTCGGGTTGCCGCATTATCGCGGTGGATCGCGAGCCGGCGGCGCGGGTGCTGGCCAAGGACCTTGGCGCCGACTTCGTGCTCGACGGTGGGCCAAACGTCATCGAGGAGGTCAGCCAGATCACCGGCGGCGGCGCCCATGTGGTCATCGACTTCGTCGGTGAACTCGGTGTCGAGAACATCTGCTGGAAGATGGTGCGCAAGGGCGGGCAACTGTTCGTCGTCGGCTATGGCGGCAACATCAACGTACCGACCGCGCATCTCGTCATCGAGGAGATCAACATCGGCGGCAGCCTGGTCGGCAATTTCACCGAGCTTGTCGAACTGATGGAGCTGAACGCCGACGGCAAGGTGAAGATGCACTACACCGAATACAATCTCGCCAGCATCAACACCGCGCTCGACGATTTCAAGAACCGTCGGTTCACCGGACGTGGCGTCATCGTGCCCTGAAAGCCTCCGGACGGGACGCGGCACGAAAGCGGGCGTGCCGCGTCATGGCGCGGCGCTTTTTTGTTTTGTGCCGCCGCTTATGGCGAAGGCGTCGGCGACATCATCAAGGTCGCGGCCGCCGTGGTGATTTCGCGGATCATCAGCAACATCCTCGGCTACTCTCGGCGAAAGTGACCGGTGCCGTCGTGAAGAGTGGATCATCCCCGCGACCGCTGCCTGAAGGCAATTTCGGTCAACGAGCCTTCCCCAACCCGCGGCGCGAATGCCGCGGGGTTTTTTGTACTGGTGGGCGAATCTAGAGGAAACCGCGCCGGATGCCGTATTGACCGAGCTTGCGATAGAGCGTCGGCCGCGAAATGCCGAGCCTTAGCGCAACCTTGCTGAGATTGCCGCCCTCGGCGACAAGCGCATTCTTGATCGCCTGGCGTTCGGCATCCTCGAACGAGCACACCGGTGCTTCGAGCATGGCCGTGGGATGGTCGCCGTGCACGGCCATGGTGTCGCGATTGCCCGCACTGATTTCTCCGGGAAGGTCCTGCAGCTCGATCGTGCCGCCGCGCGCCAGTATATGCAGGCGCTCCACCAGGTTCTTGAGTTCACGCACATTTCCCGGCCAGCGATAGGCAAGCAGCGCATCAAGCGCGTCGTTTGAAAACTCCAGCGGATCATTGCCTGCCAGCTTCGCGATCCGCCGGTTGAAATGCTCGATCAGCAGCAGCACGTCGTCGCCGCGGTCGCGCAAAGCCGGGACCTGGATCGAGACCGCACCGATGCGGTAATAGAGATCGCTGCGGAAGCGCCCGGCCGCGACTTCCTGCTTGAGGTCGCGATTGGTCGAGGCGACCAGTCGCACGTCCACCGGGCGGCCTCTCGAGTCACCGATGCGGTGGACCACGCGCTCCTCCAGCACACGCAACAGGAAGGGCTGGATTTCGAGCGGCAACTCGCCGATTTCGTCAAGGCTGAGCACGCCGCCATTGGCGAGTTCGAAGATGCCCGGCTTGCCGTCACGCGAAGCTCCGGTAAAGGCGCCGGCGACATGACCGAACAATTCGCTGCCGAACAATTCCTTGGTGATCGCGCCACAATTCATGGCGATGAACGGGTCGTTTTCGGTGCGCCGGCTGCCGGCATGGACAAGTCGTGCAAACAACTCCTTCCCGACGCCCGTTTCGCCCTCTATCAGCAACGAGGTGACGCCGTTCGACCCGGCCACCCGGGAGGCGACATCGACGGCAGCCAGCAATTTTTCGCTGTCGCCGACGATCATCGCCGCGGCTGTCCGAAGGTGTTTGTTCCCCTCTCGATGTATCACCGTCATGCTGGAGACGGCCGGCACCGAGGGAAACACCAGAGCCGCGCCACGAAGGTCGCCATCGAGTTTCAGCGGTGTGACATGACAGGATCGCAGATGCGCCGGCAGCGCGCTGGCGAGATCGGTCTCGGAGCCGGACGCTGGCAGGTTCATCAGCCAACGACCGCGCCCCGGCTCCATCGGGCCGTCCATCATCTCCGTGGTGTCGCCGTTGGGCACGTTGTTGCAGAAGATCGCGCGGCCGCGATGATCGACGATCACCAACCCGTCCTTCTGGCGGTAGCTGGGTGCCGAGGATATGAAGGCTTCGAGCAGGCGCGTTCGCTGCTCTTGCTGCTGTTCGGCCAGCGCCTTTTCGATCTGCCTGGCGGTGGCGGCGACGAGCGCCGTGTTGTGCGGCCGGAAGATCGGCGAGTAGCCCGACAGGTCGACAACGCCGATGATCTTGCCATCCAGAGGGTCGCGGATCGGCGCGCCGGCACAGGTCCAGGATTTGATGCCGGCACAGAAATGTTCGGCAGCGTGGACGAAAATCGGCTCGCCGGTCCACAGCGCAGTGCCGATGCCGTTGGTTCCGACGGCGTCCTCGTTCCATTTGCCCCCGATGCCCAGATGAATGTCCATGCCGTCATGCAAGGTCTTCTTGTCGCCGATGGCGTCGATCAGCACGCCGTCACTGTCGGCGAGCACGAGCATCGCTCCCGTTCCTTCCAGCAACTGGCCAAGGGACGCAAACGATCGTCGCGCCGCCGAAAGCAGCTCGGCATTGGCGCGGGTCAGATATTCGATCTCGTCACGGTCGCTGCTTAGCGGCGCTTCAATCCCTTGAGCGTTGATGCCGCCGGTGGCGCTGCGATACCAGGAATCATGGATGAGGGAGCGGACGTGGACCGGATCGCGAGCGGATGTCGGCTCGTCGGAAAGAAAACTCTCCCAGGCACGCATGGTGGCGCGCTCATCATAGTCGATCCTGTCTAAAACCAGCTGTCCGGTGGCCATCGACGCACGCGTCGGAAGAGCATCGTTTTTCATCGGATTAGGGCCGCTCGCGTGTTTCATTCAGTCATCACAGTACCTTTGAGGTATGCCATTTCTGTATGCTGTCACGGATTGGACGTGCGCAACGACGCCCGAATGCCGGCTGTCAGTCGATGCCGAGTTTCGCTCCGATGTCGGCTGCAAGCTGCTCCTCGGCATAAGTCGCGGTCAGCCGGGACCCATCCAGCTCGGCAAGCGCCTGCGCGATGGTTTCGTCGACCGGTGAGAAAAAGCCATTCTGCTTCGTTGCCAGGACGAAGATCTGTTCTCCATCCCGGTTGCGGACGTCGCCGATATGATGAAGCTGGCGGCCGGTGTTCTGATCCTTGGAGATCACACGGCCGTTCATGGTGACGCGGATGGACGGGCTCGCTTCGGCGGCGGTCGCCGCGCTGCCGCCGACATGGATGATCAGTCCTTCAGCCTTCGGTTGCTGGCGTGGCTGCCTGGAAGCCGAATAGCCGCCACCGCTGATCTGGTCGGCAAGGCGAACGATGGTCGCGCGGTTCTGCTCGATCAACTGCTTGACCTGAACATCCTCGCGCCGCGGACCGTCCCGCTTGGAGATGATCTCGACCATGAATCCTCCCAGATTCGCTCGGCTGAGCCGAGGGTACGGCTCATTTGTTGTTCTTTTGTGGCGCACCCTACACCGCCTCTGTGAGGTTCGCCAATCCCATTAAATAGCGCCGAAATTCACGTCGCTGGTAGTAGGTGGCTGCTACACGGACTTCCGGCACTCGGACGTTTGAGCAATGCCCGAGGGTCAGGCTGCCTTGCTTTGGTGTCCATTAGCCCGAGAGCGCGATCGAGTTCATGGACTCGCAGGAGATCGCAACCGCGATCCTCTCGCGGACCGCCTCAAAGGCGCTACCCCCACGCCTCCATCAGATCAGCAGCAGGCCCTTCATGCTGGAGCGCGCCGCACTTGATTTTTCGCTGCGCGACATTTTGTAAGGAGACACCGATCTTACGCGCCGCTTCGCGCCAGGCCGGAAGGTAGGGGCGGCGGCAGCCTGCCGAGGAAATCCCGGGGCATTAGTGTGACGTCGGCTAGCGTGTAACGGTCAAGGATGCTCTGGAAGGAGGCCATCGCTTCGCCAAACATGCTCGAAAGCTTGCAGGAGTGAGTGAGCACGCATTGGTTTCCGGTGGCAAAGCACTCTACAACCGCGAAATCCGGCTCGGTCAACCGTATGACATCGCCGATCCGGATCATCTCGGGCCGGAGCCCCAGAACAAGGCCGCCGGAACGGCCCCGGACTGCTTTCAGGTAGCCGCCCCGCGTCAGGGTATTGGCGACCTTGTTGAGGTGTGTTTTCGACACCCCGAAGGTGCGTGCAGTCTCCTCGATCGTAATCAGGCGGTCGCCAGCGGAGGCCGCGTACATCAGCATCCTCAAAGCATAGTCCGAGAAGTTGGTCAGCCTCATGGGCGGCTCCTTTCTTGGATTTGCGTGCAGCTATGGGAACCTCATGCAAACCAATTCGGCCTCACAGCTCTTTCTCGGCAATCGGCTCGATGCCAATTGTGGTCTCGCCACGGTTGAAGGCGACCGCAAGACGAAAGCTGTGGGCGATGCGCAACGCGCGATCCATGAAAAGCGCCGCCACCTCGGGCGGGCAGATGCGGTGCACCGTGGCGCGAAACAATTTCAGCCAACGCCGGAAATGCACCTCGCCAAGGCCGGAAATCGCCAGATGTGGCGGCAGGGGCCGCCCTTCATATCGGGTCGTTCGCAGGAGTGTCGAGGACCAGAAGTCACACATCTTTGCCAGATGACGCGGCCACTCGTTGGGCTGGATCTTCTGGTGGAAGATGGGGCCGAGAAGCTCATCGCGGCGAATTTCATCATAGAAGCCGTGAACCACACCATGGATCATGGTGTCGTCAAGCACATCCGGCAACGGAACGCCGTCCAGGATGATGGTGCTCTTGCTGCGGCGATTTCCGCTCATATGCGCTCCTGGTTCACAAGGCCGAGGCGGCGTTGCTCGCACATACGGCGCTCTGCCGGTCGAGCGGCCGATACGAAGCATCGCCTCGACCATCGAGTCGAAAATGCGCAGGCGCTGTAATGTCCTGCGATGGCGATCGATGGGTTTGCGTTGCCCGCTATCTCCTGGCGTGGAATGGAGCCAGCATCTCAGTTAAAAGATATATTGTCAATGTATGTTATATATGCGTTGACCATGGAGTGCCAGGGACGCGGCGGTTATCGAAGCCGGCCCGATCTCGCCATCGCGCACCCAAGGACGACGCGCGCAATCTTCACCTTTTCCCGAAGTCCACAGCCTGTCCGCGCTTTCATAAAATCTTACCATTCGCATTCAGGCATCATTCGGCGTGATTTGGTAGGGTGTCGTGACGACAATCAGGAAAGCGAAGGCAAGGTCTCAGCAAGGGAAGAATGACTCAGTCCCAGTCAACGATTGCAATGTCCTTGATCGCCCCAGGGATGTTTCTTGTGTTTTCCTTTGTTTTTTGCTGCGCTTGGCTGGTCGAGCGAAAACGGCACTACCTGCTGCTTCTTGCCCTCTCTTGCACACTGTTCTGCGCGGGCGCTTCGGTGCAGATCTTTCATCTTCCGGACTCAGCGTATCCTAACGCGGTTATATCGAGCGTGTTTTACACATCGGCCGTCATTGCGGCCACTGAAGGGATCCTCGGACGATCGCAAAAACAACTCGGGCCGCGCGTTGAGGTGGCTATGCTGCTGGTCATCACGGGCCTGATCTGGTTTTTCTGCTATGTCACGCCGCATTTGCTTGCGCGCATTTATGTCCAGAATTTCGGATATGGCGCGATCCTGCTGATCGCATCGCTTCGGCTGGTTCCCGGACGACGAACAAGGCCGGTGGACCGTGCTCTTTTCTGGATCATGTTCGTCTTTGCGGTTCAGTTCTTTCCGAGGACCGCGCTCACGGCCGGGCCGAACGCTTTGTTCTCGGCACGCGACTTCGGCCAATCGCCGTTCTGGCAGGCGCTGCAGGTGTCATTGGCGGTGCTTGGCGCCGCGCTTGCTTTCGCGATCCTGGCGGCCGCGCTATCCGATCTTCTGGATGATCTTCGTCGCGAGCGCGACAACGATCCCCTCACGGGTGTGCTCAATCGGCGAGGATTCGAGGAGCGATCTGGCGTTTTGGTCGCTCGAGCCGGCGGAGCCTCCGTTTCCCTCGTCCTTTGTGACCTCGATCACTTCAAGTCGATCAACGACACCTATGGTCATCCCGCCGGCGACGACGTCCTTCGACAGGTAGGTGCGATTTTAGTCAGCGAGATCCAATCATCCGACATCGCCGGCCGGATTGGTGGGGAGGAGTTCGCTGTTCTGATGCCTGACACGCCGGAGGAAGACGCCGCCGCCGTCGCGGAGCGGATTCGAAAACGGATAGAACACCAGACCTTTGATCGAATACCCCCTTCGCGTCGCGTTTCTGGAAGTTTCGGGGTTGTGGAGCGTCGATCCGCGGAGAGTCTCCATGACGTGATGGTGAGAGCCGACCAACTGCTTTACAAAGCCAAATCTGACGGTCGGAACCGGCTGGCACGAGCGGTGGAAGAAGAAAGGCCGCCGGCCAGTATTTCATCGCTAAAGCTCGCCGCCGTTCACGTTGTTCCGTGAAGGGCCACCGGCGTATCGCTGCGCCGAGCCGGTCGCGATTTCACAATTCCATAGTCTCAGGGCGCGCTGAGTTTGGCGCCCTGTCTGGTACATCGCGGCTGGCGGGAATTGCGAGCGTGCCAGCTTGCCAAGGCACCTCGTCTGCCTGCGTGGGATACCACACAAACGGGCGAACGCGCCTTTATTGCGAGGTGCTAGGAACCTGACACCTCGCGCTAGTGCCTGACCCAGGTTCCGGCTTTATCTGTCATCAGGCGGCCGAAGCCCGGACCACATGTCCTTGACCGCGCGATAATGCTCGGCGGGCCTGTATTCCGTGACCCGCAGGCCAAGGCGGGAAGCGGAAAGATGGCCGATTGCAGACAGGATTGCATAGCTTGCGAGAACCTGGTCGCGCTCGCTCGACACACGATTTATCTGCGTCGTAATCAATGACGCCTGCGCATTGAGGACATCGAGCGTGGAGCGCTGGCCCACGTTGCGTTCTTCGATGACGCCCTGCAAAGCCAGCTGTGCCGCAGAGATGGCTTGTCGATTTGCCTGAACCGCCACCCCAGCAGCCTGATATTGGCTCCACTGTGACGCTAATGCGCTGCGAACCTGATCCCGATTGACATCAACTTCTATCCGCGCTTTCGCCAGCGACGCCTTGGCCTGCCTAATCTCGGCCGAGGCTTTGCCGCCTTGATATATTGGAACGTTCAAGGTCGCGCCGATTCCCGCCGAGTTGTAGTAGCCGTTGGGAGAGTACGAAATCTCAGGCGAGTAGTTCTGATAGAGGCGGGTGACGCTGGCTTCAGCCGAGGCCGTCGGAAGAAGTGCCCCCTCGGAAGACTTAACCGAGAATTCTGCGGCATCTACGAGATGCTCTGGACTGAGAATGGCTGGGTGATCGGTCTGCGCGATCGCGAACGCGGCCTTGAGCGTTGAAGGCAGCAATTTGGCAATCGGCCTGGTTGGCTGCAGGTTCCCCGGCGCTTCACCTACAACCTGGCGATACGTTGCTTCACTGGACAAGACCGATGCCTCGGCACTGGCTAACTGGGATAGTGCCTCGGCTTGGCTTGCCTGCGCCTGGGCGACATCGGTGCGCGCGCCATCTCCAACTCGAAATCGATCCTCGGCCGCGCGTAGTTGTTCGTCCAGAAAGGCTAAGTTCTTTCTTCGCAAGGCGACAATCTGGCGATTTGCAAATACATCAGTATAAGCACTTACGGCTGCATACAGGGTGTCCTGTTCAGCGCTACGCAGATCTTCATTTGAGGCTTTCACCTTCGCCTCGGCGACGTGTACGTTGTTAGGCGTCTGGAATCCGTCGAACAGAGTCTGATCCAAGGTTATCCCGAAGGAACCTGTCGACAAGCGACTGCCCGGGGAAATAAATCCCCCTGTTGAAAGCTTCGTCTTGGATTGGGAAAGATATCCAACGCTGGCGGAGCCATTGACTGTCGGCCTCAAGCCGGATTTCGCTATCGCAACATTTTCATCGGTGATCCGCACACCGGCGCGGGATGAACTCAACGTCGAGTTCAGCGCATACGCCTTCGACATTGCGTCGAAGACAGTCTCGGCCCGTCCAAGTGCCGGCGTGAAAATGCATGTTAGAAAAACCGCCGCGGACTGAAGCTTACTAACCATTCACCTGACTTTCGAAATCGCAGCATCCGCCTTGGGCCGAAAACAAATAGATGTTTCGTCGCGGCCGATAATTCACCCAAGTTTGAAAAACTTGGCAAACCTCAGAAATTTGGAAAGGAAGTTTGTTTTAAGGGCCACATTTTCCTCCGATTCACTAGGAATTCGCCGCTTTATGCCAAGTCTGTTTTTGGCATGTTTCTTTCGTTTCAAAGGTGCGGCAATTGATGAAGATTTTGTTTGTTTTCGATTTGGATCTACATTTCCAAATTTTTCCACTTTGGTATACACCTGTAAAACAGACATCATTTACGCCTATACAGAAATGATAACAGTGATGCTATCACTGTATAGAGGGGAGATGGTCATAGCTATAAACTTCGACGGGCGAGCGCCGAAGCTAATTTTTGTTAAGAATTGTTTCTGGACGTTTCTGACTTTTGCTGTCATGCGCGCCGCATGATGTCCATGCTTCGTTCGGCTCTCTGGAGAGCCTCACCAGCTAGGACTGCCCGTTTTTTTGATGGGTAGCGACACGTTGGCAGCGACGCAGCTCACGGCATACTCGCCGCAGGAGATACTGAGTTTAGATTACCAGCACGGGAGCAAAGCCGCCGCCCGGCGTCCTGAAGTTGGTGGTCTGGCCTTGGTAGAGGCGTGCAGCCGCGAGCAGCAGCCGGCCATCATAAACGTAGAGCCGCACGTCCATTTTGCGCGGTGCAAGTGAACCATCGATCTCGATCATGCGCTGCCCAGGTGCGGCAAAGGCCTGGGCCACATAGCCGCCCCGGGCGATCTCGGCCCATACCCCTCTTGTGACCTTGTCGCCCCGATAGACCGCCTTGCCCCCGTGGCCGGAAAGTGGCTTGAAAAATAGATCCTTGCGGGATTGCCAAAGCGCGTCAGCATTTTCGGGTGTGACCAGCGTCGTCCGCGGAACGCCGCCGGCGAGCCGCAAACGCATCTCTGGGGATAGACCAAAAGTTTCGAGAACCTCCGGGTCGGACAACAGGGTCAAGTTGCGCTTGCTCGCGAAAAGCGCATGATTGTGCGGATTGGGCGTGACCACCACCGCGCCGTCTTGATAGGCTTCTTTGAGCGCTGCATGCTCTGGCAGATCGAGCGCGAAGTCGACTAGGCGATTATATACGAGGTCAATCTCCTGTCCGCCGAGCCGGAGCCTGCCATCGCGATATTGCAGTTCGCTCGCATCTCCGATCACGGCATCGATACCGTGTTTCACCAGCAACTGCTTGGCCAGCACGAATTCAGGATAGAGATACTGTTCCTCGGGCCGGTCATCGAGGATTGCGATCCGCCGCGGCGATTCCGTATCGGTCTGGTGTCGCCATTCATTCCGGAACATCGCGACGACCCCGGTCTCGAATTTATCCTCCCTGGCGCTGATCAGCCCCTGTTCGACTTCGGCGCAGCAGGCTTTCTGGGCCTTCGCCAGGAACGCATTGAGGAAAGCACCACCAGCGTTGGTGTTCACTTCGATGAGCTTGGGACCATCATCGTCGAGATGGAAGTCGTAGCCCATCAGCGCGCCGGCCGGACCAAAATCCCGCTGCGCGATTGCAGGAGCCCACGAGAGAACGGCATCGCGGTAGGCTGGCAATTTCGTCGCGCACTCGATGGCGTCAACGATTCCGCCCATCTCCCCAAGGACGGACGCGGCGAGGAAGACCGGAACATTCGAGAACAGATTTGGTCGCGACTTCATGAACGCTTCGCAGAAGCCGGGGTCGCCGACCTCCTGATCGAGCGCAGCGTAAAGTGCAATTCGGTCGAGGGTGATGCAAAAGCAGTTTCGGTTGAGCCGGGTCGATATGGCCCGGCTCGCTTCCGATACGTTGGGAACTGTATGCAC
The DNA here is from genome assembly GCF_900103325.1 of Mesorhizobium qingshengii. GTDB lineage: Bacteria > Pseudomonadota > Alphaproteobacteria > Rhizobiales > Rhizobiaceae > Mesorhizobium > Mesorhizobium qingshengii. The sequence goes on along the minus strand of NZ_FMXM01000019.1, from coordinate 92,629 downwards.
GATCATGTCTCCTCGCGGCCGGGCGCGGGGCTGCCGCGATCCCGCTCCATCGCAGCGATGATTGCGGCCTGAACGGACTTGTCCTGCGTCGTCACCGCCGCGCTCAGCGCTCGCAGGCGCTGCCGCGTCTCGTGGAGCTGATCGATCAGTGACAAGATGACCGGCAGCGTGTCGGCGTCGATCTCCAATTCATAGCGAAGCGTGCAGATCAGGCGGACGCGTGCGAATTCCATGTCGTTGAAGACCATGGTCCCGTCGTCCTGCCGCGGCACGACAAGTTCGTCCCGGATCCAGGCCTCGAGATCGCTGCGCTGGAGCGCGGTTATTCGCTCGACAAGGTCATCGATGCGCATCATGCCAGCATCTCCTTGCGGGGGTGATCAGGATGTTTCGGCCGCCATTTTTCGAGGAACGCGACCAGTTCGTGCTCTTCGGCCGAGGGCAAAACAGCCTTCAGGGTGATCAGCTGGTGTCCGCGTTGTCCGGTCTTGCGGTTCCGAACCCCCTTGTCGCGCAGTCGCAGCGTCTGGCCGGTGTTCGACCCCTTCGGGATGGTCATCGTAACAGGACCGCTTATGGTCGGAACCTCGATGCGAGCGCCCAGCATCGCCTCCTTCAGGGTAACGGGAACCTCGACATGAATGTTGTCGTCCTTGCGATGGAAGAACGGATGCGGCTCGACATGCAGTTCAACGTAAGCGTCTCCCGCCATTCCGCCGCCGAATCCGGCCATGCCCTGGCCCTTCAGTCGCAGCATTTGCCGGTCCTCGGCTCCTGCGGGGATCGTCACCTGTAGCGTCTTGCCTTCAGGCAGCGTGATCGTGCGCTGGGCGCCATTGACCGCATCCATGAATTCCACCGGCAGCACATAGCTCACATCCTGGCCGCGCGCCTGAAAAGTCTCGTGCCCCCGCGGGCCTCCGCCTGCAAACGCCCGCCTGAGGAATTCTTCCAGATCCTCGTTGCTGGCGAACCCTTCGTTGGCTGCATGCGAGGCGTTGACACCGCCGTTGGCGAAGTCGCGATAGAACCGCTCCGGTGGCCGTTCCGCTCCGGCGGCATCTATCTCGCCCGCGTCGAAGCGGCGCCGCTTCTCCTTGTCCTTGAGCAGATCGTTGGCAGCGGAAATGTCCTTGAATTTCCCTTCCGCGGCCTTGTCGTCCGGATGCAGGTCGGGGTGGAACTTGCGCGCTAGTTTCTTGAACGCCTCCTTGATCTCCTTGTCGGTGGCGGTGCGGGTTACGCCGAGCGTCTCGTAAGGGTCTTTCATTCACCTGATCCCATCGCAATCTCCCCGCTCAGCCATGAAAGGACCCTGGCGTCACGCGCTGCTTTTCTTCACGCGATGCCGGACAGCTCGTGAAGCGCACGCCGAACCTACGTCCGAAGAATGACGTGCTCAACCGGGCGGCGAAGCGATCTGGGCAACTCGGGACCATAGCCGAACCTCATCACGAGATCCGGTCGACGGCCAGCGATGCCCAGATAGGTTGCGAATTGGCCTCGCACGGCGGGAACCTCGACCGGTTGATTGATGAAAGCATGCCGGAGTTGAAGAGCCGTCGCCTGGAGGGCGAAGCGCTGGCAGCAACGACCGGCTTCGGCCCAAGAGGCCGGTTCATTCTTGTCGGAGACGAACACGGCAACGCCGGCCGAACTCCTGAGCTGGTTCTCGTATTTCCTGTTTTCGGCGCCCTTGGTGAACACTTGGCTGAATATCAAGCGGCCGATCCAGCCAGGCAGGACTGGACTGCCGGAGGATTTCGAAAACAAGCCGTCTCGCGTCGAAAGGGCTTCGCCATAGCTGAATCGAATCCACGATTCCAATTCCTTTACGAACGCGACATCGTCCAATTGCGCACTGTTGCCTGCGACGAGATAGGAGAGGATGTCTTCACGTTGTTGCCGCTCGGTGAAAAGCAGCATCCGCACGCCGCCGCCGTTCCCGGCAGCTTCCAGAAGCCGCAAATGCTCGGGCGGGACAGAGCGCCCATCATAGAGCGCGCGCGTCGATTGGCGATGCGGGATAGCGTCGAACAGGTCCGTCCGTTCGGGCGGCGCGGCCTCCAGGTCGACCCGTATTCCGCCCGCATCTGGGTCGTAGCTCGGAACCGCGCGAAGTCCGAACGCGCGAGCCGCTTGAACCATATTCTCGACGGCGCAGCCGAGGCTGGCGAACACGTGATGGTCATCGGGATCGACGGCGGGCAAGCGACGCCCGGAATCGGGCAGCACAAGGATGGAGCGGTCCGAGAGCCGGAATTGCCAAGGCTGGGTGTTATGGCTGTTTGCCGCCAGGGTGGCGTAACGGACAAGTTCTCGTCGGGCCGATGACAGTGGCAGATCGGGGCTGTCGCTATGGCGCCACGTGGCGTTGAGAGCGCCCTCATAGCCGGAAAGCCCCCGAGCGTTCATGACAATCGCGGATCCGCCGCCAATCGCGACAAGCCCCCCTCCGACGGCAAGCGCGGCCAGGAACCGGCGACGGCCTTGATGAACCTCAGACATGATGGCTGCATATTACAACCAGACCCCGCCTGGCTTTGATTTGAATCATTGCCTTCCAGCGGCGTGAAGAGACAGGGGAGGGCTAAACCCTGATTCCACCACCCATCAGCCTGCCATCCAGCCGCCATCCACCATCAGGTTGATGCCGGTGACATAGCTTGCCATGTCGCTGGCGAGGAACAGGGCAGCGCCCGCGACGTCGCTCGGGGCACCAAGCCGTGGCCACGGCGTGCGCCGGCGTGAATAGTCGAGCGCGTCGGGATCGTTGGCCACGCCCGGCTTGCCGGTGATGATCTTGCCGGGCGCGATGGCGTTGCACACGATGAGGTCGTCGGCGTGGTCGACGGCGATCTGCCGCGTCATCTGTACGATGCCACCCTTGCTCACCGAATAGGGAAGATCGCCCGGGCAAGCGACCATGCCGTGCTGGGAGGAAATGTTGATGATGCGGCCGCGCACATCGTTGACCGGCGCTTGGGTCCGCATCTGCATCACTGCCCGTTTGCAGCAATGGAAGAAGCCGGTCAGGTTGACGCCGATGACGCGGTTCCATTGCTCCGGCGAGGTTTCGAGCAGGTTGGTGCTGGTGTAGATCGCCGCGTTGTTGACGATCACATCGAGCCGCCCGAAGCGCGCCACGGTCGCCGCGACCAGGGCATCGACCGCGTTCCACTGCGCAATGTCGGTCTCGAGGTGGATGGCCGTTCCCCCGGCCTGCTCGATCAAATTGGCGGTGCTCTCGCCCCCCTCAATCGGCGGTTCGACCGTATCGGCGATGACGACGCTGGCGCCTTCCGCCGCGAGCTTCAATGCGATGGCGCGGCCAATGCCGGAGCTTGCGCCGGTGACGATCGCGACCTTGTCGGTGAGCAGTGGCATATGGTCCTTCAGCTTTCTCGACGAACAGGCTTGCCCTGCGCCGGATCGATCAACACCTGATCGCGCACAATCTCTTTCCCGCGCAGGAAGACATTCGTCAGCCGTGCCTTGACGGCCCAGCCGTCGAAGGGGGTGTAAGCCGCGCACGACACCTGGTCGGCATTGGTGACGGTGCTGGGTTGCCTGGGATTGACGATCAGCATGTCGGCGTCATACCCGGCGGCGATCCGTCCCTTGCGCCGGCCAAGGCCGAAGCGCTCCGCCGGATTGCGGGCACATAGGCGCACCAGATCGGGCAGCGTGATCAGACCCTCGTCGACCAGTTTCAGCATCGCCTGAAGCAGCGTCTGCAGCCCCGGCATGCCGCCCGGAATGTCGGCGAAAGCCGGGTAGGATGCTGCCTTTTCGGCTGGTGCGTGCGGGGCGTGGTCGGTGGCGACGATGTCGATCAGTCCAGCGCTGAGCACCGCGCGCAAGGCATCGACATCCTGCCGCGATCGCAAGGGTGGCGACCCCTTCAGCCGAGCGCCCTGCGCCTCGTAGTCGTCGGCGCTGAAGAACAGATTCTGCGGCGTGGTCTCGACGCTGGCATCCGCCATGTCGCGCAGCCTGCTCCAGACCTTTGTGCCGAGTTCCGAATTGATCTGCCGGACATGGATGCGGGCTCCTGTCGCGGCGGCGGCCAGCACGGCGCGCGCGATGCCGCCGGCCTCCGCCAGAGGCGGGCGGCTATCGAGAAACGCTGCGATGGTCCCGGCCTTGTTGCGCTCCGTGCTGCCGGTCAGGATCGATTGATCGCCCGGAGAAATGCCGATCAGCGTATCGGCCCGGTCGAAATTCCGCAGGGCCCGGGCAATTTCATCGAAAGTCGAAAACAGGAAGGCTTCCGGTACATCGGCGGTGAACAGCTCGAACGACACCGGCGCCAACTCGAGCAGGCGAGGGGTGAGCGACAGGTCGCGGCTGACCACGGCCTGGAAGCCGACATCGACATGGATGCGGCCCTCGGCCATTGCCATCTTGTCGGCAAGCTGTTCGGCCGTGGCCGTCCAAGGCTCGTCGGTGGGCATGTCGAGCACCATCGTCACGCCGCCAAGGGCGGCTGCATGCGTGCCGGAGGAGAAATCTTCCTTGTGAGTCAGTCCAGGCTCGCGCAGATGCGCATGCGCATCGACCAGGCCGGGCAGCAGGAAACAGCTCCTGGCATCGACGACGCTCCCAGCTTCAGCCGTTTCTCCGGGGGCGACGAGCGCTACGATCCGGCCGCCGATAATGCCGACGTCGCGCCGCTCAAGCCCTTCGGCGTTGACGATGGTGGCTCCCCGGATCAGCGTTTCGAACATGCCGCCATTCCCGTTGCTCTGGTCAGCCGCGCCGCTCGAAACTGGCACGGTTCTCAAGCCAGAAGCGGGCGATGTCTTCGCGCCGCATGAAGGCGGCTGCCGGGTTCTTCTTCACGTGCTCGATCACTTCACGCAGCCCGGACGCCCGGTTGGGCTGGCCCATCCATCTCGCATGGATGCCGATCGTCAGCATGCGGCCGCCGGTCTCATCCGCCTCGTCGAGCATGTAGTCGATCGCCGAGCGGCAATCCTCGGCGAAATCGCGCGGATTGCTGTAGCCGGGCGCCACCAGATAGCGGCTGTCGTTGAGGGTCTTGGAATAGGGCACGACGAGAATTTCGGTGCCCTGATGATCGACGAAAAAGGGCAGGTCGTCGTTGCAGGGATCGGAGTGGTAGAGAAAGCCACCCTCCCGCACCAGCAGGTCGCGCGTGTTCACGCTCGGAAACGAGCGGCAGTTCCAGCCGGAGGGGCGCCTGCCCGTCAGCTTCTGGTAAAGGGCGACTGCTTCGTGCAGCTGGCGCTCCTCCTCGCTCCGCTCCATCGTCGTGTAGTCGACCCAGCGCAGTCCATGGCCGAGCAGATCATGCCCGCGCGTGTTCATCCAGTCGACCACGGCCGGATTGCGCTCCAGCGCCACGGCGCAGGCGGAGATGGTGACTGGAATACTGTATCGGTCGAACAGGCGCGCCAGGCGCCACACACCGGCGCGGCTGCCATATTCGAAATGGGTCTCGGTGCCGAGGTCGCGCACCGGCGGGCTGCTGGCGAGATTGTATTCGCCCCAATTGTCGTTGCGGCCGTCCTCGGCCCAAGAATATTCCGATCCCTCCTCGTAGTTCAGCACCAGGTTGATGGCGAGCTTGGCGCCGCCCGGCCAGGTGACGAAGGGCGGGCGTGGGCCGTAGCCGACGAAATCGCGCGGCTGCGGCGCTGGCGGCAGATCGGTCGGCATCGGCTTTCTCCTCACTCGTTGGCGGCGATCCAGTCCATGTAGTCGTGGAAGGCCTGTTTGGCAGGCATCGGCCGCCAGTCCGTGTCCCGCTCGATGCGGGCAAGGTCGTATTCGCCCCACATGCCGGTCTTCAGCGCCGCGTTCATGACGATGTTCGCCGTCTCGGTCGGGCTGACCTCGGCCTTCAGGTCGGAGATGCGCTCGGTGGCCCAGCCGATGAAATCGCCGACGGTCTGCGTGCCGCCGCTGCCGATGTTGTAGTGGCGGTAGCGCAGGCGTTTCGCGTCGAGCAGCGCCATGATCGCCTTGGCGACATCGCTCGACAGCACATAGTCGCCGAGGGGTTCGAGGCTGTTTGGCCGGATCGTCTCGCCGGCCAGCGCCATATGCGCGACGCGGTTGGGCAGATGGCGGACGTTGCGGCTGCCGGTGACGCGGTCCATCGGGCCGTAGACCGACGACAGCCGCACCGAGATGGCGGAAAGGCCGAACAGGTCCGCATAGCGGTTGGTGACCATTTCGGCCGCGAATTTCGAGATGCCGTATAGCGTCAGCGGCGCCACGTAGCCGTCCTCGGGCAGCGGCTCGCCGTTCCAGTCCGGCCCGTGATGGCGATAGACCGAACCGGAGCTGACATAGACGAAGCGTTTGATCCCCGGTCGGCCGCGCGCCCATTCCAGCATGCGCACCGTGCCCATCAGATTGACGTCGACGATATCGGCCGGATTGTGGGCCTCTGGCTGCATCTGCGGGTCGCTCGGGCGCGAATTCGGGGTGACGGTCGCGCCATGCACGATGGCGGTGATGTCGTGCGCATCGAGCGCTGCCGCCCAGGCGGAGGGCTCCAATATGTCCGCTGTCAGCACGGTGAGGCGGTCGCGCACCGGGGCGAAGAATTCTTCCGCGATCGCATCCAGCCCCGAGCGATCCAGAATGACGGCGCGGGCTTGCGGATCACGGTCCAGCCATTCGCGCGCGACCACGCTCATGACAAAGCCGGTGCCACCGGTGACGAGCAGCGTCATGTGAACTCCTGTGAAAACGAATGAGTTGTATCAGCGTGTCGCATAGCCGCCGTCCGCGAGCATGTCCGAGCCGGTGACGAAGGATGCGTCCGACGACAGCAGGAACGCCGCCGCCGCCGCGATCTCGTCGGGCTCGGCGATCCGGCCAAGCAGATGCGCTGGTCCGAGGCCGGCATTGGCCGCCTCGAAGTCTGGAAATCTGCGCAGCAGGCGCGTGGTCGCCACCGCTCCCGGCGACAGGCTGTTGACGCGGATCTTGTCGGGCGCGTGGTCGACGGCCATCGCCTTGGCGAGGTGGATGAGCCCTGCCTTGGCGGCGCAATAGGCGACGGCCCTGGTGGTTGCGACGCGTCCAAATTGCGAGCCGATGAACACCACCGAACCGCCGCCGCCTGCCGCGATCAATGGCACGGCGAACTTGCTCATCAGGAACGCGCCGGTCAGGCTGACGTCGATCTCATGCCGCCAGGCGCTTTCGTCGAGATTGACGACTGTGGCGCTCGTCGACGGTGCGGCAGCATTGTGCACCAGCCCATCCAGCCGACCGAAGTTTCTTTCGGCGATGTCGACCGCGCTCTTGGCGGAGGCAGCGTCGGTCACGTCGCATTGGCAAGCGATTGCCGAGCTGCCGAGTTGGTCGGCAAGTGTCTGCGCCGCCCCGGAATCGTAGTCGGCGCAGACGATCCTGGCGCCCTCGGCGACGCAGCGCCGGGCAATGGCCGCGCCAATTCCGCTTGCTGCACCCGCGATCAGGATGACGCGGCCCTTCAGGCGGTTCATCGCTGGGTTGTCCGTCATCAAACCTGTTCCTCGACAGTTTGCGCGATCGGTGCTGAGGCCGGCCGGCGCACAAGATTGTAGCAGGCCGCGAGCGTAACCAGCACCGCCCCACCGCCGAGCAAAAGGAACATGGCCGGCGGCCCGAGATGCGCCATCAGCCCGGCAGCGACGCCCGGCGTCGCCACATTGCCGATCGAATAGAGCAGGAGAAGCGTGCCGGAGGCGGCGACCATGTGCCGGACGGGCAGTTGCGAGGCGGCGAATGCCATCGCCACCGGATAGATCGTTAGCGCGGTCGCGCCATAGAGGAAGAACAAGACGAACAGCAGCGGCACAGAAAGAGTGCCGAACCAGGCGATCGAGGCGCAGGCCGCCACCGCCACGAGTCCTTGCACCAAAAGCATCACGCGTCGGTCAAACCGGTCCGACAGCCAGCCGACCGGCGTCTGCGCCAGCATGCCGGCGATGCTTATCGTGGTGACCAGCCAGACCGTGGTCGATGCCGACAATCCGATCTGCGTCCCGTAGATCGGCGTCAGCACGAAGATGTTCATATTGGTGATGCCGGCCTGGAAGATGGCGACGACCGTCACCGGCGCCAGTTTGAAAAGTGCCAGCGGCCCCAGCCGCGCGGCCTTTGTTCCGGTCGTCGGCGTCGGATCGGCCGGCACCGAAGGCAGCGCGGGCCAGCGCAGTCCGGCGACTTTGGGCACGAACGCCAGCAGCACCATGACCGCGGCGACGGAAAACAGATGCGACGACTTCGGACCCACCAGCGCGACCAGGATCTGTCCGAGCAGCACCGCTATCGCCGTCGTCAGCATATAGATCGAGAACATCGCGCCGCGATTGTGCTGTTCGGCATAGAGATTGATCCAGCTTTCGCAGACGACGAACATCGAGGCCATCGACATGCCGCCGAGCAGCCGGAAGCAGAACCAGCTCGGCACGAAGTCGGTGAGGACGAAGCCCGCGGCCGCCAGCAGTGCGGTTGCCAGGATCACGACGAATGTTCGCTCATGGCCGTAGCGGGCGACCAGCGGACGCGTCATCAGGCACCCGATCAGGAAGCCGACTGGATAGGCTGTCAGCACGATCTGGACCACGTCCGGGGCGATACCGGGTTTGCCAAGGTAGAACGACACGGCGGTGGTCAGCATGGCGCTGCCGATGCAGGCGAGACAGATGCTGGCCATGATCGGCAGCAAGGCGCGCGAGCGCTCCGCGTTCCGCCAGAAGCCCCTCAGATATTGAGCGATCGGCCCCATCGATGCCGCCGTCAGCCGGCTACGCGACGCATCGGGAATCGGAAGCGGGGCCGATGACCGACGCAGGACTTTCATGCATTGCGACGGCTCCCCTTGGCAGTGCCGTTGATCAGCGGCTGCTGCTCTCCCCGACCGAAGCTACACCGAGCCAGGCGTGTCACAAACGAAGATTGACACGGCTATGGCGTCAATTTTTTTGGCCATCAAGATTGCGGAAAGCAGCGCCTCGCCGTCTGTCGGGCTTTACAGTCGTTTTGTCTCCTCCATACCATGGCCAACCTGCCGAAACCGAAATCCGCCATTGGGAGAACCTGCATGACGATCGAACGTCTCGAGAACGGCCAACGCTTCTGCCGTGTGCTGCGCTACAACGGTACCGTCTACCTGGCCGGTCTGACCGCCGACGATCTTTCCGGCGACACCACGGCGCAAGCGAAGCAAATCCTCGCCAAGATCGATGCCTGTCTGGCCAAGGCCGGCAGTGACAAGACCAAGCTCTTGAGCGCCCAGATATGGCTTCGCGACATCGCAGATTTCGACATGATGAACACGGCGTGGGACGCCTGGATCGACAGGAGCGCGATGCCCGTTCGCGCAACCGTGGAGGCGCGCCTTGCCGGCGACCAATATCGCGTCGAGATCATGGTGACGGCGGCTGTTGGCTAGGAGGCCGATCCGCGAAGGGGGCGGCAAAACCAATGCATGAACTGGTGATCAGAGGTGGACGCGTTGCCCTCGACGACGACTGGACCGAATGCGACATCGGCATCGATGAAGGCCGTATCGCAGCCATCGGCAGCGGGCTGACGGGCGCGACGCTGCTCGACGCAGGCGGCCGTTGGGTCATGCCCGGCGGTATCGACGCCCATTGCCATCTCGACCAGCCGGTCTGGGGTGGCGCGGGCAATGCCGACGATTTCGAGTCCGGCACCATCTCGGCCGCGTTCGGGGGCACGACCTGCATCGTTCCGTTCGGCATGCCCGGCCCTGATATGTCGACCGTCGATGCGGTGGATCGTGCGCTCGATCGCGCCGCGGGCCGCGCGGTGATCGACTATGGACTGCACGCCGTGGTGACCATGGGCACGGGCGCTGATGTCAAGGCGCAGCTTTCCTTGCTGGCAACGCGCGGCATCGCCTCGGTCAAGCTGTTCATGACCTATCAGGGTTTCGCGGTCGACGACGATCTCTTCTTCGACATACTGGACGCCGCGCGCGGCCTTGGCTGGATCGTCATGGTCCATGCCGAGAACGACGCCGCCATCCGCCGCACCCGCCAGCGCCTGATCGATCTCGGCCGCACCGACATGCGCTACCATGTCGTCGCCCACAGCGAGACGATGGAGCGCGAGGCCACGCATCGCGCCTTGGCCTTCGCGGAAATGACCGGCGCGCGCATGACCATCGTCCATGTCTCCTCCTGGCAATCGGCCGAGGAGATCGCACGGGCACGCACCCGGGGCGTCGATGTGGTCGCCGAGACCTGTCCGCAATATCTGTTTCTCAGTGCGGCTGATCTCGACCGTCCGGCCAGGGACGCCGCGCGTTTCGTCTTTTCGCCGCCGCCTCGTTCGCCGCGCAGCCAGCAGCATTTGTGGCAGGCTCTGATCGATGGCGGCATCGATCTGTGGTCCTCCGATCATTCTCCCTATTTTTTCGCCGACAAGATCGGCAGGGCGGAAACGCCTGGCTTCAACACCACGCTGAGCGGCATCCCCGGCATTGAAACGCGGCTGCCGCTGCTGTTCTCGGAGGGGCTGCTGACCGGCCGGTTGACGCTTGGCCGCTATCTCGATCTCACCTCGCGCAATGCCGCAACGGTCTATGGGCTCGCACACGCCAAGGGCAGGATCGCCGTTGGCCTCGACGCCGATCTGGCGCTGTGGGATCCCAAGGCACGTTGGACGCTCGGCCATGCGGCCCTGCATTCGCGCGTCGACTTCACGCCCTACGAGGGCAGAATCGTGACCGGCAAGCCGACCACCGTCCTGGTGCGGGGCGCGGCCGTGATTGCCGACGGCGTGCTGCAGGTGCAGCCGGGTTTCGGACAGTTCCTGCCACGTACCGTCGCCGATCCCGCTCATTCCGGAAAACCTGTCGAGGAGACGACCCCATGGCTAGATGCCTGACCATCGCGGTCTGCCAGACCGGGCCTATCCAGCGCAGCGCCTCGCGCGCCGAGACGGTCGGCCGCCTTGTCCATTTGCTGGAGACGGCGGCAGCTGCCGGAGCCGAGCTCGCGGTGTTCCCTGAAATGGCGCTGACGACGTTCTTTCCGCGCTGGCGCATCGACGATACCGCCGAGATCGAGACCTTCTTCGAACGCGCCATGCCGGGGTCGGAAACACAGCGGCTCTACGCCGCCGCCGCCCGCCTGAAGATCGGCTTCGCGCTCGGCTACTGCGAACTCGTGCGCGAAGACGGCCGCACACGCCGCTTCAACACCATGGACCTCGTCGGCCCGGATGGCGATTTCATCGGCCGCTACCGCAAGATGCATGTGCCGGGGTCGAGCGAACCGGAAGAGGGCACGACCACGCATCTGGAGCGGCGCTATTTCGAGCCCGGCAATCTCGGCTTTCCGGTCTTCGACTATCGCGGCGTGCGTGTGGGTCTCGCCATCTGCAACGATCGCCGCTGGCCGGAAACCTACCGGATGCTATGCCTGAATGGCGCCGAGGTCGTGCTCATCGGCTACAACACGCCGCTGCTGCTCGACGAGGCGCCGGCACTGGCGCATCTGCGCATGTTCCACAACCATCTGCCGATGCAGGCCGGCGCCTATCAGAACACGCTGTGGGTGGCGGCCGCCGCCAAGGCTGGGGTCGAGGACGGCCAGGCGCTGATCGGTGGTTCCTGCATCATCGCACCGACCGGCGAGATCGCCGCGCAGGCGCTTTCGCTCGGTGACGAGGTGATCGTCCATCGCGCCGATCTGGACTTGATCGCGACATGCCGGAAGGTGAACTTCGACTTCGCCCTCTATCGCCGCCCGGACCAGTATCGCCTGATCGCCGAGCAGGTCTGATGTCGAGGTTCAGATGGCCCGCGACCCAGCCAGTCGAATGCAAGGCATGACGGCGCATCCGACCACTCCCTTGTCGCTGGGCGAGATCGTCGAGAACGGCCTGTGCATCGGCTGTGGGCTGTGCCCTTCGCTTGCCGGGCCCGGCGCGGTCGAGATGGTCATGACACCTGAAGGTCGCCTGCGCCCGCTTGCCCGGCAGGCACTCGACCGGCCGACCCTGATGCGCATCAACGCCGTTTGCCCGGGGACGCGGATCGCCGGTCCGGATCAGGCGCAAACAAACAATGCGGCTGTGCAAGACACCGTCTGGGGACCCGCCGAACGGCTGGTCCTCGGCCATGCGCTGGACCCGACGGTGCGGTTTCAAGCGTCGAGTGGCGGCGTGCTGACGGCGCTTGGCCAGTTCTTGCTGAGCTCCGGTCGCGTCAAATTCATCTTGCACGTCGCCGCGTCGCGGTCAGCGCCGATGCGCAGCGAGCAGCGCCTGAGCTTCGACGCGGCTTCGGTCCTCGAAGGCGCCGGGTCGCGCTATGGCCCGGTGGCGCCGCTGGCGGATTTCGGCGAGATCCTCGACCGCGGCGAGCCCTTTGCGCTGATCGCCAAGCCCTGTGACATCACCGCCGTGCGCAACCTGGCGCGGCTTGATGCCCGTGTCGATGATTTGATGCGCTATGCCCTGGCCTTCGTCTGCGGCGGCGCCTCGGACCTGTCGAAATCGGAGCAGGTGCTGCAGCGCTTCGGTATCGGCGAGGAAGAACTTGCCCTGTTCCGCTACAGGGGGCATGGCAATCCCGGGCTCAACCGGATCGAGACGAGGGATGGCCGCGCCTTCGAACTCACCTACCGGCAGCTATGGGAAGACGAAGACAAGTGGATGATCCAGCCGCGCTGCAAGATCTGCCCCGACGCGATCGGCCAGGTGGCCGACATTGTCGCTTCGGATGCCTGGCTGAATGGCGGGCCGGCGGTCGACGACGAAGCGCTCAACGGCATCATCGTGCGCACCCGGCGGGGGCTGGAGCTGTTCGATGCCGCCGTTGCCGCCGGCGCACTGGCGATCAAGCGCGAGACCAGCTTTGCCGAGCTCGGCGACCTGCAGTCGCATCAGGTGCGCAAGCGCCGTGCCGTGTGGGCACGGCTGAAGGGCATCGAGATGGCGGGCAAACCGGTCCCTGCGGTGATCGATCTGGCCTTGGAGGACTGTGCGCTGCAGAACTCGCTGGCCGATAATCTCGCCGAGGGCCGCGGCGCTCGCGACCGCGCCCGACGCGGACGCCTGGGGGAAGCGCCTCCGGTGCCGCGTAGCGAAGCCGGTGCAGCCATGTTGAAGGATAAGCTTATATGAAAGCCGTCGAGGAAACCGACGTGATCATCATTGGCGGCGGCATTGCCGGCGCCGGCGCCGCCTTTGAGATCTCCCGTTCGGCCAAGGTGGTCCTGCTCGAGCGGGAAAGCCATTGCGGCTACCACACCACCGGCCGCTCGGCGGCGAGTTTCACCGAAAATTACGGCAACGGCGTCATCCGTCGGATCGTGCTGGCAAGCCGGGCGTTCATGATCCAACCGCCCACCGGCTTCTCGGACTACCCGCTGCTCAGCAAGCGCGGCATGATCACGGTGGCGCGCGCCGATCAACTCGAGCTCTTGGCACAGGATCTGGAGGCCGCCCAGGCCCTGGTTCCCTCGATCGTCGCCATGACGCCCGCCGAGGCAATCGCGCGCGTGCCGGTGCTGCGCGCTGACTATCTCGCCGGCGCATACATCGAACCGCATTCGATGGATATCGACGTGAACGGCCTGCACCAGGGCTATCTGCGCGGTGCCCGTGCGCGCGGCGCCCGGGCCGTCACCAATGCCGGCGTGAAGGATATCGGCCGGCAAGGCGGCCAATGGCGTGTGGAGACGCAGGCGGGAACGTTCCTTGCACCAACGCTCGTCAATGCCGCCGGCGCCTGGGGCGACGAGATCGCTGTCATGGCCGGCGTGCGCGCGATCGGCCTGCAACCCAAGCGCCGCACCGCCTTCAACATTCCAGCACCCGCCGGTGTCGACATCACCGACTGGCCGCTGGTCAACGATGTCGGTGCCGAATTCTATTTCAAGCCGGATGCGGGCCAATTGTTCGTCTCGCCGGCGGATGCGACGCCGTCGGCGCCGATGGATGCCTATGCCGAGGATATGGATGTCGCCATCGGCGCCGAGCGTCTCGAAAAGGCGACGACGATCGAGGTGCAGCGCGTGTCGCGTTCATGGGCGGGCCTCAGGACCTTCGTCGCTGACGGATCGCCGGTTGTCGGACCCGATGACGCGGTTCCGGATTTCGTCTGGCTGGTCGGGCAGGGCGGCTACGGTATCAAGACCTCGCCCGCTTTGTCGCGCGTCTGCGCCAGCCTGATCGGCGGCGGCGGCCTTCCGGACGATGTCGCCAGGCAAGGTGTCGCGCTCACCGATCTCACGCCGCAACGGCTGCGGAGCGCTCAGCAGGTGTCGGCGTCGTGACAGCCACCGGCCTGACGATGGGTGGCGCTCTTGCTGGGCGCGTGCTGGACGCGCTGGCGGAGGCCACCGCCGACGCACCGGGCATAACCCGCGTCGCCTACGGTTCGGGCGAGCGTTTTGCCCATCAACTGGCCCGGGAGGAGGCTGAAAAACTCGGCGCCAAGGCGCGCATCGATGCCGCCGGCAATCTCTATCTGACGCTCGCCGGAAGTAACGCCGATCTGCCGGCAATCGTCATCGGCTCACATCTCGACAGCGTGCCGCATGGCGGCAATTTCGATGGCGCCGCCGGTGTCGTGGCTGGGCTTGCGGTGATCGCCGAGTTTGTCGCTCAGGGTACGCGCCCGTCACGTGATCTCATCTTGCTGGCGACGCGCGCCGAGGAAGCGGTGTGGTTTCCTCTCTCCTATCCCGGAAGCCAGGCCGCTCTCGGCCTGCTCGAGCCGCAGGCGCTCGAAGCCAGGCGATCCGATAGCGGCCGAACGTTGGCTGAGCATATGCGCGAGGAAGGCTTCGATCCCGGCGCGGTCGGCCGCGGCGTTGCCGGCATCGAAGCCAGCCGCATCGCGGCCTTCGTAGAAGTGCATATCGAGCAAGGCCCGCGCCTAGTGGCCGCCGGCGTGCCGGCCGGCATCGTCACCGGGATTGCCGGCGGCTTTCGCTATGTCGATGCCGCCTGCCTCGGCGCCTACGGCCATTCCGGCGCCGAGCCGCGCTTTGCCAGGCACGACAGCGTGCTCGGCTTTACCGATCTGGCCGCCGGCCTCGAAGCGGAGTGGGACGCGCTCGAGCGCGAGGGCCACGAGGCCACCATCACCTTTGGGCGGGTGGAATCCGATCCGAGCCAGCATGGCGGCAGCCGCGTGCTGGGCGAACTTCGCTTCACGCTCGATGTACGCAGCGCCAATGCCGCCGTGCTGGAGCGGATCGAAACGCGGCTTCACGTGCTCTTCGCCGAGGTCGGGGTCAAACGCGGAGTGGTGTTCGAAGCCGGGCCACGCTTCACCTGGGAGCCGGCAACCATGTCGCCGGCGCTGATCGCCGCATTCGACCGTGCCGCCGGCGATCTGCAGATGCGCGTACCCCATGTGCCGAGTGGGGCCGGGCACGACGCCGCCACTTTTGCCGCGGCGAATATCCCAAGCGCCATGCTGTTCGTGCGCAACGAGAACGGTAGCCACAATCCGCATGAGAGCATGGACATCGCCGATCTCGACCAGGCGATCCGTCTGCTTTTCCGTTTCGTCACGGGCTTCGACCGAGGACATCCATGAATCCAGCCAAATCGGCTCTGCTCGCCATCGATCTGCAGAACGAATACCGCCCCGGCGCTGCCTGGCCGGTTGTCGGCTATGACGCGATGCTCGCCAACGCCGCCCGCTTGATCGCCGCGGCACGCGCGGCAGGCATGCCCGTCATCCACGCCCAGGCCTGGGTCAAGCCGGAAGAGCGCAAGGGCTACGCAAGGCGGGAGGAGATGCTGACCGAGGAATTTCGCTCGGCCGTGGCGGGCAGCACCGGCGCTGATATCTGCGCCGAGGTCGCGCCGCTGGCTGGCGACATCGTCATCCACAAGCACTGGCCGAGCGTCTTCCGCAGGACGGATCTTGCGCAACGTCTTGCCTCACTCAAGGTCGAAAACCTGATGGTCACCGGCGTGCTGACTGACAGCTGCGTCACCGAGAGTGTCTTCGACGCGGTCTATCAGGGGTTCAGGGTCTGGCTGGTCAAGGATGCCTGCGGCAGCATGACCGAGGCGATGCACCGCACTGGCATGCTCGACATGGCCAACCGCCTTTACGGCGGTGGCATCCTGCGCATGCCCGAAGCGCTGAAGGCGCTGGCCGGACAGCCCTTCGACGGCTGGCGCTGCACAAGGCCGGTGGAGTTCACCTACACGCTGGAATCCGTCGACCGGCTCTACGAAGCGCTGTGATCAGCACCGCATTTGCACGCGCTCTTGACGATTTTGGGTGACGCGGACGGCTTGAGAACCGTGCCCGGCAGTGCGCCGGTCGCCTTGCCATCGCGCCAGACGGATATGCCGTTGACGAAAACATGCTCGATACCGGCGGCGGGCTGACGCGGCTCTTCGAAGGTAGCGGTGTCGATGTTCGTCGCGGGGTCGAAGATGACAAGATCGGCGAAATTGCCTTCGGCCAATACGCCGTGCCGATCGATGCCGAACTCCCGCGCAGGCAGACCTGTCATGCGACGCACCGCTTCGTCCAGGCTGAACAGCCCGACGTCGCGGGCATAGTGGCCGAGCACGCGCGGAAAAGTGCCCCACAGGCGGGTGTGGATGAATGCCATGCGGCAGGCCATCGAGCCGATCATGGTGCGCGGATGTGCGATGATGTTCCGCACATCCGTCTCGTCGAGCTGGAAATAGACGGCACCCGCCGGTAGCAATCGCTGGCCTGCCTCGCTTTCGTTGCATTTCCATTCGCGCGCTATGTCGCTCAGCTGCGGATGCGGCCGTCAGCCTTCCGGATTGGCGGCGATTTCCTCGCGGCGGCGTGCGACATAGGCGTCGAGCTCCTCGCGGACCGCAACGTCCATGACCGGCTCCTCGTAGTCATGCAGCGCCTGCTGCCAAAGCTCGGTGGCGCGTTCGAGCGCATCCTTGCCGCCCGCTTCCTGCCAGGCACCATGGTTCTGCCAGTTGGACAGCATCGGCTGGTAGAAGGCGGTCGTGTAGCGCGACATCGTGTGCTCGGCGCCAAAGAAATGACCACCGGCCGGCACGGACTTGATCGCCTCGAAACCGAGATCGTCCTCCTGGAACGGCAGCGGCCGCAGGAACTCCATCATGTTCTGCAGGATCTCGACATCGAGGACGAGCTTCTCATAGGAAGCGGTCAGCCCGCCCTCCAGCCAGCCCGCCGCATGGTAGATCAGGTTGGCGCCGCCGAGCACCGCGCCCCAGGTCGCCATCTCGGTTTCGTAGGTGGCCTGCAGGTCGACCACGTTCGACGCATTGGCGTTGGAGGTGCGGTAGGGCAGATGATAGCGCCGCGCCAGCTGACCGGCGATGATGTTGGCCTTGGCATTCTCGGGCGTGCCGAAGGCCGGCGCGCCCGATTTCATGTCGACGTTGGAGGTGAAGGCGCCATACATCACCGGCGTGCCCGGGTTGACCAGCTGGGTCAGCGCCACGCCGAACAGCGCTTCGGCATTCTGCTGGCAGAGGGCCGCCGCCAGCGTGACCGGCGTCATCGCGCCCATCAGCGTGAAGGGCGTGACGGTCACCGGCTGGCCGTGCTCGGCCATCGCGATCAGGCCTTCTGCCATCGCGTCATCGAACAACCGCGGCGAGTTGATCGATATGATGGTCGTCACGCCAGGCGAGGCGCGCATTTCCTCGACGCTGATGCCGCGTGCGATCGCCATCATGTTGATGCCGTCCATCGCTCTGGCGCGGCCGATTGCCGTGCAATGGAAGCTGAGATCGCTGAGCGTCAGGTTGGCGTAGTAGGTGTCCAGATGGCGCGAATTGGCCGGCAGCTCCATCGGCGCCACGACCTGGTTGCCGATGATGTGGATGGCGTTGAAGTGGTGCGCCAGCCGGATGAAGTTCTGGTAGTCGGCAAGATTGCCCTGGCGGCGGCCATTGATGCGGTCATGGACATTGGGCGGGCCGGCGACCAGCCCGAAGACCAGCGAGTTGCCGCCAAGATGCACCTGCTTGTCGGGATTGCGGCTGGTCAGTGTGAAGGAAGATGGAACCCTCCGCAGCGCTTCGGTCACCAGGCTTTCGTCGATCCGGATGGTCTTGCTCTCGCGGTCTACTATGGCGCCCGCCGCCGCAAACAGGTCCATCACCCGCTCGCTCATGACGCGGATGCCGAGTTCCGACAGGATGCGCATCGACGTTTCGTGCAGCCGCTCCATCCGCTCCTCTTCGAGGAGCTGCATGGGCGGATAGGGGTTCTCCACGTGCTGCCAGGGCAGTTGCGCGATGCCGCCGCCGCCGCGTCCGACCTTCGCCCTGCGGCCACCGCCGCGCCTGTCCTGTGTCATGAGATTGCTTTCCTCTCGGTTTCAGTAACCGCGTTCCGGACTGACGACATTCTCAAGCGGCTCGCCGCTGCGGTAACGCTTCAGGTTGTCGGCGAACATGCGCACCGACTTGATGTCCCAGCCGTCGTAGACCGCCGCGCAATGCGGCGTGATGGCGACGTTGTCGTAGGCCCATAGACGATGGTCCGCCGGCAGCGGCTCGGTCGCAAAGACATCCAGCGCCGCGCCCTTGATCTGCTTGCCGTCAAGGGCCGCGAGCAGCGCCGCCTCGTCGAGGACGCCGCCGCGCGAGATGTCGATGAGCACGGCGGAACGCTTCATCGCGGCGAAGGCGGCCGTGCCGAGCAGACCGCGCGTGCTGGGCAGCAGCGGGACGCAGCAGACGATGAAATCGGCGCGCCCAAGCAAGGGCAGCAGGGCATCCGGCCCATGCACCTCGTCGAGGCAAGGCACGGCTTTCGGTCGCGCGCGGACGCCGAGCGTGTGCATGCCCATCACCTGTGCGCGGCTGGCGACGGCTGTCCCCGTCTTGCCAAGGCCAATGATGAGAACCGTCTTGCCTTCGATGGGCTCGACGCGGCCGCCGCCCCAGACGCGAGCCTGCTGGCGGCGTTCGAAACCGCGCAGATCGAGCGAGAAGGACAGCATGGCGCCGAGCACGTATTCCGCCAGCATGCCGGCGGCAACGCCTGCCGCATTCGTCACCGTGAGCCGCTCCGGGTCCCAACGCCCGAGATGATCCGTGCCGGAGCCGCCGACCGATACCCATTTCACGGTCGGGCTTTCGACAAGTGCCTGGCGCGGATATCGCGGCGTGCCGTCGAAGCGAACGGAGTAAACCACTTCCGCCGCCACGCGCCCGATCAGCTCGGGCAGGGCGGCATAGCTGTCGCAGCCATGGACAGTCAGATCCGGATGGGTCTCCTTGAGCACGGCCAGCGCCGCGGCCGGCCGGTCGGTGTGCAGGATGACGGATGGATCAGCCGACATGATGCCGCGCTCAGCTCCGGCCAATGTGGTCGGCCGAAGGACCGAGCGCGGCAAGCAGCTTCTCGCCGCTTTCGAGCGTTGCATTCTCATGCGGCGCTCGCAGGTTCAGCCAACGCTTGTCGCCGGAACGCACCGCCAGCACGGCCTTCATCGCCGGAATGAGACCGGCATCCTGGATGATCTTGCGGAACGCCTTGATCGCCGCATCCGCCTCGGCAACGTCCTCTCCGGCCATCGTACGATCGTAGAGGGCCCGGATGGCCGCGGCATTGAGGTTGACGGTCGCCGAGATGCAGCCCGCCGCGCCGCCGGCAAGCCCCTTGGTCAGCTGCGCTTCCGAACTCGGGAAGACCGCGACCTTGGGTGCGGCGGCAATCACTGCCGCCGTGTTGTTCCAGTCGCCGGCGCTGTCCTTGTAAGCCACGACGGTGTCGGGAAACGCCTCGTTCAGCCGGGCGGTCAAGGCCGGGCTCACCGGCACGCCGGAATTTTGCGGGATGTGATAGAGGATCATCTTCATTGCCGGGTTCGCCACCCGCTCGATCAGTTCGCCGTAGTAGCGGGCTTGGCCGTTGTCGCCGACAGCAGTGTAGAAGAACGACGGCAGCACCATCACTCCAGCGCAGCCGAGCCCGACCGCATGGGTCGACAGCTCGACGGTTTCGGGCAGCGCGGTGACGCCGGTTCCGGGCATCAGCCGGCCGGGCGAAATACCGGCCTCGATCAGCCACTCCAGGGCCTGCATGCGCTCGCGCAGCGAGACTGACAGCGCCTCGCCCGTGGTGCCGAACGGCGACAGGAAATGCGCTCCCTGGTCCAGCACCCATTTGGCGTGGGATACCCAGAGGTCGCGCGCGATGCGACCGTCGTCTTCGAACGGCGTCAGGATCGGTGCGATGGTTCCTTGCGGGCGGGTCATATGTGTCCTTCCGTATCGATCAGCAAATCTGTGCAGTGCCTGGCCGCCGCCGTTACAGTTCTGGCGAAGTACGCCGACGCGGTGACGTCGAACAGTACATCGAAACCCGCCTGCGAGCGGACCATAACGGCCTCGATGTTGCCAACACGCGTCTGCGCAATGTCCTCGGCGCTGAATTTATCGGCTCTGAGATCAAGCGCGCATAGCCGCTCCATCGCTTGCGGCGCCTGCGGGCCTGAGAGGCGCATCCACGCCCAGCCCTCCTCGCGCCACGATGAATAGCCCTTTGGCGCAGTTGCGCCATGCCAAGTGTTTGCAAGCTCGGCGAGCGCGCTGTCGGGTCCTTCTGCCAGCAACAGGATATCTTCGTTGCCGAGGCGCAGCACGCGTGTGCCGCGCCAACTGCCGATGCGATTGACTGCAGGCAAGGGCACGCCTCGCGACACGAGCCAGCCGGCGCTGCCGCCGCCTTTGAGGCCGAAGCGAAGGCTGCCCGTGAGATCGGTCAGCATCACCGCGCCGGAAGGCAGCCTCGTGCCGTCCGCGGCACCACCCGGCATGAACGGAAACACAGGGGATGCTGCCATTTACATCTCCTGCCGTGCATTCGCGGAATCAAAGAAGGCATGAGCGACCACCGGTACTTCGACCAGCTGGCCATTCCGGCATTTCACCGTCACCTGGCTTCCTTCCGTGGAGTCGTCGACATGGACGTAGGCGAGCGCGATGGCGCAGCCGAGCGTCGGCGAGAAGCCGACCGAGGTAATCTGTCCGACGGGAGTAGTGCCGCGCAGCACGAGGCAGCTTTCACCGGGTATGTTCCTGGCATCGGCCGGAAATCGCAGGCCGACGAGCTTGCGCGACTGGCCCAGCCTTGCGCGCATTTCGATCGACCGTTTGCCGACGAAGAACGGCTTCTTCTTCGAGACCGCCCAGCCGAAACCCAGTTCGTCCGGCGCGGTGATCGCATCGGTGTCCTGGCCGATCAGGATGTGGCCTTTCTCCAGGCGAAGGATGCGCGATGCCTCCAGACCGTAGGGCTTGAGGCCATGCGGCTTGCCGGCGGCGATCACCGCGTCCCACAGGGCGGGCGCGAGGCTCGACGGACAGTGCAGTTCGTAGCTCAGCTCGCCGGTGAAGCCAATCCGCATCACCCGCACCGGCACGCCGGCGACAACGCCTTCGCGGCCGCTGAGATAGGGGAAGGCCTCGCGGCCGAAATCGATGTCGCTTTCCAGCGCCTGAAGCACGGACCTGGCTTTGGGCCCGGTGACATTCAAGCCGGAGAACGCGCCGGTGAGATTGAGGACATCGACCCGCAAGCGCCATTGCGCGTTCCAGAACAGCATGTCGGCATAGACACGCGCGACCGCACCGGTGGTGGCCGTCACATAGAACCGGTCTTCCGCCATGCGGCAGGCGACGCCGTCATCGACCACCGAACCCATCTCGTTGAGCATCAGGCAATAGCGGACGCGCCCGACCGGCTGGTTGGCATGCGCCATGGTGTAAAGGCGGTCGAGGAATGCGCCGGCATCCGGCCCACGCAGCTCCAGCTTGCCGAGCGTCGAGACGTCCAGCAGGCCGACGCCTTCGCGCACCGCCATGATCTCGTCGCGGATCGCCTTTTCCGTCTCACTGGCATCGCCATAGAAATACGGCCGCCACCAGGCGCCGACCGGCTTCATCACGGCGTTGAGCGCGAGGTGCCTTGCATGCAACGCCGTGCGCCGTTCGAGAGGCTCATGATGGCCGGCAAGCACACCCAGCGTCTCCGGCCCGACCGGCGGCCGTGCGGTGGTGACGCCGACCTCGCCAACCGTCCGGCTGGTCGCCTCGGCGACGATCCTTGCCGTCGCCAGGGCCGAATGGCGGCCCTGGCTCGGACCCATGCCGACGGTGGTGAAGCGCTTGACGAGCTCGATCTCGCGATAACCTTCCTTGACCGCGTTCTGCAGATCCTTGACCTGCAGGTCCTCGTCGAAATCGACGAAATCGCGCCCCTTTGGATTGGCGACGATCGGCTGCACATGGACCGGACTGGTGGCCGTCGGCCTGGTAGGGGGGCTGTCCTCTCCGACTGCCTGGCCGAGCCGCGAAAGCGCGGCGGCGGCCACCCGGCGACCGCCGGCAATCGCGCCCCGCAGATCGTTGTCTCCGGCAACGGAACCGGCAAAGTAGATCGGCGCTTTCGGGCGAGTGAGCGTCATCGATCCGGTAGCGGCGTCATAGCCGACCTTCGCTCCAGCCTGGCAAGGCAGCTGCCATGCAGGCACCTGGCCGGCCGAGACAGCCAGCAGGTCGCACTCGATCCAGCGCCCGTCGAAGCGAACGCGGGCAAGGTGGCGATTTCCCGCCGTCCCCTCGGCGGCCTCGATCGTCGCGGCCTTCTGGATGGCCACGCCCTTGCCGTGCAACTCGGCTTCGAAGGCGCCGGCCTCGCCGCCGGATCTCGGATCGGCGACCAGCATGACCGAGACACCGGCCTCGACCAGATCGAGCGCCACGCCATAGCCTTCGTCGCTTGTTGCCAGCACCACTGCCTTTTGTCCGGGGCGCACGCCATAATGGCGGATCAGCCGCTGCGCGGCACTGCACAGCATGATTCCCGGCAGGTCGTTGTTGCGGAAGATGGCGGGCTGCTCGATGGAGCCTGTGGCCAGGATTACCGCGCGCGCCCGTGTGCGATGGAGCCGGTCGCCCTGGATCAGCGGCAGCCAGTTGTCCTCATACCATCCGTTGCAGACGGTCCCGGTCAGCAGGCGCAGATTGGGCAGCGCCCGAAGCCTGGAGGACAGGTCGGCAAGCATGGCCGGATCATGCCGGCCATAGGTCAGCGATCCGCCGATCTCCGGATTCTCGTCGCAGAGCACGACATCGGCGCCACCCTCGGCGGCAGTGATCGCGGCGTTCAGTCCGGCCGGACCGGCACCGACCACGAGGATGTCGCAGTGCAGGTGCGTCTTGTCGAAATGCCGGTATGGGGCCGCGGTGTCGACCACGCCGAGCCCGGCCTTGCGGCGGATCATTGGCTCCCAGAATTTCAGCCAGCTGTCGCGGCGTGGTCCCATGAAGGTGCGGTAGTAGAAACCGACCGGCAGAAAGCGTCCGAGCCTGTCGATGATCGCATCGCGGTCGCGTTCGAGCGATCCGTTGACGTTCTGGGCGCTGACCCGAAGCCCCGCGCTGATCGGCGTGCGGTCGGCGGCGACGTTCGGCTCGAACGGCAGTTGCACCAGCGTATTGGCGTCCGCGCCCGTCATTGAGAGGATGCCGCGCGGCCGATGGTATTTGAAGGAACGCGACAGCACCCATTGTCCGGAGGCAGCAAGCGCGCTGGCGATGCTGTCGCCGGCATAGCCTTCAAAATTCTTGCCCTCGAAAGTGAAGCGGATGGGACGGCTTCGGTCGATCCGGCTTCCCCAGGGCTCAGCTAGCCGGTTCATGGTTGAGCCCGACGTTCGGAAGCGTCGAAAGTGCGGATGATCTCGTTGGAGACGAGGTCGCGCTCGGCCAGGAAGAAATAATTGCTCGGCACGTGCCGCCACCATTCGATCACGATGCCCCTACGGTTCTCGGCGCGGAACAGGTGTCGCGACCAGTCCGCGTCGGCGGTCCGATCCGGGTCCGGCTCCGCGCGGACGGGACCGAAGGATTGGAACTCGTCTATGTTGCGCGGGCCGTTCATCGGGCAGGTCAGAATCTTCATGGTCAGTGGCGTTTCATGGTCAATGACTGGCCGCCGTAGCGCCCATTTCGTTGAGCAGCCGGAAGGTCTCGAAACGCTCCAGCGCGAACGGCCTCAGGATGTCGGGCACGCGGCCCTCGGCGATGGTCTCCGCCATCCGCTTGCCGGCGACCGGCGTTGCCTTGAAGCCCCATGTGCCCCAGCCGCAATCGAGCCATAGATTTTCGAGTGGGCTGGCACCCATGATCGGGCTGTAGTCCGGCGTCATGTCGGTGATCCCTGCCCATTGCCTGAGCAGCCGCACGCCCTGCAGGAACGGGAAGAGGTGCACGGCGCCTTCGGCGAGGTGCTCCTTCATGTCGAGCGTCGAACGGGTGGAATAGAGCTGGTAGGGATCGGAGCTGCCGCCGATGACGACCTCGCCGCGCGAGGACTGCACGAGATAGGTGTGCAGCGAGACGGAGGAGACCAGCGTGTGTAGCCAGGGCTTCAGCGGCTGCGTCACCATGGCCTGCAGCGGATAACAGCGGATGGGAAGCTCGACCCCGGCCATCAGCGCCACGTCGTAGTTCATCCCGCCCGTCGCGATCAGCACATGTCCGCAGGTGATGCGGCCGCGGTTGGTCTTGACGGCCTGGACCCGGTCGCCAACGACCTCGAAGCCTTCCACTTCGGTCCGCTGGTGGATTTCGACGCCGCGCCGCGACGCCTGCGCGGCATAACCCCAGGCAACCGCATCGTGCCGCGCGGTGCCGCCGTCGGCATGCCAGAGCCCGCCAAGGATCTCGAGCGCGCCGCCATAGTCCATGTTGAGGGATGGCACGAGCTTCTCGACCGCCTTCTGGTCGACCACTTCGGTCCGCGTGCCCAGGTGCTTGCCCATCTCGGCGCGCGCATGGAAGCTGCGAAGCGTCGCTTCCGTATGCGCAAGGGTCAGCTGGCCGCGCTGCGAAAACATGACGTTGAAGTCGAGTTCCTGCGACAGGCCCTCGAACAGCTCCACGGCTTCCTTGTAGAAGGCGATGCCTTCCGGTGTGATGTAGTTCGAGCGGATCGTGGTCGTGTTTCGCGCCGTGTTGCCGCCGGCGAGGTAGCCCTTCTCGATCACCGCGACGCTGCTTATGCCGTGGTATTTCGACAGGTGATGCGCGCACGACAATCCGTGGCCGCCGCCCCCGACAATGACGACATCGTAGGATGGCTTGAGGTCCGGCGTTGCGGGAATGTCGCCGCTGACCGGATAGTCCCTGCTGAGACCGTATTTCAGAAGCCGGAGCGGCATCTAGCCTACCACGCTGGCCGCTGGAGCATCGTACTGATCACCGGAGGATCGTAGAGCAACACCGAAAGATCAAAGAAGCGACTGTCCGGGTCGGTGAGCGACAGGACTGCGTTGCGGATCGCGCTGGCGCGGCCTTGTCCCAGCACCGGCGCCGCGAACTCCATGTACTTGGCCTCGATTTCAGCGTGTGTCAGCGGCGCCTCCGGTCCGCCGCGCGCGTGGACGTCGCCGGAAGCAAGCATCCGCCCATCGCTGGTCGTGATCGTCACGTCGGCCCAGCGGCCTGCCGGAAAGCGGGCGCTGTGGCGCTCCGATTCCGAGACGGTGATACGGCCCAGCATGTCCGCGACAGCGGCATCCTCGAGCCCGCTGCCGGAGATATGTTCCAGTCCGATGCGGCCATGGACGATGAAGGTCGCGACGGCGAAGCGCAGGCTGTACTGCGCCTTCGAGGTCGTGTCCGGCATGCCGCCGAACAGCGTTGCGGCGTAGTGGAAACTGTTGACCTCGACGTGGCCGATGTCGGACGGCGCCAGATGATGTGCCATGCAGAGCCCGCGCGTCGCGTCAATTGCCGCATGCGCCCAGCGGCAGATCGGGTAGGGCTTCACATACTGGTGCAGCACCTGCCAGAAGGCGCCGAGATCCTGCCAATGCGGGGCGACGTCGGGTGCCTCGACCGTGATCGCCGGCGCGCCGGTAAAGCCGCGCTCGGCCAGAACGGCGGCGGACAGGCCGATCAGCGCGCCGACGCCCGAGCCGTCGTGCAGCATCGTCGGCGTGGCGATCTCGCGCATCATCTGGCTGCGCGGGCCGTGATATTCGGCAATGCCAAGCGCCTCTCGGAATTGCCCGTCGCTGAGCCGGCGCAGCCTTGCCGCCACCGCGGCCACGCCCAGCGCGTTCCAGGCCCCCGACGTGTGGTAATCCGACACCGTCGCATGCAGCGCGATGCCGGCCCGGCCGGCCACTTCGTAGCCGACGACGAGGGATGCCAGCGCCTCCGGTCCGCTAAGGTCGGGGAGCACCTCGGCCAGCGCTGCCAGGGCGGGCAGGACGGCAACGCCGATATGGCCCTTGGTCGGGCTGTATCCGTCGTGGCCGTCGAGATTGTCGATCTGCGTCGCGGCCGCATAGGCGGCTCCGGCGATGCTGGCGCGGCGACCGTCGAAAAGCATGCGCGCCGAATACAGCGGATCGGCCGAGCCGTAGAGAAGGGCGGCGGTGTCGCGGGCGATCCGGCCGGCTTCCATCGGACCAGCCGCAATGGCAATTCCGAGCGTGTCGAGCAGCAGATAGCGCGCCTGTTCCAGGACAGGAACCGGGAATACGGCCGCCGGCCGCCGCAACACGAAATCGGCCAGGCGAATGGCAACGCTGGTACTCGCGTCAGGCCCTTCACGCCGATGCGACGGCACAGCCACTTGCATTACTCCCCTCTGCGTCACGACATCATTAATTTGGGTCCATCGTGCTTTCACGCAATTAGTTCGGCGGCTTTGGCCAAAAATATTCACGTCTTGCCATCAGGCACGATTGAACGGCGGCGCGTCTGTGGGATAGCTAGCGCATGCGTGTTGCAGGAGTTAGCGATGAAGCCGCCACCCCCCTTGAACTATATCCGGTCCTTTGAGAGTTCGGCCCGGCATCTCAGCTTCACCATGGCCGCCAAGGAACTCGGATACACGCAGGCGGCCGTCAGCACGCATGTCCGTGCGCTCGAACATTATATTGGGCGGCAATTGTTCATCCGTTATCCGCGCAGTCTCAAGCTCACCGAAATGGGCGAGGCGTTCCTGCCGACGTTGCGTCAGGCGCTCGATCAGATCGACCAGGCCACGGAGGCGATCGTGACCTCGTCGCGCAACCGCACGGTGGTCGTCTCCTGCCCGATGAGCCTGGCGGAGAACTGGCTGGCCGGCTGCATGGCCGCCTTCCGCAAGAAGCATCCCGAAATCGAGATCGTGCTTCACGGCACGATCTGGGAGGACCTCAGCGAGCAGATCGCCGACATCACCATTTCCACACGGCGTTTCGACGACCGTCCGCCCGCCGGCATCCCACTGTGGAACGACGAACTGGTTCTGCTGTGCGCTCCGGCTCTGCTGGAGGGCGAGGATGCGCTGAAGGCGCCCGAAGATATCCTCAAGGTCGACTGGATCTTCGTGCATGGCCGCCAGGAATACTGGCAGGTCGTCACGTCGGCGCTGGGCGTCGACATGGAAGACTACGACAAGGGCCTGACGACCAACGCTTCCAACATCGCGCTCGAACTGGCCGCCATGGGGGCAGGGCTCGTCGCGACCCAGCGCTCGCTTGCCCACGCCTATCTCCGACGGGGGCTGCTCGTCGAACCGTTCCCCGTCCGGCCGCCGAGCCCGTGGAACTACTACCTCACCGAGAACCAGCTTTCGAAGGGAACCATCGCGCGCACGGTGCGGGAATGGATTCTTCAGCGGGCGCAGGAGGATGGCGCTTAGCGCTGTTCTCCCAGTCGGTGAATTTTCCAAACTCAAAATTTGACACGCCAATGGCATCGTTTTTTTAGGTCTTATCCGCCGGTTTTCGGCGGTTTGCTTGGGCTCAAGCCCTTCCGGGATTTTTGCATCGCCTCTAACATCCCCCACGCAAGGGGAATGTAACGGGCGGAAAGCCCAAACCGGAGAATCACAATGACGATTTTCAAGAGCAACGGTGACCGCGTCCCGGCAGCCATCGAAAGCTATGCGGACGAAGTCAGGAACGGTGGCATGGATCGCCGCGAGTTCCTTGCCATGGCGAGCGCGATGGGCGCCTCCACGGCGTTCGCCTATTCAATGATCGGCCTCTCGCCGGTCCAGGCCGCTGCCCAGGAGCCGGGCAAGAAGGGCGGCATCCTGAAGATGCAGATGATCATCAAGGACATGAAGGATCCCCGCTTGTGGGACTGGTCGGAAATGGCCAACGTGCTGCGCCAGTGCAACGACTACATGATCCGCTACACCACCGACTTCACCTTTGAGGGTCATCTGGTCGAGAGCTGGGAGGTCAGCGACGACGCCACCGAATACACGCTGCATGTACGCAAGGGCGTGAAGTGGTCGAACGGCGACGAGCTCAACGCCGACGACATCGTCTTCAACATCGAGCGCTGGTGCGACAAGGCAGCCGAGGGTAATTCGATGGCCGGCCGCATGGCCACGCTGATCGACCCCGCCACCAAGAAGGCCATCGCAGGCGCCATCACCAAGGTCGACGACCATACGGTGAAGCTGAAATGCGGTCAGTCCGACGTCACCATCATCCCGGGCTTCGCGGACTATCCCGCCATCATCGTCCACCGCAACTTCGACAAGGACGGTGCCGACATGACCAAGACGCCCGGCACCGGCCCATACGAGCTCATTTCATACAAGGTCGGCGAGTCCGCTTCGGTGAGGCGCCGCAAGGACTTCACTTGGTTCGGCGGCGAGCCCTATCTCGACGGCGTCGACTGGACCGATTACGGGACGGACGCTTCGAGCCCGGCCATCGCAAGCGCCTTCGAGGCCGGCGAGATCGACTGCAACTATCAGACGGTCGGCGGCACCGTGGACCTCTATGACGGTATGGGCCTGGTCAAGGAATCCGTCGTCACCGCGGGAACGATCGTGCTGCGCACCAATGTGACCAACAAACCGTATGACGACAAAAGGGTGCGCAACGCCATCCAGCTCGCGGTCGACAACGAGACGGTGCTGAAGCTCGGCTACAGCGACCTCGGACAGGTCGCGGAAAACCATCATGTCTGCCCGATCCATCCGGAATATTACGAGCTGCCGAAAGTGCCGCGCGACCTGGCGAAGGCCAAGGCGTTGATGACCGAGGCCGGCCAGATGGATCATGAGTTTGAGCTCATTTCCTACGATTCCGACTACGTCAAGGACCCGGCCGATGTCGTCGCCGCGCAGATGCGCGAGGCCGGCTTCAAGGTGAAGCGCACGATCATTCCCGGAACTTCATTCTGGAACGACTGGACCAAGTATCCATGGTCGACCACCGAATGGGGTATGCGACCGCTTGGCGTCCAAGTGCTGGCGCTCGCCTACCGCAGCGGCGAAGCCTGGAATGAGTCGGGCTACGCCAACCCGGATTTCGACAAGAAGCTCAATGCCGCGCTTGCGGTCGCCGACCCCGCCAAGCGCAAGGAGCTGATGAAGGATGTTGAGTGGACGCTGCAGGATTCGGGCGTGCTGGTTCAGTCGTTCTGGCGTTCGCTTTACCGCCACCACGCCGCCTATGTGAAGAACCTCAAGATGCACCAGACATTCGAGCTGCAACTGGAGAAGGTCTGGCTCGACAAGGCATAGAACGGGTAGATCCATTGCAATACGCCAGGGGCGCATCTTGTGCCCCTGGCTTCGCCAGGCGACTGCGATCGACCAGCCAGCCGAACAAAACTCAAAGGCGCTCTTCGAAAGCGCAAAAACAAAAGTCGCCGAACCAAGGGAAGAAATCTCGATATGCGTACTCATGCACAAGCCGTCGTCATCGGCGGCGGCCTGATCGGTTGCTCGATCCTTTATCACCTCGCCAAATTCGGCTGGTCCGACGTGGTTCTTCTCGAGCGCAACGAACTGACGTCCGGCTCTACCTGGCATGCGGCGGCCAACATCCACGGCCTGCACGATTCCACCAACATCAGCCGTCTGCAGCACTACACCATGGCGCTCTACAAGGAACTGGAGATCGAGACCGGGCAGGGCTGCGGCATCTTCCAGCCGGGCTCGCTCTACCTCGCCCAGACCGAAGCGCGCGAGCATCAGCTGAGGCTGCAGGAGGCCAAGGCGCGGCGCTACAAGATGAACTTCTACGAGGTCGCGCGCGACGAAGCGGAGCGACTGCACCCGCTGGTCGATTTCGACGGCATACGCTGCATCATGTACGAGCCGGAGGGCGGCAATGTCGACCCGTCCGGCGTCACCGCCGCCTATGCCGCCGGCGCCCGCCAACGCGGCGCCGAGATCCATCGCTTCACCCCGGTCACCGCCACCGAGGCGCAGCCGGATGGCAGCTGGATCGTGCGCACGCCGAAGGGCGACATCCACACCCAATGGGTGATCAACGCCGCCGGTCTCTGGGGTCGCGAGGTCGCCGCGATGGCCGGGCTTCAACTGCCGCTGATCCCCACCGAGCATCAGTATTTCGTCACCGAGACCATCGCGGAAATCGCTGCCATGGGCCGCCGGCTGCCCTCGGTCGCCGATCGCGACGGCGAATATTATCTGCGTCAGGAAGGGCTTGGCCTGCTCATCGGCGCCTACGAGCGCAAGATGAAGTTCTGGGCCGAGGACGGAACGCCGCTGGACTTCGGCCACGAGCTGTTTCCCGACGATCTCGACCGCATCGAGGAGAATATGCTGCGCGCGATCGCGCGCGTTCCGGCGGTCGGCACCGCGGGCGTCAAGAAAGTGATCAACGGCCCGATGATCTGGTCGCCCGACAGCGCCGTGCTGTTCGGGCCGGTGCCTGAGCTCAGCAACTATTTCTGCTGCAACGGCATCATTCCCGGCTTCTCGCAGTCGGGCGGAATGGGCAAGCTGGCGGCCGAGTGGATGATCGAGGGCGAGCCTTCGCTCGACATGTTCGCCTGGGACATGGCGCGGTTCGGGCACTGGGCCGGCAAGGCTTTCACCAAGGCCCGTGTGCAGGATCAATACAGCCACCGTTTCAAGATCCATTTCCCCAACGAGGAACGTGCCGCTGGAAGGCCGGTCCGCACCCGGCCCGCCTATGACATGCAAAAGCAGATGGGCGCCGTCTTCGGCCTCAATTTCGGCTGGGAGCATCCGCTCTGGTTCGCCGCCGAGGGCGAGCCGCGCGAGGAGACGATAGGCTTCAAGCGCCAGAACTGGTGGGGTCCGGTTGGACGTGAAGCGCGCATGCTGCGCGAGCATGCGGGCATCATCGACGTTTCGAATTTTGCCAAATACGAGGTCAGGGGACCCGGCGCGGAAGCCTGGCTCAACGCGCTGTTCGCCAACCGCATGCCGACGGAAATCGGGCGCTCCTGTCTCACGCCGCTGATCGGCAAGCGTGGCGGGATCGCCGGCGACTTTACCGTGACAAAGCTGGCCGACGACGAGTTTATGGTTTTCGGTTCCGGCATGGCCGAGCGCTTCCACCAGAGGTTCTTCAAGGCCGTCCCTTTGCCTGAAGGCACCACGTTCCGTTCGCGCACCGAAGAACTGGCCGGCTTCAACGTCGCCGGCCCGAAATCGCGCGAACTGCTGCAGCGCCTGACCAATGCCGATCTGTCGACGGAGGCGTTTCCGTTCATGCGCTCGCGCCAGATCACGGTGGCCGGTGTCGACGTGGTGGCGTTGCGTGTCTCGTTCACCGGTGACCTGGGCTGGGAACTCTATTGCGCGGCCGCCAGCCAGGTCGAGCTCTACAGCGCCCTGCTCGAGGCCGGCAGCGAAGTCGGTGCCGGGCCGGTTGGCTCGCGCGCGCTGATGTCGCTGCGGGTCGAAAAGGGATATGGCAGCTGGAGCCGGGAATATTCTCCCGAATACTGGCCGCAGGAGGTCAAGTTCGATCGGCTTGTCAAAATGGACAAGGGCGAATTCCTCAACCGCGACGCCTACGCCGCCGTCGCCGACAGGCCGGCGCGCGACGAACTGATCATGCTGTCGATCGACGCCAGGGATGCCGACGCGACCGGCGGCGAGCCGATCTTCCTGCCGGACGGCACGCCGATCGGCCAGGTGTCCTCGGGCGCCTACGGTTATTTCGTCGAGCAGTCGCTGGCACTTGGCTATGTCAAGGCCGGCTCGGCCAAGGCAGGCGATGCCGTCACGGTCGCGATACTCGGGAGGCCGCACGACGCGGTGCTGCTGAAGCAGCCGCCCTTCGACCCCGAAGGCAAGCGGCTGCGGGCGTAGGTCTGGACCCTCTGGTGATCGGCGTGCCGACCGACAGAACCATCGACGCTGGCGGGTAACGCCAGCGAACCTGATGCGGGGAAGAGTTCATCTGCCTGAAAAAAGGGGAATTGCATGATCAAACGGCATCTGCTGGGCACCATGTTTGCCCTGGTCCTCACATCCTCCGCGCACGCCGGAGACGTCAAGGTTATCAATGACGACGCGTGGTTCGCCGAAGGTCCGATCTGGTACCAGGACAAGCTCTTCTACGTCGAATACGGCCGCGGCACGGTGACCGTATGGGACGGCAAGAAGAACGAGATCTTCTGGAAGATGGACGGTTGCGGCCCTTCGGCCGTGCTGCCCACTACGGCCGGCGAGTTCCTCGTCACTTGCTACGACAGCAACACGATCGGTCGCATCTCGGCCGACGGCAAGACGCTGCCGGCCTACGACAAGGACACGGATGGCAAGCCATTCAGCGGCCCGAACGACTTCGCACCCGACAAGGATGGCGGCACCTATTTCACCGGTTCCGGCAAGGGCGGTCCGCTGATCGACGCCTCGGCCTACTATATCGGCAAGGACGGCAGCGTGAAGAAGGTTGCCGGTGACCTGCACAATGCCAACGGCTTGGTCATGTCGAACGACGCCAAGATCCTCTATCTGGTCGAGACCGAGGACAACAGGATCATCGAGTTCGACGTCCAGCCCGACCACAGCCTGAGCAACCGCCGCGTCTTCCTGCGCCTCGACGATCTGTTCCCCAACCAGCCGCACATCTGGCCTGACGGCATCAAGATGGACAGGGCCGGCGAGATGTACATCGGCCAGAGCCCGCGCTCGCTCGATGCGCCCGGCAAGATCATCGTCGTCGACAAGGATGCCAAGCTGCTGCGCACGCTTTCGGTGCCGTCACCATCCATGCCGAACTTCGCTTTCGGGCCGGACGAGAAGGTGCTCTACGTGATGGCGCTCGACCAGATCGACGCAGCGCCCTGGCACGGCAAGGTCTACGAGGTGCCGAACAAGTAGGAGTGTTTCACCGGCGGCCAGAGCAATTCCAGGAAAAGTGTGAAACGGTTTTCCTGGGAAAAGCGCACAGCGCTTTCCCATGGGAATTGCGTCAAAACAAAGAGTTAGAGGGGTTTGCCGTTTCCGTGAAACGGTGAACTGCTCAGGTGCCGCCGATGACTCCTCAGCCGCCGAATCGGTCCAGCCAATGCTGCGCAAGGTCGGAGCGGCGGCAGATCCAGATGTCGGGATTGGCCTTGATCTTGTCGAGGAAGCGGGCGAGCCCGACGATGCGGCCCGGCCTGGCCGCAAGCCGGCAGTGCAGCGATACCGTCATCATGCGCTGCGTCCGCTCGCCTTCGGCCAGAAGCCAATCCACCCCATCGCTGACATATTCGAAGAACTGGCTGCCGGTCTCCAGCCCGGAGCCACGCGAGAACCGGCTGTCATTGTTGTCGAAACTGTGCGGCACGACCAGATGCCGCTTTGGGCCGACCTCGACGAAGTAGGGCAGGTCGTCATTGTAGTCGTCGCAATCGAACAGGAAGCCACCATGCTCCGCCACCAGCCGGCGCGTGTTGAGGCTGGGCCGACCGGTGTACCAGCCGAGCGGGCGAATGCCGGTCAGCCGCTGGACTGTGTCAAAGGTCATCGCGATGTGCTGGCGTTCCTCGTCCTCGCTTAGCGGTGCGTAGTCGATCCAGCGCCAGCCATGGCAGACGACATCGCTGCCGAGCGCCGCGATCGCCTTGCCCGCTTCCGGATTGAGCTCCAGCGCCCGTCCCACGACGTAGAATGTCGGGATGATCTCCTTGTCCTGGAACAGTGACAACAGCCGCCAGACGCCGACGCGTGAGCCGTATTCGTAGAGCGATTCCATATTGCGGTTGCGCAGGCCCGGCACCGCTGGCGACACGGCAAGGTCCGACAGGATCGCCTCGGAGACGCCGTCGCCTTCGCCGATGCTGTACTCGGCGCCTTCCTCGTAGTTGACGACGATGTTGAGCGCCAGTTTGGCGCCACCGGGCCACGCGGCCGAAGGTGGCTTGTCGCCATAGCCGATGAAGTCACGGGTGGGCAGGTATGGCATCTCTCAACGCTCCCTCGAATGCGGTCGCCAAAACTATCCGCCGTGCATGTCGATCAGTATGCGCAGTGCCTGATCCATTGTCTCTTGCGGGCCGACCGTCGCGCGCAAACAGTCCGTGAGGCCGTAACCGCCCAGGCCGCGCACAATGATATCGGCACCGCGCAAGGCTCTCTCGGCTGCCTCCGCGGCGGCCGCGTCGGGGAAGCGGATCAGCACGAAATTCGTCCGGCTTTCCGGTACATCATATCCGTCAGCCCTCAGGTCCTGCGCGAACCGGTCGCGAATCCTGGCCGTGCGGGCCACCGTTTCGCGCATGTAGCCCTCGTCCTCCACCGCCGCGACCGCCATCGCCAGGCTTGCGGTGGTGACCTGGTTGGAGTTCTGCATCTTGCGCACTTCGGCGGCGACCGAAGGCGGAAACAGCCCCCAGCCGACGCGCGCGCCAGCCAGGCCATAGGCTTTGGAAAGCGTGCGCAGCACGACGGTATCGCCGCGTGCGACAAGCGCAAAGACAGGCCGTGGGTCCTGGTCGTCGAACTCGCCATAGGCCTGGTCGATCACGAGCAGCACATTCCCGCGCAACGCGGCGCGCAAGCGCAGCAGTTCGGCGTTGCGGATGCGGGTGCCGGTCGGATTGCCCGGATTGCAGACGAAGACGACCCGCGTTGCCGGGGTGACAGTGGCCAGGATGCTGTCGACCGAAACGGCGAAATCCTGTTCCGCGGCCCTGACATAGACAGCACCGGTGCGAGCCGCCGCGGAGGCCACGAAATTATAGGCATAGGAGGTGCCCAGCACCTCCTCGCCTGGCCCCGCGAACGCCGCGATGGTGCAGCTGATCAGCTCCATTGAACCGGCGCCGCACAAGATCAGGTTGCGCTCGACCCCATGGGCTTGCGCGATCGCCTCGCGCAGTGCCGTCCAGTCCGGGTCGGGATAGAGATGGCTACGGGCAATCGCGTCCTGGCCAGCGGCGATCGCCTTGGGGCTGGGCGGAAAGGCGCTTTCATTCTGAGCAAGGGTTGGCCGGTCGTGGCCGCCGAAATTCGCGAGCGCGAAGGCAGACATGGCCTCGATGTGAGCTGCGGCTTTCAGGGCCACGGCGTGGGAATCTGGATGTAGGTCATCTCGCGAACTACCTTGGTCGGACGGGCTCATGGCCAAGCTACAATCCGCCAGTGTGTTCACAAGCAAAAACTAAGCGCGCAATGGCTCCAAAATTCTGGCCCTTGTTGGGGCTCGGGACGCGTAGTCCGCGCGAGAGCGGAAGAAAAGATGACGGTACTTTGGACCGGTCGCGAAAGTGGATATGCGCAGGCTGCGGAGAAATATCGACCGATCCTTTGCGCGCTATGCTTTTTTTGACGCGGGCGGGTTTCAACGTTCCGGGTGAAGGAACGGGCTGGTGACGGGGACCAGGTCGTCGTTCCACGCTATTTGCCGTGGCCCGCGGCGGCCAGGATCAGGTCGGTGATCTCTTGCGGATGCGAGATGAGCGACAAATGGCTCGCCTTCACCTCGATTGTCGTCGCTCCCATGCGTTTGGCCATGAACCGCTCGAGATCCGGATCGATTGTCCGGTCCTCCGTGGATACGGCATAGAAACTCGGCTTCGACCGCCAGGCCGCGTGCGTCGTCTTGCCCGTCAGTTGAGCCTTGTGGAGCGACCCCTGGACTGCATAGAGAATTTTCGCCTTCTCTTCCGGCAGGTCGCCGGCGAAATCGCGCAGGAATGCTTCCTCGGAAAGGCGTCCTTCGTCGCCGTCAAAGACGATGCCGGCCGTCGCATAGGTCTTGGCCAGCGCCGTGTAGTCCTCGCCGGCGCGAGGTGTTCCATAACCGCTGACCACGCGTGGGCGCTCCCGGCACGAAAGCGCCGGGAGCGGCAGCGTCACTTCACGAGCGCGGCCTTTTCAATCACAGCGGCGACTTCCTTCGCATGGACGACGAGTGAGGCATGGCTGCCAGCGACCTCCGTCGTCCGCGCTTTCATCCCGGCTGCGAAAAACTTCTGGGCCTCGGGAGCGATTACCTTGTCCTTCGTGCTGATCACATAGAACGTCGGCTTGTCGCGCCAGGCAGCGGTATCGACCGGGGCCTCGAACGCCGTATGGTTCAGCGGGAGCTGATGGTTTGCCAAGGACTCGGCGATTTTCGGGGGAAGGTCGGCCGCGACGGCCGAAGGAAACACCTTGGGATCGATGTAGAGGTTGCCCTTGTCATCAGGATGAATCGCCGCGGTGCCTTCGGTTGCCGGACCGCTCTTGGCGAGGGTCGCCAGAGATTGACCCACGTCGGGCGCGAATGCGGAGACGTAGACCAGCGCCGAGACCTTGGGATCGTCACCGGCCTGCGTGATGACCACGCCGCCCCAGGAATGGCCGACCAGAACGGTCTTGCCGTCCTGCTTCGCCAGCGCCTGTTTGGTGGCATCGACATCCGCGGCGAGCGACGTGAGCGGATTTTCGACGAGCGTTACGTTGTAGCCCTTCTTCGTGAGTATATCGGCAACCGGCTTCCAACTCGTCTGGTCGACAAAAGCGCCGTGGACGAGCACGATATTGTGCGCCGCCCCTTTAGGCAGTTGAGCTGATAGGGCGGGGGCGGCAACTGTTGCTCCGGCCATGAGAACGGTGGCGACGGAGAGTAGAAGATTTCGCATTGGTTGCTCCTGTTGAGATAACGGACGACGCGGGTCCGGGGAAGGGCAGGCGTGTCGGCAACAGTCGCAGTTCTCCCATCTGCCGTTCGGGTGATGGTTGCCGCGCGACCGGTTGGCTGACTTGCGATCAACTAGTACGTGGAGCATTTGGACGTTAGGCCTCAATCGTCCGAATATTGTGTCTGACCGTCCGTCGTATTAACATCGGAAAGATGGACATCCTCGCTGAAGTGCTCGATAGCGTTCGTTTTGGCGGAACCTTGCTGTTCCACTTCGAACTCGGCCATCCCTGGAATCTCGCGTTGCCAAAGCGCCCCTATGCCCTGTTCCACTATCTCAGCCGTGGTTCGGCTACCCTCGCGCTTGAACAAGGACGAGAGCTCCACATGACCGAGGGCGACTTTGTTGTCGTCACGCGTGGCGAGCCCCATGTGATTTACTCGGATAGCCAGACGGAGCCGGTACAGATTGTCGACATCGATCGATTAGGCGGGCGTCTTGGCCTGGTTCGTCATGGAGGCGGCGAGCAGCCGCTCGCGACGATGATCTGTGGTAATTTCACTGTGGCACGGCCGTCGCGCGGTAGCGTTTTGGAATTGCTTCCCCCCCTGCTTCTCCTGAAGCCGACGGAAGACGGAGGATGGCTCGAGGCGATCTTGCAACGAATGGTGAGCGAGGCGGCGTTCGAGCGTCCCGGACAAGGCGTCGCGCTCTCACGTCTGACTGAAGTGCTCTTCGTCGAGGTGTTGCGAAGCTGGATCAAGTCGCTCGGCCCCGGAGAAGGCGGGTGGTTGGGGGCGATGGCGGACCCGCACATAGGACCGGCACTTCAGTTGATCCACGAACGACCGGATCGGTCCTGGACGCTTGGCGAGCTCGGGCAAAACGTGGGGCTTGGTCGGTCGGCGTTTTCGGCTCGCTTCACCAAGC
This sequence comes from Mesorhizobium qingshengii, assembly GCF_900103325.1. GTDB lineage: Bacteria > Pseudomonadota > Alphaproteobacteria > Rhizobiales > Rhizobiaceae > Mesorhizobium > Mesorhizobium qingshengii. The sequence continues at coordinate 54,862 of NZ_FMXM01000019.1, read as the reverse complement.
TCGTTGGCGAGTCCATGTACCGTTATCTGATCGCACGCCGGATGTCGGAGGCCGCGTTTCTGCTGGAAACAAGCGACGACGGGATTGCACGGATTGCGACCCGGGTCGGCTACGAGACCGCGGCCGCATTTTCGAAGCTGTTCCATCGACATCACGGCCTATCGCCTGGCCGTTACCGAGCGGCTCGCCGCTCTAACGGGAGCCGAAGGCAAGGGGACGTTCTGGAAGTGGAAGTTGCCAGTTGATCTCGAGCAAGCTGACGTCCCTTGCGGTTTCGTCATCTTCTTTGGTCTGGGTGGACGCTTTGGAATTACAACCACCGACGATAACGGTATTTTCTGCGACGATCCGGTGAACCAGCGGCGATGGATGGGCATTTGGATCCTGTATCGCGCGCTCCTCCAGGAGCGCCTGCTCCGCACGGCCCGGAAGCTTCTTCGACGATCTTGGTGCAGGCGGCAGTTCGGCATAGAACCGCTCGCCCGGCCGACGGGTCATTCCATGACCAGGACCGGCAACTTCGGTGCCCCCGTCGCTGGATTTGAAGCTTGGCGGGTGCGTCGGTACGGACAGCTGCGCCGGCGCATTTGACACTCATTGCGGATGATCCGGCTCTGAGGTATTTTAGACTTCACTCAGACGATGAATGTGCCCGCTGTAGCGACGGCCTCTTCACTCTGTTCGTGTCTCGGCGGATTGTGAGCTCTTTAACAGACCTTGATGCCGCAACCTGAGAGCTTGTGGTCGTCAGGTAGCGACGGTTAAGGCAGTTGCCATGCTCCGACTTTGCGGATTCATTGCGGTCGTTCTCGTCGTGGCCTTTACGACGTTTGATGCGTCGGCCGATCGAAGGGTCGCCCTGGTGATCGGCAATTCCGAGTACCGGGAAATCCCTGCCCTCAAGAATCCGGACAAGGATGCCGAGGACGTATCCAGGACGTTTCGGCTGGCCGGTTTCGAAGTGTTCGTCGCCAAGGATCTCACGAAACTGCAGTTCGAGGAGCAGTTCCGCAACTACCTCGCGGCGGCGGACGGTGCCGATCTAGCCGTCGTCTACTATTCAGGTCATGGCTTTCAGATCGGTGGCGAAAATTTCCTGATCCCCGTGGATGCCTCGCTGAAGAATGCGGCAGACATAGAGGTCCAGGCGGTCAAGCTGGACGATGTGCTCGAGCAGTTGCGCTCGAAATCGAAGATCCAGGTGATCATCCTCGATGCCTGCCGCAACAATCCGTTTCCGCGCAAGGACTATTGGCTGAGGGACCAGTTGATCGCCGCGGGCAACACCGGCCTTGCGCAGGTCAAAAGCTCGCTGAACACGCTGATTGCCTTCGCCACCGAGCCGGGCGCGGTTGCCTATGACGGAGCGGGTGATCTCAGCCCCTTCTCATCCGCCTTCTCCCGCCGCGCCCTGGCTCCGAACCAGGAGATACGCACGGTCATGGCCGCGGTGCGCCGCGATGTGGTCGACGCCACCGACGGCAAGCAGGTTCCGTGGGAAAACTCCTCGCTCATCGACGAAGTCGTCCTCATGCGCCGCGCCAGCCGGCCCTCGCTGCCGCCGGTCCTGGAGAAGGTCGTGCCGTCCGGCGTCGGCCCGGTCGCCCTGGATCTGCCGGAACCGGTCGACGTCGACGGCGGAGGCATAACCGTCAGCATCGAAAGGCCGCCGGCGCTCGGACGCCTGATGCTGGACGGCAAGCCTGTCGAGGTTGGCGAGCAGATCCAGGGCAAGGACCTGCCGCGTCTGCAGATGGATGTGCCCAAGGGGGGCGCCGCGCAGGACGAGGTGGATATGCTGGCCTATGCCACGCATGACAATTGGGGCGGCCAAACCCAAGGCATCCTGGTGTTCCGCGTCAAGAGCGGCGAAGGCGCTCAGGGTGAACAGATTGTGGCCTCGCTCGAGGCCGAGCAGAAGCAACAGGTCCTGGAGCGCGGCATCCATATCACCGGCGCCGCCGAGGCGATCGAAAACCGCGAGATCAGCGTCCCGGTCGGAGTAGGCCCGGTTCCGCTGAAGCTGGATTTCCCCACAAAGGATCCCTCCGTCAGCCTGAAACTCGCGAGCTATCCGGCAACGGGAACGCTGTCCCTGCCGGATCGTGCCTTGTCGCCGGAGTCGAGCCTGATGGCGGATGAGGTCGACAATTTGCGCTACGAACCCCAGATCGGTGCCGCCAAGCCGGTCGAGGTCGGCTTCGAGATCCGGGCCGACAGCAGCTCGTCCAAGCCCGCCACCATGAAGCTGTCGCCAAGCGTCGATCCGTGCGACCAGGCTGCCGGCGAACCTCTCGACCTGCAAGGCGTCGTTCCCGGCCTGCTGCCGAATGAAATCGGCGCCAGCGCCGTGGATGTCTGCCAGGCGGCGGTGAAGGCTTATCCGGATGTGCCGCGCTTCCGTTACGAACTCGGACGCGCGCTGCTTGCGTCCGGCAAGGTCGCGGAAGCCAGGACAGCCATAGAGGACGCCGCCAAAAAAGGGCACGTGCGCGCCGTGTTCGAACTCGGCTACATGTATGCGACCGGAACCGGTATGCCCATAGACCGCACGCAGGCCAACGCGCTTTACAAGGCCGCAGCCGCCAAGGGCGATCCCTACGGCATGATGGCGTGGGGTCGCGCCTTGTTCAACGGCTACGACGTTAAGCGCGATACCGACGGTGGTCTCGACCTGCTACTCAAGGCGGCGGCAATGGGGCACACCTATGCCATGAACGAGCTTGCCGCCATCTTCACCGAGGGTCGCAATGGCGTGACCGCCGATCCGGCCCGCGCCGTTGCCTTCCTGCAGGCCGGTGTCCAGCGGCAGGACATGTATTCGATGAACCTGCTCGGCCGTAATTATCTCAGCGGCCAGGGCGTCGAGAAGGACCCGAAGACGGCTCTGGCCCTTTTCCAGAAGGCCATCGATCTTGGTCAGCCGTATGCTCCGGCCAGCCTGGGGCGCATGTATCGGGACGGGGTAGGCGTGGAGCAGAACCTCGCCGAAGCACAAAGGCTGTTTGAACTTGCAACCTCGCGAGGCGATCATTCCGGTGCCTATGATCGCGCGGCCCTCGAAATGGCAAAGGGGGACAAGGCCGATCAAGCCACTGCCGTGCGCTTCCTTGCATTCGCCGTCGCCCTCGATCTCCGCAAGGAACTCCCGGGCGCCTCGACGAGCCTGGCAAAATTCGGGGCGAAGCCGAAAACGGCGGCATTGAAACAGCTGCGCCAGGAACTCAAGGCGAAGATCCCTGCATCCGGTTCGCTGGACACTCAACTGGTCGAGGCGGCCAGGGGGGTCTGGGAAGAAGCCAATCCACGTCGGGACTTGTTTTAAGCAACGAGGAGGCAATGGTGGGCAGGGCATTGAAGCAAGCATTCATCGGAACAGTTCTGTCCGGCGTTCTGGCGGGGCTCATGGGCTGCACCTCTTTCGTACCCAAAGTCGAGCCTACGCCACAGCCGACGAAGCAGCGGAAGGTCATTCGTACGACGCCTGCGACAAAGGTGGTCAAGCGCAAGAAGGTTGTCGTCAAGAAACTGACAAAGCCAGTCGAGGAAGCCCCTGAAAAGCCTCCTGTCATTCCCGCTCTTGGTGGCGGCAGTGGTGGCGGGGGCTCGGCCGGAGGCAGCAGTTGGTGATGAGCTTGCCGAGCTAGAGCTTGGGATGTGGCCGGAAGCGACCAACGACAGAGGCACTAGGCTGACCTCCGAATGACGACACGTATTTGCGTCGATTCTCCTGCATTCTCAAGATTTCCGCGCCTGCTCGCCAAGCAGTCGTAAGTGCTCTATGCTCCCGCCCGATGTCGTGTCCTGGGCAGGGGCGTTTCATGTTCGAAGTCGTCGCATTCTGGTGGAAAACACGGTCTGGAGGCCTCACCACAAGGGCTCCTGGCCTGATCGTCGCGTTGCTGCTGTTGCTCGGATCGCAAGCCGCCAGCGCCGCGCCGAACTGGACGCTCGATCCCACCGCTTCGGTGCTCACCTACCAGTCGGTCAAGAAGAACACGATCGTCGAAACCAACAAGATCAGGAACATCGCCGGCACCCTCAGTTCGGCGGGTGATGCCAAGGTCACGTTCGATCTCAATTCGGTCGATACGGGCGTCGATCTGCGCAATGTCCGCATGCGCTTCCTGTTCTTCGAGACATTCAAGTTCCCGACGGCCGAGCTGACGGCGAAGGTGGATCCCGCCGCATTCGCCGATCTCGCGACAAAGCGCAGGGTGAAGGCAACCTTGCCTTTCCGTCTCAATCTGCACGGCGTCGACAAGGACCTCGAGGCCAGCATCGTCGTCACCATGATCAGCGATAACATGGTGTCGGTCGCCTCGGAGGCCCCGGTGGCTGTCCATGTCGAGGATTTCGGCCTGCTGCCGAACGTCGACAAGCTGCAGCAGGCGGCCAATGTCACCAACATCGTGCCCACCGCGTCGGTGTCGTTCGACTTCGTCTTCACCGCCGACGGCAGCAAGCCGGCCGCCACCCAGGCCGCCGCGGCGAGTTCGGCCGAGGTGGGCCCGGTTGCCACCGATGCCGCGAAGGCGAATTTCAGCGACGAGGAGTGCCTGAACAGGTTCGCCGTGCTCTCGCGCACCGGCGCCATTTATTTCCGGCCGGCAAGCGCGCGGCTCGATACCCAAAGCCGCCCGCTGCTTGCGGAGGTGGTTGGTGTCGTCAGCAAGTGTCCTGGCCTGAAGGTCGAGGTCTCCGGACACACTGATTCCGATGGGTCGCCTGTCGAGAACAAGCGTTTGTCGGAGCGCAGGGCCCAGGCGGTTGCCGACGCCATTGTTGCCGCGGGCATTCCTCGCACGCAGATCACGGCGACCGGCTACGGCGAGGAGCGGCCCGTTGCCGCCAACGACACGCCCAAGAACAAGGCGCTCAACCGGCGGATCGAGTTTTCCGCCAGCAAGCTCGTGAACTGAGGTTCCGGTGAGGTCCCATCTGATCGTCCGTTGCTGTGGCCTCTTTCGCGCTGCCGGCCTTGCGGCGCTCGCCTTGCTTCTGACTTTGACGATCGCCAATGCGGAGCGCCGCGTCGCGCTTGTCCTCGGCAACTCGCAGTACCAGCACGCGGTGCCGCTCACCAATCCGGTGCGCGACGCCCAGGCCATGGCTGAACGCTTGAAAAAGCTCGACTTCGAGGTCGTTTCCGGCTTCGACCAGACCAAATCGCAGACGCAGGCAACGATTGCCCAGTTCGCAAAGCAGGTGCGCGGTGCCGATATCGCGCTGTTCTTCTACGCCGGCCACGGCTTGCAGGTTTCGGGCAAGAACTATCTGCTTCCGGTCGACGCCGCGCTGGAGGATGAGACCTCCCTCGACTTCGAGGCCGTGTCGGTTGATTTTGTTTTGCGCCAGATGTCGCGGGAGACCAGCATAAGGCTGGTGTTTCTCGACGCTTGCCGCGACAATCCCCTTGCCGAGGTGCTGGCCAAGACCGCGGGCGTCAACGGTGCAAGCAGCGGCCTTGCCGAGATCCCGATAGAGAATGGTGGCGCCGGAACGCTCGTCGCCTTCGCCGCCAGCCCCAATCAACTCGCCTATGACGGCTCGGGCGAACATTCGCCTTTCACCGCGGCACTGCTCCAGCGCATCGGCGAATCCAACGTCTCCATCACCGAAGCGATGAACAGGGTGACCAGCGACGTCTTCAAGGCAACCGACGGCAAGCAGCGTCCCTGGATCAATGTCTCGCTGACCACTGAGGTCGTTCTGCACAGGATCGATCTCAACGCGCCATTGATCGTCGGCGAGGCGAGCCCACTTCCGGCCGAAGGCGCCTCCGACGCGCGCAACACCGGCGCGGCAGGTGCATCAGGCCAAGGCGACGACCAGCTTGCGCTCGATGTGCTGCGCCAGAAGATCCCCAAGCTGGCGTCGGACGCCCCGATCCTTTTCGACCATCCGATCGATTTCGGCGATCCGGCAATCGACGGCAAGAGCATCGCCCAGCTGATCAAGGGCAAGCCCCTCTTCAGCCCGGTGGAGGGATTGGACAAGTCGGTGTGGGAGGGCAAGCACTGCGACGGCTGCCACGAATGGAACGAGGCCCGGCTGTGCGATCAGGCGAAGAATTTCGCCGCCAACGATGTCTCTGTCCTGCGCTTGCAACATCCGCTTGGAACACGTTTCAAGGTAGCACTCGCCAAATGGGCTCAAGGCGGCTGCAAGTAGGGCAGGAAGGTGGGGGCATCCATCCCGGTTTCCGTCGGGATGGAGGCTTTAATACGCATCCGCTGATTGGCGTGCCTCGATCTCGGCCATCTGGATGCCCATCTCGACAAATGCGGAAAGAACGGCAAAGCGGTCCGCGAGCGCGACACGCGCCAGCCCGGCCAGAACACCGGCATTGACCGCATGGGCGGCAGGAAATGGGTCCAAGGCCGATACCGTCGTCGCGGCCATGGCCGAACCATTGTCACGCCACCCCGCAGCCAGCGTTATCCAGCCGACCGGCGTTGTCGGCGGCGTCGCCGCGGCCGTGCTGACCGCGGCCCGATGGCGTGGGCTGTCCGGTTCACCCACCCAGTCGCGAACAAGCGCGAGCAACTCGTGATCGGTCCCATCGAGCAGCTCGCTCAGATGGCTCAGACATTCATGCGCCCACCAGACCGCGGCCCGATCGGGAAGCAGGTAGGCACAGAACGTGATCGCCTCCTCGGGAACGCGCCCGGCGAGGAGGTCGCGGCAAAACGCGATCGAGTGCTGGTCGGTTGGAAGGGTACTCATGTCCCGGGCAACAGCGGGACAAGCCATGAAAAGATCCCGTGCCGTTTTGAATCGGAGCCCATTGGCCATGATCGCCACGCTTTCATCGAGGAGCCTTGGCCACTCAAGCCTTAGGCGCGGCGCGGGTCAAGTCTCAACCGGTCACACGGCAACAACTGCCGGCATCGCTGTATCCCCCAGCGTTTATCGACAGACAATTGCCTCGGAATTTGGTAACATTAAAACCAGATGCTCAAACAGGAGGAGCCGCTATGCAGTGGGGCAGTTCAGCCTTTGTGTTGGCGGTCGTGTTTTTCTCGACCCACGCTTCCGCCGACCCTGTTCAGAAATCAGAAGACATCGTGAAGTTTTTTACCGGCGCGGCCGATCTCGGCAAGACGCGAGGAATTTGTGTCGGCACCGAGGAGGAGTGCAAAAGCAAGACCAAGGCAAAGGACGCGCCGGCAGAAAAATCCAGCCTCGACATGCTGATCAATTTCGGGCTGGATTCGGCCGAACTCGACAACACTGCGCGGGCGGAACTCGACGAGTTCGCCAAGGCGCTGAAGGACAGCCGGCTGAGCACGTTCAACTTCGTCGTCGAAGGCTACACCGACGCCACCGGCACGGTGCACTACAACGAAGGCCTGTCGCAACGGCGCGCGCGATCGGTGGCAGCCTTCCTGACGGCCAGCGGTATCGACGCCGCTCGCATCAACGCGATCGGCATGGGCGAAAAGAATCCGCGCAGCCCCAACCCGTACGACCCTTTGAACCGCCGCGTGGAAATGCGGATAAAGACGCAATAGCTTGCATAAGGACAAAGTTTCCCAGGGCGCCGCACGCGGTCGCTGCCACGAGCGTCGCAACGACTGCGTTTCCAGGTTGGGTTCAGGTCGAACAGGCCTGCAAACGCGGACCTGTCAGTTCTTGAGCACTCCGCCCACAGCCACACCGGTGCCGAAGATCAGCGCCTTGGTGAGGAAGTCGTTGTTGTCCTGGGGCGGCGGATCATCCTGCCGCACCACGGTTTCGCGGTTACGCCGCTTCTGAACGACCTGCTGTTGTTTGCGGGGTCTCTGCGCCGCCGGCCTCTGCGTGCGGACTGTCTGCGCCACCTGTTTTTTCGGCTGCGCCGCGCGGGCTTGATCGGCAGCGTATCTGGCGCGCACGGCCTCCATCATCGGATCTGTCTGGATCACGAGGAATGCCAGTTGTTCGCGCGTCAGATAGGTGGTCTGCGGCAGGCCGTTCTTCCCTTGCCAGATGCCGATCGCCTGCCGGGTCTGCGGGCCTATGTTCCCGTCGATGCGCCCAAGCTCGTTGCCCAACGCTTCGATGCGCAGTTGCAGGTCGATGCGACCCTGACGATCGAGGCCGATTGCACTTTCCGTCAACTCGGTGCCTGGCGTTTGCTTCACCTCGTCCGGAACACCGACCGAGGTGCGCACGGCGGAGCCGGAACTGGCGTTCGCCTGATCCGCATCGAGTGCCGCGACCTGCCGGTTTTGGGCTTTCGGGTCGTTCAATTCGTCGATGTTCAGTCGCGCCACGGTGGCGAAGCGACCGTTCGGAAACTGGTCGAGATAGGCCTCGTAGAACGGAATTGAATTGCGCTTCGAAGCCTCATCCCAAAGGCGTTGCTCCACTTCCCAGGAAGGAGGATCACTGGCAACCGGCGCAGGAGCGGATGTCGGCGCGGCGTTCGATGCATCGGCCACCGGTTTTGCAACAGGGGCCGCCGCCGCGGGTTTTCCCAGGAAGACCTCACGTCCCAGCGATGCGTTGTGCCAGGGCCTCTGGCGACCTTGCGTGGTTTCGGTCACTTCGCCGCGCACGCGCGTCAGCGCGCTCTGAATTTCGACGCCAGGTTCGGTCAGGTGCCTGGCGAGCGCCGTTGAGTAAGGACTGTCGACCCCGTTGCCGTCGAAAGCTATGGCGCCCGGATCCGTTGCATAAGCTATCAGGAGGCCGCCAGTTCCGACGCCGTCCGATCTTGCTTCGACCGGCGCGAGACCGGTGCCCAACGAGGTGGAGCGGCTCTTCGGCAGGGAGGCGGCCAGCGTTCTTGCCAGCGGATTGTCGCGGCAGGCATCGAGGATGATGACCCCAACCGCCGGGTCGGGCGGTAACGCAGCCATGAAGTCATCGATCTGGATGGTGCGGGTCTTGAGATAGGCCGGCGACGTCAATTCGGCGTCGACCGGTATCAGGTAGTTCTTGCCGTCGACCTGCATGCCGTGACCGGCATAGAAAATGACCGCGAGGTCCGCGTCGTAGGATTGCTCGGTGAACCGGCTGATGAGGCTGTGCATGCCTGCATTGTCCTGATCGACCCCCTCGATCACCTCGAACCCGGCATTGCGCAGCGTCGATGCGATGAGGTGGGCATCGTTGGCGGGGTTGGGCAAAGTGACCGCATGGACATATTTGCTGTTGCCGATGACCAGCGCGACGCGCTTGGTGTCAGACCCGGCAGCCTCGGCGCCGAGCGCGGCAAGGAAGAACAGGATAATCCCGCTCAGAAAGACGGCAAACGCTTTCATGGACCAGCCCTCCGCCCACCAGGGCGCACTATTGATGTCTGCGCATGCTAAATTTCGTCAGCGACAAAGTCGCTTGTGCCAAAAATGGCTCCTGGGCGTATGTGATCTTGACCACAGTCTTGGTTCACAAAGGACCCGAAAAAAGTTGCCTATGGTAACACTTGGCAGCAGGAGCACCAATGGTCCGAGGGATTGATGCAGCGACGGGCAGGTTCAAATCGTATTCTGAATCGAGCCTATGAGGGCCGTGACGGCCTGCTTGTATTTTTCGAACTCCGGCGATGTCTGCCGGATCTCCGTGGTCGTTGCCTGCGGGCTGACGTCGGTGGCCACACCGGTCAGCTTTTGCCCCATCTTCCTTTCTGCCCAGTCCACCACATAGCTGGCTGTCTTGCCGGTGAGAAACGGGTTGGCCTGGATGACGGCCGACCCCAGCACGGCGCTCAGTTGCGACGAACCTGGCGCCGACAGCACCTGGTGCGCGCCTTCCATTCCCAGGAAATGACAGAGATAGAGCCGGCCGGCCGTGATCTGGTGACCGCGCGCCCGAAGATAGGCCTCGCCTTCGCGCGCCAGATTGCGCACCATCTCACGCGAGATCGTGGCGTCGTAGCGCAGAGCGAGCAGGTCGGCGGTCGACAGCGTGCGCGCGAGTTCCGGGCGATACGTATTCATCATCCTGATCCAGGTCTTCGTTATGAACTGGCCGGCGCCGGTGGCTGAAGAATTCGGGTTCTTGGCGCGAGCGCTGCCACCACTCTCGACATGAACGATGCGCTCGGTGAGCGTCTCGACAGCGGAATCGCTCGAGGCGACCGCGGTAACCGTGCCCAGCGGATCGATCGCCTCGCCATTCTGATAAAGTTCGAAATGTAGGTGCGGCCCGGTCGAAAGGCCGCTGGTGCCGATGTAGCCAATGATGTCGCCGGCTTTCACCTTGGTGCCAACACCGGCCGCGATTGCAAATTTCTGCATATGCGCATAGCGCGTCTCGCGCCCGTTTCCGTGCGAAATCTTCACCAGATTGCCATAGCTCCCGCCATCGCCCTGGAAGGTGATCTCGCCATCGAAAGCCGCTGTGATCGGCGTGCCCACGGGAGCCGCCCAGTCGACGCCCTTGTGGATGCGAACGGTCCCGAGGATCGGATGCTTGCGTGGCCCGAAGGTGGAGGTCATGACCCCGTTGACCGGCGTGACCATGCCGTTGGTGACTGTCAGCGAGCGGACCTGATCGTCACCCGTAACGCACGCAAACTGGCCGTCGCTCTGCTGGAAGACGAAACACTCGAGGCTTTTTTCGGTGCCCTGGACACCCACATACAGCACCCGCCCGGCACCTTCGTCCTTGCCGCGCGGCGTCTGTGAATAAATCAGCACAAGACGCTGGTCCTCGCTTGCAAAGGCGTCCAGATCCTGTCCTCTCGAGAGATACATGATCGCTTCGCCGATCACACCGGTAGGAACATTGTTGCGGGCCGCCGTCGAATAGATCGCGTCGAGCAGACGATATTGCCTTTTGTGCGTGCCTCCCTCCTGTGCGCCCGAATAGTTGAACAGATCTTCGCGGACCCAGGGATCGACGCCCGACACGAACGCGCCCGACGCGTTGCGCGTCAGCGTGCCGACAAACACGTTCTTGGCGTAGATCGAAACCTGCATGAGGGACATCGTGGTCGTCTCGCGGTTCGGCCGGAATCCGCGCATCGCAACGACATAACCCGCCTCCAGACCGTCCCGGTTGAAAAGCACCTTCAGGGCCTCGCCCGCCAGCTTGGCATCGTCGGCGGAGAAATGCGCATCGAGTGCAACGCTGTCCAGACTGCGGTCGTTGAGGATCTTCACGAACGTGTCTTCGGTCGCCTCGAACCGCTGATACTCATTCGTGACGACCGCGACACTCGTGTTGTTTTCGATCTGGGTCTTCTGAAATGCGGGAAGGGCCGCGTCGCCTGCATCGATTGTCTCACCCCAACCGGCTTCGGGATTGTCGGCGTCCGCCTGCGGCCCCGAAGCCGCTGCGGGTTCCCCTGCGGCTGGCGGTGGCTGAAGATCGTTCTGCAGATCGCCGGACGGCGCGGCAGCGGTCTTTCGTTGCGCCTGGAAGAATGCGAAATCCTCCTGCGTCGACGGTATCGTCGTCATGAATTTTTCGCTGGCGCTAAGCATGACGTCGGACAGGATTTCGATCTGCGGCGAAACCCCGGCCTGGTCGAGTTCTGCCGGGCGCGGGATCTCGCGGCCTTTCGTTGTGGCGCCAGCATCGGGTGCAAGCGTGATCCACATCGGGTCCCCGGCCAGGTCGATGATGGCGGGCACATAGACGGATGCATCGGCCGGCACATCGTCCACTCCTTCGACCGCGTGCAACTCCTCGTCTTCATCACCGAACGACCAATAGTCCGCGGTGAGGTAGAAACCGGCGGCGATGGAAAGCAGGGCAATCACAGCGAGACTGGCGAGGAGCCTGCGCCAAAGCGTGCGCTTGCGCAGCGCAGCGCGCGCCTGCTTTTTCTGCTTGAAGCTCGTGTCGATACTGTGCGTCACGGATTGCTTCCGGTCAGGAAGAAGGTCCACCGCACCTGTTCAAGCGTATCGACTTCGAGAAATTGCGCCGCGATATGGCCGCGCTGCCAGCATTCGTCGATGCCGCGGATCGAGAAACGTCGCCGCTCGATGCACATTTCGGTGGATCCGGTGAGGATCGCGTGGCCGAAAACGTCCGTTGCATAGATGTAGATGTAGCGGTTCGTCAGTTCCTCGCGGATGACGTTCACGCATTGATTGGCGCCGATGGTCCACCAGCCGTCGGTCTGGTCCGCATTGTCGACCCTTTGGCCGACGGCGAGATTGACGACGTCGAGTGTCTGGTTGCAGACCGTGAATTCGGCGCGCGCTTCGCCGGATGTCAGCACGGCCAGCAGGGCCGCGCCCGCCATGACCGCGAGCTTCATGCGGCCCGTCAGGGCAGGCAGGGCTCGAACCGGATCACGCTGCCTTGTGGGCAGGCCGGCGGACGAGTGAGGCAAACACGCGCGGCGGAGTTCCATCGGGCGCCCATGCTATCCGCCGAGCCGGAAATACTTGGCTGTGGCCGAGAACTGGGATCCGTCGGTCTCGATTTCCTCGAGTATCTTGGGCAGCAGCACCGAGGCTGGCGTGGGCGTGGAGAACGCAGCCGCCTGAATATCCTGGGGGCCCGTGATCACCATTATGATCTGCGGCACTGCCTTTCCGGCGGCCTTGTCGGCGGCGCCAAGACCAATCGGGATGCTGAAGGTGGCCTTATCCGATTGTGCGACGATGCGGTCGTCGAGATTGAACACCATGCCTTTATGATCGATCAGCAGCACGCTGGAAATGAGTCCGCCGCGCGTCACCAGCGTGCCGCCGATCGGCGAACCGTCCGGCACCGATGTACGATCGAGGACAAGCTGCGGCTTGTCGGCCGCGGTCTGCCCCAGAAAGCGCAGGAAGTTGGTGACCTCGCATTGGCTTGGTTCAATGAGGCGGACGCTGATGTCGGGTTCGACATGGAATTTTGCCTGGAAATCGCCCAGCATCCGCTCGAATGGCTGGACCGCCGTGCCAAATCCTTCGATCGCGGCGGCGTTGTCGGTTGCCGACGTCATGGTCGCATAGAAACAGTCGCCGCCGCCGAAGTCGCGAACCCAGGAGACCTGTTGCGCGATGTCGTCGACGACCGGGGGAATAGCCGGTTTGGGCACGTTCAACGCGACGACAGGTTGGTCCGGCTGTTTGGTTGTCGGTGACGCGGCCTTTTGGCTCTCGGTGTTCGCGACATCCGTCTGGCTTGCGGTGGGTTTGGGCGCCGGCGCGGCCGCCTTGGGGATGGCCGGCTGGCTGATCTTTGGTTGTGGTTCGGGCTTTTGGCTCTCCACGACCTCTGGCTGGGCCGGCGGCGGCGTTGAGGCCTTCTCGGCCGCTGGCGGGGCTGGAGCGGCCGTCTCAGGCTGCGGAGCCGACATTTGACTGTCGCTGGACATCTTATCCGGCTGGATTGCCGGCGATGCCTTTTCGGGCGGCGGCTGCGCGTCGGTTGCGGAGGGCTTCGGAGGTTCCTTGGTTTGCGGAGGGACAGTGGGCTTCGCCGGCTCCGGCGTTTGCACGGCCTTGGCTTCTGCCTGGCTTGCAGCCGGGGGCGCGCTCGCCTCTGTTTGCGGTTGCGCTTTCGTTGCCGGCGGCTTCGGAGGTTCCTCCGCCTGCGAGGGCTCCTGGGCCGGCTTGGCCGGCTGTTGCTTTTGAGCCGCCATGGCATCTGGCTGATTTTCAACTGGCGGCGCGACGGCCTCCGTTTTCGGCTGCGCGGGTGGTACTGCCTTTGCCGGCTGAGGGGCGTTCGCGACATCGCCCGTGGGAGCCGGCTTTGACGTTTCCGGTGCAGCCTTTGACGGTTCCGGCGCGGAAAGCGATGTCTTGCCGGCGGTCGGCGTCGCAGGTGTCATGAAGCCGCTGAGATAAAGGCCGGCACCTGAGGCGACAGCCAGCGTCGCCAGGGCAGCGATCGCGATGGTTCGGGTCCTTGTGGGTTTTCCAGGTGCATCCGCCGTGACCGCGCGTGGAGGGCCGGCGACCGGCGAAGGCCGCGGTTCGGACAAATGCACGGGCCGCACATGCTGGACGAAGCGTTGCCCACCTGAACCCGTTGCTGTTGCGGCATCGTGCCCTTCGACACTGGATGGCTGGGTCTTGACCCCGGAATCAGGTGCAAAGGTTTCCCCGGTTCGCGGCAAAGCCGGCCGTTCGCGGGGTGTCCTGGATGTCGGCGGCGTTGTTGCTTCGTCTTCGTCACGCGTCATCCTGGCGATTTCCGCCATGCTGACCGGCCGGTCTTGCGGATCCGGTTGCAGCATGGCTTCAACAATGCCACGAAAATCGTCGTCGATGCCGGACAGATCAGGCACGGTCCGGCGCTTTTCGATGATCTCGAACTGTGACCCGCTCATGTCGATCGGTTTCCCGCGCAGAGCGGCAGCCAGCACCAGCCCAAGGCTGTAGATGTCGGACTGTTCACTGACGTCGCCGCTGTACAGCCCGAGCTGTTCGGGTGAAACGTAGTTGTACTTTCCCGCGAATTTGCCGCCGATCAGGGTCTCCCCGCCCACGGTCGCCGATCGCGCGATACCGAAATCGATGATCTTTGCGCGGTCGACCCGGCCCCCTGGCAGGATGATGTTGTCCGGCGAGAGGTCGCGATGAATTGCTCCCGCCTGATGCACGGCGCTCAGGCCGGACGCGAGGCGATGGCAGAGCTTGCGCACCTCGTCCGTCGGCATCGGGCCACGTCGCATGATGTCGAACAGCGACTCGCCGTCGACGAATTCCATGGCAAGGTAGGGACGGCCGATCCCGGGATCGATCGTGAAGACGTGGTATCGCACGACCGCGTCGTGCGACAGGTGGTTGAGGATCGAGGCCTCCTTGCGGAACAAGGACAAGATCGTCTGGTCACGGGCAAACTCGGGCAACACGATCTTGATCGCGACGTGGTCGCCGGTCTGGATGTTGTGGCCACGGTAGACCTCGCCCATGCCGCCGAATGCGATCCGCTCGTCAAGTTCGTAGATGCCGCTGAGCTGCGTGCCTACGGCGGTGTTGGCCACCTGCGGCGATATTCGCGTCTTGTCGTCGGCGCTCATCAGCCTCAGCCCTCCGCTCTGGACAGATCAGGGTGGAGCGATCGCCCATTGCGCCCGTTTCCGATCTTCACCAGCACAATGGTGACATTGTCTGTTCCGCCCCGCGCCAGCACCGTTTCCAAGAGATTTTCGCACGCGGCCTGAGGCGTTGCCGACACCACCGCCGCCTCGATCTCCGCATCGGTGACATGCGCCGTGAGCCCATCGGTACTCAACACAAAAATGTCCCCCGGCATGAGTTCGCCTTGCTGGAAATCGATGACGAATTCGTCGCTGACGCCGACCGCGTGCGTGATGACGTTGCGGCGTGGCCAGGTGAGCGCTTCGGCCGCGCTGATCATGCCTCGATCAAGGAGCTCCTGCACTTCGGTGTGGTCCTTTGAAATCTGCGAGATCGAGGCGTTGCGGATCAGATATACCCGACTGTCGCCCGCCCACAGGCAGGCAAATCGTCCGTCCATCGCCAACAGGGCGGCGACGGTGGAGCCGATGGTTATGCCGCGTGCCTCGGATATCCTGCGGATATCGGCATTGGCCCGGCTCAGCCTGTCCTCGAAGCGCGCCCGCAGATCCGGAGCGGAGCTTGCGATGCCGATCGTCGCCAGATGGTCGACAATGCTGGCCGAGGCGACCTCTCCGGCCTCATGCCCGCCCATTCCGTCGGCCACCACCCAAAGACCGGTTCGTGGCTCGACCAGATAGTTGTCTTCATTGTGCTCACGGACACAGCCTTTGTGGCTCACGCCGAAGCTCTCAAAGGGAAGGGCGACGTCGTTCAATTTGCCACCAAGCGCTTCTCAAGCGCCCTCTGCGGCGCACCGCCGCGTGCCTGCTCGAGCCACTTTGCCACAGGCTCGAACATTAGAGTATCGAAATCAGGGTCTGGGCGCCCGGGCCCCGCGGATCGCCACACCAAACGGAAGGGCTGGAAAGTCATCTCAAAAAGCCTTCGGACAGCTGAAGTCGGAAAGCGCCGGGAGGAAGAAGGGGCTGGGGCCGGAACCGGTCTGGATCGTATAGGTAACGTCGCGTCCGCCGATCAGGAAGCGCGCCGTGACCGTGCTGTCGCCGCCGGTGATGGTTGCCTTGTCGAGCAGCCGCTTCAGCGCCCATGGCCCTTCGAACTTGAGGGTGGATTCGCGGCCTGGCATCTCCGGCGTCAAGCTCAGACTGGCGGACCCCGAGGACGTACCGCTCGGCCAGGTCACGGTGCTTGGCGCGTTGCCCGCCTGGTTGCTCTGGACGGTCTGACCATCGACATCGAGCACCGCCGCATCGGCATCGCCATGCAGTGAGAACGGTGTGAAGGTGACGTTGACCGAGGGCACCGAACCGCCCGATGGAAAGAAGGCGTTGCGGATTTCCGCGGCCAGTTGGAAGTCTTTCAAGGTCGATTTCGACAAGTCGCGCCCGAAGCGCGCATCCTGTTTCCAGCTCCAGTCCTGGCCGGTCATGTCGATCAGCGATGCGAGATTTTGTGCGAAGAACCGGTCCATCAGTCCGCCCGGAGCGAACAATTTCCCGAAATCCGCCATCGCGATGTCCTCGGTGCCATTGCCGGCGAAAGGATAACGGCCGTTGACCGCCGCCTCGCAAGGAGCCGTGACCGCCTGATCAAGCATCTGGTTCAAGTTCGCCACCGAGGTCTCGGCGACGTTGCCTTCAAACTCGTCCGCCGTCGCATTGACCATTCTGGCCAGTTGCTTGGGCAGGCGCGAGACGTTGGCGCGAAGGGTGGCTATCTGGAGTTGCAGATTTGCGTTGACGCGTTCGGTCTGCGAAGGCACGTCGGTCGCCAGCTGCAGGCTCTGATAGATGTCGCGGAAATTCTGGGTCAAGGCATCGATCGGACGGTGCCCGGCAGGACCGCTCACCAGAGCCTGGAACGACCTGAACTGCGCTTCGATGTTGGCCCCGGGATTCTGGTTTTGCGAGCTTGCGGACCCTGTGCCGGCTCGGCTCTGCGATTTTCCAGTGGCAATTTGAATGCCGATGCGAGCCAGACCCCTGGCCACGTCCGCGGCGTCCCGTGATTGGCTTTGACCCGCGCCCGCTTCCGCCCCGGTGCCGGAAGCAGGGTCTCGCGTCAAAGCTGTCTCGTTGGCGATCGCCGTGAACAGCTGTTCGATCGGCGAGGTTGGCGAGGCGGAGGCGGAAAGCGCGATGTAATGCGGCTTGTCCGTCAGCATCGCCTTGAATTTCAGCTGGTCGAGAACGCTGTTCCACGCCGTTGCGAACTCCTTCCCATAGCGATCGAGAAGTTCGGGGCCGAGCTTGAGCAACGCCTGATCGATGCCGCCTTGCTCGCCGCCGCCGCCGAGGACCCACTGGTCGTCGACGAGCGTCTGCGCAATGCGCGAAAGTTGCCCGAGATAGAAGTGGTTGAAGCCGGCATAGGTGTAGATGCCGGGAACACGAAGGCCTGACAGATCGCCGCCATCGACACGCTCGAACAGCAGCTGCGCTTCCGGGCCACCTTTCAGCGAAACGGAAAAATCGTCCAGCGCTGCCGCGTATACGGCGGACTTGATCAATGCGGAGGCACGGTCGGCAAGGCTCATGCGCCCGAGCGAACGCTGAGCGGCTTCGACAAGCGGCTGGTTGAGTTCGAAAACCGGATCATAGGCGTCGTCCAAGGCAAGCATGGCGCGCAGGTGCTTTTCGAGTTGCTCGCGTCCTTCACGGTTGTTCTCGCCTGGATATCGGTTCTGCTCCCAGTCCTGCTTCATCCAGGAAACGATCAATGCGTCGTCGACTTTCGGCGCCTTGCCACCAAGCATCAGATAGATTTTCAATGGTTCGTAGAGCGCGACGGGATCAGCCATCCTGGCCTGGATCGTCCGCTCGGCCTGGATCAGCAGGCGCGATCGGAACATTCGTTCCAGCGCTTGCCGATAGGCCGTCTTGGATGCCGAAAGAAGTCTCTCCCGTTGACTGAGGCCGAACGTCTCCTCGATCGGTGTCGGCATGTCGCTGGTCTCGAACCCGGTCGGCAGATCGCGCAACTGGTCGAGCGGGCCAATGACGTTTTCGAGGTCGACATCGGTGACCTCTGTGCTTTTGAGCAGCGCGTCCGCCGTCTCGCGATACTGGCTCATGGCCTGCGTGGTGGAGGCGATCAACGACCTGTTGGCCGTGAAGCTCAGCGCCAGGGTGCCCAGCGCCGCCGCGGCGATCAACGCGATGGCGCAAAGCCCCCCAAATCTGGCGATCGCCGCACGCCTTGCGGCTGATTTGTCGTACGAAACCCATCCGGATTCAGCAAAGATGACGCCGGTCAACAGATCATGCAAAAAGAAGCTCTTGCCGGTTCCTGAAAGGTGGGCGCGGGAATTGCTGCCGAAGCTGCGGCCGATCGCGCCCAACACCTGATCGATTGGCGTTCCCTCTTGCGTCCCTGACGAGAAATAGAGTCCACGCAGGCTGACATTCACCTGGCTGCGGGTCGGATCGAACAGGCTGGCGATAAAATTCGTAATTCGGCCCTTCAGCGCGCCAAACTGCGCCGGAAAGCCAAAGACGGATATGCGCGCGACCGGATCAGCCTCTTCCTGAAGGCGGTCAGGCATCTCTTCTGCCAAGCGTCTTGCCAGCGCATCGAATTCGGCGGGGGCCTCGGCGGCCATGTTCTTGTTGCGGTCCGTGGTCTGGAATGTCGCGCCCCAGACCTTGCGCCGGCGTGGCTCGTCGAAATCGCCGAAGTAATCCATGAACCCGGAAACAAGATCAGCCTTGGTGAACAGCAGATATACCGGAAACCGGATTTTTAGCGTCTCGTGGATTTCCCGCAGGCGACTGCGTATCTCGACGACGTGAGCGTCAAGCTGCTGATCGTCGAGGCTGATGAGATCGGCAAGGCTGATGGCCAGGATGACGCCGTTTATCGGTTGGCGGATGCGGTATCTCTTGAGCAGCGACAGGAAGGCGAGCCAGCTCTTCTTGTCGCTCTCAGCATTGGAGTCCTGCGTCGTGTAGCGTCCAGCGGTGTCGATCAGCACGGCCTCGTCGGTGAACCACCAATCGCAGGAGCGTGTTCCGCCGACGCCTGCCACAGGTTGGGCGTCCCCCGAACCGGCCAGCGGAAAATTCAAACCCGAATTGACGAGTGCCGTTGTCTTGCCTGCGCCCGGCGGGCCGATAACGATGTACCAGGGGATCTCATAGAGGAAATTGCGCTTGCCGCTCGACCGCTTGAGCGCCGCCACGGCCTCGTTCATGCGGGCTTCGAGCACCCGCGAGTCATCATCCCGATCGTCGTTGTGTGCAACGACAGTTTCGAGCTCTTTTTGTGCCTTTCTCGCTTGCCAGAAACGCAGCCCGTAGAAGAGCGCCAGCATCGCCACCATCACGCCAATGATTGTCGCGCGCAGCCAGACAGGTCCGAGAGGACGGGTGTCGGCGAAGCGAACCAACGGTCCCGCAAACCACACTGCCGACGCGAAACCGGCCAGCGCGGTCACGCTGAATATCCGCAGCGGCCAACGCGTCATGGGCGCTTCCAACAGGCCATGCTCACAATGTTTCCTCCCTGGCGATCATCACATCGACACGGCGGTTCTTGGCGCGGCCCTCTGGCGTCGCATTGTCGGCGATCGGTTCGTCCTCGCCCTTGCCATCGACCGTCAGTCGCGAAGGATCGCCGAATTTCGGTGCCATCAACGCTTCGACAGCCTTCGCCCTGGCAACGGAAAGATCGAAGTTGGACTTGAACGGGCTCGACTTTCGCGGTTTCACATTGTCCGTATGGCCGACGATCCTGATTGGTCCGCGCTCGGGTTCCAGGGCCGCGGCGATATCAGCGGCAATGGGCTGGAATTCCGGCTTCGCCTCGGCCTTGCCGGACTGGAACAGCAGGAGATTGTTGATTTCCACCACGATGAAGTCGCCCTTCGTGCCGATGGTCAGCCCACCGCCTTGGACGTCCTTGGCCAGTGCCGAGCGGATGCGATCGATCTGCGTGGTAGTGGCGGCAGGTGGGGGGGCTTTCACCGGCTCGGCCAACGGCGCCACGCTGGCGCGCTCGATGGCGACTGGTGTCGATGGGTTGAGTGCCAGCAATTCACCGGCGGCGGCGTCGCCTTCATTGGTGATGAAGACCCGCAATGCGAAGAACGCCGCTGTCAGCAGCGCCGACGCCGCCGCTGCAACGACCCAGAGTGGCAGGCGAGCCGACGACTGCGCCATCGTCGCCGCCAGGCCCTGCCAGTGCGGCGAGATGTCCTCGCCGGCACGCGCCCTGAAGTAGCGAAGCGTCTCGTAGACGTCGCGTCGAACGCGTTCGAGATTGGTGTCTTCGCGCATCACGCCCCGGTACTGGCCTTCGAAACCCAGCGACAGACAGGCATGCATCAGTTCGAGCAGATCGTAGTGCGCCTCCGGGCTGGCCAGAACCTTGTTCAGCGCTTCGAAGAAGCCTGTGCCGGTAGGCTCGATGTGAAAGAACTGCGACAGCATGCTGTGCCGCGCCCAGTCGTCTTTTTGTGGCCAAGGCAGGTTGCCGATGAGATCATCGGCGGTTTCGCAGAGGGCAAATTTTGCAATCCGCGCATCCTCTTCTGCGACGCCGGTTTTCTCCATCGTTCGGTCGAACTTGTCTATGGCTTCGGCGACATGTTCCGCCAATGGCTCCGCTTGTCTCTCGACCGAGATAAGCCTGAGCTGGCCCAACAGCATCAGCAACGGTGCAGCCGCGGCAAGGATCGGATTTGCCGCGGAGTATCTGACGCTCTCCGCCGCGCTGAGCAGGGTCTCCTGCCGCAGGGCTGCGGTAGGCGCCGCCACGGAAGCGGCGCCCGCTCCAGCCGCGGCGGAAGGTGCTCCTTGATAGATCACGGTTCCGGATGTCCAGCCCGGCGGTGTATGCCGCCCGACGCCAGGATCGAACACCGTTGAATCCTTAACCTGAGAGGATTGGCCCCGGTCCGCGACAGGCAGCTGAGGAACTGGCGGCGATTTTCGTTCGCGCCGTGGATTTGCGCGAATGACGGTCTTGCCCGCCGGACCGAAGGGATCGTCCTTCGAGCTCATCGCCGATCATCCGTGCGGGCGGTGTGCCCGCGGTCGGGCGAGACGAGCGCAAAACCGTTTGTGGTCAGGTGAAGGAACTGCAGGCCCCGCCGACCCTGGCAGTTTCCGGAGGAAGGTTGGCCAGAAAACGCTTTCCCGCCGTAACATGACATTTGCCGCAGACCCCCAGGTCAATGAGCCTTACCCGCTTGGCGAACTGTCGTATGTGATCGTAATCTCAGAACTTGTCGATTGGAACCGGATGCCGGGCGTCGGGCAGACTTTTCTTCGTCGACTGCCGTGCCATCTTGGATCGCCTATTTTTGCTTGTCGGCTTTGGCGTACGCCTCGCTGAAATAGGCCAGGAATATATCCAGCATGCCGTTTTCGTGCGCCTCCTCCATGGTCCGCCATGTCGCGACATAGGCGTCCCAGGCCTGGCTCTTCTTCGACGTAAACGACGTAGGCGGGAGTTTCCTTCCGATCGCCTCGGGCGACAGGTCGTCAAGCAGCCGCGATAGCGCAGCTTGCATGGCGGCATAGGTGGCGAACTCGTGCGTCTTGAGATCGCGGAATGCATCTTCGATACTGCGCCTGGCATCAAGATAGCCGGTCCTGCGACGGGCGAACATGATTTCGAGGATGTCGTCCGTTCCTGGAACGAACTTCAGGGGATTGTTGTCCGCGGAGCTGATCATCGTTCGTTGTGTGCTCTTGGCCAACATCTTCGCGGCCGCGCGTGCTTTCAGCAGCAAGGCCAGTTCCTCGACCACTGTCCGCAGGACCGCGCCGATTTCGGCAGCGGCTTCATGCGGGTCGCGCGATTGAAGCAATTCCGGCGAAATGCCAGCTCCGATCGCGATCTCCCGCAGTACTTCGTCTCTGGTCGAGGGGAGGGGCGCGGGTTGCGACGGGAAGGTCGACGCTGGAACGCGCTGCCCGGATCGTCGCTCTGCCGGAGCGAAGAACGGCTCGTCGGCGAATTCGGGCGGCCGGCCTGTCGTGGCCGGCATTTCTCTTTGTGTCGAACCGTGGCTTGGGTGACCTGTCGCGGCGCGCTCGTCGTCAATCGATACGAAGATGACATAGCGGCCGATCAGCACCCGGTCGCCGTGACCCAACCGATGTGGGCCGGTCATGCGCTGGCTCGATCCGTTGACGTAGGTTCCGTTGCGCGAGACATCGTGCAGCCAAAACGCGCCTGCCTCGTATCGAACCTCGCAGTGCCGGCCGGAGATGAACTTGTCCGGGTCCGGCAAGGTCCAGTCACAAGCCTCGCGACCGATTTCGAAGCCGCGATCACGCGCCGCGTAGCCAGTCGGGAAGCCTGCGGGCACGGAGTCGATATTGTTGATTTGCAGACTGAGGTACATCCAAGATCGCCGTCGAACGCCGGTTGATACTGCGTCATTCTAGCAGCTTGCGCGTGCAACAGGACAGAAGCGTTTCAAGCCGACCCATCGACGAGGCAAGGCTCTGCTGTCGCGGCCCGTCCTCTTTGGTTGGCAGGAAAACATGTGGTAGGCTCAACATGGCCTGGTGTGGCGGATCGAAAAGTTCCTGAGCGTGATCTTGTTAATATAGCGGGAACTTCAAATCCACCACGTTGGCGGCCGCGTCCAGGAGGGGCACGACCCATGCCGAACGAACGTGCCACGGTTGTGCAGACACCGGTTGGCGGCGAGCTGTTGACCTTCACGCATCTTGTCGGGCGCGACGAGATCAGCCGTTGCTTTGCCTATACGGTCGGGTTCGTCAGCCCCAACTCCGACATCGATCCGCTGAAGATGCTAGGGGGTATGGTTTCGGTCGAAGGTGAATCCGATCCGAAACGGTGGTTCAGCGGCCTGGTGTCCGAGTTTCGCCTGACCCGCATCGAAGACCGGCTGGCCTACTACGAAGCGGTCGTCAGGCCGTGGCTCTGGTTCCTCGGCAATGCCACCGATTGCCGGATCTTTCAAAACATGACCGCTGTCGAGATCGTCGAAAAGATCTTCTCGAAATACGGTACGGCGAAATTCGAGAAGCGGCTGCAAGGATCGTACCCCTCGCGCGAATACTGCGTGCAGTACGACGAGAGCGATCTCGATTTTGTGCAGCGCCTGCTCGAGCACGAAGGCATCTTCTATTTCTTCGAGCACGACGAGGGCAAGCACACGCTCGTGCTCTGCGACGCGATGAGCAAGCTGAAGCCGGCGCCGGGCTACGAGAAGGTGCCTTATAATTTCGAGGGACACGGCTCGCGGCGCGACGTCGAATACATCACCGAATGGATCCCAGGCAGTTCGGTGCGGCCCGGCGCTTATGCCCACACCGACTATGATTTCCAGAAGCCGGGCGCCGATCTGATGGCGAAGTCGGCCCAGCCGTTCAGCCACAAGGAAGCCTCCGGCGAGAATTATCGCCAGCCCGGGGCGCATCTTGATGTGGGGCGCGGCGACACCCTTGCCGGTATCCGGCGCGAGGAACTCCAGGCCGTGCACCAGCGCATCACGGCCGTCGGAACCGTGCGCGGTCTCCATTCCGGCTGTACCTTCAAGCTGGAAAGCTTTCCGCGCGATGACCAGAACCAGGAGTATCTGGTGATCAGCGCCGAATACAGGTTGTTCGATCCGGGCTACAGGACCCAGAACGAAGCCCACAGCGAGAATTTCAAGGTCGTGCTGGGTGTCGCACCGACCACCTTGCCCTATCGCCCTCCGCGGATCACGACGCGGCCGATCATGCGCGGACCGCAGACGGCGACGGTGGTCGGCCCTTCAGGCGAGGAGATTTTCACCGACAAATATGCCCGGGTGAAGGTGCAGTTCCACTGGGACCGCCTGGGCAAGAAGAATGAAAACAGTTCTTGCTTCGTGCGTGTCTCGCAGACCTGGGCCGGCAGCGGCTGGGGCTTCATCCAGATACCGCGCATCGGCCAGGAGGTGATCGTCGACTTCCTCGAAGGCGACCCCGACCTGCCGATCATCACCGGCAGGGTCTACAACGCCTCGCAGATGCCGCCGTACGGCTTGCCGGGCAACGCAACGCAATCGGGCTGGAAATCCAACTCGTCCAAGGGCGGCGGTGGTTACAACGAGCTGATGTTCGAGGACAAGGCCGGCTCCGAACTGGTCAATTTCCAGGCGCAGAAGGATCACCATCTGCTGATCAAACACGACCGCAACAAGACGGTTCAACATGACCAGTCCGACCGCATCGACCACGACGCCAAGCACTCCGTCGGCCACAACCTCGACGAGGACGTCGGCAACAACAAGACGGTCAAGGTCGGCGTCGACCAGACGACCAATATCGGGTCGAACGACACCGAGACGGTGGGCGCCAACCGTTCGCTCACGGTCGGATCGAACGAGACGATCAGTATTGGCTCGAACTCCACAGAAACGATTGGCGCCAATCACACCCAGACCGTCGCGATCGTCCAGACGGTGAGCGTCGGCGCGGCCCGCGTCGATTCGGTCGGAGCATCCGAAACCCGAACCGTGGGAGGCCCGCAAGCCAATACGATCGGTGCGACACGGTCGGTGACCGTGGGTTCAGCTCAAAGCCACGACATTGGGGCAGCGGACAGCTGGAACATCGCGGCGGCGCAAACCGTCAATGTCGGCGCCGATCAGAGTTTCAAGATAGGCGGCGCCCATGCGTCGCAGATAGGCAAGGGGCGAGATGCCAAGATCGCTGAGGATGATGCAACCGACGTCGGTGGGTCGCGTGCACTCAAGATCGCAAAGGGCAGCCTTGTTGAGATCGGCGAAGATGGAGCGATCAAGGTTGGCAAGACTTTGGTCATCGAGGCGGGCGACGCTATCACCATCACATGCGGTTCCGCGGCGATCGCGATGAAGAAGGATGGTACGATCTCCATCACCGGAAAGGATATTTCTGTGAACGGTTCAGGCAAGATCAATGTGAAGGCTTCGAGCGACATTATTATGAAGGGCTCGGAGATAAAGCAGAACTGAGGTTGGCGATGGCAGGGGTCAAAGAGCGGATCGAAGGCGTCGTGATCGGCATATTCCTGGGCTTTGGCGAAGACGCTCCGCTTGTCGTCTTTCCCGGAAACCCGAAGGAGACCGCGATTCCCGCGCGCAGTCTTGCCGAACTCACTTCAGACATGATCGGTGCCGAGGTGGCGTTGCTGTTTCAGGATGGCGATCCCGGGCGGCCGCTCATTGTCGGCCGCATTGTCGAACCCGCACGTCGGACTTCGGCGCCGCAGGTCGTCCGCGACGGGGAGCAGGTGCGGATCATCGGTGACGAACGGATCGAGCTTCGCTGCGGCAAGGCGACCATCATCATGGAGAAGGATGGTCGCATCACGATTCGCGGTACGTATGTGACAAGCCACGCCAGCGCGGCGAACCGCATTCGCGGCGGATCGGTCAATTTGAACTGATGTCCGCGCCCGTTCTTCGCGAAATCGTTCGTCAGCACGCAGAGATGGCAGCGTTCCTGTGGGCAATCTACGACTACAACCTGCTCAATCCGGGCAGGAATCCGGACATGGACGAGGAGCGCCTTGCCCGGCTCATCGAGCGTCTGGAGGCGCATCTCGACGGGTTACGGGTGGCAGGCGATGTCGGGCGTGAGATTGCGCGGGAACGCTATGCCGAATACCCCGAACAGGGTGAATTGTTCGTCGTACGCATGCTGTCGGTCACCGAGACGCCGCGTATCGTGGACCTGGACCTTGAAAAAGTGAGATCCTATCTTGCCGCGAAGCGAGGTTGACACATGCCCCCCAAAAGTGCGCAGCGAACTGTTAAGTATAGTCGGGGCCAAGCCATTCCGAGCCGTCATATCTGATTGCGGAGTTTCCGCCTGCCAAGGTCAGGTACGATCCGTTGGAGGACAGCCGATAGACGGGAAAACCATCCTTCAGTTTCGATACCGCCGTGCCGTCGAATGTGAATACGCCTTGTCCGCCGCCGGCGATGTATATGGCTTTCCGGTAGAACGCCATTTTGTAGAAATCTCGGCCACTCTGCGAAACATCCGTCCAGGCAAGACCGGAACCGCGAAACAGGGTCCCGGCACTGCCTGAAACCAAGACGTCGGTGGAAGACAGCGCCAACAGGCCAACTAGAATGGCATTGGTGGGCAGCTGAATTTGCGACCACTCCCGACCGTCATAATGCCAAAACAATGATCCCTCGCCCGACACGTAGAGGTCGTTCGGCGCCGTCCCGGCGATGCACAGGATTGTGTTTCCTAGAGCCGGGCTGAAGGCGGACCACCGCGCGCCGTCCCACTGGTAGACGACGCCTTCGGCCCCGCCGCAGTAGATAATGTTGTCGTCAAATCCCCAGACGGTGTTCAAAGGACGAGTTGAAATCTGGCTTTCCGCCCAATCGGTACCCGAGCCCGCATGGACGGCGCCGTTGTCGTCGCAGACAAGGATGCGGCCGGACTTAGAGCGCCATATGTCCGTGAACCAGCAAGGCTTTTCGTAAATTCGCTCCGACTCATTGTCGTCGCTGGATACATCCGATTCCGAGATGACGAAGGAGTAGAAGCTCTCACCGTCGTAATATGCGACCGCGGAAAAAATGGTTCCGTTATCGGCGGCGACCACGCCGTTCACCGTCACGCTGTAGTCAGCCACGTTACTCTCCTTTAGCGCCTGCGGACGGTACTGGTGACCGTCGGCTTGAACTTGCCGGTAGCGGGCGCACGCGCTTGAGTGCTGGGTTTCTTGTTTTCCGGCCCGCTCATCATCGCCTGGAAATGGATGTCACATATCATCCTCAGGCATTCGATGGCAGGGTGCTCCTTGCCTCTCGGGCCATCGGGGATATTCTTGGCCTTTTTCATCGCCTCCATGTTGGCTTCGCGCACTTCCTCGTAGGTCGGGTTCGTCCCCTTTGCACGCTGCGCCTTCGCCCATTCACCTTGCGCCGCCGTTTTGCGGCCATGTTCCGTGTTGGGATCGGTGGCGTCCTCAAGACAAACACAGGGCGCGTCGTTCATAGTGTAGCTCGGCGTTGTGCTTATCGCCTGACCGCCGCGCGAATTCTGAAAACAGGCGTTTTGCAGGATATGGTCTGACTGTTGGTTCGATGCACATTCCTTGCTGGCATCGCCATAACGGTGCACTTTCATGCCGAGCTTTGCCAGGATGGATGCGCAGGAGGCCCTTCCGACCTTCAGTTTTCCAATCTTCGGCCAAGGCGGTGCGTTACCGGTTGGTGAGGCATGATTGTTGGTGGATACATCGGTCATGCGGCTGACAGGTTCGCCATCGGCCTTAACGTCGCTTGACCAGGCGACTGCATATTCCTTTCCTGTATTGACTGACGTTATGACGCCTTTTTTTGCCGCGCAGCCGGCCTCGGTGCCGCTGGTCTTGGTGTAGTAGGATTTGTTTTTCTGCGTGATGTTCTCGCCGCCGATCTTGACGGTGCCCGTGCCGTTGTCGGTGTCGGAATCGAGACCGAAGGACGGATAGGGGATGGGTACGCCAGGCGGTGTTGCCGGGTTTTCCGGCGGTGTGAAGCAGACGTCCGGAAAAGCGGCAATCACCTTATTGGATTGCGCCTTGCAGGCAACTTCGAGGCTGTTCGCGTAGACCGTCATCAGGCGGCCCTCGCAGCGAGAACAGCCGCGCCGCATGCGCCCGCATCGTTGGATGCTTCGATCAGCACCGGCGTTCCCGCAGCGTAACCTTTGCGCGCTGCGGTGAAGGCCACGCCAATCATCAGCGGAACGACGGCGGCACCGATGTTGCCAAGAGATTCACTTGGCGACCAGAGATCCTGGAAGTCATGCCTGCCCCGCAGCAGGCGCAAACTCGCGAGCGCAGTCTGCTTGAACCAGTATTGCTCGCCGATGAGGTCGGCGATGCGATAGCCGAGCCGGTTCATCTCTATGCCGGTTTCTTCTAAGGCCATGCTGTAGGCGGAGGTCATTCCGTCGCCACGCAGGGGCAGATCCTTGGTATTGTAGATCGATGCCGGCTCGGACGACAAGCCAAGCCCGAAGAGCCGAAAGCCGCCGCGCTGCGACTGTGTGCACAGAATGGCAGAAGCGGCCTCGCCTGGAATGAAGCCGTTTGGATTGTCTGGCGTAAGCAGGCGATTTTCGCCAAGATAGTAGGCGATCGCGGGGGCCGTCAGGTAGCTGTCGACGCCTGCGATCATGACATAGGGTGCTTCGCCCGAGACGATCATTCTGCGTGCTTGGTCGAGTGCAACATGTCCGGAAGGACGGCCATGCGCGACAACGCGAGAGCGCATTCGAGGCTCGATTTCGACGATCTCGGCTATATTGCGAAGTAGGCGCGCGCTGTCCGTGACGGCAATTCCGGGACGGTCCTTTTCCGCTAGGCAGAGGATGAGCGCGGTCTGGCCGCGAGCCTGCGGAACGCTCTCGAAAGCCTCGCAGATTGCGCCGGCGGCGAGGTGGGCCATGCGCTTCTCACCGATCCAGTTGCGTGGCAACGGCACCGGCGCGCCGACCAGCATATCGGTGCCGGATCCGACGAAGCGGGTCTCCTGGAAGCCGTCAAGCCTTGCACGCATCGCCGCACAGGCGGACGGTGCGTCCAGACCGACTGCGGTGACCATGCCTATCGAGGCGATGTCGATGGCCGCGTTCATGCGTCGTCGACTTCTTCTGTGGGCGCGGTTCCATCGGCGCGTATATAATCCCGACCGGCAGCGCGGGCGCGCAGCATCGATGCCGTTGGCGGGCCCACCCAGCACTCGGTGAAGTCGAGGATAGTGCGGTGAATCCGCTGCGAGACGCGCCAGACCAGCGAGAAGCGGCGATTCTCCGGGTCGAATAAGACCGTGTCTGGGAGAAGTTCGGTCTCCAGGGCTTTTACTTGCCCTTTGAACAGGGTGATAGGCAGCGCGGTTTTCGGCAACGGGAAATTCTCGCGGCCTTGCTGCGTCAGATTGACGAGTTGCACCTCCTCGCCACCTCTTGGCAGGTCGATCTGCTGGTCAGGGGGCGCCATCTGGAAATAGCGCTCGTCGAAGTCCGGCGGCAGGAACGGAAAGATGTTCTTGATCCAATTGTCGTCGTAGGTGCCGCCATATTCGATCCGGCCCGGCCAGCCGCGACCCATCGGCCCGAAACTCATCGGCTTGTAATCGCCGAATGGCGAGCGGATCTCTTCGCCGACCGCCTGGGTGTTCGGCAGCCGCAGGCCGGGGATGAGGCGCTGGTTCTTAGTGCGAGACCAACCGGTTCCAACTGGGTTGTATTTGTAGCTGGCGGGGAGCTTGTCCTCAGGATCCAGCCTGTCGACACCACCCCAGGCGACGTCATAGGAGATGGGCAGTTTGAGGAAGGGTTGCGGCGACGTGGCGGTAAAAACCGGGCCGATGGAGCGCCATTCGCGGTGGCCGACGACCTCGAACAGTTTTGACCAATTGCCCAACTTTATGCCGACCGGCACGCGCTCGGCTGGTCTGCCGTTTGGGGCGTAGGCGCAGCCATTGGCGATGATATCGCAGCGCGGTTTGCGGAAGGCGAAGTCGGTCTCCCATAGCGTGGCCGAGTAGCCAGGCACACCGGTTTGTGTGTCGGCCATCACCAGCGGCACCTGTTCGACCGATTTTTGCACCGCTCCGCCGGGCTTGGCGGGGAAATCGAACGTGCCCTTGACGACCACGACAATCCACTCATGGCCGGCCTTGTCCATGCCCATGGTGAATTGGTGCGGATAGCCCATCTGGTTCCAGATCTGCATCAGCCGGTCTCCCAGTTGGCGGCGAGGATCTGTTCCAGCGTCGCTTGCGGAGAATGCGGATCGATGTCGAAAATGTCCGAACGGGCTGTCCACATCACCATGTCGCTGATGACCTCTTCGCCCGGCTCGACAGGAGGCACCGGCAGTCCGGCCAGCGCGGCATCCAGCTCGTCGGGCGTCAGTTCGCCGTTCTGGGCCGCGATGGCCGCTTCTTCGATCCCAGAGAACCACGTCTCGGCGTCGGCCAGCAGAATGGAGGCTTCGGAAAGCTGCGCAACGACGCTCAAGGGGAATTTCCTGCCAACCCTGTCGGCGCTCTGCACAATGATGCCGGCGGATGCGCCGAAGGAAGCCGGGCCAGCCAGAAAGCGCAGCGCGGTTGTGCTTGGCCAAAATTCCGAGCCAAACAGTGGGACGAGATTCTGCGCCAGCCAGCGGTCCCAGCCGCGAACAAAGTCGCCCGACAGCCGTCGCGTCACGAAATCGCCGGTGGCGGGCATTTTGCCGTAAAAGCCGGGCGAGGTCATATCTGCGGCGGACATGAGAATTTCTTGAACATCTGCAAATTGTAGGGGTTCTCCACGCTGGCGGCCTTGAGTTCGAAATCGGCGTACATGCCTTTCGTCCCCAGGCGCAGGCTGTAGACGTCGGACAGCGACGTTCCGGCGAAGCGGCCGCTGCGCAGCATCCTCAGCCATGCCCAGCTTCCGGTCTCGTTGAGCATGATTTCGGGCGATCCATCGATCGGCTGGAAGGCGAGCGAGATGACCCCGGTGCCATCCTTGCCGGGCCAGGTCATCGGCTGTGGCCGCGTCGCGTTGTTGTAGTAGACGAGGGTCTGGCCATCGAGGTTGAGCGTCACCCGCGTGACGTTCGGAGACAGGTCCTTCGGTTCGAGCGTGAAGCTCATCACCGGCCCTGTACCGCCGGGAAAGAGATCGTCGCGGATATGCCTGGCCTGCTCGAACGCCGCCAGCGCCGAAGGATCGAGGCCGAAATCGGCGCGCCATTTCCATGGCTGGCTGGTCGTGTCGACATAGTTGATCAGGTGGTCATTGATGAAACCGTCGATCATTCCGGCCGGTCCGAACAAGCGGGCGAAATCACGCACATTGACGTCCACCGCGCTGTCGGCGCTGAATGGATAGCGGTCGTTCAGCGCTGCCTGGCAGAAAGGCAGTATGTCGGCCCGCCAGATGGCGTTGAGCTCCGAGGTGACCGCCTTCTGGGTCAAATTGCTGGTGTCGCCGGCAATCCCACCCAGCCAGTTGTTGATGGGGTCGGGCAGGATTTGTGCTTGCCTGGCGACCGCGCCCGTCAGTTCGGCAAGGCCGCCCTGCTTCTTGATGGCATCCTGCGGATTGGGGTTGGCGGTAACCGTCTGCAGCACGTTCGAAAGCGCGGTCAACGCGACAACGGCGGCATCCAGTGCCGGCGGCTGGCCGTCGACCTCGGCAATGGTGCTCTTGAGCGGTTTGAAGTGTTCGGCCACCAGATTGCCGGTCAGGTCCACCTCGGTTGCTGACCCGGCGCGGGGAAGCAGCTTCGCACCGCTTGTCGCCAGCTTGCCGAGCTTGCCCAGCTTGCCGAGCAGTTTGGAAGCGCCCTTGGCTGCCGCCTTGTCGTCGGCGGGCGCCTCGTCGGAACGCGTCAGTTCGGTCTCCTGGACGACCGCCGTAAGCAGCCGCTTCAGCGCTGAATCGGCACTCGAGAGATCCTTCAGATTTTCGCTGGCGACATTGAGATCGGTCAATGGCGCGAGCCGCATATCACGCAGGAAGCTGTCCCATTGCGCGATGTAGTCGTCATAGTAGAGCTTCAGAATATCCTCGGACAGCGCCGAGACCGAGGTCTCGGAGTTTTCCGAGCAGCCGCCGGCGAAAACCGCGCGATCGAGCGCCGCCTGGGCGGCGACATCGTCGATGCGGTCGAGAATGGCGTCGTGGAAGCCGGAATAGGTGAATGCTCCGGCAATGCCGACGCGAAGTGTCTTGTCGGAACGCCGCGCAAACACCTTGCCGCCATTGGGGCCGGCGAAATTGGCCGGGATCCACTCCTTGAGCCCGGCCACCGCCGGATCGGCCAGCAACTGCTTATAGGCCCGCGCGGGCAACGAGATCGTGCACACCGTTTTCAGCGCTTCGGCGACCAGAGCCTGGTCGGGCGCGACATAGCTTTCGTCGACCGCCATCCGGCGGATGGCGGCAAGCTGGTGTTCCTCGGCATCGGCGGTCGGAAATGGTGCCGCGGCCGCGAATTCGGGCAGGCTGTTCACCCACCAGTTCTGCGCGAAATCGGCATCCATCTGCGACAGACCCGTCATCATGCGATAGGTCTTCAGTGCCCCGAGCATGAAATCCGGATCGCGGATCTGCCGCCACATGGTCGCCTCGAGCAGTGCGACCATGCGTGGCTCGAGCACGTTGCGCAGGGCGTGGTCGTAGGTGTCGGTCTGCGCCCGCACCAGTTCCGCCGAGGCCGATGGTCCCAGCAGATCCTGGGCGCTGCCCGGCGGTGCTGTCCGGGCATTTGCCACCGCGTCCATGGCTTCGAGGGCGCTGTCGATGGCGGGCTGCTCCACCGATGCCGGGATTGCGGCCACGGATGTCAGCGGCGTTTGCAGCGCTTCGAACTGGCTTGCCTGGGCCGTGATCGCGTTGCGGTTGTCGAAATAGGACCAGGTGAACAGCCCGCCGGCCAGCAAGGCCGCCGCCGCGCATGCGGCGGCGGCGCCGCGCCAGATCCAGGCGCGGCGGCGTTGCGCCAGCGGGTCGAACGTGCCGAGCCCGGCTTCCCTGAAGATGACCTCGGTGAGCAGGTTCTTCAGGAAGAAGCTGCGTTTCTCGACCCTTGGCGCGGGCAGGGCCCGCCGTGGCGGAAGGCCGAAGGACGACGACAGCGCTGCGGTCAGCCGGTCGATGGGAGCCCCTTCCTGCGTCGCCGATGTCAGATAGAGGCCACGCAGCCAGGCTGCCTCTTCATACCGGCTTTCGCCGAACATCGCCTCGACCAGCACCTGGATCGGTTCGGACAGGCTGGACAGTTGGGCGGGAAATCTGAAGATCTCGGCGCGGGCGGCGAGCTTGTCCTCGTCCTCCAGGCGCGGCACCAGGCGCCGCTCGAGTTCCGTCGCCAGCGTTGAAATCTCGCGTTCGATGGTCTTGGCATCCACGCGCGTATCCAGCGGGAAGGTCGTTCCCCATACCTGCTCGCGCGAGGCGGTGGACAGGCCGCCGAAGAAAGCCTCGAAACCCTTGATCAGGTCGGCCTTGGTCAGCATCAGATAGACTGGAAGGCGGATTTCGAGCCGGTCGTTGAGCTCGGCCAACCGGCGGCGGATCTTGCGGCCGTGCGCCTTGATGGCTTCGTCACCCTCCGAAAGCACGTCGATCGAAAGCGCGACGATCACGCCGTTGAGGGCGCGGCGGCCCCGGTGCTTCTTCAAAAGGTCAAGGAAGCCCAGCCATTCCGCGGCGTCTACATCGGGCTGGCTCTCCTGCTGGACATAGCGGCCGGCGGTGTCGATCAGAACCGCGTTTTCGGAAAAGAACCAGTCGCAGTTGCGCGTGCCGCCGACCCCCTGCAGGTCGTCGGTGAGGTCGATCGGAAAATTCAGCCCGGACTGCCGCAACGCCGTGGTCTTGCCGGTGGCCGGTGGCCCGACGATCACATACCATGGCATCTCGCGCAGGAACTTGCGTCCGCCCAGCTTGCGGCGTTTCAGTTCGGCCATCACCTCGGCGAACTTGGCACCCACGGCGGCGACGTTCTCTTCGCCGGGGCTGAGCGGCTTTTCCGCCACAGGTGCTGCAATCTCGGCGACGAACATGCGGTTGGCGCGGATCGCCCGGCGCTGGGCGACGATCAGCCATATCAGCCAGAAGATGACCAGCAGCGCGATGATGACGATGCGCACATTTTCAGAGGCGAACGGTTCGTAGGGACCGACCCTGACGATCGGACCGAACACCCAGATGACCAGGGAAAGCAGCGTGATGCCGATCAGTGTCCAGAGCCAGCGCGATGTCAGAACCGCCCAGAGGAAGCGCAGGATGAACATGTCAAAGCCTCTTTTCGACGAGCACCTCGACGCGGCGGTTCAAGGCCCGGCCCTCGCGCGTGCTGTCGTTGGCCACTGGATCGGTGGCCGCGCGGCCCTCGGAATGGACGCGGTCCTGCGGCACCCCGTTCTGGACCAGCATGTCGGCAATCGTCTGGGCGCGAGCCTCGGACAGCCGCTGGTTGGTCGACAGCGGATTGGTCTTTTGCAGAGGAACGCTGTCCGTATGACCGATCACCGTGATGTTTCCGATCAGCTCCTGATTGGCGATGATCACCTTGGCGATCGAACCGATCAGGGGTTCGAAGCCTTCGGTCAGTTGTGGCCGCGAGGACTGGAACAGTTCGGGGTTGGAGGCCTGGATGATCAGCTTGGCCAGCGAAACGCTCTCGGTGCCGCTGAGGGCGGATTTGAGGTCGGCCGGCGCCCCGGCCTGAAATTCCGGCAACAGCGCAAAATCCACTTTCTCCGGTGGCGGGGCATCGACCTTGGGCGACGCACGACTGATGTCGCCGCGTTCGGGCGGCGGCAAGGCGCGAACAAGCGCGGAAAGCTCGACCGCCTGGCTGCTCAGTCCCATCGAGAGACCGATATGGATTGCGGTGGCGACAACCGCCGCACCGAGCGCCATGACCCAGATCGGAACGATGAAGCGCTGCGGCTCGTCGGATGCGATCACGCCCTTCCAGTTTGGCGACAGCGGCGCCCCTTCGGCGTCGGCATCGCGCAGGAAGCGCGCCGCCGCCACGCGGACGGCATTGAGCGAGCGGTCGCCCGAACGGCCGGGCACGCGATATTTGCCGCGGAAGCCGAGTGCCAGGCAAGCATACTGCAGTTCCAGCAATTCGCGGTCGCGGTTGGGATGGCGCTCCAGTTCGTCGAGGCGCGTGAAGAACTGCGTGCCGGCATCGACATCGCCCCGCAGCATGACGACAAGCGGCTGCCGCGGCCAGGCGCCGGCCCCGCCCCATGGCGTGTTCAAAGCCAGATCGTCGAGCAACGCCGCCACTGCCCAGGCTGCCTGGTCGGCCCGCTCCATCGAAGACCCCGCCGACATTGCCGTGTCGCGTGCCCGGACCAGCTCTTCGAGCAGTCGGGTACGCAACGCTTCCGGATTCTCCGGCGGCAGCGCGCTTTCTAGCTCGGGCGCGAATTCGAGCAAGGGCGCGAATGCGTTGATAAGCGCATTCGGATGAGTACGAGACCGCTTTACCGCGGCGCCCGGCAAGAGCGGCGCCATCGGTCGCGGCATCGGCGCGCCGGTCAACCGTATGCGGGTGCGTTCGCGATCCTCCGACAGTCCGAAAGGATCATCGCGGCTCATGATCTCACCTGTTCACCGAATAGCAGTCCACCTGCGGCTCGCTCGGCAAGACGCCCGAAACGCCGATGACGAAGCCGGGGGCATCGAGCAGCGACGCCCAGTGCTCGCTCTTCTGGTCCAGCTCGAGGCAAAGCCGATCGCCATCGTAAGGGATCTCGCGCGGCTGGGAATGAAGCGGTTTCAGCGGAATGCCGGGCAGACGCGATTTCCACAGGCCCTCGAACTGGTCGGCCGATCCGACGGTCGCCTGGTTGACGAATATCTTGCGCAGCGCGTCCTCCGACAGCTCCGATCCGACCCGGATGACGATCCGGCTGGCCACCAGCAGCTTCGGATTGTCGATGCGGATTTTCCAGACATTGGTCGAGTGCCGCATGACAGGCAGCGCACGCGATTTCGGCTCGATGTAACGCAGGCTGAGGATCAGCGAGCGCAGCGCATCCGCCAGCGCCGAATAGGCGGGGCCAGGCGCCATGTGATCGTAGGCGGGCAACTCGCCCAGCCGCCGCGCGCTCGAGCCGTAGGTCGCCATCGAACCGGCGAGCCCGGCAAGTTCCAGGTAAAGCTCGGCGGGATGGAAGACATCCTGCGCCAGCATGTGGGCCAGCCGCGGACGCGCCGCATTGGCGAGATTGAGCATCAGCAGATCTTCGACGCTGCGCCCCGGTCCGCCCATGACCATCTTGCCATGCGCCTCGGCGATCTGGTCGAGTCCCGTGACAACTTCCAGGAGCAACTGCCGATACCAGGCCACCGCGCCGGTAACCAGTGTCGGCGGCAGGAAGGTCTCGTCCAAAGAGACGCCGCCGTCGGCTCGAACCCCCTTGAGGTCGGCTATCGGCAAGGCTGTGTAGCCACCGACCGACTTGCCGGGCGCCAGCAGCAGAGCCTGCGGACGGGCGATCTCGATTTCTTCGGGGTCCGAACCGCCCTGGACCGCGTCACGCACCGAGACGATCCGCCCATGATATCGTGCTCCGGAAGGCGCCGCGTGTGCCGGATCGAAGCCGACACCGCCGGGAGGCTCCAGCGGCAAGGCGACCAGTACCGGTCCGGCGCCCGTGTCCGGGGTGACCGGCAGCGGTCGCGGCGCGTCCATCATGTCCGGGATGGAGAACGGCGTGCCGTCCGGGAAGATGCCCCGCGCGGACAGGATCGAGATCTGTCCGGCCTCGAGCAATGCCTGATCCAGCGTCAGCTGTTGAAAGCCGAACGTATGCAGTTGCCCGGCCTGCAACGCGCCGCGCACCGTCGCCTCGAAGAAACGATCCTGCTGCTGGAAATGCTGGGTCCGCAGGAAAAGGCCTTCGGACCATAGCACCCTGTTTGCATCGCTCATGCCGCTACTCTCTGCATTGAGCTCCCCTTGTCCTGGCCGCTAGGCGGAAATCCCGCCGCTGCCAAGCGTGACGTTGATCGTGAATTTTGATCCCGGCGACACGGACTTGGTCGTCCGCCAGTTCCTGCCACCAGGTTCTCGGATCAGCGCGACGAAGCCCAGCGCCGTCGCGTCCGGCTCGACAGTGATGGTTTTGGACGCGGATTTCCCTGGCCCGACGGCGATCTGATCGGATCCGATGAGATCACCTGCCAACGCGGAGCCGGGATCCCCCTGCAGGGCAAAGTAGTCGGCTGAATTGAACTTGCCGGTGCCGCGCAGCCGCATGACGAGGACAGTCACGGGCCGGTCGCCGCCACCTGGTCCCGGGTTCATGCCGGTGCCACCGGTCACGTTGACGGTGATCACCGATGGTTTTGGTGGACCGCTCTGGCAAGCCGCAAGCAGTCCCGTCGCGCCCAGGGCAACGACAAATTCGCGTCGATCGATCATGTCTCACTCCTCCTCATATGCATCTCGAAAATCAGCGCCGATTTCGCCAAGAAAGCTCTTTTCCGCGCTCTCGGCGATCTCACGATGGCGTTTCTGGTAAAGCTCCCACAGCTTGGCGCCACGCCCGCCCGAAAGCAGGGTGCCGATCGCGGAATTCGATTTCAGCTCTTCCTCGATCACCGCCGGGTCGAAACGGTCGATCATTCGCCGCAAGGCGCCCTGTACGCCGCGCCAGGCGCGCACGTGATGTTGCGCGAGATCGCGAACCGCGTCGGCGATTGCCGTTTCGCCGGCGAGAAATCCGGGGCTGCGCTCGGCGATAAGCGTCACGATGGCGTCGTCGACCGTCGGCAGAAACTTGAGTGGATTGACTTCGGAGGCGCCGACCATGGTCTGGGCGACGCGAGCGTTTCCCTTCTCCTCGGCCCGTTTGCGCAGAAGCTGCATCAGGCCTTCCATCATCAGCCGGTATTCGCGACCGAACTTCTCCATTTCCGCGATGCTGTCGCGCCCCGGGAAATCGGCTTCCTCGACGCCCATGCCGTGCAGGAATGCCGTGCGAAGCGCCATCTCCGCATGCGGCGGTGTTGCCGACGGGCGGGTGGATTTGGGAGCGGCGCCTGTCCGTGCCGGAGGCGGGACATCCGCCGCTTGCATGGGCAAATCCCAGGGATTGGCGGATTTTGGTCTTTGGGCGATGTGCTCGCGCTGTCCGGTCGAGCCGGCGCCGTTCGCCGAACTGGGCGCCGCGGCGGGTCCGAAGCCAAAATCATCATTGAAATCCGACAGCTTTCCATGAGCGGGCTCGCCCGCGCGGCCGGGCGATGGCACCGGGTCGAGGCTGAATGGGTCCGCCGGGTCCGCCGCGCCGCCCGGTTCGAGAAAGGCGGCGTCTTTCGACACAGGCGTCGAAACCGGATCAAGGCTGAACGGATCATCGAAAGCAGGCGAGTTGCGCTGGCTGGAGCTGGCCCGCTCGAAGGCGCCCGGAACCGGCTGCTCGAACGGGTTTGGCAGATCGGCCGGACGTGGCCGTCGCGGCTCTTCTTCGACCGTAGCGGAAAAGAAGTCGTCGCGGCCGATGCTCACCGGCGCCCGCGATGCCGGCGGCAGGCGTTCCGGAACCGCCTGGCCGGCCGCGGGCGCTTGGGCGGTTGGCGTCTGCAGGTCGACATATACGATGTAGTCGCCCAGTCTCAGCCGCATGCCGCTTTGAAGGCGCGTCGACTTGCCGGAACCGAGTGGGCTGTCAGAGTCGTTTATGAACAATCCGCTGCTCGACGTGTCGGTGACGAAATATCCATCCCGCCCGCCCGAGATCCTGCAGTGAGCCCGCGAAACGAACATGTCGGGATCGTCGATCTGCCAGCCCGCGTCCGCGCTGCGGCCGATCACCAGTTCGCCCTCGTCCAGCCGGGTCTGCCGTACCGCCTGGGTGCGTGGCCCTTGCTCCAGCGTCAGCAGCAGACTCATGCCGCGACCTCCGCCATTTCCGGCCGCCATCCGACGATTGTCCGCAGCCGCATGTCGTCAGCATCGCCCCTTTCAGCGGGCCGCGCAAGCCAGGCGGTCCGGCCGAGCTGAACCGCTCCGATACGCGGCGGCGGTACTGCTTCACGCGCCAGCACGATGCGCAGGTCGACATCGAGTGATTCCCCGACCATGTCGCGAACGGCCTGCTTGAACAGTTTGAGCCGTGGGCCTCCCGGCAGGAACGCCTTGAAGTCCTCATAGCCCAGCGGTCCGACACGCAGTTCGATCCTGCTTTGGCGGTTGAAAACGCGCGGACCGATCGTCGCCCCCCGGCCGAGCCCCGCATAGGCTTTTGCAAGGCGGGTCTGGAGCCCGGTTGGTATGGTCATCCAGGCGGCGATGAACTCCTTGATCTGAACCGGCACCTTGAACGCTTCGGCCAGGAACAGCGTCAGCCGTTCCGGGCCGTCGACCTGGTTGGCGAGCGATGCTGCCTGGCGAAGCTTCACCGTATCGAGATCGGCGTTCTGGGTGCCGGGAAGTCCGATCCCAGCCATGGCTTCAAGCATGGCGCGAACACGCCCACCGACCGCACGTTCGACCTGTACGGCCGGATGGGCATCCGCCCACGCCCGATAATACAGGGCGATCAAGCGGTGCTGCAGAATGTTGACGAAGTCCAGGAATGTCGTGTCGCTGGTCTGCTGCGCATCGGCGCCGGTGAACCAGCGCTGCGACAGGCGATCGAGCACCCAGCGCGTCAAATGAAGCGGCAGCGGACCTTCAGGCCCCATCAGGCCGAGATTTGTGACCGTAACCCTGGCCGGGGCCTTGTCCTTCGCTTCGCGGAATTCAACCACGTCCCTGGCCGAAAAGCTGAGACGCACATGCTGTCCGAGCCTTGCCGGCTCGCGCTCCGGCGAGCCGGAATGGCCGAACAGTCCGCCCCGCCGTTCGAGCCGGCGCAACAGCTCGAAGAAGTCGAACGTCTCGGACAGTTCCTCGGCCCGGGTCGGGTCGACTGTGTCTAGATCAGGTAGCGATTGCCGGGCGTCATCGGCCATGGCACATCCTCCTGCTTCTGTAACAGCCGCGTACGGGTTCGCACAAAGCCGTTAATACCGGCATGACGGGCAAACAGCCGTGCAAGCAAGGCCGAAAGCAGCAATGTGCTCTGCCCTGCCAAGACCGACTGGTCCACATGCAATGTCACTTCCGTGCCGCGCCCGAAGCACATTGGCCCGTCGATCTGCAGCCGTTCGATGACCGACCGCGAGTCGATGCGGACGATCGAATGCACGTTGCGGGCAAGGCTCGGATCGCCCCGGTCGGCATAAAGATCGAGCAGCGCATGCAGTGGATCGACGCCGCGACCTTCCTTGGCAAGGCTGAGAAAGTTGAGCGCCAGCTGCGCCACGAGCCGCCAGGCGAGATTGTCGGCACGGGATTCGCCCGCTGCGCCGGCCGGCAGCGCCGCGGGGATAGCCGGGCGAGGGGGACGCAACGCGCCGAGAAGCCGGACCGTTTCGACCGGGTCGCCGGCCTCCAGCGTCAAGGTGGGATTGTCGTCGAGGATCGGCAGATCGCGGTTGGTACAAAGCGCCACGATGTCGACACGCTTCAGCGGCCGGTTCGTCTGGCTTTCCACCGGGCGTGAAATCGCCAGGAAAACGTCGTCCCCTGTGTAGGAGGTGCGGGTCAGTCCGTCGCGCCGCTCCTCTTCTGTCGCGCGCCGTGGGCGCCGCTCGGTGGAATAGACCCAGCCACTGCCGCGGTTTTGCCCCAGGCTGAAGAGCTCGGGAATTTCGGCGTCGTTGCCTTCCGTGTCGGCGTCCTCGACGCGGAGGATCCGATAGATTTCGAAGTCGCGCGCCCGCGTGCGGTCGGCATGCAGCACCTGGCGCGTCTTGCGCGGGTCAATCTCGATGACGTTGCACTCACGCTCGAAGAGATTGATTATCGGCGTTGCAAAAAGTTCGAAATCGGCCGGTGTCAGGTCGGCAAGCTCAGGCACTGGACGCCTGAACATGAAGATGATCTCGAGCCCGGCCGCGCATTTGCGCACGACAGGCTGCAGCCCCGATATCCGCACGTAGTGGAAGCGCTCGGGCATCATGAAATATTCGCGCAGCAGACGGTACCCCTCGAATGTCGGACGGGTACGAGGCATCAGGGCCTCGTCGTCGCTGATGCCGATCATTTCGGGTTCCGGCAAGGGCGATAAGGGATTGGTCTTGCCTTCCGCGCGTGCGCCAACGGACGAGCAAGCGCCGAAGATCGCGTCGAAAAGCAGTGGTGCTTTGGTGCGCCCGGCAAAGTAGAGGTCAAGCTGGTCGAGCGACAGTTCGTCGAGCCTGCCTTTTCCGGTCCGAGCCAGCACAATGCGGAGCGCCGCCTCGCCGCCCACACCGCCGATCGGCGCTATGCCGCCCGCCGCCAGCGCGCTGCGATCTTGAAAATAGCCTACCGAAGTGACTGCTATCGGCCACAGCGTGATGTCCTGGGCCGTGGTGAACGTGCAGCGCGTCGAAAGGCCGGGCTGCAGGCTGGAGACCAGCCGGGTGTTGCGCTTGACGACATGGCCGGCGACCATTGTCTGGACCTGCTGGCCGGGTTTCAGCACCACCATCGCCGTTGCCGGCGCCGGCGTGACCAGGTCGGGATAGAGGACGTCCAGCACGCTGCGTGAAAACCGCGAGCGTTCCGCATCGACCTTCAGCCGTGTGCGTGCGGCGAGGAAGGCGACGCCGTCAAGCAACCGCTCGACATACGGATCCGGACATGGGACCGTGTCGAGTGACAGGTTGCGAGCCACCGCCGGGTGCATGTCGGCAAATTCCGCCGCGAGTGCACGGATATGGGTCAGTTCCTCCTCGTAATATTCTACGAAGACCCGATCCATCTCAGGCTTCCCTAAATTCGGTCCGCGCCAAGCCGTTATCGAGATTGATCGTGGTGCGCAGCCGCATGCGTTCCGGCGTCGG
The DNA here is from genome assembly GCF_900103325.1 of Mesorhizobium qingshengii. GTDB lineage: Bacteria > Pseudomonadota > Alphaproteobacteria > Rhizobiales > Rhizobiaceae > Mesorhizobium > Mesorhizobium qingshengii. The sequence goes on along the minus strand of NZ_FMXM01000019.1, from coordinate 13,572 downwards.
CGTCATGATCAGCACCGCGTCTATCTCGATCTTCAAGCCCACGCTCTTGTCGCCAAGCGTCACCGCAACCTTCGTCGCGCTTTCCTTCAGACGGGGCTCGAACGTGGCAAGCACCGAGCGGATCTCGCGCGCCAGGGCTTCGCGATCAAAGTCGCGGGACGAACGACCGGAAAAGGAGGGTACGCCATAGTTGACCACACTTCGGCGCACCTCCGGAAAATCGGCGAGCGACGGCGGGTTGTCCGCCGCCTGCTCGCTTTCAAGATCGGAAAGAAGCGGAACAGCCTCGAAACGCTCGGTGTTGAACAGAGCCTCGATATCGCGCCGCACGGCCTCCCTGAGCACACGGGCCGACACGACCACGCCACGGGTTTCCATCTCGACCCGATGCTGGGTCTGAAAGGCCAGGCGGTGCAGACGCCGCTTCTGATCGGCCGTCAGCTCCGCATCGGCATCGATGAGCCGAGCGCTGCCCGTGACCAGGGTCTCCAGCCGGTCCACCCCGAGCTCGTCCTGCAAGGCCTGGCGCAGCCCGTCTATCTCGGAGGTCATGCCCGGCAGGTCGTTTACGAGGCGGTCCCAGAGAGAGGGCTGGACCGCTTCGCGTTTTGCTCGCGAACTGCCGGTAACCTGCTGCTTGTCCGCGCCGGGCCGCCGACCCTCACTTGCCGACATAGACATCCATTTCGATTTCGTCATTGTCGTCGTAGACGAACTTGATCTTCTTGTAGGCGAAGCTGACCTCTTCCTCGATCAGGTCTTCCTCATCCTCGGCCTGCGACATGTCATATTCCATGATCGAGGCGTCGGTGAGGGTGACGACCAGGTAATCCTTGGTCTCGCCATCAATGGTGCGGCGTGCCGAGAACACCACTTCGTCCAGCGCCTTGTTCTCGAACAGTGCTTTTTTCAGATAGGGCGAGGACTTGTCATAGTGCTTGGTGAACTTGATCATTCCCAAGGAAACGCGGCCACGACGCGAGAGCGAATTTGGATCGTATGGCGCGACGATCTTGTAATCGACCCCATGGATTTCGATTTCATCCTCGTGGCCGTCTCGAACGCTTGGGCCCTTGATATCCGGAACTTTCAGAAAGCCATCAATCTTCATGGTTGTGGGCATTTTCTTTCTCCACCGCTTTCAAAAACCAAGATGTTGTTGCTGTCGATCAAGTCTTCACTGAAGGCAGTTCCGACACCAGTCGGAGCGAGGCATTGATGCCCTCCAGCTGGTAATGCGGGCGCAGATAGAAGCGGGCATTGTAGTAGCCGGGCCGCCCCTCCACGCTGTCCACCTGGACCTCGGCGGCGGCAAGCGGGCGCTTCGCGCGCGCCTTGTCGTCGGCAAAGGCCGGGTTGGCCAGCACGTAGCGGTTGATCCATTCGGTCAACCATATCTGCATGTCGGAACGCTCCTTGAACGAACCGACCTTGTCGCGTGCAATCGCCTTGAGATAGTGCGCAAAGCGCGAGACCGGGAAGAGATAGGGCAGGTTGGCGCTCAGCCGTTCATTGGACTGCGCGTCGGGGTCGACCAGCCGTCCCGCCCGTGTCTCGTCGTCCTGCAGTGAGTGTGCGCCGATGAAGGCCGCGAGATCGGTGTTCTTTCGATGCAGGATGGGCATCAGGCCGAGCTTGGCCAGTTCCGCCTCGCGCCGGTCGTCGATGGCGACTTCCGTCGGACATTTCATCGCTATCGACCCGTCATCGGTCGGGAAGCTGTGCACCGGCAGGTTGAGGACCGTGCCGCCATTCTCGACGCCGCGGATCTGCGTGCCCCAGCCATAGAGCTTGTGGCTGCGGTTTATGTTCACGCCCATCGGGAAGGCGGCGTTCATCCAGACATATTTGTTGTGATCGCCCTGCACCTCTTCCTCGAAGGTGAAGCCCTTCACCGGAACGGTATCCGTGCCGTATGGCAGTCGCGCCAGAACGCGGGGCATGGTCAGGCCGATGTAGCGAGCGTCCTCGCTCTCGCGCAGCGACTGCCACGAGGCATAGGCCGGGTTGGAGACGATCTGCTGCAGGTCCTGCGGGTTCGGCAATTCCTGCCAGCTGTCCATGCGGAACAGGCGCGGTGAGGCGGCTGCAATGAACGGCGTGTGCGCCGAAGCACAGATGCCGGAGATATTGCGCAGCAGGCCGACGTCGCGCGGGTGGTTGGAGAATTCGTAGGCGCCAATCACGCAGCCGATCGGCTCGCCGCCAAGCATCGAATACTCGTCCGTATAGACCTTCTTGAAGATCGGGCTCTGATCCCACATCTGGCCTTCATAGTCTTCGAGCGTGTCGGCCAGCTGCTCCTTGGAAATGTTCATCACCCGGATCTTCAGCTTCTGATCCGTCTCGGTATTGTTGACGAGATACCAGAGGCCGCGCCATGTGCCTTCCATTTCACGCACTTCCGGCGCGTGCAGGATCTCGTTGACCTGTGTCGTCAGCATCTTGTCGATGCCGGCGATGAGCGACTTGATTGACTTGATCGCATTGGACGAGATGGTCGTGGTATCGGAACGGGATTGTGCCGCGAGCGCGAGATTGCGCACGAGTTGCTGCAGCTTCTCGCTGTCGTCCTTCTTGACCTTGAAATCCTTCTCGAGGAGTCCGCTGAATTCGCCGAGGTCTATGGCTTCGGCCTCGGCGGCGACGGCGGCGGTCTTTTGCTGTTCGGCCATGACTTACTCCCCTGCCTTGTCATCGTCGGCCAGTGCCTGGCTGGCGATCTTGCCAAGAAGCGGCTCGTTGTTCAGAAGTTGCGCGATGCGTTTTTCGGCGTCGACACGGCCGTCCATGAAGCCGAGCAACTCCTCGAGCTGGCGACGCATCTTGAGGATCTCGGCCAGTTGCGGAACTTGCTCGGCGATCTTGTCCGGGGCGAAATCACCCATTTTGGTGAAGGTGAGATCGAGCGCCAGTTCCTCGTCGCGCTCCTGGCCTTCGGCCTGCGGCAGCGTGTTCTTCACCCGGGCTTTGACGCGGGGCCCGAGCGCCTCCATGAACTTGGGGAAGCGGTTCGCGTCGGTCTCGACAAAGGAGCGGTCCAGCACCGACTTTGATGCTTCCTTGGTTTGCGAAGCGCCGGAAAGGTCGGCCATCACGCCCATGACAAACGGCAGTTCGATCGTCGTTGGGCTACCGTAGGTTTCCACGTCGTAGGCGATCTGCACCCGCGGCGCGCGATTTCGTTCGATGACCTTCGCTTTGCTTTCGGCTGGCATGTGCTGTTACCTTTCATCCTTCTGAGCCGTCTTCTTGGCATCGGGAACGCCGGCAAGGAGCCGGAATTCCTTCAGCCCCGACGGGGCGAGATCTTCCATCAGTTCAACGAAATCCATATGCACCATCCGGCGCACGCGCCGCGCCAGGTGCGGAATCGGGCTTGACGGTTCGGTGCGGTCATAGAAGGCGACGACGAGGTCGAGGCATTTCACCACGTCGTCGCGCGAGGAAATCCGGTCAGGAAGTCCCGTGCTCGAGTCCGCGTAGCTTGCCATACTTGCCATAGTGTCGGCTCCATGACCGTTTCGAGCAGGCATCGTCTGTTCTGCCGGCGAGGGCGGCTTGACCGCGCCATTCGCAACGGCGTCGGCGGTCGAATTCCGTTCGAGGGTCGTCAGCAAACGTTGCAGAAACCGTTTTAATTCCGGAACGGGAGCGCCGCCGCCCTCGAGCCGAGCGTTGAGGGCGGTCTCGACCGCATCAAGGGCCGCGATGGCTGCCCGGGCGTCGGCTACGAGCGAGGCCATCTCGGCGTTGGCTTGATCTATCTGTGCCGCGCATCCGGCACGCACCCGGTTCAACAATTGTCCGTGCGCGCTGACCAGTGCGGCCTTTTCCGCCGCATTCAACCCCGAGGCTGCTTCCTGGAGCATGACACGGTCGTCGAGCGCGCCTTGTTCCAGATCGCGTCCAGTGACTGGCCCGATCGAGCGTGGTGCAAAGAACGTCATTTGCCGCAGATTCGCCAACAGCCCGTCCTGACCGTTCTGGAGGTCGAGCAACGCGTTGATACGGCGCAAGGCAGCATCGCGCGGCGAAGCGTTGGGGCGCAGTGCCGGATGCATGGTTTCCCAATGCTGATCGAAGGTCTGCGCAATGAGGGTCAGACCCCGCGCGAGCCCGGCCAGTCGTTCTTCATTGGCCAGCGCGCGCGTGACGACGACGAGCAGACGTAGGTCCCGGCCATGCTCGCGCAATTCCTCCGCCTTTGCGAGAACCGCGGGCCAGTCGACTGGAATGGTGCTTTGCGAGGTGGGCTTGTTGCGGCCGTCGTGGACGACCTTGATCTGGGGTTCCGTCAGGCGCTCCAGCTCATGAAAAGCCGGGTCGTTGCGCAAATCCTCCCCCGACGGATTTTCACCGTCGAGCGGACTAAGCCATAGTGCGACATCAATCACACCGACCCCCCAGCAACCGGCCCTGAAACCGTATGTGACCCAACGTTATCACAGCGTTGCACTTTACCACAATTCAACCGCTGCTCAAAAAATTAACGAAAGCTGACCAGACCGCGGCTTCGGTGCCGAAACCCTTGGCGAGATTGCCGAACCCTGTATGTGAAATGCATCGCATGGAGGCGTGCAATTTCGTGGTTATTTGCAGCCAGTGGTGCGGGACTTTCCACAACTGGAAGCAGCCGGCCGAGCCGGGCATCGAGACCGAGCCCATCACGCGCTTTGTCAAGTGACGGCTTATGTGGCAGGTTATCGACTGGCAGATTGCAGGAGCACGTTCGATGGAACAGCGCCGGTCATCGCAGACCTTCAAGCGCAAGGAACTGGTCGGCAAGCTCAATCCTGTCGGGGTGCGCGCCTTCAAGGCCGCAGCCGACACCGCCAAGCTGCGCGGCAACCCCTACGTAGAACTCGTCCACTTCATCGAGCAACTGGTGCTTTCCGACCGCTCGGATGTACAAATGATAATCGCCGACGCGGGGGTGGATGCAAGCCGGCTCACGGCCGATATGACCCGCGCCGTCGACAAGCTGCCTTATGGCGCCACGTCGATCGAGGAATTCTCCGACCACATCTTTCATGCCATCCAGGAAGCCTGGAACCTGGCAACGCTGGAATTCGGCGTGGAGGAAGTTCGCAGCGCACATATTCTTCTCGCTTGCCTGAAGACGCCGGTGCTGGAAGGCCTGCTGTCGAAGATCAGCGGCGAGTTTGACAAGGTCGACGCCGACGCGGTCATCGCGCGGTTCGCCGATGTCATGGAGGGCTCACTCGAAGCCGGCGCCTCGACTACCGTGCCCGCCGCAGAGACGCCGCGGCGGGCTCCCGGCGGGGATTCGGCGCTGGCGAAATACGCGACCGATCTGACCCAGCGTGCCCGCGACGGCAAGATCGATCCGGTCGTCGGCCGCGATCCTGAGATCAGGCAGATCGTCGATATCCTGATGCGGCGGCGGCAAAACAACCCGATCCTGACCGGCGAGGCAGGGGTCGGCAAGACCGCGGTCGTCGAGGGCTTTGCCTTGCGTATCGCCCAGGGCGATGTGCCGCCCACACTGCAAGGCGTCAGCGTGCGCATGCTCGACGTCGGATTGATGCAGGCGGGGGCAAGCGTGAAGGGCGAGTTCGAAAAACGGCTGAAGGCTGTCATCGATGAGGTGCAGTCTTCCGAAACGCCGGTGATCCTGTTCATCGACGAAGCCCACACCTTGATCGGCGCGGGCGGCGCTGCTGGAACCGGCGACGCGGCCAATCTCCTGAAGCCGGCGCTGGCGCGCGGTGAACTTCGCACGATCGCGGCAACGACCTGGGCCGAGTACAAACAGCATATCGAGAAAGACCCGGCGCTGACCCGCCGTTTTCAGGTGGTAAAGATCGACGAGCCGTCGGAGGCGGTAGCCGTTCTCATGTTGCGCGGCGTGGCCGGCGTTCTCGAGCAGCACCACAAGGTGCAGATACTCGATGAGGCGATCGAGGCGGCGGTCGGCCTGTCGCACCGTTACATCCCGGCTCGGCAACTGCCGGACAAGGCGGTGAGCCTTCTCGACACCGCTTGCGCCCGTGTCGCCATATCGCAGCACGCCACGCCGGCCGAGGTCGAGGATATCATGCGCCGCCGCCAGGCGCTGGAGGTCGAGCGCGGCATCATCGGCCGCGAGGCCGCGATCGGCATCGAGGTGGCTGAGCGGCAGGCACGTGTCGAGACCGGGCTTGCCGAAAGCGAGGTCACGCTGGCCGCCGCGCAGCAACGTTGGGATCGGGAAAAGGCGCTGGTTGCCGAGATACTCGAATTGCGCGCCAGGCTGCGCGGCGAGGGTGTGCCACTCGATGCGGTGGAGACACCGGAGACCACTACCGAGACAGCAGGCGCTGACGCGGTTGAGACCCAGGCGTCCAAGACTGAAACGCTTAAGACTGAAGTGCCCAAGACCAAAACGGCCAGAATCAAAACTGCCAAGACCGAAGTGGACACACCGGCTTCCGCCGATGCCCCTCCACCCGATCCGGCCGCCGATCTTGCCCGGCTGCGCCAACTGATGGCCGAACTGGCCGAGGCGCAAGGCGAAACGCCGCTGATCCTGCCGTCGGTCGACCGCAACGCCGTGGCGGCGGTCGTTCAGGACTGGACGGGAATTCCGACGGGACGGATGCTGTCGAGCCAGACCGAAAAGGCGCTGCGGCTCGCCGCGACTTTGTCCGAACGCGTGGTCGGCCAGGATCATGCCATGGAGATGATCGCCAAGCGTGTGCAGACCAGCCGGGCCGGGCTCGGCGCGCCGGAAAAGCCGGTGGGCGTGTTCCTGCTCTGCGGCCCCTCGGGCGTCGGCAAGACCGAAACCGCCTTGGCGCTGGCCGAAACGCTCTATGGCGGCGAACAGAACCTGATCTCGATCAACATGTCCGAGTTCCAGGAGGCACATACGGTCTCTACCTTGAAGGGTGCGCCGCCCGGATATGTCGGCTACGGCAAGGGCGGCATTCTGACCGAGGCGGTTCGCCGCAAGCCCTATTCGGTGATCCTGCTCGACGAGGTCGAGAAGGCGCATCCTGACGTGCACGAAATCTTCTTCCAGGTCTTCGACAAGGGGATGATGGACGACAGCGAGGGCCGGCGGATCGACTTCAAGAACACGCTGATCCTTCTCACGTCGAATGTCGGCTCCGAAGTCATCATGGATCGGACCAGGAATGGAACGCTACGGGCGGGGCTCGACGATCTGGACACCGCGTTGCGCAGCCCGCTGCTGAAGGTCTTTCCGGCGGCCTTCCTCGGTCGGGTGGTGACCATCCCTTATTACCCGCTCTCGGATTCGATGATCGAAGCGATCACACGTCACCAGTTTGCCAAGATCGCTCGCCGGCTGCGTGCAACCAACGATGCGGAATTGGTAATCGGCGACGGTGTCATGGATCTGGTCAAGGCCCGCTGCACCGAGATCGAATCCGGCGGGCGGATGATCGATGCCATCCTGACCAACACGCTTCTGCCGGAATTGAGCCGCGGCGTGCTGAACCGGTCGCTGGGGGGCGAAAAGATGTCGAAGGTGACAGTCGGCGCCTCCAAGGAGGGCTTCACCTATTCCTTCGAGTAGCAGGTTGATGAAGCGGCAGACGATTCAAGCCGACCGTTGCCGAGCTGCTGCCACGTCACCTTGCCCCTTGCGTCGCGGGCTTGGGGGCTATTCATGGCGTAGTGCATCGATCGGATTTAGATTGGCGGCGCGGCGCGCCGGGAAGTAACCGAACAGCACGCCGACCAGGCCGGAGAACATGAACGATCCCACCACGACCGTCGGTTCGAAGACGAAAGGGACGTTCAGCCAGCCGGCCATGGCGGCCGCAAGGCTCAGGCCGATGGCCACGCCGATCAAACCGCCGAAAAGCGATAGCACCACGGCCTCGACCAGGAACTGCGCCAGAACCTGGCGGCGCAGCGCTCCGACGGCGAGCCGGATGCCGATCTCACGTGTGCGTTCGGTCACCGATACCAGCATGATGTTCATGATGCCGATGCCCCCGACCAACAGGCTTACGGCTGCCACGGCGCTCAATAGCCCGGTCAGCACGGTCGTGATGTTGGACAGCGTGCTGCTGATCTCGGTCATGTCGAAGACGGAAAAATCATCCCGTTGGCCGGTCCCGATCCTGCGCCGTTCCCGCAGCAGGTTCTCGATATCGCGCTTCACCTTGGCCGTCGCCGTGTCGGCACGCGCCGCGACGTTGATGAAATCGACGTCGATGTTGCCGGCAATCCGCCGCTGGAAGGCGCGCAGAGGAATGATGACGATGTCGTCCTGGTCCATGCCGAACGCGCCAGCACCCTTCGAAGCCAAAAGGCCGATGACCGTGCAGGGGATTCTCTGCAGGCGAAGAGCCTGGCCGATCGGATCGGACTTGCCGAATAGATGTCGGCGGACAGTTTCGCCTATGACACAGACAGGATTGCCAGCGTGCAATTCACCTTCCGTGAACAGACGGCCCGAAGCAAGTGTCCATTGCCCTGCTTCGAAATAGGTATTCAGCGTTCCGGCGACCGAAGTTTCCCAGTTCTCGTTTCCGACCACGGACGTGACTTTCGCCGAAGCGATCGGTGCAACGGCCTTCACCCCGCCGATCTGGTCCGCGATCGCCGCGGCATCGGCGGCGTTGAACGGCCTGGCGGTCGAGCGCGCGCTGCCGGGAGCGCCGCCCGGTTCGCCCGGCCTGACCGAAAGAAGGTTGCTGCCCAGGCGCGAAACGCCGGAGACGACGCTTTGCGTGGTTCCGTTGCCGATGGTCACCAACGCCGTCACGGCCGCCACGCCGATGATGATGCCTAGCGCGGTCAGCGTGGACCTCAGGGTGTTGCGGCGGATGGCGCGAAAGGCCAGCAGGATGGTTTCAAGGAACATCAGGCGGCCTTGCTGTTCAACTGGTCGGTTTCGATCTCTCCATCCTTGAAGCGAACGATCCGCCGCGCGAAGGCGGCCATGTCCGGTTCATGGGTCACCATGACTATGGTTATGCCCTCGCTCCGGTTGAGACGGATCAGGAGATTCATGATCTCGAGGCTGCGCGCCGTATCGAGATTGCCCGTGGGCTCGTCGGCGAGCAGAAGGGCGGGAGCGGTCACGATCGCGCGGGCGATGGCGACGCGTTGCTGCTGCCCGCCCGAGAGCTCGTTCGGCGCATGGTTCTCCCACCCGGCAAGGCCGACCTGTCGCATGGCGTTGAGCGCAAGTGAGCGCCGCTCGCGGGCGCCCATCTGGCGGTAGATAAGCGGCAGTTCGACATTCTCGATGGCGGAGGTGCGCGGCAGCAGGTTGTAGCCCTGGAACACGAAGCCGATATAGTGTCGTCTCAGCAAGGCACGCTGGTCGTTCGAAAGCGCGCCGACATCGAGGCCACGGAAATAGAAATGGCCGCCTGTCGGAGTGTCGAGGCAGCCCATGATATTCATGCAGGTCGATTTGCCCGAGCCGCTAGGGCCCATGATGGCAACAAATTCGCCCTCGGCGATATCGAGAGAGACCCCGCGCAGCGCATTGACCGTCGCGCTGCCTTGCCCGTAGGACCGGGCGAGATCCTGCAGCTTTATCAGAACGGGACCGGTGGACGGCATGTCTCAATCCGATCCGGTTAAATCGACTATCACCAGGTTGCCGTCCTGCAGGTCACCCTCGAGCACCTGCGTCCAATTCCCGTCGGTGGCGCCGGGCGTAATCAGGAGCGGTGAGGCGGCGTTGTCCTTGAGAACCCAGATGCGCTTTTGACCTGGCGGAAGGTTGTCGCTCAGCTCCGTCTGTGCCTGCGTGGGCGGTCGGGGCATCAGCTTGACGAGCCAGTTGCGGTTGTCGGTGGCGTCGGCGGCCTTGGGCGGCGCGTAGCGCAATGCCGCATTCGGTATCAGCAAGGTATCTTCGACCCTCTGGGTGATGATCTCGGCGGCGACAGTCATGCCCGGCCGCAAGGCCAGCGATGCGTTGTCGACCGACAGCACCGATTTGTAGGTGACGACACCACTGACGGTCACGGGCGCGTAGCGAAGCTGGACGACTTTCGCGGCGAAGTGGCGATCAGGAAAGGCTTCCACGGTGAAGGTTGCGTCCTGTCCTTCCCTCACGCTCCCGGCGTCGGCTTCGTCGACGTCGACAAGCAGTTGCATCTGGCTAAGATCGCCCGCGATCGTGAACAGGACCGGAGCCTGAAGCGAGGCGGCGACTGTTTGGCCCGGATCGACATTTCTATCGAGAACGATGCCGTCGATCGGTGAGCGGATCACTGCCTTGTCGAGATCTGTCTGATTGGCGGCAAGGTCGGCTTCGGAGACTTTTACCTGCGCCCTGGCGCTGTTGAGGACAGCTTCGGCCTGGTCGCGTGCCGACTCTGCCGTTTCCAGCTCCTGCCTGGACGCAAAGTCGTGAAGCACGAGAGGACGCAGGCGCGCGAGGTCGTTTTCGGTCTGCGTAAAGGCAGCCTGTTTCTGCACGACGTCGGCCTTCATTGCGTCGAGTTGCGCGCGCGTATGATTGGTTTCGGCAATCAGCTTGTCGGTGTCGATCTCGGCGAGGACCTGTCCGGCGGTCACCTTGGCATTGTAGTCGACCAGGACCGATTTCACCCTGCCCGACAATTCGCTTCCAACCTGGACCTGCGTGATCGGATCGACTGTACCGGTCGCCGAAACCGATACGGTAAGGCCACCGCGCTTGGCCGCCACGGTCTGGTACTGGAGCGAAGACACAGCCTGGTGCGCGGACCACCACCAGCCTCCGGTTGCCAGGACAAGGACAACCAGTGCCAGCCACAACAAGGATGCACGCTTGCGCGGCCACCAGCCCGAACTGGGGCCGATCTTCAGGATTTCTTCCATCTCGGGATTTGTTGCTTCAGGATTTGGCGCGAGCATGGATTTCAGTCCTTTCCGCCGGCTCGGCCTGACGCCGGCCGTTCTGGACAAAGCTGTGAGGAGATTGCGCCTTCACGGATATTCCGCGCGGTTCCAACTCATTTTGGATGCCCTTGGGGATATCCCGGCATCCGCAATGGACGGCGTGTTCCAGGTGCCACGCGATCCGATCGTCCATGGTCGCGTTCGCGGGCATTGCGTTCGCTGCGTGCCATTGCCTGTTCATGGTTGACCGATCCCATCCTGAGACGTGAAACGTTCTTTTCCTCGACTGCTTGAGCAACTCTCCCGCCTTTCGGCTGACCGGACATTGATCCCGGTCAACGGCGAAAGATTTCCTCATTGCGCTAGGTCAATGAAACACGACGTGGCGCGGCCCATTGTTCGCCAGGGCAGAAATGCAGTCGAGAGACAAGGAGAATGCGCTGTGGTGAAGATGATGAAGGCCGCCGTGGTCCATGAATTCGGCAGGCCACTATCGATCGAACAGGTGCCGGTTCCCATTCCGGGCCCGGGGGAAATCCTGGTCAAGGTGATTGCGTGCGGCGTTTGCCATACCGATTTGCATGCCGCCGATGGAGACTGGCCGGTAAAGCCGGTGCCGCCGTTCATTCCCGGGCATGAGGTTGCCGGCGTGGTCGCCGCGCTCGGCCCTGGCGTGACCGACTTCAAGGAAGGCGATCCGGTCGGCGTCGCTTGGCTGCACGATGCCTGCATGCGTTGCGAATACTGCGAAACCGGCTGGGAGACGCTTTGCGAGCACCAGCATGACACCGGTTACAGCTGCGACGGCGGCTTCGCTGAATATGTCATCGCATCGGCACCTTTTGCCGCGCGCCTGCCTGCCGGCGTCGATTTCGCGCAGATGGCGCCGATCCTTTGCGCTGGCGTGACAACATACAAGGGTCTGAAGGAAACCGAGGCCCGGCCCGGCGAGTGGGTGGCTATATCCGGCGTCGGTGGTCTCGGCCACGTGGCGATCCAGTACGCCAAGGCAATGGGACTGAAGGTTGTAGCCCTGGACGTCGCACCCGAAAAGCTTGCTCTGGCCAAGGCCGCCGGAGCCGATCTCGCATTCGACGCGCGCTCGCCGGATGTGGTGGCCGAGGTCATCAAGGGGACCGGCGGCGGTGCCCATGGCATTCTCGTGACCGCGGTTTCGACACCGGCCTTCAGCCAGGCGCTGCATATGGTTCGCCGTAAGGGAACGATCAGTCTGGTTGGCTTGCCGCCGGGGGAATTCCCGACACCGATCTTCGACGTCGTGCTGAAGCGCATCACTGTGCGCGGGTCGATCGTCGGAACCAGGCGCGATCTCGACGAGGCCATCGCCTTTGCCGCTGACGGCAAGGTAAAGGCCGAAATCACCAAGGGACGCCTCGAGGACATCAACACGATATTTGCAAACCTCAAGGCAGGCAGGATTCAGGGACGGATGGTGCTTGATTTCTCCGAGCCCGTTCGCAAGCCGGCATCTGAGCGTGCGGCCGTTCCGGCCTGACGAGAGACTGAAGGGCGGTGTCAGAGGGCGCCGCCCTTATGGGCCTGGCGTTCGTTCTGTCCCGTATCTGGCGGATGGAAATGCTTCAACCCGGTCAAGAGTGAAACGGTGTTCACCGTGCGGGGTGCCCGGAATTGAGCGTCAGCCTGGACGATGCCGAGGCAAATTGATTCAGGCAAGGCGATCCACGGGAACGAATGCCAGAAGACAACGAGACTTGAAGCCCCCTTTTCCAACGACCATTCCAGAAGGTGCGCCATGGAACTGATGGAAGCGTTGCGGACGCGGCGAGCGGTCCGTACCTATACCGACGAGCAGATCGACAACGATCTGATCCACGAGTTGATCGATGCTGCCATCTTGGCGCCGAGTGCCATGAACCTGCAGCCATGGTCCTTTGTGGTGGTGAGCGGCTCCGCGCGCCTGCGTGCGTTATCGGACGAGGCCAAGCACTTTGCGGCCAGCAACCTGCCCAAGGGCTCGCCGCTTGCTGGCCATCTTGCCGATAAGGCGTTCGAGATCTTCCACGGCGCGCCGGCGCTGATCATCATCTGCGCGACGAATGACGAAAGGCAGTCCGACGAGGATTGCTGCCTGGCCGAGCAGAATCTCATGCTGGCAGCTCATGCCAGGGGTCTTGGAACATGCTGGATCGGGTTGTCTCGGCCTTGGCTCAACGAGACGACGGTGAAGAAGGAGCTTGGGATTCCGCTCGCACTGAAACCGGTTGCACCCATCATTGTGGGCCGGGCAGGGGCGTTGCCAACTGCGACGTCAAGAAATGAACCTCGGATCATATGGGCCCACTGATCACGCAGGGTTGGAGCGCTCTGCGACAGCGAGGGACCGCTTTGGACCTCGACCAACCTATTTCAAAGGAGGTGGCATGAAAGAGGGCCGCACCCGCAGAGAGAACGGATCACTGAGATGCAGGTGATGATCGAGGGACAGTCACACTTCCAGCCTTTCGGCTTACCTTATTGGGGTTCGCAAGATCTCAATAAGGGAGTTGGAAGCATGACTGCGTCTTATGATTACCATATCGGCGTGGACTACCACAACTCCTACAGTCATCTGGTGGTGCAGGACAGTAGCGGCAAGACGTTGCGCTGCGGTCGGGTGAAGAACGACCGCCAGTCGCTGGGCGGGTTTCTGGAACGCTATCGCGAGAACTCGCATGCGGTTGTCGAAGCGACGCGCAACTGGATGGTGATGTACGACTGGCTCGA
>NZ_FMXM01000011.1 GCF_900103325.1 Mesorhizobium qingshengii | reverse complement strand
CGGCATGCCGGAATTGGGCGAAGCCTTGAGCGAACGGCGCGACAGGAAGAACGACGTCGTCATGATGTCGAACTTCCAGCCCTGCTTGCGGCAGATCGCCAGCGCGCGCGGGATGTTGGGCTGCTCCATGTAGCCGAAGGTCAGCGTCACCCGCATGAACAGCTCGTTGACTGTCTCCATCTTGACCCGGTCGCTGTCGGGCACCACCGGCTGCGGCGCGGTCACCACCGAAAGGATGACGTTCTGCTCATGCAGCACCTTGTAGTGCTTCAGGCTGTGCATCAGCGCGGTTGGCGCGCTGAGCGGATCACTGGTCAGGAACACGGCCGTGCCGGATACCAGCTGCGGCTTCTTCTTCAACAAATTGCCGGCGAGGAAATCGAGCGGGATTTCGTTGCGGCGGGTCTTGTCGAACAGATAGCGGCTGCCCCGGATCCATGTCGACATGATCAGTCCCATGATACAGGCAACCGTAATTGATACCCATCCGCCCTCGACGATCTTCACGACATTCGCCAGGAAGAAACCGGTGTCGATAACGCCGAACAGCAGTACCAGTGCCAATGCGAACGCCAGCTTCCATTTCCACAGTTTGCGCATCACCACAAACAACAGGATGGTTGTCATCAGCATTTCGCCGGTCACCGAAATTCCGTAAGCGGAAGCCAGCGAACTCGAACTGCCGAAACCGACCACAAGCAGCATCACCCCCAGCGCGATAAGCAGGTTGACGCGTGGCATATAGATCTGGCCGAGTTGCATTTCGGACGTATGTTGCACCTGGATGCGGGGCAGGAGATTGAGCTGAACCGCTTGGCGGGTCAGTGAAAACGCACCCGAGATAACCGCCTGGCTGGCGATGACGGTCGCCGCCGTTGCCAGACCGACCATCGGCATCAGCGCCCATTCCGGCAGCATCTGGAAGAATGGATTTTTTGGCCTGCCTCCATTGGCGAGGACAAAGGCGCCCTGCCCGAAATAGTTGAGCAGCAGGCAAGGAAACACCACCGAAAACCATGCCAGCACGATCGGCTTGCGCCCGAAATGGCCTAGGTCGACATAGAGCGCCTCGGCCCCGGTCACCGCAAGGAACACTGCGCCGACGGTGACGAAAGCCGCGCTTGGAGTGCCGAAAAGGTAAGCGAGCGCATAGTAAGGATTGATCGCAAGCAGGACCGATGGGTCGTCCATCAGATGGTAGATTCCGGCGACTCCGATAGCCAGGAACCAAAGTGCTGTCACCGGCCCGAACACCGCCGCCACCTTTCCGGTGCCGAAGCGCTGTACAGCGAACAGAACGGCCAGGATGATCAGCGTGACGGGAACGACAAAGGCATCCAGAGTCGGGGTAACAACCTCGAGACCTTCGACAGCCGACAGCACGGAGATGGCGGGCGTGATGATTGCATCGCCGAAAAACAGCGCCGCACCGCAAAGTCCGATCGCCAGGATGAGGCGGGCACCTTTGGGATAAGCACTACGTGCAAGCGACATCAGCGACAGCGTGCCGCCCTCGCCCTTGTTATCGGCGCGAAGCACGAAAGCGACATATTTGATGGTCACGATAATAGTCAGCGCCCAGACGATCAGCGACAGAACACCCAGCACGTCGCCGCGCGTGTCAGTGCCGGGCGACGCATGAAGCGCCTCGCGGAAGGCGTAGATCGGGCTGGTGCCGATATCGCCGTAGACGACGCCAAGTGCGCCTAGCATCAAGACTTTGGTGCTATGCTGCTCGGGATGGCTCGGTTGATCGACGATTTCGGCCTCGCTAACGCTATTGGAAAGGGCCATCGATCACTCTCCGACAGGCGCGCGGCGCTCTACCTTGGCTGCGATACGGTAAGAGTTGCATGCGACGACCAACATACCTTCAATGCCAGGCCCATCGCTACCACCCGCAGGCTTTTAGAAATCGCCCCACCGTGCCGGCCATGCCATACTCCAACGCGTCGGCTGTCAACCCATGCCCGATCGACACTTCGGCCAATGCCGGAATGCGCTTGACCAGCGCAGGCAGATTGCTCACCACCAGATCGTGCCCGGCATTGACCTGAAGACCGGCAGCGAGGGCGGCGTCGGCGGTTTTTCCCAGTCTTTCCAGTTCCTTGGCCGCTCTGGCGGGATCGGAATGATAGCTGCCATATGGACCCGTATAGAGCTCGATACGGTCGGCGCCGGTGTCACGCGCGGCCGTCACACAATCGGGGTCCGGATCGGAAAACAACGACACGCGGAAGCCCCCCTTCTTCAGGCGCTTGACGATCGGCGTAAGGAACGCGGCCTGGGCTTTGAAGTTCCAACCATGGTCCGAAGTCGCCTGGGCCGGGTCGTCGGGCACGAGCGTCACCTGTTCCGGCTGATGCTTTTCCACCAGCGCCAGGAAATCCTCGGTCGGATAGCCCTCGATGTTGAATTCCGCCCGCGGGAACTCGTCATCGATCAGAGACCGTATCTCAGGCAGATCGGAGTGTCTTGTGTGCCGCTCGTCCGGACGCGGATGCACGGTCAAGCCGTGCGCCCCGGCTGCGAGCGCGATGCGGCCGAGACCGGTCACGCTCGGCCAAGGCAGGTCGCGCCGGTTGCGCAGCATGGCGATGGCGTTGAGATTGACGGAGAGCTTTGCGGGCATGGAGCGGCCTCGGAATTCATTCGACGCGCCACCTATAATGCCTTTGGCGGGAACAGACAGGGGGTTTCGGGTGTTCCAGGGAGACGAACTGGTCCCGCGAAAGGAAGCGCCCATGAATTTTCTCGACACAGTGCCGGCGATCCGGCGCATCGACACCGATCGCGACGACCTTTTTGCCATCGATGTCGTCGGTTATGTTTCAGCCGCGGACGCCGAAAACCTGTTCGGCCTGCTGGAGGCGGCCTATGCCCTCCACCCGCGAATCGATGTTGCCGTGCGCCTGATCGACCACGAGGGCGTCGACTGGGCCGACATTTCGGACGATACGCTGAAACAGGGCACGATCCGTGCGCTGGAGCATGTCGGCCGTTGCGCGGCGATCGGCGAACCGGACTGGACTGCGGACGCTCGGCGGCTCATGCCGGCTTCTGCTCCTGTCGAGCTCAGGCACTTCAGTGCCGAGGAGGAAGCCGAGGCCTGGCAGTGGCTCGATGCCGAACCGATCGGGGATCAATAGCGCGGGGAGGAAAGGCCAGCCGTCGAATGGAACACTGTCCGAAAGTCCCGGCAGACACTTACCTGACGATCGTCAGCCGTTCGGCCGCGCGTGTGATCGCGGTATAGAGCCAGCGCTGGCGGGTTTCCTTGAAGGCCCAGCTCTCGTCGAACAGCACGATCTCGTTCCACTGCGAGCCCTGCGCCTTATGCACGGTCAGCGCGTAGCCATAGTCGAAATCATCAAAGCGTTTCTTCTGCTGCCAGGGAATATCGGCGTCCGGATCCTCGAATGCCGCCTTGAGCAGTTTGATCTTGGCGACGCCGCGATCGGGATCGTCCTCTTCCGGGGAGACCAGGAGGTTGATGCCCGGCTTCACCGTCTCGCGCGACGAGGTCATCACCTTCCACAGCGAACCGTTGAGCAGCCCCTTGGCCGGATCGTTGCGCAGGCAGACCAGCTTGTCGCCGGCTTGCGGGTAGTCGGCGTTGAAGCCTTTCAGTTCGCGCAGGCGCTGGTTGTAACGGCGACGCGTGCGGTTGGTGCCGACCAGCACCTGATCGGCCTTCAGCACCAACTCCTGGGTGACGTCTTCCTTGCCGATCACCTGCGCCGTCCCGTAATCGCCACGCATGAATTCGCGGCCCTCGCGGACATCGAGCGCCAGCCGCAGGATCGGATTGTCGCGCGCCTGCCGGTGGATTTCCGTGAGCAGGAAATCCGGCTCATGGTCGGTGAAGAAGCCGCCGCCCGAGATCGGCGGCAGCTGGCCGGGGTCGCCGAGCACCAGGATCGGCGTGCCGAAGCTCATCAGGTCGCGGCCAAGCTGCTCGTCGACCATTGAGCACTCGTCGATGACGACGAGCTTGGCGCGCGAGATCGGGCTCTGCCGGTTGAGCGAAAAGGTCGGCGACATCGAGGTCTTGCCGGTGACCTCGTCGGCAACCGATTCCTCGCCCTTTGGTCGGTAGATCAGCGAATGGATGGTGCGGGCGTTGACCGCGCCCTTCGAGCGCAGCACCTGCGCGGCCTTGCCGGTGAAGGCGGCGAACTGAACCTGGCCGTCGACATGTTCGGCGAAATAGCGGGCCAGCGTCGTCTTGCCGGTGCCGGCATAACCGAACAGCCGGAACAGCTGCGGCTTGCCAGTCTTGAGCCAGCGGGCGACCGCTTGCAGCGCCTCGTCCTGTTGGGGAGAGAATTCCATCAGTGCGACAGACCGGATTCGCGAGGGAAAGACAAGCTCGGCCGCCACCACGATCAATCCTTGGCGGCAAGGGTCAGACTATCAGGCCCAAGCTGGAACGTAAAGTGAACATAGGGAACAGGTGGGTCGAGCCGCCATCACCTATTCGGTCGGCCCCGGATCGTTCTCCAGCAGGATCGGCTTGCCGTGTGGGGTCGCGTGTGCCGCGCGCTCCCAGGCCTCAGCCATCGCGTCAACATCGGACTTTCCGGCCAGCCCCTTGGACGCAAGCAAGCCTTCCAGCGCCGCCAGCCAATGCTCATAATAATCATGGCCATCGGTCGCAGCGCCCGGCTTCTTCACCTCGGTCGACAGCGCTTCTGCCCAATCACTCCACGAAAACAGGCCCTTGTCGTGCAGCGCGACCGTCATCGCGAAGGCTTGCGCCTGCCAAGGCTCGGCAAAGACCGGCGCATCGACGCCCGCCGGCAAACCGGCGGCGTGTTCGTTTGCCTCATGCCGGCTCAAGATAGCTCTCCCAGGCGTCGATCGACACGGTCAGCGTCGGGTCGGCCCCCTCGCCCCAGATCTCAGCCCCTTCGAAAACCACGGTGTAGACCCATTGCGGATTCTCGCCGTGGCCATGCGCGTTGCTGTCGGGAAACACGAAGCCGTCGCGCACCGCCTCGATCGTTCCATGCTTGCCGCGTGCGTAGCGCGGCAGCCGCGTGTGGCCGGTCGGGTTGAAGTTCTTGGTCCGCACGAGGTCGCCCGCCTCGAACCGCGCCGGCGTGGCAACCGGCCGGTCGCAGGGACCGCCCTTGGCCAGCACCGCCGGCACGTTCTCCGCTTTCAGCACCCTTTTGGGGGTTGCCGCCGGATCAACCGCCGTACCTGCCGCCAGATCGCGCTCGCTGACGAAGCCATGGCGCTTGAGCAGCACCTCCAGCGCCTTGATCCAGATCTGATAATAGCTGGAGGCATAATAGTCCGCCGGATGCAGCGATTCCCGCGCATGCCGGCTCTCGTCTATAGTCCAGGCCCCCATGGCACCGGCGCACAAGGTCACGCCGAGCGCCCGCCTTTCCCATTCGGCATGAAAATACGGCTCGTCCTTTTCCGGCGCCACCGGCCCGAAGCCCATCTGCCCGCCGAGATCCTGCGGCCCGTTCATGCCGGCTCCCGCGCCAGGGCAGTGCCGATCATCGCATCGCGTGTCACCAGGTCGGCCAGCCGCTCCTCGCTCCAGCCCTCGGCGCCCTCGGGCCGCATCGGCACCACGAGATAACGCAGTTCGGCGGTCGAATCCCAGACGCGGATCTTCTTGGTCGTAGGCAGCGTCAGCCCGAATTCCTCCAGCACCCCGCGCGGATCGATGACCGCGCGCGAACGATAGGGCGGCGCCTTGTACCAGACCGGCGGCAGGCCGAGCACCGACCACGGGTAGCAGGAGCACAAGGTGCAGACGACGAGGTTGTGGGTGTCCTTCGTGTTGAACACCGCCTGCATGTGTTCGCCCTGACGGCCGGTATAGCCGAGCGAGCCGATCGCCGCCGTCGCGTCGCGCTTCAGCCACGCCGCGAATTCCGGGTCCGCCCACGCCTTGGCCACCACCCTGGCGCCGTTACGCGGGCCGACCTTGGTCTCG
This sequence comes from Mesorhizobium qingshengii, assembly GCF_900103325.1. Taxonomy (GTDB): domain Bacteria; phylum Pseudomonadota; class Alphaproteobacteria; order Rhizobiales; family Rhizobiaceae; genus Mesorhizobium; species Mesorhizobium qingshengii. The sequence goes on along the minus strand of NZ_FMXM01000011.1, from coordinate 223,801 downwards.
TAGGTGTCGACGATGACGTCGATCGCGGCCGGGTCGATCAGCCCCTTGCGGGTGAGGATCGTCTCCAGCGCGCGCACGCGCGCGGCAAAAGGATCGAGTTCGTTGTCGTGGTGGTCATGATCGTGCGACATGACGGCAAATTACGATCGCAGACACAAGGCCGCAAGCGCAACGGCTTGGGCCAGCGCGTTCGCGACCGGTCGGCGCTATTCGGCCGCCGCCTTCTGCGGCTCGACCAGCGGCTCCTCATCGACATCGAACAGTGACGGCTGGGCAGGCGCTTCGGTTGGGCGCGGTTCGTCCTCGCGCTTCGGCCACAGCCCGATAAGCCAGCCGGAGAAACGCTCCATGTAGACATAGATGACCGGCGTCACGAACAGGGTCAGCGCCTGCGAGGCGACGAGGCCGCCGACAACCGCCACGCCGAGTGGCTGGCGCAGTTCGGCGCTGGCGCCGGTGCCGAGCGCGATCGGGATAGTGCCCATCAGCGCCGCCAGCGTCGTCATCATGATCGGGCGGAAGCGCATGATGCAGGCCTTGTGGATGGACTCGACCGGCGACATGCCTTCTCGTCGCAATTCGAGCGCGACGTCGATCATCATGATGCCGTTCTTCTTGACGATGCCGATCAGCATCAGGATGCCGATGACGGCAATCACTGACAGGTCCATCCCCGCGAGCCTGAGCGCAACCAGTGCGCCCAGCACCGCCGAAGGCAGGCCGGTCAGGATGGTGAGCGGATGGATGAAGCTTTCGTAGAGGATGCCGAGCACGATATAGATGGTGAGGATCGCACCGCCGATCAGCAGGCCCTGGTTTGCGAGTGAATCCTGGAATGTCTTGGCCGTGCCGGCGAAGGTGGTCGAGATCGCCTTCGGCATGCCGATCTGTTCTTTCAGCGCGTCGATGCGGGTCACGCTATCGCCGAGCGCCACACCTTGCGGCAGGTTGTAGGAGATCGTCACCGCCGGAAGCTGGCCAAGCTGATTGACGGTCAAGGCGCCGGCGGTTCGGTCGACACGGGCGAAGGCGCCGAGCGGCACCAGGCTGCCACTGGCCGTCCTCACCTGGATGGCCAGCATCCGCTCGGGCGACCACTCGATCTTCGGATCGAGCTCCATGACGACCTCGTAGCTGTCGGCCGAGCCGAAGATGGTCGAGACCTGCTGGGTGCCGAAACCGCCATAGAGGCTCGAACGCAGCGTGTCGGTATCGATGCCGAGCGTAGCCGCCTTGTCGCGATCGACCACCAGCGTCGCCTGCAGGGCATTGTTCTGCAGATCGTCGGTGACGTCGGTGAAGGTCGTGTGATCGGCCGCCATGGCGTCGTTCAGCTTCTGCGCCCAGAGGTCGGTCTGGCCCGTATCGAGGCCCTGCACCACCAGCTGATAGGCGCTTGCCGAAGAGCGCGAGCCGAGCCTGAGGTTCTGCACCGGCTGCATATAGGTCTCGATGCCTGGCACATTGGCCAGTTGCTTGCGCAGGTCCGACAGCACCTTGTCGATGTCGGGGCGCTGGCTCTTGTCCTTCAGCTGGACATAGAGCCGGCCCTGGTTCAGCGCATTGCCGCCGCCGCCCGCCGAATAGGCGACATGCGAGACATAGGGCGAGTGGGAAAAGACATTTGCCACTTGCCCCTGCAGCTTCACCATCGCATCGAATGAGATGTCCTGGCGCGCAATGGTCGTCACCGAGACCTGGCCGATGTCCTCCTGCGGAAAGAAGCCCTTCGGCGAAATCTGGATCAGCCAGACCGACGCCGCCGCCGTTCCGATGAAGACCAGGAAAACCAGGAATGTGTGGCGCAGGCAGAAGGTCAGCAGCCAATCATAGCCGCGCATGAAGAAATTATGCTTCTGACCCTCGCTGTGCGCGGCTTCCCGCTCGGCCGTCGACACCGACAGCAGCCTGGAGCAAAGCATCGGAGTGAGCGTCAGCGACACGAACATCGACGCCAGGATGGCGACCGTGACCACCACCGCGAACTCGTTGAAGATGCGTCCGATGACGCCACCCATCAAGAGCACGGGGATGAACACGGCGACCAGCGAGATCGAGATCGAGATGATCGTGAAGCCGATCTCGCGCGCGCCTTTCAGCGATGCCTCGAAGGCCGAAAGCCCGTCCTCCTCCATGTGGCGGAAGATGTTTTCCAGCATGACGATGGCGTCGTCGACGACGAGGCCGACCGCCAGCGTCAGGCCCATCAGCGAGATGTTGTCGATGGAGAAGCCGAACAGGAACATCACGCCGAGCGTGGCGATCAGCGAGATCGGCACCGCTACCGCCGGGATGATCGTCGCCGTCACCCGGCGCAGGAACAGGAAGATCACCATGATCACCAGGGCGATGGTGAGCAGCAGGGTAAACTGGACGTCGTCGACGGCGGCGCGGATCGAGGTCGAGCGGTCGTTGAGCAGCTTGATGCTGGCCGCCGCCGGCATCTGGTCCTGGAAGGACGGCAGCATCGCCTTGACGCGGTCGACGACGTCGACGGTGTTGGCGTCGGGTTGACGCTGCACCGCCAGTATGATGGCGCGCGTGCCGTCATACCAGCTTGCCGTCGTCGAGGTCTCGACCGAGTCGATGACGCGGGTCACCTCCCCCAGCCGTACTGGATGCCCGTTCTTGGTGGCGATGATGAGATCGGAGAATCCCGCCGCATTGGTCAGCTGCGTGTTGGCGGTGATGGTCAGCTGCTGCTTGTCGTTCTGCAGCACGCCGAGCGGCGTGTTGCTGTTGGCCGAGGCAATCGCCGTCTGCAACTGGTCGATCGAGATGCCACGCGCGGCAAGCGCCGTCGGATCGATCTGGACGCGCACGGCGTATTTCTGCTGGCCGAAGATCGAGACCTGCGCCACGCCGTCGATTGTCGACAGCGACGGCGAGATGACATTCTCGGCAAAGGCATCGAGATCGGTCAGCGGAACCGTGTCGCTGACCAGGGACATCAACAGGATCGGCGCGTCGGCCGGATTGACTTTGCGGTAGCTCGGCGGCGCCGTCATCTCCGGCGGCAATTGGCGCTGCGTGCGCGCGATCGCCGCCTGCACGTCGGCCGCTGCCGCGTCGATATCCCGGTTGAGCACGAACTGGATGGCGATGGAGGTCGAGCCGAGCGAGTTGGTCGTCGAGATCGAGTCGATGCCGGCAATGGTGGCGAATTGCTTGATCAGCGGCGTCGCCACCGAGGTCGCCATGGTCTCCGGCGAAGCGCCCGGCAGCGAAGCCGAGACATTGACCACCGGAAACTCGGCGCTCGGCAGCGCGGCCACCGGCAGGAATTTGTAGGCAAAAAGCCCGCCCAGCACGAGGGCGAACGACATGAGCAGTGTGGCAACCGGCCTGCGGATGCAGAATTCGGAAATCATTGGCGTGCCTCGCCGGCCTTGTCGGCCTCGGCCACCTTGGGAGCGGCCTGGCCATCGGCGCCGGCTGAAGCCTTGCCTTCATGCACCGCGGCCCCCTCCTTCAGCCTTGTCTGGCCTTCGACGACAACTTTCTCGCCACTTTTCAGACCTTCGCTGATGGCACTGTTTTCACCCTCGGTCAGCGCCACCTGCACCGGCCGCATCTCGACCGTGTTGTCCGGCTTGACCACATAGACGAACGGCCCCTTCTGGCTAGGCTGCACCGCGACCGTGGGAACCGATGTCATTTGCGGCATGATGCCGGCATCGAGCACGACGTTGACATATTGCCCAGGCCACAAGGAGAGATCGGAGTTCGGCACGCTCGCCCGCGTCGCGATCGTGCCGGAAGCGGTATCGACGCTGGAATCGACGAAATCGAGCGTGCCCTTGCCGACCGGCGTCGGATCGCCGTCCTTGATCAGCGTCACGGCACCTTGCCGCGGCGTCGCCAACGCCTTGTGCAGGAGGGCCAGATTGCTTTCGGGAAGATTGAAGTTGACCTGCAGCGGATCCATCTGAGTGATCGTCACCAGTGGGGTCGCCGTGCTGCTGTTGCCATTGCTGGTGGTGACGAGATCGCCGACCGCGACATTGACGGCGCCCAGCCTGCCGGAAATCGGCGCCCTGATCGCCGCAAAGCCAAGCTGGACGTTGTCGGCGTCGATCGTCGCCTTGTCGGCATCGACGGTCGCCGCCGCGGCCTTTTGTGCCGCCATCGCCTGATCGTAGGTTTGCTGCGTGCCGGCCTGCTTGGCGACCAGGTCCTTGGCGCGCTGAAGATCGGACTGCGAGCCGTCGAGCAGCGCCTGGTCCTTGGCGAGGGTCGCCTGGTCCTTGGCGAGCTGCGCCTTCAGCGCGCGGTCATCGAGCGAGAGCAGAAGATCGCCGGCCTTCACCATCTGCCCGTCCTTGACGTCGATCGACACGATCTGGCTGGATACGCGCGCATTGATGTTGACCACGGCCGGAGAGGAGACGAAGCCGATCGCGTAACGCCGGATCGGGAAATCAGCCGTCGTAGCTGTCGCGGAAACGATCGAGGCCGAGCGGGCGCCATTGCCGCCGCCGGCCTGCTTGCCGGCAGCCTTGTCCGACGCCGCGACCGGCTTTCCGCCGATGATCTGCTGAACCTTGCCCATCGTGTCGGGCGAAAGGTAAAGCCAGGCAGCGCCTGCGCAGGCCACAAGCAGCGAAAGGATGACTTTTCCACGCATGGTCAAAAGGCCCTCTCCATCCGACACGCCGTGGCCTGATGGTCTTATTTTAGCGCAAATCACGGCCTCTTGCCGCGATTTCGCCGAATAGATAGGACACGCCTTGGGCGGAAAAGGGCCAAAACACGGCATTACGAAGATTTAATGTGCACTGCACAATAGCTGTGCACCCCGGCCTTCATTCCCAACAGGACAGCCAGCGACCTAACGGAGCATCGGCCAAAGCGTCGCCGCCAGCAGCACGCCCATGGCGATGTTGAACCACTTGAGCCGCACCGGGTTCGACAGGAAACCGCGCAGCGCGGTGCCGAAACCCGCCCACACCGAGACGCTCGGCAAATTGACGATGGTGAAGGCGATCGAGATCAACACCACCGACAGGAACGGATGCTGCGGATTGGTATAGACGGCCATGGCGGTGATCGCCATCACCCAGGCCTTGGGGTTGACCCACTGGAACGCGGCCGCATCGATGAAGCGCATCGGTTGGCCCTTCGCCTCGCCCTTGCCGGCAAGCGAACGCGACATGGCGATCTTCCAGGCAAGGTAGAGCAGATAGGCGCCGCCGGCGATCTTGAGTGCGGTGTGCAGTGCCGGAAACGCCGTCAGCACCGCGCCAAGGCCAAGCCCGACGGCCACCAGCAGCACCAGGAAACCGATGCTGATGCCGAACATGTGCGGCACGGTCCTGACGATGCCGAAATTCACCCCCGATGCCAGGAGCATGAGGTTGTTCGGCCCCGGCGTGATCGAAGTCACGAAGGCGTAGACCAACAAGGCGAGGAATGCGTCAAGCGACATGATACCCTCCCAGATACGTCAGCATTATTGTCTCTTTCAGGCGGCCGCACAAAGGCCAGTCGCGGCCCATGGCCGAGCCAGATTTTGCGCCTTTGGAATATCTGGATCGGCTTGGCCGGCCCTACATGCCCTGCGGGCCACGGTTCAGTGCCGCCACGCCGGTGCGGCAGATTTCGACCAGGCCGAGCGGCTTCATGATGGCAATGAACTGGTCGATCTTGGAGCCCTTGCCGGTGATCTCGAAGATGAAATGCTCGGTGTTGGCGTCGATCACGCTGGCGCGGAAGGCATCGGCGAGCCGCAGCGCCTCGACGCGGGCCTCGCCGGTGCCGGCAACCTTGACCAGAGCCAGTTCCCGCTCCAGCGGCCGCTCCTGCCCGAACTCATGCGAGCGCACGGTGAGATCGACCACGCGGTGGACCGGCACGATGCGCTCGAGCTGATGCTTGATCTGCTCCAGCACATGCGGCGTGCCGCGCGTCACGATGGTGATGCGCGACAGATGTTTCTCGTGCTCGGTCTCGGAGACGGTCAGGCTCTCGATGTTGTAGCCGCGCCCGGAAAACAGGCCGATGACCCGGGCAAGCACGCCCGGCTCGTTGTCGACCAGCACGGAGAGCGTGTGGTTCTCCGGCTTTTCCGTTTCCTTGGCGATGAAGTAGGCGGAGCCAGTCGGTTGTAGCTGTGCGTTCATGACATGAATCTCGATTTCAAACTCTTGATCTAATTCTCTGTTTGCGCACGGCTTCTCGCGACAGCCCTGCCTCGGCTCGGCCGCACTACACCAGTTCCCTGCCTTTGGCGTCGATGGCGTTGGCCACCGCCTCGTCGGTCGCCTCGTCGGGCAGCAGCATCTCGTTGTGCGCCTTGCCAGACGGGATCATCGGGAAGCAGTTGGCGAGCGTTGCGACGCGACAGTCGAACAGCACCGGCTTCCTGACCGAGATCATCTCCTTGATCGCGTCGTCCAGCTCGTCCGGCTTCTCGCAACGAATTCCGTGGCCGCCATAGGCTTCCGCCAGCTTGACGAAATCGGGCATCGCTTCGGTATAGGAATGCGACAGCCGGTTGCCGTGCAGCAGCTGCTGCCACTGCCGCACCATGCCCATATACTGGTTGTTCAGGATGAAGATCTTGATCGGCGCGTCGTGCTGCACGGCAGCGCTCATCTCCTGCATCGTCATCTGCACCGAAGCGTCGCCGGCGATGTCGACGACCAGCGCGTCGGGATGCGCGATCTGCACGCCGAGTGCCGCCGGCAGGCCGTAGCCCATCGTGCCCAGCCCGCCTGAGGTCATCCAGCGGTTCGGCTTCTCGAAATGATAGTGCTGCGCGGCCCACATCTGGTGCTGGCCGACCTCGGTGGTGATGTAGGTGTCCATGCCCTTGGTCAGTTCGTAGAGCCGCTGGATGGCATATTGCGGCATGATCACGTCGTTGTTCATCTTGTAGGCGAGCGAGTCGCGCGCGCGCCATTTGGCGATCTGCTCCCACCAGGGATAGAGCGCCTTCTTGTCGGTCTTGGCGGTCGCCCGCCACAGCCGCACCATATCCTCCAGCACCCGGCCGACATCGCCGATGATCGGCACCTCGGTGTGAACGTTCTTGTTGATCGAAGACGGGTCGATGTCGATGTGGATCTTCTTCGAGTTCGGCGAGAAGGCGGTCAGCCTGCCGGTGATGCGGTCGTCGAAGCGCGCGCCGATGCAGATCATCACGTCGCAATCATGCATGGCCATGTTGGCTTCGTAGGTGCCGTGCATGCCGAGCATGCCCAGCCAGTTCTTGCCCGATGCCGGATAGGCGCCGAGCCCCATCAGCGTCGAGGTGATCGGGAAGCCGGTGAGATCGACCAGTTCGCGCAGCAGATGGCTCGCCTCCGGGCCGGAATTGATCACCCCGCCGCCGCTGTAGATGATCGGCTTCTTGGCGCTGGCCATCAGCTCGACCGCCGCCTTGATCCTTTCCAGATCGCCCTGGACTTTGGGCTGGTAGCTGGTGCGCGGCGCCATCTGTGGCGGGACGTAGAAGCCCTTTGCAAACTGCACGTCCTTGGGGATGTCGACGACCACCGGACCGGGCCGACCGGTCGTCGCGACATGGAAGGCCTCGTGAATCGTCGCGGCGAGCTCGTTGACGTCCTTCACCAGCCAGTTGTGCTTGGTGCAGGGGCGCGTGATGCCGACCGTATCGCATTCCTGGAACGCATCCGAACCGATCAGCGAGGTCGGCACCTGCCCGGTCAGGCAGACCAGCGGGATAGAATCCATCAGCGCGTCCTGCAACGGCGTCACCGCGTTGGTGGCGCCCGGGCCTGAGGTCACCAGCATGACGCCGGCCTTGCCGGTCGAGCGCGCATAGCCCTCGGCTGCGTGGCCGGCGCCCTGCTCGTGGCGCACCAGGATGTGCTCGACCTCGTCCTGCTGGAAGATCTCGTCGTAGATCGGAAGGACGGCGCCGCCCGGATAGCCGAAGACATGCTTGACGCCATTGTCCTTCAGCGCCTGCACCACCATTTCGGCGCCTGTCATTTCGCGCCGCTCACTCTGTCCGTTGCTCATCGGTCTGGTCCCGTACTGTCGCCATTTGGGCGTTGCTGGTCGTTTAGTCGTGTTTCAGGCAATAAAAAAGGCCCCCGAGGGAGCCTGTGTGTTGCGCATGGGAGGTTTTCGCCCGGCGGTTACACCGCCTTGCCCACGCGCCTTCCTACGAGAATGAGTGCCGTTTTCATGGTGGCGGACACTAAGGGCGGGAAAGGCAGCCTGTCAACGGGAAAAATAGAGCCGGCAGCCGGCGCGCAGGTGCGTTGCCTGGCCCCGGCCAAGCGGCCCGGCACCTTGCAGCGGGAAACGTGCGGATCGCATTTGGAATCTTCTTCGCCTGCATCGTTGCCGACGGACGGTGAACGGCTCACCTTCGACTTGTTTTGGGCAAGCCGTTGAAATCACTGGAAACTATGGTGGGGCGTGACGAAGGCCGCCATCTCTGCCGATACTTGATCGTCCGGCTTGCAAGTCGGGAGGAGCCACCATGACGATTTGGATTTTACGGGAGGAATGCTGATGCTCGACAAGGCCCCAAACAAGAAACTGTCCGACCTGCTCGATCAATTCGGCGCCGCCCTTGCCGCCAACGACATTGAGAAGGCCGTCAGCTGCTTTCAGGAGGATTGTTATTGGCGCGACCTCGTCACCTTCACCTGGAATATCAAGACCATGGAAGGCCGCGATCAGGTCCGCGACATGCTGAAAAGCCAGCTGTCGAAGATCAAGCCGTCACACTTTGCCATCGCCAAGGGTGAGGACGCGACAGAAAGCGGTGGGCTGATCGACAGCTGGATCAGTTTCGAGACCGGGGTGGCGCGCGGCTTTGGCCATATCAGGCTGAAGGACGGCAAGATCTGGACGCTGCTGACCACCATGGTCGAATTGAAAGGCCACGAGGAGCCGGCGGGCTTCGCGCGGCCAATGGGCGCCAAGCATGGTTCGGGCAAGAACCGCCTGACATGGAAGGAGGAACGCGAAAAGGAAGCCGCCGAACTCGGCTTCAAGACGCAGCCCTACACGGTGATCATCGGTGGCGGCCAGGGCGGCATCGCGCTCGGCGCGCGACTGCGGCAGCTCGGCGTGCCCACCATCATCATCGAGAAGAACGAGAGGGCCGGCGACAGCTGGCGCAAGCGCTACAAGTCGCTCTGCCTGCACGATCCCGTCTGGTACGACCATCTGCCCTATATCGATTTCCCGAAGAACTGGCCGGTCTTCTCGCCCAAGGACAAGATCGGCGACTGGCTGGAAATGTACACCAAGGTCATGGAACTGAACTACTGGTCCTCGACCGAGGCCAAGAGCGCCTCTTATGACGACAAGACGAAGGAGTGGACCGTCGTCGTGCACCGCGACGGCAAGGACATCACGCTGAAGCCGAAGCAGCTGGTGCTGGCCACGGGCATGTCGGGTCGACCCAATCTGCCCAAGTTCAAGGGCATGGAGAACTTCAAGGGCGAGCAGCACCATTCCTCGAAACATCCTGGTCCCGATAAATATGTCGGCAAGAAAGTGGTCGTCATCGGTTCGAACAATTCCGCCCACGACATCTGCGCAGCGCTGTGGGAAGCTGGCGTTGACGTCACCATGGTCCAGCGCTCCACCACACACATCGTCAAGTCCGACACGCTGATGGATATCGGCCTTGGCGCGCTTTATTCGGAACAGGCGGTGCAGAACGGCATGACCACGGCCAAGGCCGACCTCATCTTCGCCTCCCTGCCCTACAAGATCCTGCACGAGTTCCAGATCCCGCTCTACGAAAAGATGAAGAAGCGCGATGCCGACTTCTACAAGGGGCTGGAAAAGGCTGGCTTCATGCTCGACTGGGGCGATGACGGTTCGGGCCTGTTCATGAAGTATCTCAGGCGCGGCTCCGGCTACTACATCGATATCGGCGCCTCGCAGCTGATCATCGACGGCGCCATCAAGCTGAAGAGTGGTGTCGACGTGAAGGAGATCAAGGAACATTCCATCCTGCTCAGCGACGGCACCGAACTGCCGGCCGATGTCATCGTCTACGCCACCGGCTACGGCTCGATGAATGGCTGGGCGGCGGAGCTGATCTCGAAAGAGGTCGCCGACAAGGTCGGCAAATGCTGGGGTCTCGGCTCGAACACCACCAAGGATCCCGGCCCCTGGGAAGGCGAACAGCGCAACATGTGGAAACCGACGCAGCAGGAGGCGTTGTGGTTCCATGGCGGCAATCTGCACCAGTCGCGCCACTACTCGCAGTTCCTGGCGCTGCAATTGAAGGCCCGGCAGGTCGGCCTGCCGACGCCGGTCTACGGGCTGCAGCAGGTCTATCACAAGGGATAGTCGTAAGGCCATCCGGCGGAAGCCAAGAAGAGGGAGGCACGGTGCCGGCCGTGCCTCCCTCTTGTTCTATCGCGAACGGCTACGCCGCCTTGCCGGCCGCGAACTTGGCCACCACTTGCTGCAGCAACGGGACATAGTCGCGAAATGCTCGTGTCTTCATGTTGGCGATCTTGCCACTCTCATCCCAGATGCGGACCCGGACCGCTTCCTCGTGGAAGGGATTTTTGTGAAACTCCGCCACCTCCTCGGCGCTCATCGGTCCACCCTGAAGTGAAAGCGTGTGGACCGAGGCCGGCGAAAGCTTGCCGAAATAGGTCGGGTCGGTGGCGCAGAGATAGCGCTTGGCCGCGACATGCAGCCTGACGCATTCGACGATGACGGGCGGAAAGAACGGCGCCAGCACCTCGCCGCCGGCCTCGTCATGGTGCTTGTCCTCGACATCGTCGGGCGAATAGGTGCCGAACTCGCTGGTATAGTGGCCGATGTCGTGCAGCAGGGCCGCCGCCACCAGCTCGTCCGGCGCGCCGTCCTGCTCGGCGAACCACGCGCCCTGCAGCATGTGCTCGGACATGGTGACGGGTTCCCCGAGATAGGATTCCGCGCCCCGGCGTTCAAAGATGTCAGCGATGAATTCGACGATGTTGTCCGCGTTCAAGTCCTGGCCGCTCATTCCGCCGCCTCCTTGAACCCGTGTTCGATCGCCGCCAGCGTCGACAGCAGGCCGTCCTTGTCGGCATAGCAACCCTGCAGCCAGCGCTTCCCGGTACCGGAAAACGCCTTGCGCGCATGCATGACGCGCGTGTTGTCGACAATGAAGGCCTGGCCCGCTTCGAGCTTGAACGTGACTTCGAAGGAGGGATCCTCGATCAGTTCGGCGAACCGGCGATAGGCGGCGTAGTAGGCGTCCATGTCGGCGAACGGCACGTCGACCGTTGGCGCCAGCGAGCGGTTGTTGAAGCGGATGCAGATCAGCTCGCCATCGGGGCCGAGTTCGATCATCGGCCGCTTCGCCTGAAGTCGCACACCCGACGAGCCGGCATATTCGAAACGTGCCGGCCATGAACTCAGGAGCCGGAAGCCTTCGGGGTTTTCGGCCTGCAGCGCTGCCGCGACGGCAAAACCGTCGACGACGCTCGACTCGCCACCCTCCACCGTATTCTCGATGCAGGACAGGATCTGCAGCGTCGGCACCGGATCGCGATAGGGATTGTCGGTGTGCGCCTGGAGGCCGAGATTGGTGTAGGCGAGATTGCTCGGATTGACCTCGGCGCGCACCTCGAACCAACGGCCGTAATTGGTTTCCCTGATATAGCCGAACAGGTCCGACACTTTGCACAGGGCCCCGGACTCGGCTGGCAAGCCATCCATCACGGCAAAGCCATAGGCTCGCACCGCCGACAGCCACTGCCGGAGGGCGCCGCGGTCGCGGCTGGCGGTTGCATAGTCGGCGCGCGGCACGGAACCCTGCATCGCTGCCCCGGTCCAACGCTTGATCCCGACATCCGTCCAGCCGGGTTGGCGCGCCTCGACACGATCATAGGCGTTGGCGCTCAGCCATGCGGCCGGAAAGCGGACCGTCTTCTGCTCGGGCACGAAGCTGATCTCGAGGGCGCTTCCCTTGATCAGTGCGGTACTGATCCGCGTCGCGGCCGGAATGTCTAGGATGGTGATGAGCCGCTGACCGTTGCCGGCGCTACGCGTCTTGTCGTCCAGCGCGTTGTCGCGCAGCCACACCGCATGAAAGCGGGTGCGCGTCCCGTCCTTCCAGCCAAGTTCGATTGTTCTGCCTTCGTCGCCAATCAGCGCGTGGGTAAGCATCGAAATCCGTTCCTGTCCTCTACGCCTCCGCGGCCCGATCCGCAGGGTTTCGATTGCATGTTGACGGCGCGAAAGGCATAACTCAAATTATCATTTTTTGGCCAATGACCACATTCAACTAATGGCTCGAAGAACCATCCCGGCCTTGCCTCCCCTCGACTGGCTCCGCAGTTTCGAGGCCGCGGCGCGGCTGTCGAATTTCACCGCGGCGGCAGCCGAGCTTGGCCTGACCCAGGCGGCCGTCAGCCAGCATATCCGGCTTCTCGAGGAGCGGCTGAAGACCCGTCTGTTCTTGCGGCTGGCGCGCGGCGTCGCGCTGTCGCCGGAGGGCGCGGCCTACTTGCCGCACATCCAGTCGGCCTTCGCCACCATCGGCAACAGCACCGCGGAATTGTTCGAGCCGCGCGCCGTCCAGACTGTCTCCATCCGGGCGCCGATCTCCTTTGCCCTGCTGATGCTGGTTCCGGCGTTGCCCGATCTTGCGAAGGCGCTGCCGCGCGTCCAGCTCGACCTGGTGACGATCCATCGCCCCACCGACTACGACTTGCCGGGCTCGGTGCTCGACATCCGTTTCGGCAACGGATCCTTTCCCGCCCGCGAAGCCGAGAGGCTGACCGCCGAGCGGCTGGTGCCGGTGGCGGCTCCAGCGCTGGCCGGTGGCGCCGACTGGACATCCCTGCCGTTGCTTCTGGTTGCCGGCGCGCGCGAGATGTGGGCGGAATGGTTCACCGCCGCGGGCTTGGCCGGCCATCCCAGGCGATCGCACCGCTTCGACAGTTTCGTCGCCGCCATGGAGGCGGCGAGCGCCGGCGCCGGCGTGCTGCTGGGCTCGCGGCCGCTCATTGATGCGGCGCTCGACAGCAAGGCGCTGGTCAGGCTTTCAGATTTCGAACTTTCCAGCACCTCGGGGCATTTTCTGACCAGGGCGACCACCGCGCGCCTGACCGGCGCCGAGCAGGACTTCCGCGACTGGCTGCTGTCGCGCCTCTCCGGTGCGCCTCCGACGGGACCGGGAGCGGCATGAGTTACCGGAATGGCGTGCCGATACGCTTCCAGTAGATCAGCGTACCGGTCAGCCCGCCATGCGGCTTGAAAGCATAGTCCGGTATTTCGCCGGCCAGCGTGAAACCGAGTTTTTCGTAGAGGCCTGAAGCGCCCTCCTCCGTTGCCGTATCCAGAACCAGCAGCGTGCGCCCCTTCTCAACGGCAAGGCTTTCGGCGGCGCGCATCAGGTGCGTACCAACGCCCCTGCCCCGACGGGCGACGCCTGTCATCAGCTTGGCGATCTCGGCCCGGTGCGGCTGGTTGGGCGGGCAGTCGAGCAGCAGCGTCACGGTGCCGACCAGAACCTCGCCGTCCCAGGCGCCAAGCACCGCTCTTTCCCCTCTTGCCGCCGCAGCCAGCGACTTCTCCCAAAATGCGCTTGCCGCTTCCGGCGCCAGCGGATGCATGAAGCTGACCGAACCGCCGGCAGCGACCGTTTCGATCAGCAGATCGGCCAGCATATTCCGCGTTTCCATCGTCGCGGTCAGGGCTCTGATTTCGAGGAAACTCATCCGTGCGTCCTGATTGCAGTGAAGTGGGTCGATGCGGGCTCGCCGCCGTCAATCGAGGTGGCGCGCGCGGCGTCGCTTGCGTGCCGCCTTGATCGCGGCAATCCGTTCGGTGTCTTCTTCCCGAAGATGCCGCCCCCGCTCCAGAATCTCGAGCGTGTACTCCTCATAGGTCAGGCCCAGCCGTTCGGCCTTGTCCATGCGCAGCAGCATGACCTCGCGGCTCGGGGCCTTCCACGCCTTGGCGTGGGCCGCCTGCCAAGCAAGAAAGATGTAGGGATCACCCTTGCCCCATGGCGGCCCTTTGTACTCATCAAGAGGCGGCCCCCCATTGTGGGATCGCTTTGGTCGTCTTGCCATGATGTCAGCCCCTGACCAGCGCGACGAGATAGTCGGCGCCCGGCCCCAAGGCATGGAAGGTGCAGTCCGCGGGCGCACCAAGCGCCAGGCAGTCGCCGGGCTCGAGCCTGTGCACCACATCGCCTTCGACGAATTCGAGCCGCCCTGAGATCAGCCATATCTGTTGCTTGATGAAGGCGTAGGAAGCGGCGGGGAAACTGACCTTGGCGCCCGCCGGCAGTTGCACCCTGATCAGTTCGAGCGGCATGTCGCAAGATGGCGAGAGATGCCGCCTGACATAGCCGGTACCGGGATCGCGCCACACCGGTTGGTCGCTCTCGCGCAGCAACCCGCCGCCTTGCAATTCGGCGCGCGCGATGAGGGTCGACAGCGTCATGCCGAAGGCCGACGCGATCCGCACCAGAAGGGCCGCCGTCGGGCTGGTCTTGCCGCGCTCGATCGTGCTCAGCATCGCTTTCGACACACCAGACCGCTCCGCCAGCTCGGCCAGCGACCAGTCCCGAATGATCCTCTCGGCGTGAATCCTTCTGCCGATGGTCGAGGAAATATCGTTCGCTATATCATCCATATGTTCATTATAGCGAAATATCGAGACTGGAGAAGAGCCGTCTCGCAACAATTTGCACGGACCGCTTAATCCTCTCTACACCATCCGACCTCATCACGCCTTAACCCCATTCCTGTAGGGTCGATGCTTCAGGGAAATTGGGATTGGCCTGTCCATGTTTGTCGAACGCGAAGCTTCCGGCGGAGAACCGACATCGCAGGAGCGCCGCAACGCAGAGCAGAACGACAGGCGCGTCCTGGGCAATGTCGTGCAATGCGACGGCGCGCGCGCCACCATCAGCGCCTACGCGGACGACATCGACGGCGCGGTGACCGGCCTGTGGACGGTCGGCAAGATGATTTCCATCAATCTCGGATCCACGCGAACCGTCGGCCTGGTCTATGGGATCGGCAAGTCGGATCGCGCCTGGAGCAACGAGGGCCAGAACCCGATCGAGGTCAGCATCGAGCTGATCGGCGAAGTGCGTGACGGAGCTGACCCCAACGCCAAGCCGATCTTCGATCGCGGCATCACCACCTATCCGCATATCGGCGCCATCGCCCACCGCATCCGCACCCGTGACCTGCAGGCGGTCTATGATCTCGCCGGGCGTCATTCGATCACCATCGGCACGCTCTCGCAGGACGAGTCGATCGCCGCCAACATCGCCATCGACGATACGCTGGCGCGCCACTTCGCCATTGTCGGTACCACCGGCGTCGGCAAATCCACCGCCGTCTCGCTGCTGCTGCGCAAGTCGATCGCGGCGCGGCCCGACCTGCGCATCCTGATCCTCGACCCGCACAACGAGTTCGCGGCGTCGCTGCCCGAATATTGCGTCAGGGTCGATTCCAAGACGCTCGATCTTCCATTCTGGATGTTCCGGCTTGAGGAATTCGCCGAGGTGCTGTTCCGCGGGCGCGAGACCGTGCCGGAAGAGATCGACGCCTTGCGCGACCTCATTCCGGCCGCCAAAAATCTGTACCGCAACCCAAATTCGGGCACCTATCTGCGGCGCGGCAGCGATGCGCTGACCGCCGACACACCGGTGCCTTACCGCATCGCCGACCTGATCAAGCAGATCGACGAGCGCATGGGCATGCTCGAAAGCAAGACCGATCGCCCGACGCTCAAGTCGTTGAAGACGCGCATCGAATCGGCGGCCGCCGATCCGCGTTACCGTTTCATGTTCAACTCGCGCCTGATCGAGGACACCATCCACGAGACGATCGGCAACATCTTCCGCGTGCCGCATCACGGCCGCCCGGTAACCTGCTTCGAGATGGCCGGCATGCCGTCCGAAGTGGTCAATTCCGTCTGTTCGGTGCTGGCGCGCCTGGCCTTCGACCTCGCATTGTGGAGCGAGGGCAAGCTGCAACTTCTGTTGCTGTGCGAAGAAGCGCATCGCTATATGCCGGCCGATCCGCGTCTCGGCTTCGCCCCGACCAGGCACGCGCTGTCGCGCATCGCCAAGGAGGGCCGCAAGTATGGCTGCTATCTCGGCGTCGTCACCCAGCGCCCGGGCGAGCTCGATCCGACCATTCTGTCGCAATGCTCGACCTTCTTTGCCATGCGGCTTGCCAACGAGCAGGACCAGGCGATCATCCGCTCGGCAATTGCCGACTCCTCGGCATCGACACTTGCCTTCCTGTCGTCCATGGGCCAGCGCGAAGCCATTGCCTTTGGCGAAGGCGTGGCGACGACCATGCGACTGAAGTTCGAAAAACTGCCCGCGGAATTGATCCCCGGCACGGCCAAGCGCGAAGACGCCATGTCGTCGAAAACCGGCGATGATGTCGATCTGGTGGCGATTGTCGAGCGGCTGCGCAACGTGCCGAAACCTCAGCAGCAGGCGATGGCCTTCGCCGAAGTCGTCGACTCGGGCCGCCAGGCCGGCGACCCGGACTACCGCAAACCGCCAGCCACCCGCGTTCAATCGGACGACGATTTCGACATGCGCTACGGCCTCAAGCCCGCGACCTTCGGCCTGCGCCCCCAGAACGATTGAGCCTGCAGGCCGATCCTGCAGCCTTTTTTGGCGTTCTGCTGACCGGTTGAGAAGCCGCGTCAAGTATCCAAGATCTGCTTCGTTGGCCCGCTTGGATAAATCCCGAAAGGGAATTCATCAGGCCGGATTGAATGACGTGGCTTTCGAGAAGCCGGAGCGGAGCGGACATCTAGTCCGTGAGCACCGGAAGTCGAGAAAGCCGCGTCAGGCAACCGGCCTCATGAATTCTTCTTCGGGATTTTAGGCGCAGACGCGGTTGCGGCCTTGCCTCTTCGCCTCATAGAGTTGGCGGTCGGCGCGGCGGTAAAACTCCTCCGCTGTTTCCTTGCGGTCCCAGACGGCAAGCCCGACGCTGGTGGTGATCTTCAGGCGGACATTGCCGGAGAGGACCGACATGTTGGCGATCGCCTTGCGGATGCGCTCGGCAAACTTGCCCAGAAGTGCGGCGTCCATGTTGGGTGTGACCACGGCGAACTCCTCGCCGCCCAACCGCGCCACCACGTCGTGATAGCGCGTCATGTCCTTGAGGCAATTGGCGACGGCCTTGAGCACCTCGTCGCCGACATCGTGGCCATGGGTGTCGTTGACCTGCTTGAAATGGTCGAGGTCGAGGATCATCAGCCCGACGGGCTTTTCGATGCGCCTGAACTCTTCGAGATATTCTTTCAGCGCATCGTCGAAATAGCGCCGGTTCTGCATGCCGGTCAGACCATCGGTCAGGGCGGCATGCTCGAGCGTTTCCGACCGGGCGCTGAGCGAAACCGTCATGGCGCGCAGCTTGCCTTCTTCCGTCGCCTGTTTTCGGATCAGCGGGTAGATGAAGAAGATGCCGAAAAACAACGCCGTGGCCAGAAGCACGCCCGTCGCGAACAAGAGCTTGTTGAGGTAGATGATCTTCTCTTGGCCGGAAGCCGTATGCAGCTCGGTGGCGAAGGCTTGCAAAAGCCCATAGGCATGCAGCGTCACCAGACCAGCGGCCAGGATCACGAAAATAAAGACGAAAAATGCTGATTCCGCCTTGTGGAAACGCATCTGCTCCCCGTTGGAAAAATGCCCACTGACCTTATGGCATGGCGGGCCTTACGGAGGGTTAATTTGGACAACCGCAACGGGAACCTTTCGTTGCAGGTCAACTTTTCAGGTTGTAATGGAAACAAGCTGTCGGATCGTGGTTTCCAGATCGTCACCGGGACGTAATCTTTGCCATTCCGGCCCCAGTTGATTCCTGAACCAGGTCGCTTGCCGCTTGGCATATTGCCGGGTCGCGATCTTGGCGAGCTCGATCGCCTCGGGAAAGCCGACCTTTCCTGCCATCGCCGCCTGCAGTTCGCGAACGCCGATCGCTTTCATCGCCGGCAAGTCTGGATTGAGGTTGAGCGCCACAAGTCGCTTGACCTCATCCAGCGCACCCATGTCCAGCATCCGGTCAAAGCGCGCTTCGATGCGGCCGACCAAAGCTGCCCGGTCCGGCTCGATCACGAAGAAACGCGCGCTCTCCCTGTCGATGAGCGGCCAGCCGCGTTGCGCTTGCCATTCCAGGATCGAGCGGCCCGACGCGTCCAGCACCTCCAGCGCCCGCACGATGCGTTGGCTGTCGGTCGGCTTCAGCGTCATGGCGGCCGCCGAATCCTCGCGCAGCAGCAGGCTGTGCAGCTTGACGGCGCCCTGCTCCTTCAATTCGTAGCGCCAGCGGTCACGGATCCGCTGTGGAATATCGGGTATTTCCGAGATGCCCTCGGCAAGCGCGCGAAAGTAGAGCCCGGTGCCACCGACGAAAATCACTGGCCGCGCGGAGGGCGTGCCGTCCGCCCGCGCTGAGAGCGTGCCGTCGTCGATCAGCTTCATCACGTCGCGCAGCCAGGCGCCGGTGGAATAGGCGGTGGCCGGGTGGACGTGCCCGTAGAGGAAATGCGGGGCGCGGGCCAGGTCGGCTGCCCCTGGCCGGGCCGTCAGCACGTCGAGTACTGAATAGCCCTGCATGGAATCGGTGTTGACGATGACGCCGCCCTTGCGCTCGGCCAGATCGAGCGCGAAGGCCGACTTGCCGCTTGCGGTCGGCCCGGCTATCAGGATCGCGTTCTTCACGCGGCCCTCGCCCGCTTGTCCGTCGGAATGTTCCATGCCGCTCGTCGCCACGCTTGTTTCCCGTCCCGCCGACCGCGCTCTGTCGCTGTCGCTTGCGAATATGGCGTCACGGTCGGTCGGCGCAAGCGCTGTTGTCTGGCTGGCCGAAGGGATTGCCTGCGATCTTGTCCTGCCGAGCCAGGCCGACGCCGCCGATGCGACAGCCGCCTTGCGCGCCGCACTTGCCGGCGAACCGGTCGACGTGATCGTCCAGCAGGCTGAAACGCGCCGCAAGAAGATCCTCATCGCCGACATGGATTCAACCATGATCGACCAGGAATGCATTGACGAACTGGCCGACGAGATCGGCCTCAAGGATCGCGTTGCCGTCATTACCGCGCGTTCGATGAACGGCGAGATCGCCTTCGAGCCGGCCTTGCGCGAGAGGGTGGCGCTGCTGAAAGGTCTCGACGCCGCAGTGGTCGACCGCATCGTCGCCAATCGCCTGACCTTGGCCTCCGGCGGCCGCGCCTTGGTTCAGACCATGCGGGCCAATGGCGCCTGCACGGCACTGGTGTCCGGTGGGTTCGAAGTCTTCACCACACGCATCGCGGCCATGCTTGGCTTTCAGGAGAACCGCGCCAACCGCCTGCTCGAGCAGGACGGCCGGTTCACCGGGCTGGTCGGCGAACCAATCCTCGGCCGCGCCGCCAAGGCCGACGCCTTGATCGAAATTTCAGCACGCCTCGGCCTGACGCCCGCTGACGCCATCGCGGTTGGCGACGGCGCCAATGATCTCGACATGATCCGCTTGGCCGGGACAGGTGTCGCGCTTCATGCCAAGCCGACCGTGGCGGCGCAGGCAAAGGTTCGCATCGACCATGGCGACCTGACCGCATTGCTCTATTTGCAGGGCTACCGGCAGGAAGAGTTTGCGCAATGAAAACAATGCGTACCGAGCGCCTGATCCTGCGCAACTGGGAGGATCGCGACCGCGAGCTGTTCCACCGGATCAATTCCGACGAACGGGTGATGGAGTTCTTCCCGTTCCGCCGCGACCGCGTCCAGGCGGATGCCAAGATGGACGAGTTGCGAGGCGTGATCGACCGCGACGGCTTCGGCTTTGCGGCGGCCGAAATCGCCGCCACCGGCCAGTGCATCGGCTTTGTCGGCATCACGCGAACCGACCATATGCCGTTCCTGCCGGCCGGCACCGTCGAGATCGGCTGGAGGCTGGCGCCCGAATTCTGGGGCAAAGGCTATGTCACCGAAGCCTCGGAAGCCTGGCTGGCCTTCGGCTTTGAAACACTCGGCCTTGGCGAGATCGTCTCCTTTGCCGTCGAGAACAACCGACGCTCCACTGCCGTCATGGAACGCCTCGGCATGACCGCCGACCCATCAGCCGACTTCGATCACCCCGGCATTCCAGACAGCCATGCCGCGCTCAAGCGGCACGTCTTCTACAGGCTCTGGCGCGCCGACTGGGAACAACAAAAAAGGGCGGCTCGTTAGCCGCCCCTTTTTCTTTCAGATCAGAGTTGTCGCCGGGATGACTTCAGTCCATCCGGATCGTAACGAACCTCAACTCGCCGGTCTTCGACGCCAGCATCAAAAGCGCGTTCTTGCGCCCCTGCTCTTTCAGAGCGCCGATCCGGTCCATGACGTCCTTTGGCGTGGCGACCGATTCCTGCGCGATCTCCGTGATCACCTCGCCGGGCTGAATGCCGCGTTCGGCGGCGGCCGAGTCCTTGGTGACGTCGGTGATGACGACGCCGGAAACATCGGCGGCGATGCTGAACTTCTTGCGTGTCTCGTCGTTGAGTTCGCCGACGGTCATGCCGAGCACCGAAGCGGTCGAAACGGCCGGAGCCTTGTCACCCTTGTCCTGGTCCGTGTTGCCACCCTCTTCGCCGCTGGCGAGCTTCTCGCCATCCTCGAGCCGGCCGAGCGTCACCTTCACCGTCTGTTCGACGCCCTTGCGCACGATCAGCACATCGACCGCCTTGCCGACCGGGCTTTCGGCGACGACACGCGGCAGGTCGCGCATTTCGTGGATATCCTTGCCGTCGAACTTGAGGATGACGTCGCCCGCCTGGATGGTGCCATTGTCGACAGGACCGCCCTTGATGACGCCGGCGACCAGCGCGCCCTTGGCGGTCGCCATGCCGAGGCTCTCGGCGATGTCGTCCGTCACTGGCTGGATGCGCACGCCGAGCCAGCCGCGCCGCGTCTCGCCGAACTGGCGCAACTGGTCGACGACGCCCGAGGCGAGCTGCGAGGGAATGGAGAAGCCGATGCCGATCGAGCCGCCGGACGGTGAAATGATCGCGGTGTTGATGCCGATGACCTCGCCTGAGCTGTTGAACAGCGGACCACCGGAATTGCCGCGGTTGATCGCGGCATCGGTCTGGATGAAATCGTCGTAGGGGCCGGAATTGATGTCGCGGTTGCGAGCCGAGACGATGCCGACCGTCACCGTGCCGCCGAGGCCGAATGGATTGCCGATCGCCATCACCCAGTCGCCGACACGCATCTTGGTGGAATCGCCGAACTTCACCGCCGTCAGCTTGTGACCCTTCGGATCGACCTTGAGCACGGCAACGTCGGTCTTGGTGTCGGTGCCGACAAGCGTCGCCTTCAATGTGACGCCATCGGAGAAATTGACCTCGATGTCGTCGGCGTCGGCGATGACGTGGTTGTTGGTGACGACGATACCTTGCTCGGCGTCGATGACGAAGCCGGATCCCAGCGACTGCACTTTCTGCGCGCCATTGTCCTTGTCGCCACCACGGTTCTTGAAGAAATCGTCGAAGAAATCCTGGAAGGGCGAGCCTTCTGGCAACTGCGGCATCGGCACCGCGCCCGGACCTTCCGTGCCCTTGACCGTCTGCGAGGTCGAGATGTTGACCACCGCGCCGAGCAGGCCTTCCGCCAGATCGGCGACCGAAGCAGGCCCGTCAGCAGCAATTGTCGGCGTCACGAAGGACGGGACAGCGACGGCGCCGACAAGAAGCGCCGCGGCGCCGGCGATGAACGTCCGCCGAGCCGCGCGCAAAAGGGTATTGGATGTCATCGAGAAGCCTCCCGGTATTTCTGAAAGAGAAACGCGCTTCGACGAAAACGTCGCGTCGCGCCATGTTGGCAAAAAATACGGCACGTTTGCGGCTATGACCATCGGTCGAGGATAAATCATCCGTTATCCCGGGGATCGAAGCCGGCCGCCTTCATCCGCCTCGCACCAGCCAGACGATGCCGACCCCGATGGCGATCGCCGCCAGCCCGGCGATCCGCAACGCGCTCTCGGGCATCGACAGCACTTCGGTGGCCAACTTCCTGGCAAGGCCGGGAAAGCCGCCATAGACCAGACCTTCTA
This sequence comes from Mesorhizobium qingshengii, assembly GCF_900103325.1. GTDB lineage: Bacteria > Pseudomonadota > Alphaproteobacteria > Rhizobiales > Rhizobiaceae > Mesorhizobium > Mesorhizobium qingshengii. Next base: position 201,785 of record NZ_FMXM01000011.1, on the reverse strand, counting down.
TCACGAGGACGAGGCCCATGGCGGCGAAAAAATCCTGCACCGGCCGTTACTGGCCGGTGCTGGGCTGTGCCGCCGGCGCGGCAGGTGCCGTCGGCGGCGAAGCCGGCTTTGCCGGCCCCTCCTTGCCGTCGGGATCGCGGAAGAAACGGAAGAACTCCGAATTCGGCGACAGCACCATTGTCGTCCCGGTGTTGTCCAGCGCCGTGCCATAGGCATTCATCGACCGGTAGAAGTCGAAGAAGGACGGGTCGCGTTTGTAAGCGTCGGCGAAGGTGGCGCTGCGCTGGGCTTCGCCCTCGCCGCGCAGGATTTCGGATTCCTTCTGCGCTTCGGCAACGATCTCGACCACTTCACGATCGGCGCGTGCCGTGATGCGTTGTGCCGCTTCGTTGCCGCGTGCCCGCAGCCGAGCGGCTTCGGCCAAGCGTTCCGCCTTCATGCGGTCGTAGGTCTGCTGCGAAACCTCGGCCGTCAGGTCGGTGCGGCGGATGCGGACATCCTCGATCTGCAGGCCGAGCGAGGTGGCGTCGGGCCGCAGTTGATCGCGCACCTCACGCATCATCACGGCACGCTGTTCCGAGAGTGCGGCCTCGAAGTCGCGCAGACCGTAGACGCGGCGCAAGGCAGCGTCGAGACGTGTCCTCAGCCGCGCTTCGGCCAGTTCGATCTGACCGGACACGGCGGCGCGGAAGACGCGCGGATCGGAGATGCGATAGGCGATGAAGGCGTCTACCTCATAGAACTTGCCGCCCGACACCTGGACGCGGATGTTGTCGAGGTCGAAGCGCAGCACCCTGTTCTCGATCAGTTGCACCGTGTCGGCGTCGAAGAACGAGAACGGCGCCTTGAAATAGATGCCGGGCTCGCTCTTGACGTCGACGATCTCGCCGAACCTCAACACCAACGCCTGCTGGCGGGCATTGACCACGAAGACCGAGGAATAGATCAGGAACAGGATGACCGCCGCGACGACGACGAAGATGGGAAGACGGTTGGCCATCACTGGGTACCTCCCGTGTTCGCGGCAGGCGCGGCCGGTGCCGGCGGTTTCGCCTGCAATGCCGGCAGCGGCAGATAGGGAACGACACCTTGTCCGTTGCCCTGTTCGACGATGACCTTGCTCGAGTCCTTCAGAACTTTCTCCATGGTTTCCAGATAGAGGCGCTTACGAGTCACATCAGGCGCCTTGGCATATTCGTCATAGACGGAGATGAAGCGCTGGGCCTCACCTTCGGCTTCCTGCACGACCCGGTTCTTGTAGGCGGCCGCGTCCTCGCGGACCTGTGCGGCCTCGCCGCGTGCCTGGCCGAGCTTCTGGTTGGAATACTGGTTGGCCTGCTCGACGAACTTGTCCTCGTCCTGCTCGGCGCGCTGCACCTCGTCGAACGCGTCGGCCACTTCGCGCGGCGGTGCCGCGTCCTCGATCGAGACGGCGTTGACGTTGAGGCCGGCCTTGTAGCCGTCCAGCGTCGTCTGGATGATTTCGCGAACCGAAGCCGCGATGCCCTGGCGGTCATCGCGGAAGATGTCCTGCGCCGGCCGGCGGCCGACGGCTTCGCGCATGGCGCTTTCGGCAACCTGCCGCAGCATACCGTCGGGATCGGACACGTCGAACAGATAGGCCCTGGGGTCGGAGACCTGATAGGCCACCGAGAACTGGACGTTGACGATGTTCTGGTCGCCCGAAAGCATCAGGCCGTTGCCGCTGGTGTTGCCACCGCCAATGTCGACGAGCTGCTCGGAAATCTTGGCCGTCTCAACGGTCTCAAGCGGCCACCAATGGAAATGCAGGCCGGGCTGCGACAGCTCCGGCTTCGGCTTGCCGAAGCGCAGTTCAACCGCGACTTCGTCTGGTTGCACGGTATAAACCGCCTGGAACGCCCACAGCACGACAAGGGCTGCCGCGATCAACCCGAACACGGCCGGGCTGGCGCCGCCACCGCCCGGCAGAGCGCGCCGCAGCCGATCCTGGCCGCGACGGATGATATCTTCGAGATCGGGAGGCGAGCCCTGCGGACCGCTCGGTCCCTTTGGTCCCTGCCCCCAGGGTCCCTGATTGTTGCCGCCGCCGCCCCATGGGCCGCCGCCGCCGCTTTTGTCGTTCCAGGGCATGAATGTCCTTTCGCTTGGAATTCCCTCAAGCGCCGGTATTACGGCGCAAAAATCCAGTGTTGTTCTTCTATAGGGACGCCACGAGGCGCTTTCAACGCGATGCGTTACCGACTTCGTCCGATTTGGTCCGGTCGCGACCCTTTGTCTTCCTTCAATGCACGTCGCGGCGTCGCTCGTAAACCGAATAGCGCGTGGCGTGGCTGTCCTTCTCCCCGGCCGGAACCTCCTGTGAACTGACGACGCGCCAGGAATTCGGATCGATCGGCGGGAAATGCGCATCGCCGTCGACCGTGGCCAGCACGTGGGTGACATGCAGCCGGTCGGCCAGCGGCAGCGCCTGGGCGTAAATCTCGCCGCCGCCGACGACACAGACCTCGTCCACGCCAACCATGCAGCGTCCGCGCACCGTCGCGAGCTGGATCGCGGCTTCGAGCGTATGAGCGACCTCGATACCCTCGGCACGCCAGCCCTTGTCGCGGGTGACGACGATGTTCAGCCTGCCCGGCAGCGGCCGGCCAATGCCTTCATAGGTCTTGCGGCCCATGATGATGGGCTTGCCCATGGTGTCGGCCTTGAACCGCTTGAGGTCGGTGGACAAGCGCCAGGGCAGCCCGCCGTCCCGCCCTATGACGCCGTTCTCGGCGATGGCGACATAGATCGCGACATGCATCAGTTCGCGTCCCCGCCATTGTCCGACGGATCGAGGATCAGGATGTCGATGTCGTGCTCGGGATAGAAATCGTCCGCGGTCATCTCGAAGGTCGTCGGCCCGACCTTCTTGACATTGTCGCCGCAGAACGAGACCAGGGCCTTCGGATTGCCCTTGTCGACGGTCAGCCTGAACTTGCCGATGCTGCCCGCCGCCCAGTTGCCACCGGTGGTCAGGATATAGGCGATCCGGCTTTCATAATATTTGGGATAGCCGTCGGGATTGTCCTTCGCCGCCTTGCGCACCGCATTCTCGAACGTGCCGTCCATGCAGTAGCGGGTCTTGTAGGCGGCATACTGGCCCTGGAACTGGCCGTCATAGAAGAAGCTGACCGATGAAGTGCCGCCGACACTGGGCTTGTAGCGGTGGGAGACGTGAACGTCCTTGTTGGCAGGAAAGGTCGAGCGCCACCAATAGGTCGAGCGCAATTGCCAAAACGGCACATAGGTGGATTTCATGCCGCTGCCGTCATCGGCGGTGTCCTCGATGATGATGCCGCGGTTGACCCAGTCGTCTGCCACCGCCTGCGGCAGCTTCGCCAGTGCCGCCTTGGCCGCGTCGCCGAACGGGTTGAACGGCACATTCTGCGCCTTCAGATCGGCGCCGATGTCGATGCCGAGCGCGAACACCTTCTGCTCGAGCTGCGGCTTGGCCGCGACACCGTCGATCGTCACCTCGAAGCCGAGGAAATTGTCGCTCTGGTTTTCAGGGATCGCCGGCATCTCTTCGGGATCGCCCGAGATGTCGGGCATCGGGAAGGCGACGATCGCGTCGACATCCTTGTCGGTGTTGTTGTGGAAGACGTAGTCGACCGTCACCTTGTCCGGCGAAATGGTGAGATCCTCGCTTTGCATCGCCACGGCATCACTGCGCGACAGGATCAGGCCGCCGGTGCCGAGTTCCGCTATCGAATCATTGGCAAGCGCGGGTGCGGCGCACAGCGTCAACGCGGCAATCAGGACGTGTCGGAACATGGAAGCCCCCTCGGCTATAATACCGGCATGACCCTAGCGGTTTCAATGTGACGTTTCAAAGCCCTTCCACACGCGCCTCAACGCTTGCCCACATGCCGCGCTTGTCTGGACACCGACGTTCCGATCGGGCAGGAGTCCGCGCATGCGCAAGCTTCTCGTCATCGGCATCGGCGCCGGCAATCCCGACCACATGACCGTGCAGGCCATATCAGGCCTGAACCGTGCCGACGTGCTGTTCATCCCCGACAAGGGCGCGAAGAAGAACGATCTTGCCGAACTGCGCCGCCAGATCTGCGACCGCTTCGTCACCAACCCGAAATCACGCCGCGTCGAATTCGACGTGCCGGTGCGCACCGAGCCGGCGCCCTCCTACCGCTCGACGGTCGACGACTGGCACGACGCGATCGCCGCCATCTATGAGAGCCTGATCCGCGACGAGATTGGGGAGGATGGCTGCGGCGCCTTCCTGATCTGGGGCGATCCTTCGCTTTACGACAGCGCGCTGCGTATCCTCGAGCGCGTGCGCCTGCGAGGCAATGTCGCCTTCGAGCTTGAAGTGATCCCCGGCATCACCGCTGTCCAGGCGCTTGCCGCCAGCCACAAAATGGCGCTGAACCGCATCGGCGATTCCATCCTGATCACCACCGGCCGCAGGCTTGCCGAGGAGGGTTTGGCTGGAAATGCCGGCAGTACAGTCGTCATGCTGGATGGCAAATGCGCCTTCAACACGCTGGATGACAAGGATGTCGTCATCCATTGGGGCGCCTATCTCGGCACGCCTGACGAGATCATCATCTCCGGCCGCCTGGGCGATGTCGGCGCCGAGATCGCAAAGGTCCGCGAGGAAGCCCGTCGAAACAAGGGCTGGATCATGGACACCTATCTGCTGCGCAAGCCCGGCGAGCCACAGGACAGTTAGAGCCTCTACACCGGTGCGAATCGCGTTGTACCGGCTGCCAGGACCAGGAGCGATGGCAAGCAGGCTGGGCGATGTATGGCTACGGTTGAATTCTGAATCGTCAGGCGGCGCACGAACGACTTCATGGCGAACGAATCACACATTCGACGAGATAGAAAAACACCTTGAAGACCACAACAAAACCAGTAAGTTAACTAACTTTAGCGACCATTGCCGCCTTCCTGGTTGCGCAAGGTCGGATAGATATCACACATATTGACGTTAAAATCACACCATTGTATGGTTGATTGCGTGGCTTGGTACGCGCATCGCAGTTTTCGTTTGGCCGCCGTTTCACTTCATTGCCCATGAGTTCATGGGACGCTACCCGGCGAGGGTAAATTCCATGTCCAGCCTGCTTGGGATCGACAATGGCCTGACGGTGACGAAGGCAGTGATCTTCGATGCCGACGGCTCGCAACTGGCGGTGGCCAGGCGCCGGGTGCCCCAATCGATGCCGCATCCGCGCTGGGTCGAACGCGACATGCTGGGCCTCTGGCAGGCGACCGCCGAGGCAATCAGGGAAGCCATCGCTTTGAGCGACAGGCCGGCCCGCGACATCAAGGCAGTGGCGGCGACCGCGCATGGTGACGGGCTGTATCTGCTCGACAGGAACCGCCGGCCGCTCGGCCCTGGCATATTGTCGCTCGACAGCCGCGCCGGCGAGATCGTCGATGAATGGGCAAAGGATTCGGTTTTTGCCGAGGCTCTCGCCCTAACCGGACAGGTTCCGCATGCTTCGGCGCCATCGGCGATACTCGCCTGGTTGAAAAAGCATGCCCCGGAACGCTTCAGCCAGATCGGCCATATAGTCGGCTGCAAGGACTGGCTGCGCTTTTGCCTGACGGGCACCATCGGCACCGATTTGACCGAGGCGAGCACCTCATTCACCGATGTACGCACACAAGCCTACACGCCGGAGGCGATGCGCATCTTCGGGCTGGAGGAGTTGTTCGCGGCCTTGCCTCTGGTCGGGCATTCGGCCGACATCGTCGGCTACACCACGGCAGAAGCAGCCGCACTGACCGGGCTTGCGGAAGGTACGCCGGTCGCTTGTGGCCTGCATGACGTCACCGCTTCGGCGCTGGGCATCGGCGGCCACCGGGATGGCGTGGTCAGCATCGTCGCCGGCACCTACTCGATCAATGAAGTGGTCTCCACCGAGCCGCGTACCGACCCGCGCTGGTTCTGCCGCAACGCCATCGACCTCGGCCGCTGGAACAACATGTCGATCTCGCCGGCCTCGACGGCGAATTACGACTGGTTCCTCGACACGCTTTGCGGCGCCGAGCAGGAAGAAGCCAAGAAGACCGGTGGCTCGATCCACGAGATGCTGGCGGCGGAGATCGACACCGCGCTGAAGAAGCCGTCGACCTTGCTCTTCCACCCCTATCTGTTCGGTTCCCCCTACGGCAATGCCGCGAGCGCCAGCTTCGTCGGCTTGCGCGGCTGGCATGACCGCGGCGATATGCTGAAGGCGGTGCTGGAAGGCATTGCCTTCAACCACCGCACCCATGTCGAAGCCCTGCGCGACGGCTTTGCCGTTCGCGAGGTGCGGCTGACCGGCGGCGGCTCCCGCAATCCGGCCTTCGCGCAGATGTTCGCCGACGTGCTCAACGTGCCGGTCATCGTCACCTCGACCGACGAAGCGGCCGCCTACGGCGCCGCTCTGTGCGCTGGCGCGGCGGTCGGCCTGTTCGCATCGCCGCAAGAGGGCGCGCGCGCCACCTGCAGCGTGAGCCGCCAATACCGGCCGGACCCGGCGCGTAGCGCCGTCTTTGACGAGCGCTATTCCATCTATGGCCGCGTCGCCGAGCAACTCAGGCCGAAATGGACGGAAATCGAAAGCCTTGCAGGGCAAGAAATGGGGGGCGCGGCATGATCAAGGCCAATGAACGGCGCGAAGAAATCGCCGAGTACGTAATAAAACTCGGCCAGGTGCGCATCGACGATCTGGTCGAGCATTTCGGCGTGTCGCGAATGACCATCCACCGCCATATCGACCAGCTGGCGCATCAAGGCGTGCTGCGCAAGCTGCATGGCGCCGTCACAGTGCAGCCATCCGGCCTCTACGAAAGTGCCTTCCGCTACCGGGTGACGGTCGGGCGAGCGGAGAAGGACGCGCTGGCCCGTGCCGCTATGGATTATGTCGAGCCCGGCCAGGCGGTGATCCTGGACGATTCGACCACCGCGAATGCCGTTGCGCCGCTGCTGCTCGAGGTCACGCCGCTGACCGTCATCACCAACAGCGTGTCGACCGCGGCATTGCTGACCAATGTCGACGACATCGACTTCATTTGCCTCGGTGGCCAGTACCATCGCACTTACAACGCCTATATCGGCATCGTTTGCGAGAACGCGATCTCGCGTTTGCGCGCCAATCTGCTGATCTGCTCGGCATCCGCGATCAGCGGCACCACGGCCTTCATCCAGGACCAGCATGTGGTGCGGGTCAAGCAGGCGATGATGGCGGCGGCGATCAAGCGCGTGCTTCTGGTCGATCATTCCAAATTCGACAAAGTGGCCTTGCACGTGCTCGACGACCTGGTCAGTTTCGAGGCGGTCCTGGTCACCGACGGCATTAGCGACAAGCATGCGCAAAAGCTTGAGCAGGCCGGGGTACAGTTGCGCGTCGTAAAGACGGCGAGGCCATGACGCCAACCGCCGAAAGCCATCACGGTTCCGAGCCGGGCGCCGGTGTCCCCCGGGACGGCGATGTCGATGTCGTCATCCTCGGCGCCGGCATCAATGGAGCTGGTCTGTTTCGCGATCTCAGCGCGCAAGGCGTCAGCTGCTGCATCGTCGACCAAGCGGATTTCGGCTCCGGCACGAGTGCGGCCCCCTCGCGCCTGATCCATGGCGGGCTGAAGTATCTGGAGACCGGTGAGTTCGGGCTGGTGGCGCAGTCGACGCTGGAGCGCAACCTGCTCCTGAAGAACGCACCGCATTATGTCAGCCCGCTGCCGACGGTCATCCCGATCTTCTCCTGGGGCAAGGGCATGTGGGCCGCGCTGCGCACGCTCCTGGGCTCGACCAGCGCGCCGCGCAGCCGAGGCGCCATCCTCATCAAGATCGGCCTGATGATCTACGATTTCTACGGCTCGCGGCACCGGGTGATGCCGCGCCACCGCCTCGTCGGGCGACGCCAGGCACTGCGCGACATGCCGGCGCTGACCGGGTCGATCGTCGCCACCGGCACCTACTACGACGCCAAGATCAGCCATCCCGAGCGGCTGGTGCTCGAACTGATCGCAGATGGCCTCGCGGCCAACACCAGTTCCAGCGCGGCCAACTACACCGCGCTGGTCTCTGCCTCGGACGGAGTGCTGGCCTTCAGGCGGGAGAACGGTGGCCGCGAGTTCTCGCTGCGGCCGAAGCTGGTCGTCAACGCCGCCGGCCCATGGATCGATCATGTCAACGCCGCGCTCGGCGCCCCGTCCAAGATGATCGGCGGCACCAAGGGCTCGCACATCCTCCTGAAGCACGACGCGCTGGTGCAAAGCCTGGCCGGGCGCATGCTCTATTTCGAAGCCGATGACGGCCGCATCTGCCTCGTCTACGACTATCTCGGCAAGGTGCTCGTCGGCTCGACGGATCTTGCGGCCGACAACCCCGATACGGTTCGCTGCGAGCCGGGGGAAATCGACTATCTGCTGGAAAGCGTGCGCACGCTGTTGCCGGGCATGAGCTTCGAACGCGACCAGATCGTCTACGCCTATAGCGGCATCAGGCCCCTGCCCGCATCCGACGCCGCTATCCCCGGCCTGATCAGCCGCGACCATTCGGCGCCGGTGTCGGAGCCGGAGCCATCGCGCCCCTTCCCGATCATCTCGCTGATCGGCGGCAAATGGACAACGTTTCGCGGTTTCGCCGAGGAAGTCGCCGACACCGTGCTCGATCGTCTCGGTCGCGGCCGCAAGGTGACGACGCGTTCGATGCCGATCGGCGGCGGCAAGGACTTTCCGGCCGACACGAAGTCACGGTCAAGCTGGCTGGCCAAAGCCGCATCGGCGTCAGGAATGGATGAGGCCCGCCTCGACCAACTCTTGTCGCGCTATGGCACCAGCGCATCGCGGATAGCCAGCCATCAGAGCCCGTCGAGCAACGAGGATCGCTTGCCGGACTCGCATGACTACAGCCTGTCGGAGATCGACTACATCGTCCGCAACGAATTCGTCGAGCATTTGGCCGATATCGTCATGCGGCGCACGACCCTGGCCATTAGCGGCGAACTGACGACAAGCGACTTGCAGCAGATCGCCATGGTTGCAGGCCGGGCGCTCGGCTGGAACCCGCAAAGGACCGGCGAGGAGATCGATGCGGTTGTCACGCAGCTCAACGGCACCAATTTGATGGGGCTGCAATCGGAACGCCACCCGCGAACCGCGATCGATCGCGCCAAACAGGCTTGAGCACGGAACGGCCTCCTTGCCGTCTTGAAAGCAAGCGTATCACAACGTCTGTGAGATATTGGAGATTTTAAAAAAAACAAACAAAATCAATTGCGTCGCTCAATTTATATCGGCCATACGGTCACATGAATGTTACATTCTCAGCGAAGTATCACAGTCATTGACGGTAATTTCACATCGATGTATGGTCGATTGCGCTGGAGGAGCACGCTGCGGGAGGGGTCGATGCAAGCGGACCGCCCGCACAGCCGCTTATGCGGCGCTTCGCGCGGCAAAACGAAATGCCACCCCTGATCGCTGCCACTACACAGGTCGTCACAGCATGAGTTCGCAGCCAGCAACCACCACGATGAACCGGCGAGGATCACCAGGCATCCGCTGGATGGTCGTCGCGGTCGCGATCCTGGTCCTGCTCGGCGCGATGATCCTCGACACCAAGGTCGTCACCATCGGCTCGGCGGAGGACACCCGCAAGGCGGCGTTTTCCCCGGAAGCGTTCGGCAAGGCTGAATTTCCGAACGTGCAGTCCGCCGTGGAACAGCGCGCCGTCGATGCCCCGACGCTGGCGGCGGCGATCGCCAAGGACAAGGCGGCCGCGGAGAAACAATATGGCGTGCCGGCCAATGTCGGCACCGAATTCTCGGTCAAGTTCACCGGCATCGTCGGCGAGGGAAAGTCCGGCATCTACACCATCAAGGTCGCTGACGTCCCCGATGCGCTGGTCGTTCGCGTTCAGACCGGCCCGGCAATCAACGGCACCGAACTGCGCGACGCCACCGGCGCGATCACGTTCGGTCAGTTCACCAACCAGATCGAATACCAGAACGCTGGATCCGCCCTGAACAACGAGATGAAGAAGCAGGTGCTGTCGGCCGTCGACAACACCCAGCTTACCGGAAAGACCATCTCGGTGGTCGGCGTCTTCAAGCTGATCAATCCCAAAGGCTGGCTGGTCACGCCGGTGAAGCTGAGCGTCCAATGAATGCGGCGCCTGAATTCGAGCCGGCAGCCAACGACACCGTGCTCGCGGCCCGCCACATCGTAAAGACCTATGGCGGCACGCATGCCCTCAAGGGCGTCAATTTCGACATCCATCGCGGCAAGGTCACCACGCTGTTCGGCGAGAACGGCGCCGGCAAGTCGACATTGATGAAGATTCTGTCCGGCGTGACCACGCCGACATCGGGAAGCATCGAGCTCGACGGCCAGGCCGTCAGCTTCTCCTCCGCGTCCGACGCCCGCGACCGCGGCATCTCGATCATCCATCAGGAGCTCAGCCTCGCCCCCAATCTGAGCGTGCGCGACAACATCTTCATGGGCCGGGAACTACGCGGCGCGACCGGCGTCGATTTCGCCGAGGAGGCCCGCCAGACGCGGCTGCTGATGGCCGATCTCGAGGAAGACATCCATCCGCTGACGCTGGTCCAGGACCTGCGCCTGGGGCAGCAGCAGATCGTCGAGATCGCCCGCGCGCTCTCGGTGGATTCACGCATCCTGATCATGGATGAGCCGACTTCGGCTCTGAGCGCGACCGAGGTGGAGGTGCTGTTCAGGGTGATCCGCGACCTGACGGCCCGCGGCGTCTCGATCGTCTACATCTCGCACCACCTCGAGGAGGCGCTGCAGATCACCGATTATGCCGTGGTGCTCAGGGACGGAGCGATCACCGCGACGGCCAGCGCCAGGCACATCAACCTCGAATGGATCGTCCGCAACATGGTCGGCGAGAACTTCGACCTCGGTTCGCCGCCCACCGGACACGCCTTCGGCGAGGTCGCCTTGTCGATCGAGGACGTCAGCGTCGCCGATGCCTCGAGTTCGGAACGGTCAGTCGTCGACAGGCTTTCGCTCGATGTGCGTAGCGGCGAGATCGTCTGCATCTACGGGCTGATGGGCGCCGGGCGCACCGAATTGCTGGAATGCATCGCAGGGCGCCTGCAGCCGTCGGGCGGACGCATTTTGCTCGGCGGCAATGACATTTCTCGCCTCAGCATCGCCGAGCGCATCGCCAGAGGGCTCGTCCTGGTGCCCGAGGACCGCCAGCGCGACGGCCTGGTTCAGACGATGTCGGTGGGCGCCAACCTGTCGCTCGCCAGCATCGGCTCCTTCGTCAGGGGAATGCTGTTGTCGCGATCGCAGGAGCGGACGCTGGTCGAGGCCTCGATCCGCGACGTGCACGTCAAGACGGCGGGCGGCAGCGCCCCCATCGGATCGCTGTCCGGCGGCAACCAGCAGAAGGTCGTCATCGGAAAGATGCTGATCACCAATCCCAAGGTCATGCTGCTCGACGAGCCGAGCCGCGGCATCGACATCGGCGCCAAGGCGGAGGTGTTCCGCCTGCTCAGCGAACGGGCGGCACGTGGGCTCGCCGTCGTCTTCTCGACCTCGGAAGTCGCCGAGTGCCTGAGCATCGCGCACCGCATCATCGTCATGCATCGCGGCAGGATTTCGGCCGAGTTCGGTGCCGATGCCACGAAGGAGGAGATCATGGCCGCTTCCGGCGAGGCCGTGGTCTCCGACCATGAGGAACACAGGAGCCACCAAAGTGACCGACGCTAGCCCCGATCGCAGCCGCTCCCGTCCGAGGGTTTCGGCCGATGGCTTCAGCCTGGCCAAGCTTTTGCTGGAGGGCCGCGCGTTCTTCGCGCTGATCGTGATCATCATCGTCTTCTCGCTTCTGTCTCCCTATTACTTCTCGGTCGGCAATTTCCTGACCATGGCCTCGCATGTCGCCATCTTCGGCATCCTGGCGGTCGGCATGCTGTTGGTCATCCTCAATGGCGGCATCGACCTGTCGGTCGGCTCGACGCTCGGCTTCTCCGGCGTGATCGCCGGTTTCTTGATGCAGGGCGTGCAGTTGACCACGTTCGGCGTCATCCTCTACCCGCCAGTGTGGGTCGTCGCGGTGCTGGTCTGCGTGCTCGGCGCGCTGGTCGGCCTGGTCAACGGCGTGCTCATCGCCTGGCTGAAGGTGCCTGCCTTCGTCGCCACGCTCGGCATGCTCTACGTCGTGCGCGGCGCCGCACTGCTGATGACCAACGGCCTGACCTACAACGATCTCGGCGGCAAGCCGGAGCTCGGCAATACCGGCTTTGAATGGCTGGGCTTCAACCGCCTGCTCGACATCCCGATCGGCGTATTGGTTATGGCCGTCATCGCCATCATCGGCAGCATCATCCTCAACCGCACCGCCTTCGGCCGCTGGCTCTACGCCTCCGGCGGCAACGAGCGCGCTGCCGAACTCTCCGGTGTGCCGGTGAAGCAGGTGCAGGTCTCTGTCTACATGCTCTCCGGCATCTGTGCCGCGGTGGCCGGCCTCATCCTATCCTCCGAGCTGACCTCGGCGGGTCCGACCGCCGGCACCTCATACGAGCTTACCGCCATTGCCGCCGTCGTCATCGGCGGCGCCGCCCTGACCGGTGGCCGGGGCAATATCCGCGGCACGCTGGTCGGAGCTTTCGTTATCGGCTTCCTGTCCGATGGTCTGGTGATCATCGGCGTCTCTGCCTATTGGCAAACAGTGTTCACCGGCGCGGTCATCGTGTTGGCGGTGCTGCTCAACGCCATCCAGTATCGCCGCCGCGTCAAGCTTCCGAGCCCGGCCGGCGGCTCCCCGACTTCTCCACAAAAGGACAAGGCCACAACGGCCGATCCCGCTCTCGAGAAGACTGCCGGTTGACCGGCGCAATTGCTAAACAAAGGAGGAACTCTATGTATCGCAGTGCCAGAATTCTGATGCTCTCGGCCTTCGCCCTGGCCGCACCGATCGTCGCGGCAACCGCGGCGTCGGCCGAAGGCCTTATCTCGATCATCGTCATCGATCCGGCCAATCCCTACTGGCTGACCGAAGGCAATGTCGCCAAGGCCGAAGCCGAGAAGCTCGGCTACACCGCGACCGTCGGCGCCTCGAAGGCCGACACCAACACCGAGAGCAAGCTGATCGATACGGCGATCACCAACAAATCCGTGGCCATTATCCTTGATCCGGCCGATGCCAGTGGCTCGATCGGCGCGGTGAAGAAGGCGATCGCCGCCAACATCCCAGTCTTCCTCGTCAACGCCGAGATCAACCAGGAGGGCCTCGCCAAGGCGCAGCTTGTCTCGAACAACGCCCAGGGCGCCGCACTCGGTGGCCAGCAATGGGTGACGGCCATCGGCGAGAAGGGCAACTATGTTGAACTGTTGGGCGCTCCGTCCGACAACAACGCCGCGACACGGTCAAACGGCTACGAGACCGTCATCAGCCAGTATCCAGACCTCAAGAAGGTCGGCTCGGAAGTCGCCAACTGGGACCGCACCCAGGGCCACGACAAGATGCAGAGCCTGCTGCAAGCCCATCCCGACATCATCGGCGTGACCAGCGGCAATGACGAAATGGCGCTCGGCGCGATCGCGGCGCTGAAAGAAGCCGGAAAACTGGCGAGCATCAAGGTCGGCGGCTTCGACGGCTCTCCGGACGCTGTCGCCGCCATCAAGGCCGGCGACCTGCAATACACCGTGCTGCAGCCGGTAGCCGTCTACTCGGCCAAGGCCGTGCAGCAGGCCGATTCCTTCATCAAGACCGGCAAGACCGGTGCCGCGACCGAAAAGCAGCTGTTCGACTGCCTGCTCATCACCAAGGACAATGTCGACAAATACACCGCTCCGTTCACCCTTTCGGAGTGATGCTGATGAGGGGCGACCTTCGGGTCGTCCCTCACCTATTCCCGCTGGGTAACTCAGCCCGCATCGATTTCCGCCTGCAGAGCCTCCATATGCGTCGCCGCTGCCGAGGCCGCCGCGCGCTCGATGGCCCTGAAACGGCTGACCACCGCCAGTCCGACCGCCGTTAGTTGCGCGCCGCCGCCCTTGCGGCCGCCGGTCCGCGCCGCGACCAGCGGCTTGCCGAACACCCGGTTCATGTCCTCGACCAGGTCCCAGGCGTGCTTGTAGGACATCTCCATGCCGCGCGCCGCGGCCGAGATCGAGCCGAAGGCCGCGATCTGCTCCAGCAGCTCGATCTTGCCCGGTCCGATGCGCCCGTCGGGATCGAGATTTATCCGCAAGCTCAGCGACGGCATTCTTGCTCCTCCGCGGTCACGCCCGACCCCATACTAGAAGCTCCTCGGCAATACCGCTATTCCAAAAAAACATAGCGATGATCATCCATCCGCCTCGGCGGGCAGGCCGGCGCCGGTATTCGCCCGGTCGAAGCTCACCGTCTTGATCACGGCGAAGACATGCCCCCCGAGTCGCAGCTTCAGCGCATGCTGCGATTGTTCGGTGATGCGGGCGAGCACGATTGCACCGTGGCAGTCGATGCTAACGTCGACCGCCGGCCCCTCGCCTGGGCTGATCGCAACAATGGTGCCGGGCAGGATGTTGAGCGCGCTGAGGCCCGCCGGTTGTTCGGTGGCGATCATCACGTCGCGGGCGCGGATGCGGATGCGGACCGGCGCTCCCGCCGGCGCCCCCAGCCGCGGCACCCGGATCTCACCGGCGGCCGAGCCGAGCACGGTCATGCCGAAAGTCTCGTCGTGACGCAGCACCCTGGTGTCCAGCACGGCGCCGCCCTCGCCGCGCTCCTCCGCCGGCAACAGGTCGAGCCTTTGCATCACCGCCTCGGTCGGTCCGCTGGCGATGACATTGCCTTGCGCCAGCATCACCACGTCGCTCGCCAGCCGCGCCACCTCGGCGACCGAATGGCTCACATACACGATCGGGATCTTTGTCTCGTCGCGCAGCCGCTCGATATAGGGCAGGATCTCGGCCTTGCGCGCCTCGTCCAGCGAGGCCAGTGGCTCGTCCATCAGCAGAAGCCGAGGACTGGCAAGCAGCGCCCGGCCGATGGCCACGCGCTGTCTCTCGCCGCCCGACAGCTTTGCCGGTCGCCTGTCCAGCAGCGGGCCGATGCCGAGCAGTTCGACCACGGCGTCCATGTCCGCGTAGCGCTCCGCCGCCGGCGTGAACCAGCGACCGTAACGCAGATTGCCGGCCACGCTCATATGCGGAAACAGGCGCGCATCCTGGAACACCATGCCGATGCGGCGCTTGTGCTTCGGCACGAAAATGCCCGCGCCGGTGTCGACCAGCACGCGGCCATCGGCCTCGATGCGGCCCTTGCCGGGCCGGATCAGCCCGGCGATCATGTTGATCAGCGTCGTCTTGCCCGATCCCGAGGGCCCGAACAGCGCTGTCAGGCGCCCTGCGCTCTCGAAGCGAACGTCGAGGCTGAAGTCGCCGAGGCGATGGCTGATGTCGACGAGGACCGTCATTCTATGTCCATTCGCCGGCCGACACGCCGCGCCAGCACTTCCGAGGCGACCAGTGCGGCCATCGAGATGACAATGGAGACCAGCGTCAGCCGCAGCGCGCCTTCATCACCGCCCGGCACCTGCGTGAAGGTGTAGATCGCCGACGGCAAAGTCTGCGTCTCGTTGGGGATGTTGGAAACGAAGGTGATCGTCGCCCCGAACTCGCCCATCGCCTTGGCGAAGGACAGGATGGCGCCGGCGATCAGGCCAGGCAGGATCAGCGGCAGCGTGATGGTGGCGAATACCCACAGCGGGTTGGCGCCGAGCGTTCCGGCCGCAGCCTCCATCCTGCGGTCCACCGCCTCGATCGACAGCCGGATCGCCCGCACCATCAGGGGAAAACCCATGACGCCGCAAGCGAGAGCGGCACCTGTCCAGCGAAACGAGAAGACGATGCCGAAATGCTCGGCCAGGAAGGCGCCGGCCGGGCCACGTTTGCCGAAGGTGAGCAGCAAGAGATAACCGGTCACCACCGGCGGCAGAATCAGCGGCAGATGCACCAGCCCATTGAGCAGCGTCTTGCCCCAGAATTTTGCCCGGGCAAGCAGCAGCGCAATCATTATGCCTGGCGGCAGGCTGGCGAGCATCGCCACCGTTGCCACCTTGATGGACAGCCGGACCGCATTCCATTCGTCGGGAGTGAGGTCCAGCAGCCAGTTCATATTGCGAAATCAGGCCCTTTTCGAACTCAGTTGCTTGGCGTGAGCACAGTGAAACCCTGATCCTTGAACAGCGCACCGGCCTTGGCCGACTGCAGGCATTTCAGGAAGGCCAGCGTATCCTTTTCCTTCGAATCGGCGGTCTGGGCAACCGGATAGATGATCGGCGGATGCGAATCCTCCGGAAAAGTACCGACCACCTTGACGCCCTTTTCGGCATGCGCGTCGGTGGCGTAGACGATGCCGAGGGCCGCTTCGCCTGTCGAAACCAGCTTCAGTGCCGCGCGCACATTCTCGGCCTGCGCCACCTTGCCCTCGACCGAGGACCAGACGCCGAGCGATTCCAGCGCGGCCTTGCCGTATTTGCCGGCCGGCACCGCCTTGAAGTCACCCATGGCGAGCTTGCCGTCGCCGATCAGCTTGGCCAGATCGAAGCCCTTCTCGATCTTGGTTTCAACTGTCGAGTCCTTCGGCGCCACCAGCACGATCTCGTTGCCGAGCAGCTTCACCTCGGTGTCCGGCTTGGTCAGCTTCTTGTCGGAGAGATATTTCATCCAGTCGAGGTCGGCCGAAATGAAGACGTCGGCCGGCGCCCCGCCCTCGATCTGCTTGGCCAGCGCCGAACTCGCGGCGTAGGAAACGGTCGCGGCCTCGCCGACATCGGCCTTGCATGCCTTGTTCACCGCATCGAGCGCATCCTTGAGGCTGGCCGCGGCGAACACGACCACCTTGTCTTGCGCATGCGCGGCCGGCATCGCGACCATCAGCGTCGCCGCAAGACCACCGATCGCAATCGCCCTCAATCCGAAACCTTTGCGCATCAGCATGAAATTCTCCCTGGGTTTGAAATCCGATCGGCTCGAAGCCTGCCGACCGATATATCCGTATGAACATAACAAGGGAAGGCTTTTTGCCCGGCAACTGCATTGTATGGGGATGCCGTCACGGCGTACGATGGACCGGGTTGGATACAGCGAAAGCAAAAGGAAACGTCCAGTGAAGATCAGCGCCCGCAATGTCCTGAAAGGCACCATCGTCGAGATCGTCAAGGGAGCCACCACCTCGCATGTCAGGATCGACATCGGTGGCGCTGTTGTCACCGCCTCGATCACCAACGAGGCCGTCGCCGACCTCAAGCTCGAAAAGGGCAAGCCGGCCTATGCCGTGGTCAAGGCCTCGGACGTGATGGTGGGCATCGATTGATCGGTGGCCGATTTCGAGGAATGAGCCAGCCCTGCGGGCTCAGACGGCGATCGGCGCCTTGATCGATGCGTCGGCGACGTAGTTTTCCAGCCGGAAGTCCTCGAAGCGGAAGGCGAACAAGTCCTTCACCTGAGGATTGATCCACATCGTCGGCAGCGCCCTCGGCGTGCGTTGCAGCTGTTCGCGCGCCTGTTCGAAATGGTTCGAGTAGAGATGTGCGTCGCCAAGCGTATGGACAAAATCGCCGGGCTTCAGTCCAGTCACTTGCGCCACCATCAGTGTCAGCAAAGCGTAGGAGGCAATGTTGAATGGCACGCCGAGGAAGATATCGGCCGAACGCTGGTAGAGCTGGCACGAAAGCCGGCCCTCGGAGACGTAGAACTGGAACAGGCAGTGGCACGGCGGCAGCGCCATGGCTTCCACCTCGGCCGGGTTCCATGCCGAAACGATAAGCCGCCGCGATTGAGGATTCCGGCGTATCTCCTTGAGAAGATTTGCGATCTGATCGATCGAGCCGCCATGGCCATCGGGCCAGGAGCGCCACTGCTTGCCATAGACCGGACCGAGATCGCCATTCTCGTCCGCCCATTCGTCCCAGATCGAAACGCCATGGTCGGTGAGATATTTGATGTTGGTGTCGCCGGCCAGGAACCACAGAAGTTCATGGATGATCGACTTGAGATGCAGCTTCTTGGTGGTGGTGACCGGAAAGCCGCGCCCAAGGTCGAAACGCATCTGGTAGCCGAACACCGAGCGCGTGCCGGTCCCGGTGCGGTCGCCGCGATCGGCGCCGTTTTCCAGCACATGCTGCAAGAGGTCGAGATATTGGCGCATCGGTTTCGGGCTCGATTCGGGATTTACCAATCATAGCGCATGTGCGCGCCGACGCCACGCTTGTCTGAAGTCATTCCCACCATGGCGGGGAGTGGAGACCTTTTCCGAATTCGCTCTGGCTAGTCGAATGGTGTGGTTTTCGATAACCGGAGCGGAGCGCACTTAAAGGACGCGACCACAGGAAGCGCGGAAAACCGCGCCAGTCGGCCGCCAGAGTAGAATTATCAGAGGTCTCAGAGGGAGCCGAGCTTACCCAGATCCTTGGCAACCAGATAGTAGAAAGTCACCCGGTTCTTGGTGTTGTCGGCGGCCATCACCTTGCAGACCTTCTCGATCGCCGCATCGGCCTTCTTGTCGTCTGATATGCCGAGCTTCTTCGATACCCAGCCTGCCTTGACGCGCTCGAGTTCCTTAGGGTCAGTGCAGGACACCAGCGAGGAATCGCGGTTCCTGAGCGCAATGCCCAGATGCTTCACGATCTTGTCGACCACGTCGGCGCTTGCCGCGGCGTCGTATTTCTTCACGTCTGCAAGATAGTCGGCCATCAAAATTCCCCTCGTCGGCGCCACGAATCCGATCGATGAGGGCTGTGGCGCGCTGCTGCAACTTGTGCGCTAGGTCATAACTCCTCACCGCCCACAAAGCTTCGGTTGAGACCGCGCACGAGTCAACCCTTCGGAGCTGCGGTTTTGACACCGGGAGAAAGTACCATTGCGGCCTTTCATTTCTTGCGATGCCCCCCTATATTCGGTTTGTCGGCTTGACCGACTATGGCGATAAATGGGCGATGAAATAAGCCGTTCGGACCCGGGGGCGGTACCCGGCGCCTCCACCAAAAGCCGCTGTTCACGACAGAGCGGTTTTTGCTGGGGGCGAAATAGGATCGACGAAGGTGTAAAGATCGTACTTTTGCCCGGCATGGTACCACCGTCATCGGGCTAAACCTGTAGTTGCAAATGACAACTATGCGGAAGCACGTCTCGCCGCGTAAGCGGTGCGATAGCTTCAATTCAAGCCCTAGAGGTTCGCACTTCTAGGCGGGGTTCGGAGGTACCTGGCAACAGAAACCTCCACTTCTCCCCATCCACAATATCCGTCAAGCAACGGCAGCTCCCGCTGGCCAGACCTTTGCATCCCCGTGGGCAGCGAAGGCGTTGCGCCGCGTGCCTCCCGCGGCGTGCCGGACACGCTTGGCTATCTCAGGCTGAGCGGCTTGCCGGCGCCCCAGCATGTCAGCTCCGCCGCTAAGCGTTTCCGCTACAACCCTCGCGTCTTCGTCGCCCACCCCTGGCCTGACATCTTCGCGCAGGATGAGGAGCGCAGACAGACACTCGACGAGGCCGAGCGCACCTACCTTGCGCTGGCCGACGTCTACACCGAGCTGGGATATGAACTGGTCCCGCTGCCATTGGCGCCGGTCGAGGCACGGTTGCGCTTCGTGCTGGCCCAGGCAGGACCGGCCCAGGCATGAAAAAGGCCGGGCATGCCCGGCCTTTTGGTATCCGAGGGGCGATTGCCTACTCCGCCGGCGCCTCGACGGCTTCGCGCGAACGGCCGAGCGTGACCTTGGCCAGCGTGAACGAGATCACCGCGCAGAGCGTGATGCCTGCCACCATCGGCAGCGGCGTGCCATCGAAGAAGAGGCCGGCAACGCCCATGGCGACCGCGCCAATGGCAAAGTGCAGCGTGCCCATCAGCGCCGAAGCCGTACCGGCGATCTCGCCATGCTCTTCCATCGCCAGCACCGAGGTCGTCGGAATGACCAGACCGAGGAAGCCGTAGCCGATGAACAGCAGTGCCGCCATCACATCGAGCCGGTCAACGCCGGTCGCCATCACCGCGAACAGCACCACCATCGTCGTCGCGTAGCCGGTCACCGCGACGCGCACCACACGCCGCAGCCCGAACCGCTCGGCCAGCAGTCCCGTCAGCTGCGACATGCCGATGAAGGCCACCGCGTTGATCGAGAAGAACACGCTGTAGACCGAAGGCGACAGCCCGTAATGGTCGATCAGGATGAAGGACGAGCTCGACAGGTAGACGAAGAAGCTGGCAATGCCGAAACCGGCGATCGCCACCAGGCCGAGGAAGTTGCGGTCGCCCATCAGCAAGCGGTAGCCGGACAGCGCGGTGCCGAAGGAGGAACCGACACGGTCCTCGACGGGCCGCGTCTCCTTGAGCGAGGTCGCCAGAAGGATGGTGGCCAGTGCCGCCGCACCCGTCACCGTCCAGAACACGGCGCGCCAGCCGAAATTCTCGATGATCTGGCTTCCGGTCAGCGGCGCCAGGATCGGCGACACCGAAAACACCAGCATCAAGAGCGACATCAGCTTGGCGGCCTCGGTGCCGGTGTGCAGATCACGCACGATCGCGCGCGGAACGGCCATGCCGGCGCTGGCGCCAAGGCCTTGCAGGAAGCGGAAAGCGATCAGCCATTCGATGGTCGGCGCCATTGCCGAACCGATGCCGCCAGCCATGAACAGCGCAAGACCGCCATAGAGCGGCAGCTTGCGGCCGACCATGTCGGAGATCGGCCCGACGACGATCTGGCCGAAGCCCATCGACAGGAAGAAGATCAACAGGCTCATCTGCACGGCAGCGGTGCCGGCGTGCAGATCCGCGCCGATCGACGGCAATGCCGGAAGATACATGTCGATTGCGAATGGGCCGATGGCAGACAACAGGCCGAGCACGACCGCAATGCGGAGGAATTTGGGACTCATGATAAAGGCTTCTTTCGAATCTGGTTGCCGCCGCCAGGCGACGTCTAACCCTAGGACGTTCCATCCCACGAGAATCCGACTCTCCAGGAGCGAATTCTATTCGTCTCTCCGGGCCGAAATCTCTTTGTTTCGTGTCCACAAAATTAGACACTCTTGTCTAAATCGTCAATCACCTCTATATAGTTTTTCATGAGACTGAGCGTTTCTCCTGACACTTTCCCGCCACGCGGCCACGAGGCCAAGCGCCTGTCGATCGTCGATGCCGCCGCAGGGGTGTTCTGCCGCGAAGGCTTCGCCGGCGCCAACATCGATCTGATCGCCGCCGAAGCCGGGGTCTCGCGCCAGACCATCTACAACCATCACGGCGACAAGGAAAAACTGTTCGTTGCCGTGGTGCGCGACCTCACCGAGCGCTGCAATGCCGGCATCTTCGCCACCATCGCCACCTTCCCCGACCAGCCGAAGGATCTCGAGGCTGATCTGATCGGCTTTGCCGTGCGCCTGAACCAGAACTGCATCTGCAATCGCGATGGAAAATTCCTGCGCAAGCTGATCCAGACGGAAGGCGAACGCTATCCCGAACTGTTTGCCGAGTGGCGCGAACAGGGGCCAGGTCGAACATGGCCGGCAATCGCCGCCCGCTTCGCCCGCCTCGCCTATGGCGGGTACCTCGCGATCGAGGATCCAGACGTGGCGGCGCGCCAGTTCCTCGGCCTCGTCAATGCCGAACTGCAGACCACCTTCATGCTCGGCGGCACGCCGCGCGAGGATGAAGTGCTGCAATCCGCGACCAATGGCGTGCGCACCTTCCTGCGCGCCTTTGGCAAGCGCCGGTCCGTGGCCTCGGTGGAAAAGCAAAGCGCTCTTGCCAGCGCCTGAGCGATCAAAATCGTCGGCAATAGTCCTCGCTTCGGCGCGACGGCGATCTATATCAGGTTTACGCCGCCCTCAAGCTTGATTACAGCTATGCGGACGATTCAACGGAACCCGACCGCCACATGGCCGACGACCACATCCGCTACGACATTCTGGCCCAGGAGGCGTTGCGCGGCGTCATGCGCAAGGTCCTGGCCGAGGTCGCGCGCACCGGCCTCCCCGGCAACCATCACTTCTTCATCACCTTTCTGACCGGTGCACCGGGCGTGCGCGTGTCTTCGCGGCTGCGCGAGCGTTATCCGGAGCAGATGACCATCGTCATCCAGTTCCAGTATTGGGACCTCAAGGTGACCGACACCGGCTTCGAAGTCGGCCTGTCCTTCTCCGACGTGCCTGAGAAACTCGAAATCCCGTTCTCGGCCGTGCGCGGTTTCTACGATCCGTCGGTCAATTTCGAACTCGAGTTCGACGTCAAGACCGATGTCGTGGCGGCCGACGAGCCTGCCGCTCAAGCGCCGCCCGAGCCGCTGACCATCGTTTCCGAGAAAAAGCCGAAAGCCGAGAAGAAAGCCGCCGCCGAGCCGGAGAAGAAGCCGGCCGCCGCCGACGCCGCCACCAAGGGCGCCGATGTGGTCTCGCTCGACGCCTTCCGCAAGAAATAGGCCCGCGGGTTCGCGCTGTGGCCGACATCGTCAATCTTCGCCAGGCCCGCAAGCAGAAGGCGCGGGACGAGAAGGTGCGAGTCGCCGAACAGAACCGGGCATTGCATGGCCGTTCCAAGGCAGAGAAGCAGCGCGACCGCCTGATCGCCGACAAGAGCGACAAATTCGTTGCCGGCCACCGCCGTGAAAAGCCCGGCGAACCGAGCGAACGGTGAGCGCGGTCGAAAAGCGTTCGGTGACCATTCGCGGCCACCGCACCAGCTATTCGCTCGAGAAACCCTTCTATGACGATCTCGTGGCGATCGCGGCGACCAGAAAGCTGACGCTCGCCGCCCTTGTCGCCGAAGTGGACGAAACGCGGCCCCGCGACACCAACCTGTCCTCGGCTCTCCGGCTCCATGTCCTGGAGTGGGCGAAGCGCGGAACCAGCTCCTTGAGCTAGAGGCTCTCGGCCGCCTCTTCCTTTTTCCTGCGTCTGGTGCCGAAGCCAAGCAAGGCCGAGCGGTCGCGCTCCTCGGCCTGTTTCCTGGACCGCACGCGCATTAGATCCTTCCAGCCGACATAGCCGACCAGCTGCAAGCCTTCACGGGTGACGACGGGCAGATGGGACACATTGGCCATCAGCAATTTGTCGGAGAGACCTTCCAGATACTCATCCGGATAGGCCAGCGTGACCTTGCTGCCGGCCAGCAACTCGCCAAGCGTCGTGGTGCGGTGGGTGCCGGCGCGTCTCCAGCGCAGGATCGCCGGCGGGTCGATGAGGCCGAGCACATGGCCGTTCTCGTCGACCACCGGAAAGCTCGGATGCCGCGTTTCCGGCGCGGTCAGGAATGCCGCGGCGCCGTGCAGCGTCATCGTCGCCGGCACACTCTCGACCTCGGAGGTCATCACCTCGCGCACCCTTGTCAGGGCGAAAGGATCGACGCGATACTCGCGAACCAGATGGTGTCCCCTTCTGGCGATCTTCTCGGTCAGGATCGAACGCTTCATCAGCAGCACTGTGACCGCGTGCGCCGCGGCACAGGCCGCGATCAGCGGCACCAGCATGTGCGTATTGCCGGTCAGTTCGACGGCAAAGAAGGTTGCGGTCAGCGGCGCCCGCATCGTACCGCCCATCGTGGCGGCCATCGCCAGAAGCGCCCAGAAGCCCGGATCCGCCGCCGGCAGAACGCCGGCGAGCACCGCCCCCATCGCACCGCCCATGATCAGCAGCGGCGCCAGCACGCCTCCGGATGTTCCCGAGCCGAGTGCAACCGACCAGATGATGGCCTTCACCACCAAGAGGATGAGCGCCGCGGTGGCGACAGTGCGGCCATCCAGCATGTCGGCGATGTTGTCATAACCGACGCCGAGCGCCTGCGGTTCGATCAGCCCGCCTATGCCGACCACCAGACCGCCAATCATTGGCCACCACATCCAGTGGATGGGCAGCTTCTGGAAGCCGTCCTCGCAGGCATAGACCATCTGCGTCAGCAGCCCCGACAACAGCCCGGCCGCGACACCGATCGAGGCCCAGCCGGCAAGGCCGACAAAGGAGACCTCCATACCGCCCTGGAACGGAAAGATGGGGCCAGGCAAGTGCAGCATAGTGCGCTCCACCTCGGCAATGATTGCCGCCACAGCCACGGGAATGAAGCTGCGCGGCGTCCATTCGAAGAGCAGCAGTTCGACCGCCAGCATGATGGCGGCGATCGGTGTCCCGAACACCGTGGTCATGCCCGCCGCCGCACCCGCCACCAGCAGCGTCTTGCGTTCATTGTCGCTGACCGGCAGCATCTGCGCGATCAGCGAGCCGATCGCCCCGCCGGTCATGATGATCGGACCCTCGGCGCCGAATGGGCCGCCGGAGCCGATCGAGATCGCCGACGACAGCGGCTTCAGGATCGCAACCTTGGCGTCGAGCTTGGAGCGCCCGAGCAGGATCGCCTCGATGGCCTCGGGAATGCCGTGGCCGCGTATCTTCTCGCTGCCGAAGCGCGCCATCAGGCCGATGATCAGCGCGCCGATCACCGGGACGATGACGGCGGCAAGCCCGAGCGGCGTGTCCCGCAGCTTCAAATCGGCGAGCGAGAACTGGCCGAAATAGGCAATGTTGGTGGCCAGACGGATCAGCTTCAAAAGCCCGATGCCGGCAAACAGGCCCGCCGTGGCGACCACGACGGCTATTGCCGCGATGAACAGCACCCTGGCATCGGTGGTGAAATCCCTGAGATGGCCGGGATTTGGGTGATTGGTCTTCATGGGGGTGGCTTTCTGGCGGCGGCCGGATCTGGATATGCGGCACGGCCGAAGCGGCCAGCCGGGTTGTCGGCGGCTATGTATCGTAACACGATATAAATATTCAAGCCGGTTTCGCTCGAAATCCGTTTGAGCTTTCGCCGAAAACGAACAAATGTCGGGTATGACGCAGCCGCAGAAACCACGCCCCGCCATCAAGCAGTCCGACTACCAGCGGCTGTCCGAGTTTCGCTACCTGATCCGCCGTTTCCTCGAATTCAGCCAGTTGCAGGCGGAAGATGCCGGCCTGACGCCACGCCAGCACCAGGCCCTGCTGGCGATCAAGGGTTTCCCGGGCGGCGGACCGGTGGCGATTGGCGATCTGGCGGAGCGCCTGCGCATCCGCCATCACAGCGCCGTCGAGCTGGTCAACCGTCTCAGCGAGGCAGGACTGGTCGCGCGGGATCAGGACAAGGACGACCATCGCCGCGTGCTGCTGCGGCTGACCGAGCGCGCCGACGATTGCCTGGCCGAGCTGTCGGCCGCGCATCTCGACGAGCTTTCACGCATCGAACCGATGTTGAAGCGCCTGCTCGTCAGCGAGTGACGCTCCAGCGTCTTTGCGGTGTGACACGAATTATTTTCCGGTGCCCGAATCCTTTGGCCTCACGATAACGTCTCGAAGATGAGCAGCCTTCAAGGCGCAGGGCACCCAAAGGAACAACCGAGATGAAACACCACCTGATACGCTACAAGACGAAGCCGGAGCGGGCCGACGAGAACGAGCGGCTGGTCAAGGCCGTCTTCCAGGAGCTGCGGGACAAATCGCCGGACGGCGTTCGCTATATGACCTGGCGATCCGACGACGGCACTTTTGTGCATCTGGTCGAGACGGAAACCGAGGCCCATGCCGACATCATCACCGGGCTGGCGGCATTCGAGGCCTTTCAGAACGGTATCAGGGATCGCTGCAGCGAACGTCCGCATCGCGCGGAGATGACCGTGGTGGGCCATTATCGGATGTTGGACGAGTAGTCGCGGATCAAAAAACGGCAGGCGCATGAGCATCCCCGGCGAAATCCGCGAGCCCTTTGATCGCCTGTTCGGCGAAATGCGCCCCAAATTGCACCGCTACTGCGCCCGCATGACGGGCTCGGTCGTCGATGGCGAGGACGTGTTGCAGGAGGCCCTGGCCAAGGCGGTCGAGGCTTTACCCGACGCCGGCCCGATCGCCAATCCCGAAGGCTGGCTGTTCAGCATCGCGCACAATGCGGCTCTTGATTTCCTGCGCCGTCGCGCCCGTGAAAAGACCTTTTCCGATGAGGATCCGGACATGATCGTCGACCCGGCAAACCCCACCGTCGACCGTCAGGCCGCGGCCGCCGGCCTGCATACCTTCATGCGCCTTCCCGTCACGCAACGAAGCAGCGTCATCATGATGGACGTTCTGGGCTATTCGCTGCAGGAGATCGGCACTGTCCTCGACACCAGCATCCCGGCCATCAAGGCGGCGCTGCACCGAGGCCGCGGCCGGCTGCGCCAGCTCGCCGATGAGCCCGACGACCGTCCGCCTCCCAGGCTCAGTGCGGCTGAACGTCAGATGCTCGACGCCTACGTCGATCGCTTCAACGCTCGCGATTTCGACGCGGTGCGCGACATGCTGGCGGACGAAGTGCGACTGGAACTGGTGGCCAGGACGCGGCTCGCCGGGCGCAAGGAAGTCGGCACCTACTTCCACAATTATTCCAGGGTCCAGGATTGGCGTTTGGTGCCGGGGTTTGTCGAAGCCAAGCCGGCGGTCCTTGTCCGCGATCGCGACGATGCGGCGGCGCGGCCATCCTATTTCCTGCTGCTGGGATGGCAGGCCGGCAAGCTCTTGACCATCCGCGATTTTCGACACGCCCGCTACGTCGCGGACGGCGCCGAAATGTCCATCCTGTGAAGCGATTGTTCTGCCCGATGGCAGCAGTCCGCGCTACTGCAACGACTTCAACAGATTGTCGATCGTGAACGGATTGGGCTTCGGCTTCGCCGGCGGCGGATTGTCGTTGGCCTCCGGCAGCGGCACTCGCTCGACCTTCGGTGCCTGTTCCGCGGCCTTGCGCTCGGCCTCGAGCCTTGCCTTTTCTTGCGCAGTGCGCATCGCCTCTTCCGCCTTCTGGCGATCCTGCTCGGCCTGCGCCTTGGCCGCTTCGTCGGCGGCCTGTTGCTCGGCCGCGGCCTTCGCGTCCGCATCCGCCTTTGCTTTGGCATCCGCGTCCGCCTTGGCCTTGGCTTCCGCATCGGCCTTCGCCTTTGCCTCCGCTTCAGCCTGGGCCCGAGCGTCCGCTTCAGCCTTGGCCTTGGCGTCGGCTTCGGCTTTCAGGCGCGCTGCTTCCTCCTGCTTGCGCAGTTCCTCGGCGGCCTTGTCGCGCGCGTCCTGCAGCGCCGCGTAGTAGCGCACTTCGCGCCGCAGCCGCTGCTTTTCGAGCAGCGCGGCCTGCATCGCCTCGACGCGCTGCTGCTCCTTTTCCAGCGCGCGCTGGGTCAGGAACTGCGCCAGCGGCTCGCTGTCGAACTGCCGTTTCACGGCGCCGATCGGCCCCTCGGCGGTGAAATTCACGATCGGCTCGGAGCCGACCAGCGCCTCGTCGCCGGGCCGATAAGTGACTGCTCCCTTGGCCGAAACCGTGCTGGTGTTGAGATCCGCCGTGATGTCGGCGGACAAGGTCGCCGCCGGATTCTCCAGGCTGATCGGCGGCACCCTCAGCGTGCCGCCGGCAACCGTGAAGGCAACGTCGCTATCCTTCGCGGCAAAGCTGCCATCGGCGGCGATCTGCGGCGCGAAGCCGGCTGTCTTGGCCGCGTCGATGTCGCGCCCGATCGCATCCGCCTTGGCAAGGAACGCGCTGAACGCATCGGGATTGACACCGGCGACTCGCAAACTCTTCAGCGTCGCCGTGCCGGAGCCGGACAACGCCGCCACCATCGCATCGACCGACTTGCCACTGGTCGAAAGCGTCGTCGAGAAATCACCGTTGCCGCTGATGCCGGCATCCGGCAGCACGTTCGCGAGATCGGCGCCCGCCAGTTTCATCTGGCCGGTGAAAAGTCCGGTGCCGTCAGTGTTCTTCAGTTCGAACAGGCCGGTCAGCGCACCGCCAAGGAATTTCGCCTTCAGATCCGAAACGCGGATGCCTTCCTGGTCGAGCTTGAGCGAAAACGCGGCATCGTAGGCAGCGGCGAACGGCCCGGCGGCAAGCGCCGCCGCCGTCAGATCGAGTTCGGCGGTGAACGGCAGGCTGGATTTCTGGCTGAAGGGGGCGGCCGGCCACGCGCCACCCTTGGCACCCTTGTCGACGAGGAAAGCCGAGTCGCCAAACAGCGCCACCGCCATCGGATCAAAGTCGAGTTCGTCGAGCACAAGTGCGCCGGCAAGATGCGGCACGCCATCCTTGACGTCGACATTGACGTCGCCGGACACCGCCGCCTCGTTGATGGCGCCGCTGAGGCCGTCCAGCACCAGCAGGCCGTTGCCATAGTCGCCCTGTGCCGTCAGTGATGTCGACATGCCGGCCCCCATGCCGGGAAGGCCGATGCCGGTTGTCATCAGCCACGGCTCGATGTCGGCGGCATCGAGGCTGAGCTTGCCCTTGGCGGTCGGTCCTTGCGGCGTATCGGCGATCGTCCCCTCGAAACCGGCCTTGAAGTCGTTGCCGGCGAGGCTGAAACTCGTCGCAAGGCCGCCGCCAAGTGTACCTTTGGCCGAAATATCCGTGCTTGCCTCACCCAGCATGCCGAGCGGCAGCGCCGGCAGGCCGTAGAGCGCCAGCAGCGCGGTGGCATCAGGATTCCTGGCATTGAAGGTCAGCGTCACCGGCGCATCGAGAAGCCCGTCCAGCGCTCCCTTTCCCGAAAGCGACGCCGAAAATGCCGAGCCGCCGGCCTTGCCCTGGCCACTCACCGCCAGGCCCGTGGTGCCGTCGCCATTGTCGGCGGCACTCGCCACGAGATCGATCCGCGAATCCTGGAACAGCTCGGGATAGGCTGAAGCCCGGCTCGCCAGCCCCTTCAGCACGGCATTGTCGGGATAATGCTGGGCTGCCACGTCGATCAGCGGCTTCAGATCGACGGCGACCACCGATGCATCGAGCTTGCCGGTCGGGCTCGCCGGAAAATCCTTGACCCTGCCCGTAGCGCTGATCGAGGCACCGGCCAGCCCGCCCACCGAAAGCCTGTCGATTTCGAGCAGCCCGTCGCGCAGCCTGAGCGCCGTGTCGACCGTGTCGGCGGTCAGGCCGCCGGCGCTGACCGGCCCGGCCTTGATCTGGAAGTCGAGGTCGCGGTCGGAAAAACGGTTGGTGCCCTTGTCGCTGACGAAGATCGAGGCGAAGGCCGCCAGCCCGTCGACATCGAGCTCGCCGCCTTCGAGCCGCATCAGCACGGACGGCTTGGCGTCGTCAGGCTGGCTGGAATCAATGCGGCCAGAGAACTTCGCCTTGCCAAGGATCAACTCGAGATCGCTGAAGGCCTGACGCCTTTCCGAGAGATCGACCTTGGCCTTGAAGCCGGCGGCGGGCAAACGGCGGATCGCCTCGTCGACATCCTTCGACAGCCAGGCTGCAAAGCCGGAAGGTTGTGCCACCGCCAGCAGCAGCGAGCCGGTGAAACCGAAATGATCCTCGACGCTGAGCATGCCACTGGCTTCCAGCGTGGTTCGGCCGGGCAAGGTCGCGGCCAGCGATTTCACCGCCCAGCCGCCATCGGTCGGTTCGGCGGAAAGATGCACGTCGCGCACCGTGGTGTCGCCGGCCACCACTGCCGGCAGCTTGACCTCGACCGTGCCGGGTATGGTCGGCTTCGGCAGGTCGAGCAAGGCTTGCTCCAGCCCGGCAATGCGCTGATCCAGTGTCAGCCCGGCGCCGGCCTCGGCCCCCACCGCCTCGTCGAACTGCACCTGTGCGCCACTGGCCTCGATGGCGAAGCTCGGCTTCAGCCCGAGATCGACCGAAGCCTTGCCATCGGCGGTGTAGGGATTGTCCAGCGGTCCCGTCTCGAAACGGAATTCATCGACACCGAGCTTCTGGTGGTCGAGCGAAAACTTGCCGTTCAGCCGAAAGCCCGGATCGGGCTTGCCGGCGCTGACCTTCACCGTCTCGCCATCGGTGCCGCGCAGCTCCGCGCTGTTCCTGCCGGCGCTGTTCTTGTCGGCGCCGGAGATTTTGAACTGGCCGGAATAGACGGCAGCGCCGTTGACGATGCCGGCATTGCCGTCGGTCTCGATGACCAGCGGATAGGCGTCTGGATCGGCTTTCAGCCGAAGACGCATCTGGCCGCTGCCTTCGGCCTTGCCGGTGGAAGCGGCAATGGCGGTGCGCAACCCGTCCAGCCGTAATGTGCCGTCCATGCGCCATGGCCCGGCCAGCGACTTGGCCGAGATGGTCGAATTGATCTCTGACATGAGATGGCTGCGCCCGCCGGCGGCATGGCGCAGTTCGATCTGCCCTTCCGTCACCGTCAGCTTCTCGATCGAGATCTGGTTGAGGTCGAAGGGCGAGGACGGCCGTATCGCCCAGTCGACTGTGCCGTCATCGGCGATGTCGATGGTCGCCTTCGGCCGCACCAGCCGCATGTCGAAGATAAGCACCTCGCCGCGCAGGAAGGGTGCCAGCTCAGCGTCCATCGAAAACGTCTCTACGGTCATCGCCGGCTGGCCGCCGGGGCCGCCGGCAACGGCGACGTTGGAGAAGGTCACCGAGGGAAACGGCAACAGCCGCGCCGTGGCATCCCCTTGCACGGTCACCTTGCGGCCGAGAATGGCGCTCGCCTCGCGCTCGAACTCGGCGCGGTAGCCGGTCCAGTCGATAAAGTACGGCCCCACCAGCGCCGCACACAGCACCAGCACGAACAGGCCACCAAAGATCACGAACAGGCGTGCGAGCATCAGCTCCGAACAGGTTGATTGAAATTCAGCCGCACTCTACCCGCATCCGCGTGTCGATAAAGAGGCAATTCCATTCGTGGCGGGCGCAGTCCCGGGCAATGTCCGCTGTTGCACGACCGCTTGCGGTCGCGGTATCTTTTTTAGACCACCCCTGCCCCAGCGGTCATGTCCCCGACCGCCCATCTCAACCGAGCACGGAGCATTCCCGATGTCAGCCAAGAACTGGGACAGGGTGCCCATCGACGCCCAGAGCGTCGACGCTCCGCTGTCGACGGCCGCGATTTTCCTTGTCGTGACGGTCAGTGGCGACAAGGCCGCGCTTTCGAACGTCGCCTCGGTGCTCGGCCAACTTGACGACCTCGTCAAGAATGTCGGCTTCCGCGACCTGTCGGGCCGGCTGTCCTGCATCGCCGGCATCGGCGCCGATCTCTGGAACCGCTTGTCGCCCGACCGGCGGCCGCTCGAGTTGAAACCCTTCGCGCCGATCAAGGGCTCGGCGCATTCGGCGCCCTCGACGCCCGGTGATCTGCTCTTCCACATCCGCGCCGAACGGCCCGACATGTGCTTCGAGTTCGAGCGCATTTTGCTGAACGGCCTGGGTGACGGCGTGGCCGTCGTCGACGAAGTCGCGGGCTTTCGCTATTTCGACGCGCGCGATCTCCTGGGCTTTGTGGACGGCACCGCCAATCCGACCGGCCTCGATCTGCCTGCCTCCGCCCTGGTCGGCGACGAGGACGCCGACTTTGTCGGCGGCAGTTATGTCGTCGTGCAGAAATACCTGCACGACATGGCCGCCTGGGGCAAAACGCCGACGCATGTCCAGGAAGAGATCATCGGCCGCACCAAGATCGACAACATCGAGATCGATGACGACGACAGGCCGCGCAAATCGCACAAGTCGTTGGCCACGATCGAGGACGACGCCGGCAACGAATACGACATCCTGCGCGACAACATGCCGTTCGGCCGTCCGGGGCAGAACGAGTTCGGAACCTATTTCATCGGCTACACGCGCTATTTGTGGGTGATCGAAAAGATGCTGCAGCGCATGTATGTCGGCGAGCCGCCCGGCGCCTACGACCGGCTGCTCGACTTCTCGACGCCGCATACCGGCACGACCTTTTTCGCGCCGACACGACCGATGCTGCAGAAATTGACCGAAGGAGTGCAGGAATAAACTGTCGCCAGGCGATCAGTTGTTCACCGCTTCGATCAAAACCTTCAGCATCGCTCCCTTTCGCAGGCCCACCTGGAAATCTCGCGCGATAAATTCCAGGGTCGAATCGTGAAACGTGAGAATGAAGTGCCGACGACCTGAAAACAGCTCTGGCATATGGCGCGGGTGAACCCGGTTTGCCTCTTCCAAAGAAGCAATCCAGGACGAATTGACGACTTCGAACGCGGAATATGGTTGCAGGCCAAGCCCATAGAGCCGGTGGCCACTGAGAGCCTCGTCGTTCGGCGGACCGAATTGGAATGCGACATATGGGTCAGCTGTAATGATTGCGACGGACTGACCGTCCGCCGTGGCCGAAACCGAGCGCGGATTGGTGCCATCGAAGGAGGGATCGGGAACATTGACGATATAGGCAATCAACAGCCGCCCCTCGTCCGCGAACACATGCGGCAAGGGCGCCCCTGCCGATGAGAACGGAAGATCGATCGGCAGCAGGGCTTCGGCCGCCGACATGATCAATGACCGACCGCCGGCAATATCTTGCCAGGGTTCATGATATTCTGCGGATCGAGCGCCTGCTTGATCGTGCGCATGATATCGACGCCGTGGCCGAGTTCATGGCGCATGAAGCCGATCTTGCCCTGGCCGATGCCGTGCTCGCCGGTGCAGGTACCATCCATGGCGATCGCCCGCATGTTCAGCCGCGAGACGAATTTCTCCGACAGCGCGACCTCCTTTGGATCGTTCACATCCATCAGCACCAGCACATGAAAATTGCCGTCGCCGGCATGACCGACGATCGGCGCGATCAAGCCCATCTCGGCGATGTCGGCTTCGGTTTCGGTGACGCATTCGGCAAAGCGGGAGATCGGCACGCAGACATCGGTCGACAGGCCCTTGGCGCCCGGCCGCAGCGTCAGCGAAGACCAGTAGGCGTCGTGCCTGGCCTTCCACAGTTTTGTCCGTTCCTCGGCAACGCTGGTCCACAGGAATGGCCCGCCGCCATTCTCTTCGGCGATCATGCCGAAGGTCTCTGCCTGCTCGGCAACACCCGCATCGCTGCCATGGAATTCGACGAACAGGCACGGGCTCTCCGGGTAGTCTAGCTTCGAATAGTTCTTCATCGCCCGCATCTGCAGCGCGTTGACGAGCTCGATGCGGGCCACCGGGATGCCCATCTGGATCGTCGCGATGACCGCGTTGCAAGCGGCCTCGACGCTCGGAAACGGGCAAACGCCGCCGGAGATCGCTTGCGGGATGCCTTGCAGCTTCAGTGTCAGCGAGGTGATGATGCCGAGCGTGCCTTCGGAGCCGATCAGCAGTCGCGTCAAATCGTAGCCGGCCGAGCTCTTTTTCGCGCGCTTGCCGGTCGTCACCGTCTCGCCATCGGCCATGACGGCCGTCAGCGACAGCACGTTCTCGCGCATCGTGCCGTAGCGCACCGCATTGGTGCCGGATGCCCGTGTCGCCGCCATGCCGCCGAGCGACGCATTGGCGCCGGGGTCGATCGGAAAGAACAGGCCGGTGTCGCGCAGATGCCGGTTAAGGTCCTCGCGGGTGACGCCCGGTTCGACCGTGCAGTCGAGATCCTGCGGATTGACCGCCAGGATACGGTTCATGCGCGAGGTGTCGACCGATATGCCGCCGCCGGGTGCGTTGGTGTGGCCTTCGAGCGAGGAGCCGACGCCGAAGGCAATGACCGGCACGCGGTGCGCGGCACAGGCGCGCACGATCTCCTGCACCTCGGAAGTCGTCTCCGGGAAAGCGACGCCGTCCGGTGCCTGCGTCGGAATATAGGTGGTGGTGTGCGCGTGCTGGGAGCGGATGGCCTCGCCAGTCTGGAAGCGCTCGCCCAGCCGTTGCTTGAGGATGCCGAGCACGGCGGCGATGCCTTCCTCATTGCGTTCAACCGGATTGAGGTCGCTCAGAGCCATGAATTCCTCCGCGAATGGACCAGTGCCCACCCTTGTTATGCAGCTATGGATGCCTAAAGCAATTCCAGGAAAAGTGTGAAGCGGTTTTCCCGGGAAAAGCGCATAGCGCTTTCCGTAGGGAATTGCGTCAGAATAAAAGACACTCACCAGCCACGCTCTGTCCAGCGCCAGAACAAGGAAGTTTCGATGCCCATCCCCGCCCCCTTCGTCTCCAAGCCCATGGACATCGAGAAGGACTGGATCGACTACAACGGCCATCTCAACATGGCCTACTACAACGTGCTGTTCGACCGCTGCTCGGACGAAGCCTTCGAGGCGATGGGCATGGGGCTGGACTACGTGAAGCAGCGGCGGCTGACCATCTACACGGCCGAAGTCCATGTCTGCTACGTGCAGGAACTGCATCTCGACCACAAGGTCACGGTCTCCTTCCAGCTCATCGACCACGACGACAAGCGGCTGCGGGCCTACCAGGAAATCCGCCATGTCGACGGCTGGCTCGCCGCCACCTCAGAAACCCTGTCACTGCATGTCGACATGTCCGGGCCGAAAGTGGCGCCCTTCCCCGCCGATGTGCTGGCCAAGGTCGAAGCCATGCGCGCCGCCCATTCGGTACTGCCGATGCCGGAGCGCGCCGGCCGTTCGATCGGTATCAAACGCAAGTAGGGCGAAGCCGACACCCATCTCGTGTCCGAACAGAGCGACCGGGCTTCAAAGCCACACCGGTAGTCCAAAATCGCAAAACCCTGGAATCGGCTGGCACCAGCGCTTGAAGCGGCTTGGCGCCCGCGTTAACCTTACCGAGTTTTTAACGGGAACAAGCCAATTGAGCCGTTGAACGACTCAGCGGAGCGGTCGAAAACGATCCGCACGGGGTTTTGATACGGGCGGCGGGGCGAAGCCGGTTCGAGGGACGTGCATGAAAACCGACATCAAGGTCGAGGTAGACAGGCTGGCCGCCGATCCGCGCATCACTGACTATGATTTCTGGCGTTCGCTCAAGAACGTCGACAACGAGATCTTCCACATCGCCAACAACAATGAGCCGATTCCGTTCGACATGATCCGCTGGCGCAGCATTTTGAAACGTGCCCGCCTGAAGCGTGGCCACGCGTAGCGCCGGCGAGTCGGCCAGTGGCCGATGCCGCCCTCTTTCCTGAGGAGCCGCACGAAAAAATCGAGCAAGTGTATCGAGTTGCGCTTCACGGCCGGCGTTTGATCGCCGCCAACGGCGAGCGCGCCGTCACCGGCGACGACTGGATGATGGCCGTGTTGGTCATCGCATAGGGGATGATCCGGTCGATCACCCGTTCAAGCTCGGCAACCGAGCCGACATGCGCCAGCGCGATGAAACAGTCCTCGCCGGTCACCCGGTCGCATTGCGCGATCTCCGGCAGTTCGCGGATGATTTCGGCTACGACAGCCAGTTGCCCCGGCACCGGCCGAATGCGCAGCCATGCCGACAGCGGCAGGCCAAGTGCCGCGGGGTTGATCCGGACCGAATAGGCTTCGATGACGCCGCTTTCCTGCAGCCGCTTGATGCGTTCGGCCACGCTCGGCGCCGACAGGCCGACCGAGCGCGCCAATTCCGCCGTGCTGGTGCGCGCATCCTTCTCCAGCAGGCGCAGGATCTTCATATCCGCCGCATCCAGATCGATATTTTCTGTTCGAAGGCGTTTCACAGAAAACTCCTTGAGTTCGGGGGTAAGATGGCCAGTCTTGCCAATCATCTTCCATATAAATCGGGAAAATCGCCTGCGATACTGATCCGATGGTCAATCAGACACAAGCCCCCATTACCAGCCCTGCCCTTGCCGGCGCTGCTCTCGGCGGGCTGGCGACAAAACTGCCGCCGCATGTCTGGTTCGGCGTCAGCGCCGTCTTCCACTATCTCGGGCCGGCATTCGCCGTGTTGCTTTTTCCGCATGTCGGCGTGCTCGGCATGGCATGGCTGCGCATCGCCACCGCCGCCCTGATCTTCGCGCCGTTGACTCGCCCGTGGCGAACCCTCGCCCGCGCCGATCGCCCAACGCGGCTGTTGTTGCTGGCCTTCGGCGCCTGTCTGGCGGTGATGAACTGTTCGTTCTACCTGGCGCTTGACCGCTTGCCGATCTCGCTGGTGGCGGCAATCGAGTTCGTCGGCACCATTGGCGTGGCGGTGATCGGCCTCAGGAGCCTTCGCAATCTCGTCGCCCTTGCCGTTGCCGTCATCGGAACCTTGCTGCTCATCGACGTCAAATGGTCCGATGATCCCGTCGGGCTGTTCTGGGCCTTCCTCAACGGCGCACTGTTCGTCGGCTACATCGTGCTTGGCCACCGCATCGCCCGCTCGGGCGCGGGCGACGGCATCGCCTGCCTTGGCGCGGCGATGGCGGTCGCCTTCATCGTCGTGCTGCCGATCGGCTTCACCGATGCGCTGCCCGCCTTTTTCTCACCGCCGCTGTTGCTCGCGGCCATCGGCGTCGGCATCTGCTCGTCGGTCATTCCCTACATTTGCGACCAGCTCGCCATGTCGCGCCTGCCGCGCTCGAGCTTTGCACTGATGCTGTCGCTGCTGCCGGTCACAGCGACACTGATCGGCGCCATCGTGCTCCACCAGATTCCAAGCCTGACCGATTGCCTCGGCATTGCGCTGGTGGTCGCCGGCGTCGCCTTCCACAAGCCGGCATCCGCTAACTGAGCGCCAGAAATAAAATAACTTCAATCACTTACAGAAGTCACGCGCTGGTTCCCGTTTACGACCGACTGCGACAACAAGCTCAAGATTGAACCAATTCCGCATCTGAGCCGTTGTCCCCACGAACCGGCTTGGAGTGACAAGATGGACTGGAAACGGACCAGGGAACCTGCCGACGCCTGGCACATGACGGACGACCTTCATGTCGAGCACGGCAAGGGCGACCCTTTCGCGGCAGCTATCCGTGCCACACGCATGTCGATGATCATCACCGATCCGCGGCAGGCCGACAACCCGATCGTCTTCGTCAACGACGCCTTCCTGCGTCTGTCCGGCTATGAGCGGCACGAGGTGCTGGGCAAGAACTGTCGGTTCCTGCAGGGCTCGAAAACCGACAAGGCAACGGTCGACCTGCTGCGCGAGGCGATCGCGGAGAAGGTCGATGTCAGCGTCGACATCCTGAACTATCGCAAGGACGGTTCGACCTTCTGGAACGCGCTGTTTATCAGCCCCGTCTCGAATGATCGCGGTGAACTGCTGTTCTTCTTTGCCTCGCAGCTCGACGTCTCGGATCGCAAGCGGTCCGAGCATCGCATGACAGCCGACAAGGAGCGCTTCGAAAAGGCGGTTAAGGAGCGCACCAGGGAACTCGAAGCCGCGCTCGAGGCGCAGACAACGCTGCTCCACGAAGTCGATCATCGCGTGAAGAACAACCTGCAGATGATCTCCTCGCTCATCGTCATGCAGAGCCGCACCATCAAGGATGCAGCGACGAAGAAATCGCTGACCACCATGCTGGAGCGCATCGAGGCGTTGAGCACCGTGCATCGCCGGCTCTACCAGTCGAAGGACGTCAGCAGGTTCGATGTCGCCGAGTTCGCCAGGGATCTTGTAACCGACTTGTTGACGGCTTCTGGGCGCGCCGAAATCAAGTCGACGCTCGATCTCGAACCGATCGTCATTTCGGCGGAGAAGGCGACCCCTGTCGCCCTGATGGTCAACGAGCTTGTCACCAACGCCTTGAAGCATGCCTTCAAGGAAAAGCCCGACGGCACCACGGCGGGCCGCATCGGCATCAAGATGAGCCAACCCGATGGCCACTTCAACATCGAGGTGTCCGATGACGGTGTCGGCATGGCCGACGCCAGCGGCGACGCCTCATTCGGCATGCGGCTGATCAAGTCGCTTGCCCGCCAGTTGCATGCCGATATCGAATGGCGCGACGCCGGCCCCGGCACGAAGGTCGTCATCTCGATGCCGAACGAACCGCAGCAAAAAGGGAATGTGTCATGATTGAACCGCTCAAGGTCCTGATCGTCGAGGACGAAGCGCTGCTGGCGATGGAACTGGAAAGCCTTGTCGAGGAAGCCGGCCACAGCGTCGTGGGCTGGGCAACCTCCTCGACCGAAGCCAAGGCCATGGTGGACTCGACGGAAGCCGACATCGCCTTTGTCGACATCCACTTGACCGATGGTCCGACCGGCGTCGAGGTCGCCGAATACATTGGCGAGAAGAAGAACTCGATGGTCGTTTTCATGACCGCGAACCCGAAGCGGATCCCCGATCATTTCGCCGGCGCGATCGGCGTCATCGCCAAGCCCTATACGATGAACGGGCTGATGTCCGCGTTGCGCTATCTGCAGGAAGGCGTGCACCGGCCGCCCCCGAAATCCGTGCTGCCGGCCGGCTTCACCCTGTCGCCAGCCTTCAAGACGGTCTGGGCGCCGGCGGCCTGACGCTGATCGCTACGCCAGCTTCTGCTTGAGGAAAGCGATCGTCCTGCCCCAGGCAAGGTCGGCCGCCTTCTTGTCGTAGCGCGCTGCCGAAGTGTCGTTGTTGAAGGCGTGGTTTGCGCCTTCATAGACATAGACCGCGTATTCGACATGTGCCGCGTCTAGCTCTTTCTTGAAGGCGTCGATGCCGGCATTGGTGCGCTCGTCGAGCCCGGCATAGTGCAGCAGCAATGCCGCCTTGATCTTCGGCACGTCGGCGGCCTTCGGCTGCATGCCGTAATAGGCAACGGATGCGCTGAGATCGGGCGCGTTGACGGCCAGCATGTTTGCCGTGCCGCCACCCCAGCAGAAGCCGACGGCGCCGACCTTCCCGTTGCCGTCCTTGTCGGCCTTCAGGAAGGCGACGGTCGCCACGCCGTTGGCAACCGTCTGCGTGGAGTCCAGTTTGGCGAACATGTCGCGCGCCTTGTCTTCATCATTCGGCGTGCCACCGAGCGGTGACAGGAAATCAGGGGCGAGCGCCACGAACCCCTCCAGCGCCACGCGCCGCGCCACGTCGCGAATGTGCGGGTTGAGCCCTCTGTTCTCATGGATGACGATGACGGTGCCGAGCTTGCCCGACTGGCCGGCCGGCTTGACCAGATAGCCCGTCATCTCGCCGGAGCCGCCGGGATAGGTGATGTCCTCGCCTTTCACGCGGGCATCGTTTTCGGCGACGATAGCCGCCTGGGCGGAGTTCGCCGCCAGAAGCGGCGCGATTGCGGCCGCCGCCGCGCCCGATCCGGCAAGCCGGGTCAACTGTTCCATGAAGCGGCGGCGATCGAGCGTCAGATGCGTGTATTCGTCATAGGCATCGATCATCGCCTGGGTGATGGCGGGCTTTGCTTGTGTCGTGGCGGCTGATTTCGTCATGGCGCACTCCTGGCTTCGAGCTTCGATACCCAGGCTACATAGGGATCGAGCCGGCACGGTCCAGTCGTGCATTCACCCGGCCATCGATCGCCTCCAGGCGTCGACCGGCAGCCATGCCGCGCGGCCAGCAAAGCCGGTGCCACGGGCGCCCCCGTCATCACTTTTTGGTCATCGGCGACAAATCCTTCAGGCCCTGCCACAATAGTAAGAGAAACTCCCTGCTATCGATGGCACCTTGCCGTGTACCTTCACGTCCCGCCCCAGAAGGAGCGACACCGATGACCTTGCCTTCCCCGATGCTCGCCAGCGCGTTCGTCCTTGCCGTGGCTTCCGCCCTGGCACTGCGCTCGATGGTTGTGAATGCAGGCAGGCGATGGTTGGTCTGGGTCCGCGGTGAACGGAACCGGCGTACCGACACGAAAACCCAAGGTTGAGGTGAGACCATGAACGTCCAGGATATCGTCAACACCGTCTCGCAAAAAGCGGGTCTCGACCAGGCGACGACCGAGAAGGTCGTCGGCACCATTTTCTCGGTCCTTGAACATGAGGCGGAAGGCACCAGCGCCTCGTCGTTCTTCGCCAAGATCCCCGGCGCCGACGACCTTGCCCACCAGTATGACGTGATGGCCGCCGCCCCAGCCAGTGGTGGCGGCTTCCTCTCATCGCTGCAGGGCGCGCTTGGCGGCGTTCTCGGCGAGAAGGCCGGCGCGCTGGTCAACGGCCTCGCCGCGCTCAAGGCATCCGGGCTCGATTTTGCACAGATCCAGAAGGCTGGCGAGACGCTGGTCCAGCAGGCCGAAGCGGCCGCCGGCCCCGACCTCACCAACCAGGTGCTCGGCTCGGTGCCCAGCCTGAAGAGCCATCTCGGGCTTGGCTAAGACGTCGCCAAGACGACACGGCATCGAGGTAGGGCACCCCTATTTTGGCAGTGCGTAAGCCATCACATAATCTCCCGGCTTGGTGCCGACCGAGCCGTGGCCACCGGCGACGATGACCACGAACTGGCGTCCGTCGGCCACCGTGTAGGTCATCGGCGTCGACTGTCCGCCGGCCGGAAGCCGCGCCTGCCACAGTTGCTTGCCCGATGTCAGGTCGTAGGCGCGCAGATAGTCGTCGACCGCGGCACCCAGGAAGGCGACCCCGCCGGCGGTGATCATCGGCCCGCCAATGCCCGGCACGCCGACCTTCAGCGGCAGCGGCAGCGGCGTCATGTCGTAGACGGTGCCGTTGCGATGCTTGTATGCGATTGCGCCGGTCCTCAGATCCACGCCAGCGACATAGCCCCAGGGCGGCGCCTGGCAGGGAACGCCGAGCGGTGACAGGAACGGGCCCATCACCACCGCATAGGGAGCGCCCTCGTTGCGGTTGAGCCCCTGTTCGCTGCCGCGCCCCTCGTCCGGCGGCGGTACCTGATCGCGCGGAATGAGCTGCGACTTGAACGCCAGATAGGTCGGCATGCCGAACATCACCTGCCGGACCGGATCAACCGCCACGCCACCCCAGTTGAACGTGCCGAAATTGCCGGGATAGATCAGCGAGCCCTGTACGGAAGGCGGCGTATAGCGGCCTTCGTAGAGCAGGCCCTGGAATTCGATCCGGCATGCCAGTTGGTCGAACATGGTGATGCCCCACATGTCGGCACCTGTCAGTGGCTTCGGATTGAAGGAGAGGTCCGATGCCGGCTGGGTCGGGGACGTGTGGTCGCCTTCAATGGCGCCGCCGGGCGCCGGCACTTCCTTGACCGCAACCACCGGCTCGCCGGTGCGCCGGTCGAGCACATAGAGATCGCCCTGCTTGGTCGGTCCGACCAGCGCCGGCACGACGGTGCCGTCGGCCCTGGTGATATCGATCAAGCTCGGCTGCGCCGGCACATCCATGTCCCAGAGGTCATGGTGCACCGTCTGCCGCACCCATTTCAACTGCCCGGTGTTGAGATCGAGCGCGGTGATCGAGGACGAGAATTTCTCGACATTGGCGCTGCGTCCGGCGCCGAGCTGGTCCGGCGTCTGGTTGCCGAGCGGCACGTAGAGCAGCCCAAGCTTCTCGTCGGCGCTCGGCGTCGACCACATGTTGGGCGAGTTGGCAGTGTAGGTCTGCCCAGCCGTCAGCGGCGTCGTCTGATCCGGATTGCCGGAATCCCAGTTCCACAGCAGCTTGCCGGTGGTGACGTCATACGCACGGATGACGCCGGACGGCTCCTGCGTCGAATAATTGTCGTTGACCGCGCCGCCGACGATGATCTTGCCACCCACGATCAGCGGCGCCGATGTCGAGTAATAATAGCCCGACTTCGGATAGGGCATGTTGGTCAAGAGGTTCAGCGTGCCGCCCGCGGCAAAGGCGGGACAGACCTGCCCGTTTGCGGCGTCCAGCGCGATCAGCCGCGCGTCCGAGGTCGGCAGATAGACGCGGTTTCCGCAGGGCTGGCCGGCGGCGATGGCTGCATCGGCATAGTAGGAAACGCCCCGGCAGGTCTGGTGCTGGCGGTCCTTGTCGAGCTTGATCTTGGGATCGTAGCGCCATTTCTCCTTGCCGGTCGCGGCGTCGATGGCGATGGCGAAATTGTGCGGCGTGCAGATATAGAGCGTGTCGCCGATCTTGAGCGGCGTCACCTGATAGGTGGTCTCGCCGACATCGTCCGGTCCCTTCACATCGCCGGTGCGATAGATCCAGGCCTGCTGCAGGCTGGCGACATTGTCCGGCGTGATCTGGTCGAGCTGCGAATAGCGCTGCCCGAACGGCGTGCGGCCATAGAAGTGCCACTCGCCGGCCGGCACGTCGCCGCCAAGATTGGCGTTGGGAATCACCTTGTCGGTGTCGAGTTCGCCGGCAATGTCCTTTGGGTCCGTCGTCATCGAATAGCCGGCCACCGCCAGTGACGCCAGCACGGCAAGAATGAGCGGCGCCCTGCCGTCAGGCCCGGCAAGGCCCCGCCTCGCCCATGGCGTCAACAGCCACAGCGCCACCAGCACGATGATGCCGCCGCGCGGACCCAGTTCCCACCAGTCGAAGCCGGTTTCCCAGACCGCCCAGGCCAGCGTGCCGAGCACGATCGCCGCGTAAAGCCACAACGCGATGGATCTCCGCCGGTAAAGCAGCCAGGCGGCGACCAGGAAGGCGAGACTGGCGATGATGTAGTACCAGCTGCCGCCCAGCATCGCGAGGCGGATGCCGCCGCCGCCAAGTGCCAAGCCGATGAGGAAGAGAATGAGGGAGGTGATGGTGACAGCCAAGATGATACTCCTTCGACTGTTGCGCTCCGCGGCGCGGCCATGGGCAACCCGGCATTGCGTCCCCGTCCCGGACACAACTTTCCCCCGCCTGCCGCGCCTGTCAAGCGCCCACCACACGCCCTGGTGGCGCCCATTCCGCTGGCGTTTGTTCACCACGCCGGTTGTTGCACAGGATGAGCGGCCGGATACCGCACTTTACCAGAACAAAACGTAGACACTTCTGGCCTTTCGCCGCCGAATCACTACATTCGGGGGGAAGATGTCCGGCTTTTCCGAAGACATGCCCTTTTTTGACGAACCCAATGCGCGGCCCACGGCCCCGTCGGGCATTGCCGCGCGCGCCATGGCGGCCCGCAGTGGCCACAACAGCGCGCCGGACTATCTGAAGGGGTTGAACCCTGAGCAGCGGCTGGCGGTGGAAACCACCGAGGGCCCGGTTCTGGTGCTGGCAGGCGCCGGCACTGGCAAGACGCGTGTCTTGACCACCCGCATCGCCCACATCCTCGCCACCGGCAAGGCCTTCCCGTCGCAGATCCTCGCGGTGACCTTCACCAACAAGGCCGCGCGCGAAATGAAGACCCGCATCGGTCATCTGGTTGGCGAAGCGGTCGAGGGCATGCCGTGGCTCGGCACCTTCCACTCGATCGGCGTCAAGCTGCTGCGCCGCCACGCCGAACTGGCGGGCTTGAGATCCGACTTCACCATCCTCGACACCGACGATGTCGTGCGGCTGATCAAGCAGTTGATCCAGGCCGAAGGGCTCGACGACAAGCGCTGGCCGGCCAAGCAGTTCGCGCAGATGATCGACGGCTGGAAGAACAAGGGGCAAGGGCCGGCCGACATCGCCGAGGGCGACGCCCGCGCCTTCGCCAACGGCAAGGGCCGCGAACTCTACAAGGCCTATCAGGCGCGGCTGCAGACGCTGAACGCCTGCGACTTCGGCGATCTGCTCTGCCACCCGATCCGCATCTTCCGCGCCAATCCGGATGTGTTGAAAGAGTACCACAAGCGCTTCAAATACATCCTCGTCGACGAGTATCAGGACACCAACACCGCCCAGTACATGTGGCTACGCCTGCTGGCCCAGCGGCCGGATGCTGGACGCCCCACGACATCGACGGATCTGCGACCGGCCGAAGGCCGCAAGCCCGACCGGGCGTCGGCCGGCCAGGCCGCCCCCGCGGAGGCCAGCGAGCGAAGCTCGCGTGCGGCCGTGAGCGATAACAAGGTCAATATCTGCTGTGTCGGCGACGACGATCAGTCGATCTATGGCTGGCGCGGCGCGGAGATCGACAACATCCTGCGCTTCGACAAGGATTTTCCCGGCGCCACCATCATCCGGCTGGAGCGCAACTACCGCTCCACCGCACACATACTGGGTGCAGCCTCCCATCTCATCGCCCACAATGAGGGCCGCTTCGGCAAGACGCTGTTCACCGACCGCGATGAGCCCGAGGACGGCAAGGTGCATGTCCACGCCGCCTGGGATTCCGAGGAGGAAGCCCGCGCCGTCGGCGAGACCATCGAGGCCTATCAGCGCCAGAAGCACAATCTCAACGACATGGCCATCCTGGTGCGCGCGTCCTTCCAGATGCGCGAGTTCGAGGACCGCTTCGTCACGCTCGGCCTCAACTACCGCGTCATCGGAGGCCCGCGCTTCTACGAGCGCATGGAAATCCGCGACGCGCTCGCCTTCTTCCGTGTCGTCGCGCAAGGCGCCGACGACCTTGCCTTCGAGCGTATCGTAAACGTGCCCAAGCGCGGGCTGGGCGAAGCCACCATCCGCCAGATCCACGACACGGCCCGCGCGCTTCGCGTGCCGATGCTTGAAGCCGCCGCCAAGCTGGCCGAAAGCGACGAATTGAAGCCGAAACCGCGCGCCGCATTGCGCGAGGTATCGGCCAATTTCGAGCGCTGGCAGAAGGCGCTGGAGACCACGCCGCACACCGAGCTTGCCGAGACCATCCTCGAAGAGAGCGGCTACACCGACATGTGGAAGAACGACCGCTCGGTTGAAGCCCCGGGCCGGCTGGAGAACCTCAAGGAGTTGATCCGCTCCATGGAGGAGTACGAATCGCTGCGCTCCTTCCTCGAGCATGTCGCGCTGGTCATGGACGCCGAGCAGAACGCCGAGCTCGACGCCGTCAACATCATGACGCTGCATTCGGCCAAGGGCCTCGAATTCGAGACCGTCTTCCTGCCCGGCTGGGAGGAAGGCCTGTTCCCGCACCAGCGCGCGCTCGATGAAGGTGGCCGTTCCGGGCTGGAGGAAGAGCGCAGGCTTGCCTATGTCGGCCTGACCCGCGCCAAGAAGAACCTGCATCTGTGGTTCGTTTCCAACCGCCGCATCCACGGCCTTTGGCAATCGACCATACCATCGCGCTTCCTCGATGAACTGCCGGAAGCCCATGTCGAGGTCGCCGAAAGCGGCAACTCCTATGGCGGCTACGGCAATTCCTATGGCGGCGGCTCATTCGCCCCGGGCCGTGGCGGCCAGGGTGCAGGCAGACAGAACCCCTACGGCGCCTCGCGCTTCGACAGCGTCGGCGGCAACAATGGCGGCGCGGAAAAATCCGGCGCCTTCTCCAACACCTACGCGACGCCGGGCTGGCAGCGCGCGCAGGCCAACCGCACCGAGGCAACCGACCGCAACTGGGGCTCGCGCTCCGGCCACCAGGTCGAACGCATCGGCTATGGCGAAACCGATTCCGGCTATGGTGCCGGCCGCACCTCGGTCAAGG
The DNA here is from genome assembly GCF_900103325.1 of Mesorhizobium qingshengii. Taxonomy (GTDB): domain Bacteria; phylum Pseudomonadota; class Alphaproteobacteria; order Rhizobiales; family Rhizobiaceae; genus Mesorhizobium; species Mesorhizobium qingshengii. The sequence continues at coordinate 156,823 of NZ_FMXM01000011.1, read as the reverse complement.
GCCGCACCATCGACGGCGAACTGGTCGCCAAATCCGTCGCCGACAAACCATCGGCCTTCAGCGTCGGCGACCGCGTCTTCCACCAGAAATTCGGCAACGGCAACATTTCCGCCATCGAAGGCAACAAGCTGACCATCGACTTCGACAAGGCCGGCCAGAAACGCGTGCTGGACGGGTTCGTGGCGGCGGTGTGAAACGGGCGGTGCCCCATGTTGCCTCCCCGCCCCCAGATATCGAAACCCAGCGGGCAACGGCTCTGGATTGTTCCGGCCTATCGCTCGGCGAATTGGGAAAGTCCCGTGGACTGGAGATCGGCTGCGCGTTTTCCGGACATGCCGATCCGCGGTATCGCAGGCTACTTGCGCATCACTGCCGGCTGATCGTGCCCGAATGGCAGTTGAAGCCACGATTTCTGCGCCCACGCCGTGCCGCGCCGTACAATTTCGGTCCGGCGGATGCGATCGCCGGCTTCGCGGCTTCCAACGACATGGCATTCCACGGCCATACGCTGTTCTGGCACGAAGAGCCGATCCGCTGGGCGCAAAGTGAAAACTTCGAGCGGGTGAAGCGCAGCTATGGCGGCTTCATCGGCGATGTCATGCAACACTACCCCCAGGCGATCTCGTGGGATGTCTTCAACGAGATCGTCGGGGAGCAGGCACCGTTGCGCGACGAATTTTTCGTCCAGACCTTCGGGCTGCGGTTCATCGACTACTGCCTGCGCCTCGCCGGGGATTGTGCCCCTGCCGCGCGCCTCGCCCTCAACGATTACAATCTGGAATGCGCCACCGATTGGTCTCAGACCAAGCGGGACAACATGTTGCGGCTGATCGAGCAGATCAAGGTCATGGGCAGCCCGCTGCATGCGATCGGCATCCAGGGCCATCTGTCGTCGATCCGCAAGGCGTCGGCCGAATCCACGGTGCGCTTCATCGACCTGTTGGCGGATCTCGGTCTCGACGTCTTCATTTCGGAACTCGACGTCAACGACTCCATCATGCCCGCCGACATTGCGGTTCGCGACGTTGAAGTCGCAGCCTACTACGAAGAGTTCCTGGCAGCGGTATTGAGCCGACCGGCCGTCAAGCGCCTGGTGTTCTGGGGTATCTCGGATTTCGACAATTGGGTGGTTCGGCGCCAGACCCGGGAAAGGCGCCGATCCGGCAAGGCGCGCCCGGCCCTCTTCGACGAACGGCTTCAGCCGAAGCCGGCTTTTGACGCGGTGGTGCGCGCATTGCTGAACGCACCGCCACGCTGAGAGCCGCCGCAGGACTAGGCCTTGACCACCCGATCACAGACAATGCCGTTGCGCTGCATGGCGTTGCGCGTGTCGATGATCAGCCGCGAATGGTTGGCCAACAAGCCGTAGTCGATCCCGTCATGATCGGTGACGATGACCACGGCGTCATAGGCGCCGATGGAATCACGGCTGAGCCGGATGCAGTTCTTGCCGGCAAGTGTCGGGTGCTTGCGTGTCTTTGGGATGCGCGCAACGTGAGGGTCGTGATAGGCGATGTCGGCAGCGCGCGTTTCCAGCAATTCGATCAGCTTCAGCGCCGGGCTTTCGCGAACGTCGGAAACGTTCTTCTTGTAGGCGACGCCGACGATGAGGATGGACGCCTGGCTGAGCGGCAGGCCAAGATGCGTGTCGAGCGCTTCCGTCAGCTTCGTCATCACGTAATGCGGCATCGAGACATTGATCTCGCCGGCGAGCTCGATGAATTTCGTCGACACTTCGAACTCACGCGACTTCCATGTCAAATAGAACGGGTCGATCGGTATGCAGTGGCCGCCAAGCCCGGGCCCGGGGTAGAAAGGCATGTAGCCGAACGGCTTGGTCTTTGCCGCCTCGATCACTTCCCAGATGTCGATGCCCATGGCGCCGTAGATCACCTTGAGCTCATTGACCAGGGCGATATTGACCGCTCGGAAAATGTTCTCGGTGAGCTTCACCACTTCGGCGACCTTGATGCTGGAAACAGGAACGACCTTGTCGACGATCGCGCCATAGAACTGCGCAACCAGCGCGGCCGCGACCGGACCATCTCCGGCGACAACCTTGGGAATGGTCGTGGTTTCGAATCCGGCGCTGCCCGGATCTTCGCGTTCGGGAGAATAGCCGAGAAAGAAGTCACGCCCCGATCGATAGCCCCCCGCTTCGAGGATCGGCTTCATCACCTCATCCGTGGTTCCGGGATAGGTGGTGGATTCAAGAACGATCAGCTGGTCCTTTCTCAAATGCGCGGCGATGGCGCGCGTCGTGTTCTCGACAAAGGATAGGTCGGGCTCGCGCTGCTTGGTCAGCGGCGTCGGCACGCATATGGAAACGACATCGCATTCAGCGAAAGCCGCAAAGTCGGATGTCGGCCTGAACGACCCATCCGACATGACGGACTGTAGCGTCTCGTCCGTGACCGCGCCGATATAGGAGCGGCCGGTCTTCAGCTTTTCGACCTTGCTGTTGTCGACGTCGAAGCCGATCACCTTAAAGCCGGCGCGCGCCGTCGCCGCCGCCAACGGCAGGCCGACATAGCCGAGACCCACGACGCCGATCGTGGCTGTACGCATTTCCAGTTTTGAAAGGAGCACCGCTCCTCGCGATTGCCCGACCAGTACCGTCATGTCACGCCTCCTGCTCATACAGCGGACGTGTTCCGACGCTGTATCTTGAAGTTTTACGAGCCGCGATGCTCGGGAAGCTGGACAGGCTGACTGGCGTCGCGGTTCGCGCCCACAGGGCAAAGCGCAACCTTTGTGCCAGTTTGAATTCCGGGAAGGATTCCCGCCCTGCGAATGGCGCAGGAGGTGGGAAAACGAGCTTTTCGGCTGCTACGGAAGCATCGGCTTGTCAAGCCTCATCGGTGTTCCATTTTCGGACACCATTGTTGCAAGATAGCGCACATAATGCCGGTTGCTCAAAAAAACATAATGATTACAGCGGCGTAATTAACCAAAGCCGTTGACCATATCGTTAACGATTAGTTGCATTGCCTGTGGAAATGTTCTTTTCATGCGAAAAGCGCACAACGATTAAGTGCGATTTCCCCCGCACTCAATGCTGGATTGCCCATATGAACAAAACCAAAGAGCTCAAGTGCCTGATCGCTGGCGGAGCCGGATTTGTGGGAACCAACCTCGCCCGCCGCCTTCTCGAACAGGGCGCCTCCGTCGACTGTGCCGACAACTTTTCGACCGGTCGAAAATCCAATGTCGCGGATCTTGCGCGGTATCCGAAATTCCGTTTCCTGAAGCTCGACATCGCCGATGCCGCTTCATGCAGTCGCCTGTTGCGTCGCCGCTACAGCCACGTCTACAACCTGGCCTGTCCGACAGGCGTTCCCAACATCGCGCTGCTCGGTGAAGAAATGCTGATGGCCTCGTCCCTCGGCGGGCTGAACCTGCTGAAGGTGGCTCGCCGGTCGAAGGCCAAATATCTCTTTGCCAGTACGGCGGAGGCCTATGGCGACCCCGAGATTTTCCCGCAGCCGGAAAGCTATGTCGGAAAGGTCGATCCCGTCGGCCCGCGCAGTCCCTATGAGGAGGGAAAACGCTTCGGCGAAGCCCTGACCCGCTTCTGGGGGCGCAAGCACAACGTCGACGTTCGCATCGTGCGCATCTTCAACACCTATGGTCCCGCAATGTCGCCGGACGACCAGCGTGTCGTCCCGCAGATGCTGTCGCGGCTGATCGCCGGCAAGCCGGTGCCGATCTATGGCGATGGCAGCCAGACCCGCACCTTCCTGCATGTCGACGATCTCGTACGCGGCCTGCTGACGGTGATGGAAAAGGGCGAAAGCGCCGAGGTCTACAACATCGGCGGCGCCACGCAGATCACCATCCGCGAGCTGTTCCAGCTGGTGAAAACAGCAACCGGTCTTCTCGGCAAGGCCGTCTTCGAAAAGCACTTCATTGCCGATCATCGTGGCCGCTGGCCCGACACCACCAAGATACAGGCGCTGGGCTGGCGCCAGCAGGTGGCACTCGCGGACGGCATCCGCCAAAGCCACCGGGATCTGCTGGCGTCCATCGAGGCCCGTCGGGTCACGAACAACGCCCCCCAGGTCAAACGTCCCGCCTTGGTCGAACGTCGCCCCTCCGGTCCCCATCCTCAGTGGCAGACCTTGCCATGACCGACGTCGCCGCGGCCAACGTCCTGATGATGGTGCTGAGCGCGTCGCTCGGCATCAACATCGCGTTCTGGTGCGCGGTCGGCCTCGCCAGGTTTGTCGCCGAGATCGGCTCGGGAAGGCGTATCGAAAATCCGACCGCAATCGGCATTGCCGATGTTGCCGTCGTCATTCCGGCCCACAACGAAGAAATTGCGCTGCCGAAATGCATTGCGGCTCTGACGGCGATCATTCCGGCAAGACAGATCTTCGTCGCCAGCGACGGGTCTCGCGACGCCACCGTCGCCATCGCGCGCGCCGCCGGCTGCCGGGCGCTCGACATCCAGCCGAATGGCGGCAAGGCCAAGGCGATCGACAAGGCAATCAACCACTATCGCCTGTGCGATCGTTACCAGGCCGTGCTGATCCAGGACGCGGATTCGGAAATCGACCGGCACTATTTCGAACATGCCTTGCCGTTATTCGATGATCCGAACGTGGCGGCAGTGGCGGGCCACGTGTTGTCGCGCTGGCGCGAACAGCGCTGGCCGAGCATGGATATGCTCTATGCAGCGTACAGGACGCGCCTCTACCGCATCCTGCAGACGGCGTTCCAGTACGGGCAGTCCTGGAAATGGACGAATGTCAGCTACATCGCGCCCGGCTTCGCCAGCATCTACCGCGCGAGTGCCCTGCGCCAGATCGACATCACGGCGCCCGGCCTCGTCATCGAGGATTTCAACATGACCTTCGAGGTTCAGCGCAAAGGGCTGGGCCGCGTTGCCTATTCGCCCAAGGCGCGGTGCTCGTCGGAAGATCCGTTCACCCTCGACGATTACCGCAAGCAGGTTCAGCGCTGGTATCTCGGTTTCTGGCAGACAGTGCGGCGCCACGGGATCTGGCCGAGCCGCTTCTGGCTATCGCTGGGCGGTCTGCTTGCGGAACTGCTCGTCATCTCGCTTTTTGCGCTGGCGCTCCCTTTGGCCGCCATCCTCTATCTGGCGACGGGCGTCGAAACACCAGCCCTCTCGCTAAGCGAACTCGCCGTGCACCCCGTATCGCCGCTTGGCCTCCTGGCACTGTTTCTCGCCGTCGATTACGCGCTCACCTTTGTTGTGGCAGTCATCGAATGCCGGCCGAGCATGCTCCTCTACGGCATCGCGTTCCCGGTCATTCGGCTTCTCGACGCAGCGCTCTTCCTGCGCGCGCTGTTCAAGTCATTCTCCGTGCAATCCGATGGCCGTTGGGTCAGCCCGGAACGATACACGGCGGTCGTTCCCGCAGGGAGGTAGAGATGAACATAACCCGTCGCACCGCTGTTCTTGGTGGCCTGGCGATGCCGCTGCTGGCATTGGCGGGCAAGGGCATTTCGCGAACCGAGGCCGCCGAGAAATTGCCCAACCCACTGATCGTGACGATCAGCGGGCTCGATGCCACGGCAAAGTCTGCCCGGCTCGCTGCGCTTACCGATGCGTTCCTGACCCGCAAGGTGCCGATCCTTGTCACGGTCGCGCCCGTCGATCCCGCGGGCAATTTGCTCGATTACAATTCCGAAGTGGCCAAATGGCTGCGCCAGACGGCCCTGCTCAATACGGACGGTATCGAATTCGGCGCGCACATAAACACCATCACGTCGGACGATCCGTACTTCCAGGCACGGCAGGCCAGCGACATCCAGGCCGCGTTTTCCTACCTCGTCAACGAATACCAGAGATATCAGTCGAAGGCCGTGATCACGGCTCTGACGATGACAACCAATTCGCCGCTGCGCTCGCACCAGGACGCGTCGTCGCTGCGCGCGGCCGGAATCCGTTCGCTCATCAGGCTGCGTGGCGGGCTCGAGGACAAGGTCAGGCTGCAGCCCGAGGATGGCGGCTACTGGAGCACCACCACCGACCTGGTCAACGTCTTCGCCTCCGTCCTGACCTCGACCAGACCGGCGGTCGCGGGAGCAGCACCGATGGACGTGCCCACCCTCGGCGCGAACATCGCCGGCCTGGCTGCCGGCGGCAATCCGATCGTTGTCGATGTTCCGTTTGCCGCGTTGGCAGGCCTCGGCGACCGCGATCTCGCGGATTACGCAGCCAATGTCGCACAAGCAGTTCTTTCCGCCATATCGACGGGCAAGGTGCGGGGCATTCTGCCGAAGAAACTCTACGTCCAGAGCAAGCAGACCAGCCGCCTCATCGTCGTCCGGGTCGATGATCTCAGGCTGGACACCGACACCGACCCGAGCCACATGGCTTTTGTCTACGGGCTGATCGAGGACGGTTACCCCGTTACCGATGCGATAATCCCGTCGCCGCGGTCGGGCCTTTTGTCCAAGGATGAAAAAAGCAAGGCATTTCTGCGCGCCATGCTGCCGGAAAAGCACTACGACATCGCCGCGCATGGCTGGAACCACACGCCGCAGGAACTGCTCGGCAATTCGTCGCAAAAGGATTTCGACCTGATCAGGGACGGCATAAGCGAGGTCTATCGCTCGACGGGCAAGTTCCCGATCTCCTACATCCCGCCCAACGACGCCTTCGACGACAACACGCTGAATGCGCTGGCTGCCACCGGGACACCTGTTTTCAGCGCCGAAAAAGGCGATCTGCGCCGGTTCAGCGGCCTCGACAGTCGCGGCATCCTGCATGTCTCGAACACGATGAAATTCGAGAAGGCCTGGACCCCCGACCTTCCCTATTTCACCAAGCAGCAGGTGCTCGACTATTTTGGCACCGAGAACGATGCGGTGTTCTGCATCCATCCAGGCACTGCCAATACGCCTGAAAAGCAGGCATTGATCCTGGACATGCTGGCCGAACTTTCCAGCCAGCGCGGCACGAAACTCGTGAACTTCGACGAATATTACCGCGCCGTCAGTCCGGCGATGCCCAAGGTCGATCTCATTCGAAGCGCGCGCGCCGATGTATCCGTGCGCGACTGGAAGAGACCGGATCCGTATCCGCTGGACGACGGCGTGCTGAAGGCGGACGCGGCCCTGGCCTGGAGCTATTTCGACTGGGGCGCGAAGAACTACAACGGCATGGTCCCGGCCACGTCATGGATCGAGTTCGGCAAGCAGACGGGTTATCCGTTCACGACGATGTGGGACGTGGGATCGCACATCCTCGCCGCCTTGTCGGCCGAACGCCTGGGCATCATCGGCCAAGCGGAATTCGAGACGACCATCAGCCGCATCATTGCGTTCCTGGGAGAGACGAATTTCCGCTATGCAGGCGGAAAATTGCCCCACTCCGAGCGGGCGCTGAAACCGCAAGACGGCCAGCGCGACGGCTTCGACAGCGCCGACACCGGACGCCTGCTGATTGCCCTCAAGATTCTCGACAACCACACAGCCGGCGCATTCCCTGTTTTCGATCTCGTGTCCGGCTGGTCCTTCAAGCCCGTGCTCAAGGGCGGCGAAATGCACATCGTGAATGACAAAGGCCGGATCTCTTCGGTCCATGCGAACAGCTACGCCGGCTATGCCGGTCGCGGCTACAGCCTCTGGGGCGAAGAGATCAAGCCAGTCTTCGGCATGACGGATCCCGGCCACAGCATGGACGACGCGGTTCTCGCGCTGACGGAAATCCAGCGTCGGGGCCGCATCGCCACCGAACCGCATGTCACCGAGGAGATCGAGCTCGGCGGTTCGCCGCATGGCCGCCTGATGGCCGATATCCTCTATGCGGCTCAGCTCAAGCGCTACCGCGAAACCGGAATAGCCACCTGCGTCACCGAATCCGCCATGGCCGGCGCGCCCTACTTCACCTACCAGGGCTATCAGTTGACCGACAATGGAGGAACCTTCAGCGTCGATACGCAGAAAACCTCGGCGCCCGACAAGGCAGCCAAACTTGCTGATTCATTGCGCCTGGTCAGCGCCAAGGGTGCATATCTCTGGCATGCGGCGCGTCCCGGTGACTATTCGAGCACCCTCGTCGAGCTGATCAGGAACAAGGCGAAAATGCCCGGCATGGGATTCTCCTCCGGCATTTCGGAAAAGACGGGCAAAGCCGTCCCCGTGACCGACATCAACACCAACGGCATCATCCTCGAGGCCGTCGCCTATATCCTTGGCGGGCGAAAGCCGCTCCTGCTTTCCGAGGGGGCAGCCTAAAGGCCGGTGCCTTCCGAACAGCTGTTCACCGATAGCGCGCCTGGTTCCATTTATGGCCGAGCAGCGACAGGATGATGATCAGCCCGTTGAAGAACTGGACGTAGAAGCCGCTCAAGCCCGCTGCCACGACGCCAGTCTGGATGAACGAGACCGTGACGGCGCCGATCGCGCCACCGACAACGGTGCCGATGCCGCCCCAGGTCGGCGTACCGCCGACGAACACCGATGCCAGCACCGGCAAGAGATAGCCGTCGCCGGCCGTCGGCCACCAGGTGAAGTTGATCATCACCGAAAAGGTGCCGGCGATCGCGGCGCCGATGCCGACAAAGACGAACACCTTGACCCGCACACGCTTGACGTCGATGCCCATCTGCTGGGCGCTGTCGGGGTTGTCGCCGGCCACCCTCACCTGCGCACCGAAGCGGTGGCGGTTATAGAGCATCGCCGACAGCACGACGAAGGCGATGGCCCAGAAGATCTGCACCGGAATGCCATAGACCTGGCTGGAGAAAATCTTGTAGGCCCAGCTGTCGGCCAGGCTGGTCAGCGCCATCGACTTGCCCTCGTTGATGATCTGGATCAGGCCGCGCAGCAGGAAATTCATGCCGAGCGTGGCGATCAGCGATGACAGCCCGCCATAGACGACCAGCGAGCCGACCAGGAAACCGAGCAGCATGCCGGTGACGAGCGCGGCGGCGGTGCCGAGAAACGGATCGTAGCCGGCCTGCACGACCAGGGCGAAGACCCAGGAAGCAAAACCCATCGTTGCCGGAAACGACAGGTCGATCTCGCCGCAGGTGACGACGAAGACCAGAGGCACCACCACGAACAGTGCCACCGGCAGCGTGGTCAGCACGGAACTGTAGAGGTACCAGGTGGTGAAGACGGTCGGGTTGGCGATCATGAACACCGCCATCATGACGATGAACACGCCGAGCGTGCCGAGTGCGGCGCGGTTGTCGAGGACGAAACCGCGCAGCCAGTGATCGGACGGGTGTTTCCACTCTTTCCGGGCTGGCTCGCCGCGCGACACGCCGAGAGGGTTCTGCAGATTGGGTTCCATGGCCTTGCTCACAGCGCTGCGCTCCCCACGTCACCGGCCTCGTGCAATCCCGGCAATCCGCCGGGATGCGCCACGTCTTCCATGAAGTTGATGAGATCTTCCGCCGACTTGACCTCGCGCCGGTCGGCCGTCAGCGCCACCTTGCCGCGATCGAGCACCACGAAGCGGTCGGCGATGTCGAAGACGTGGTGGATGTTGTGGCCGATGAACAGGATCGAGCGGCCGCTCGCCCGCACCTGGCGCACGAAATGAAATACCTTGGCGGTCTCGGTCAGCGACAGTGCCGTCGTCGGCTCGTCGAGGATGATCAGTTCCGCCTGCTTGTAGATGGCCCGCGCGATCGCCACGCCCTGGCGTTCGCCGCCCGACAGCTGGCCGACGATCGAATGCGGCGTGAACACTTTCGAGGTGAAGCCGATCTCGCGCATCAGCCGGCTGGCCTCCTCGATCTCCTTGCTGACCTTCAGCCAGCCAAGCCAGCCGGTGAGCTCGCGGCCCATGAAGATGTTGCGCACGATCGTCTGCTGCACGGCCAGCGCCCGGTCCTGGAACACCGTCTCGATGCCGGCTTCGCGCGAGCGCGCCGCGCTCCATCCGGTCACCGGCTTGCCGCGGATGAGGATTTCGCCGCTGGTCGGCTTGACCACGCCGGAGAGGATCTTGATCAGCGTCGACTTGCCGGCGCCGTTGTCGCCGATCAGGCCGACCACCTCGCCGCGGTCGACGCTGAGATTGACCCCGCCCAGTGCATAGACGTGGCCATAGGACTTGCTGATGTCGCGCAATTCGATGATGCGTTCGGCCATGGCGGTCCTCGCTTCTGTTGTCGCATCCCGGCCTCGTTGCCGGCAGTCCTGCCGGCCGGGCTCGGCCCGGCCGGCAGCCTTGGGAGGTCAGCGCAGCGCCTGCTTGGCGAGCTCTGAGACGATCTCATAGTTCTGCGGCGTGACGAAGCCGGCACCGGTGTCGACATTCATCGGCGCCAGCCCCAGCACCACTTGCTGGCAAAGGCTGAGGATCGGCAGATAGCCCTGCATGAACGGCTGCTGGTCGGCCGTCAGCTGCACCCAGCCGCCCTTGAAGCCCTCGACGATCTGCGGGCTGGTGTCGAAGCCGAAATTGAAGACATCGCCCGGCTTCCGCCCTGCGGCCTGCATGTAGGTCGGCACATTGCCGAGCATCTGCCCACCGGGATAGCCGACCGCCTTCACAGTGGGATTGTTGAGCAGTGCAGCGGTGATCACCGGGATCGCGAGATTCGGATCGGCTGCCCACTCGGGTACAGAATTGATTTGAATGACGTCGACGCCGGCCTCTTTCAGCGCGGCCACCGTCCCACGCTCGCGTGCGCCCCGGCTCTCATTGTCGAACGGGCCGATCATGATCGCCTTGTCACCGGACTTCAGCCCGGCCAGCTTGAACGCCTCGGCACCGAGCGCGCGGCCCTGCTGCTCCTGCTGGGCGCCGACATAGCCGCCGCCGAACGCCGCCGTCACCTTCGGCACCGGCACGTTCTGGTACATCATCTTGATGCCGTCCTTGTGCGCCTGCTCGGCCAGCGGCATGATCGCGTCATCACCGGGATGGCCCATCATGGCGATACCGCCGGGCTTGACCGCGACGGCCTCGCGCAATTGCTGCACCATCTTTTCGACGTCCCAACCGGAGAAGATGTAGTCGACCTTCGGTCCGAGATCGGCGGCCGCCTGCTTGGCGCCATTGTAGACGATGGTGCCGAAGGCGTCGCCCTCGGCGCCACCGACGAAGAAGCGGATGTGAACATCCTTGCACCATTGAGCGTCGAGCGCCCGCGCCGGCAAGGTGGAGATTGCGGCGGCAAGCACCGTGGCCGCCGCCACGACGGTCGAGCGCGGAAGTGTCCTTCTCATCGTCATGCTCATGCACTTATCCTCCCTTTGTTTCCTCGCTAGCCGAGGGTTTTCGACGATCGCTTCGGCAGTGCGCCGCAATCTTCGCTGGCCGGCCCTCCCGCCGGCCCGCACTCACGCCGGATTCTGCAGGTAGCTGGCACCTCCCCGGCATTGCTTGAGATAATCCAGCGCCCGCGCCTGACCGGTAATTTCGAGGTCGCCGCGATAGACCGGATCGTGCCAGCCCTCGATGTCGATGGCGCCCTTGTACCCGGCCAGCCGCAATTCGCTGATCACCCTCGTCCAGTCGCTGTCGCCAAAGCCCGGTGTGCGCATCTGGACGAACGGCAGGCGGCCGAACACGCCGTGCTCGCGGATCACGTCCCAGCGGACCGTCGCGTCCTTGCCGTGGACATGGAAGATGCGCGGCGCCCATTTGCGGATCTGCGGGATCGGGTCGATCAGGTAGACGAGCTGGTGGCAGGGCTCCCATTCCAGCCCGAGATTTTCATCGGGCAATTCGTTGAACATCAGCTCCCAGGCGTCCGGGTTGTGGGCGATGTTCCAGTCTCCACCAGCCCAGTTGCCGTCCATGGCGCAGTTCTCGAAAGCGATGCGCACGCCCTTGTCGGCGGCGCGCTTTGCCAGCGGCCCCCACACTTCCTTGAAGCGCGGCAGGCTCTCCGGCAGCGGCTTGCCGCGGAGGCGACCGGTGAAGCCGCTGACCGTCGAGGCGCCGAACAGATGCGCGTTGTCGATCACCGTTTCCCAGGCCTTGAGCACGCCGCGATCGACATCGCCGCTCTCCAGCGGATTGCCGAAGACGCCGATCGAGGACATTGTGACGTCGGCATCGCCGATCGCCTCGCGGATCTGACCGGCCAGGCGCGGCAGGTCCTTGCCGCCCAGCGTCTGCCAGAAGAAGGGCTGGATGCTCTCGAATCCCAGCGGCAGGATCGCCTTGATGTAGGCGGCCGGATCATCGAGGTTGGCCCGCACCATGGTGCCGATCCGGATGTCGAGAAGCGGGTTTGGCATCATTGTCCTTCCTGTGTGGGGATCGCCACCCGGCGCCCGGTCTCGGCGCTCTCTATGGCGCCGAAGACCATGGCCAGGCTCTTGATGTTGTCGGTGCCGCGCGTCTCCGGCTCGGTGCCGGTCTCGATCGCGCGCATGAAATCCTGGATGATGCCGAGATGGCCGCCGATGCGGTCGGCTGGATCGAGCGGCGGAACCTCGATCGCCTCGATTTTGTCGAACAGGCCGTCGCGGCCCGGCACCACCACCTCTGCCTTTAGCGCGTCGTTGCCATCCCAAATGAGGCTGCCGCGCTCGGCGACGATGCGCCATGTGCTTTCCCAGCTGGTGCGGAAGCCGACGGCGCACCAGGAGCCGGCATAGGTGAACCGCTTGCCGCCGCCGAGATCGAAGACCGCGGCTGCCGACGATCCCTGCCGGTACCAGGAATTGGCCGGCTCCCATTCCTGGCAATAGACGCCGGCCGGTTCGCCGGCGACCATGTAGCGGGCGGCGTCGAATGTATGGATGGCCATGTCGAGCAGCAGCACATGCGCCATTTCCTCGCGAAAGCCGCCGAAATGCGGCGCGACGAAGAAGTCGGCATGGATGCTGGTCGCGGCACCGATGGCGCCGGAGTCGAGAAAGCGCCTGATGCGCCTGACATTGGCGACATAGCGCCGGTTCTGGACGACGGCATGGACACGCCCGGCTTGGCGCGCGGCCTCGACGATGGCGCGCGCATTCTCCGGACTGTCGGCGAGCGGCTTTTCCGTCAGCAAATGGCAATGATGGGCAAAGGCGGAGAACGCAACCGCGCGCCGGGCGGCGGGAACCACCACGTCGAACACGGCGTCGGGCCGGGTCTGGTCGAGCACGACGTCGAGGCTGGTGCCGATGACGGCCCTAGTGAGATCGTATTCGCGCGCCCGCGCCTTCGCCCGTTCGGCGTCGAGGTCGACAAGGCCGACAATGGCAAGCCCGTCGATCTGCCTGGCGGCATCGAGCCACTGCCTGCTCATCGCTCCGCAGCCGACGAGGACGACATTCATCATCCGGCATTCCTCCCGTCCGGTCCCTCCAGACCGAATGTCACGGCATTCACGGCATCACCGTAAACGTTTTTCCGTAAACGTTTACGAGAACACACCCGATAGCGTAGAATGTCAATCGGCTGCCTGCGAAAATCATCCCGAAGCCTTGGCCTGAGCGGCAGCCGGTGCTAGCCAAGGTCGGGGGAGAACTGTCCTTGGCGTCCAGCATCCACGACCTTGCGCGTCACCTGAACATTTCGATCGGCACCGTGTCGCGGGCGCTGAATGGCCGCGCCGACGTCAATGCCGACACCCGCCAGCGCGTGCTCGAAGCGGCCAAAAAGCTCAACTATTCGCCGAACCAATCCGGCCGCAGCCTGCGCCAGGGCGCCACCCGTTCGATCGCCTTCATGCTGCAGCCGCATCCCGGCGACCAGCAATATGGCGAACCGTTCTTCATCCCGTTCCTGACCGGTCTGCAGGCGCGGCTCGCCGACTATGACCTGGATCTGATGGTCGTCATGGGTGAGCCCGGCCAATATCAGCAGGAGAGGCTGCGCCGTGTGGTTGAGACGCGCCGAGCCGACGCGGTTGTGTTGGCCAACACACGGCGGGAAGACGATCGGATCGATTATCTCAGCAAGGCCGGCTTTCCTTTTGCAACGCTTGGCCGAAGTCAATCCGGCGGCGACACCTATCCTTCGCTCGATATCGATTTCGAGAGGGCGGGTGATGAAGCCGTCGACCGGCTGGTCGCGCGCGGCCATCGCCGCATCGCTGCCATCCGCCCTTCGCATGATCTCAACTTCGGCTACCTGTTCCTGGACGGCTATCGCAAGGCGCTGGAGCGGCACGGCATTGAAGTCGACCCCGGCCTGATCGCCGACGGCTTCATCAACGAGGCCGGCGGCTATCAGGTGACGGCGGACGTAATGCTCTCCAAGGATCGGCCCACCGCCATCATCTTCAACAATGACGCCATGGCGCTCGGCGGCTGCAAGGCGCTGGCCGAGATGGGCATCCGGCCCGGCCATGATATTGCAGTGATCGTCATCGTCGACACGCCGCTTTGCCGCTATTTTTCCCCGGCGCTGACCGCCTTCCGTCCGTCGCTGGAGCCGATGGGACAGCGGCTGGCCGAAATGCTGCTGGCTTCGATCCCGGCCTTCGCCGGTCCGGAAGGTCCCCGCATCATCCGCGAGGTCTGGCCGCTGGAACTGGTGGCGCGCGACAGCGATTGATTTGACGCAGCCGCTGCCACGTCAAAGGCCGGCGGCCTCAATCCACCTTCTTCTCGCCTCTCTCGCCGGCCTTGACGATATCGCCGGTGGTGAACAGGATTTCCTTCAGTTCCGCCCGCCAGTCCTTTTTCTGGCGCAGCAGGAATTCGAGATCCATGCCGAAATGCTTGAACTCCTCGCCCTGCGCGTTCTTCATGATGGCGCGCGCCTGCGGGTCCTTCTCCACCGACATGCGCTGTTCGTACCAGCCGATCGCTTCCGCCTCCTCTATCAGCGAGGTGATCATGCGGGCAAAGGTCCGTACCTTCTGCGACAGTTCTTCAGGCGGTTCGTGATACTGGTCGAAACCCATGTCGTCCTCCGTGGTTCACTCCCATGAATGCCTGGGAAGGACGCCGGTTCCTCCTCATCGCTGCAATTCCGCCACCGCCTCACGACACCGGTGCTGCTCCGCCCTCCGCGGTGCGCCGCGTGATGAACTCATCGAGCACGCCGGCGGTAGCGACAGCCGAAGCCGGCGGCACGAAATCGGCAAGTGTGCGTCTCCAGACACCGGTGGCGCGCTCGCTCGCCGTCTTCGATCCGCTTTGCGTCCAGTTGCCGAAGTTCGACCAGTCGGCCACCAGCGGCTCATAGAAAGCCGTGCGGTAGCGCGCCATCGTGTGGCCGGCCGAGAAGAAATGGCCGCCCGGCTGCACTTCGGCGATCGCCTCGAAGCCGATCGTATCGGTGTCGCCGGGCGTCGCGATGCACAGTTCAGCCACCGTCTGCAGCGCCTCGATGTCGGTGATCATCTTCTCGAAGGAGACGCTCAAGCCCCCCTCCAGCCAGCCGGCGGCGTGGATGCACATCGTCGCCCCGGCCAGCACCGAGCCCCACAGCGCGAACTGCGTTTCATGTGCTGCCTGCACGTCCGAGATGTTGGCAGCGCTGCCGCCGCCGGACCGCCAAGGCAGTCCGGTGAAGCGCGCCAGCTGGCCGGCGCCCAGCGTCGCCTTGACATGCTCCGGCGTGCCGAAGGCCGGCGCCCCGGATTTCATGTCGACATTGGAGGAGAAGGAGCCGTAGACGACCGGCGCGCCGGGCCGCACGATCTGCGCCAGCGTCAGCCCGGCCAGCGCTTCGGCATGCTGCAGCGTCAGCGCGCCGGCGACCGTGATCGGCGCCATGGCGCCCGCCAGGCAGAACGGGGTGATGACGGAGACCTGCCCGGCCCTGGCGAAATCGATGATGCCTTGCGCCATCGGAATGTCGAGCTGGCGCGGCGAGTTGGTGTTGATGACGGTGTAGCAATGGGCATTTGCCAGGAACTCGTCCTCCGACAGGCCACGCGCCAGCCGCAGCATCTCGAAGCCGTCCTCGACCTGCGGCGTGCCGCGCGCGAAGACGAACGGAAACTTGTCGGACAGCGTCAGCTGCGCGCGGTTGACCGCATAGTGGCGAAAGCGGTTGTCGACATCCTGCGGCTCGATGCAGGGCCCCAGCATATGCAGCACGTCGAAATGCTGCACCAGCCGGATCAGGTCCTCGAAATCGGCCAGCGTTCCCGGCCGCCTGCCGCGCTCGAGATCGGTGACGTTCGGCGCCCCGCATCCGGCCAGAAAGGTCATCGAGCCGAGTTCGAGGCTGAGGTCGCGGGGGCGAGAACCGGCATGAGCGAGGATCGACTTCGGCGCCGAGGCCAGTGCCGCCGTCACCATGTCGCGGCCGATGCGCACCATGTCGGTGTCCGGGTCGACCAGGGCGCCGGCGTCGGCGAAAACCTCACGCGCCCGCGGCAGCAGCACCTTGATGCCGAGCTCTTCCAGCACGCGCAATGCCGTGTCGTGGATCGCGGCAACCTGATCATCCGAAAAGATCGGCTGCGGCAGGAACGGGTTCTTCAGTGAGCGGTAATTGGGCCGGCGGCTGGTTTCCGATCCAGCCTCGCCGGTCCGTCCACGCCGGCGTTCGCGCCTGCTATCTCGTGCCGCGTCATCGACCATCGGAAATCCTCCTCATTGCCGCATCACCTTACCCGAGGGATCGTAGGGCGAGGCCGCGATGACGCGCGCCGGCCGCTCTATGCCAACGATATGCGCCGAAAGCGCGGTGCCCTCGCCCGCGAAATCGCGGTCGACGAGCGCCAGCGCCAGGCTTTTGCCGACCGCATAGCCGTAACCGCCGGAGGTGACGAAGCCGACACGCCGGCCCTGATGCCAGACCGGCTCGAAGCCGCTGGCATCGGCATCGATGGCATCAACTTCCAAGGTCACCACGCATTGGCGAGCAGCGCCGCCATCGCGCTCCTTCAATGCCGCCGCGCGGCCGATGAAGTCGCCCTTGTCGAAAGCGATGAAGCGGTCGAGACCGGTCTGGCCGGGCGTGTAGCCCTGCGTGAATTCGCGCGACCAGATGCCGAAGCTTTTCTCCAACCGCAGCGCGTTGAGCGCGTAGTAGCCGATCTCGGCCAAACCGAGATCCTCGCCGGCGGCCAGCAGTGTCTCGCGCAGGCTGGCATGCATGGTCACCGGGCAACTGATCTCGAAGCCGAGCTCGCCGGCGATCGACAGCCGCGCCACGCGAGCCTGCACTATGCCGATGTCGAATGCGCCGCAGGCCATGAGGGGCAGTGCCACGCCGGACACATCCTGATGCGTCGAGCGCTCCAGGATCTTGCGCGCATTCGGTCCAGTCAGCAGGAAACCGCTCATCGTGTCGGAAAGGTCGGTGACGGTGACGCCCGCCGCCGCGTGGCTCTCGAACCAGCGCATGTGGAATTCTCTGAGATAGTAGGAGCCCATCAGCCAATAGTCGCCGCCACCCCAGTTGAAGACGGTGAGGTCGCCCTTGAGCCGCCCGTCATGGCCGAGCATCGGCGCCAGCCTCGCCTGCCCCGGCTTCGGCAGCCTGCAGGCAAGCAGCCGGTCGAGCCATGCCTCGGCGCCGGGCCCGGACACGGCATAGCGCGAATAGGCCGAGATATCGACGAGGCCGGCAGCGCGCCGCGCCTGCAGCGCCTCGTCGCCGACAATGTCGAAGGCGTTGGAGCGCCGCAACGTCGTGTTCTCGGCAAACCCCATCGGCGCGAAATAGGCCGGAATTTCCAGCCCCCACGACGCCGTCCATTCGCAGCCTGCCGCGCTCATGCAGTCATAGGCGCCGGGGCGTTTCAGTGGCCGGCCGGCCGGCAGCCGCTCGTTGGGAAAGGTCATGACGAAACGGCGCGAATAGAATTGCCGCGTCGTCTGCTTGAGATAACAGCGGTTGGCGGCGAAGGCGCCGTAGCGGGCAATATCCATGCCGAAGATGTCAGCCTGCGGCTCGCCGAAAATCATCCATTCGGCCAGCGACTTGCCGACGCCCCCACCCTGGCTGAAGCCGGCCATGATGCCGCAGGCGACCCAGTAGTTCCTGAGGCCACGCACTGGCCCGACGATCGGATTGCCGTCCGGGGTGAAGGTGAAGGCGCCGTTGACCCATTTGCGGATGCCGGCCGTCGCCAGGCAAGGGAAGCGCTCATGCGCCTTGGCGAGTTCCGGGCTGATGCGGTCGATGTCTTCCGGAATCAGCTCGATGCCGTAATCCCACGGCGCGCCATCCATGTTCCAGTGTTTTGGATTCTGCTCATAGACGCCGAGCAGC
Organism: Mesorhizobium qingshengii; assembly: GCF_900103325.1. Lineage (GTDB taxonomy): Bacteria > Pseudomonadota > Alphaproteobacteria > Rhizobiales > Rhizobiaceae > Mesorhizobium > Mesorhizobium qingshengii. The sequence goes on along the minus strand of NZ_FMXM01000011.1, from coordinate 138,759 downwards.
ACACCCTTGCGCTCTTGCCGCAGGTAGGAAAAGCCGTCGAGGTCGACGGCGATGCCGATCTCCCGGTCCAGCGCCGCGATCTCCGGGATGTCCTCGGTGACGAAATAATGGTGCTCCATCGGCGTCACCGGCAGGTCGACCCCGGCCATGCGGCCGAGCTGCTTTGCCCATAGCCCGCCCGCATTGACGACATGCTCGGCGACGATGGTGCCCTGTTCAGTGACGACGTCCCAGCTTCCGTCGGCGCGCGCCTTCAGCTCGACGACCCGGTTGCGCAGGATGATGTCGGCGCCGCGCTTCTTCGCGGCGCCCGCATAGGCATGCGTCGTTCCGTAGGGATCGAGATGACCTTCGTTGGAATCATGCAGGCCGCCGAGCACCCCCGTGACATCGACGATCGGGCAGATTTCCTTGATCTCTTCCGGTGTTACGAGGCGGGCTGTCTCGATGCCGACCGACTGGAATACCGCCCATGCCGATTTCAGCCATTCCCAGCGCGCGGGATCACTGGCGATGTTGACGCCGCCGGTCATGTGCAGGCCGATGTCCTGGCCGGATTCGGCCTCGATCTCGCGATAGAGGTTGATGGTGTAATCCTGCAGCGCCGCGACGTTGGGGTCGGCGTTGAGCGCGTGGAAACCAGCCGCGGCGTGCCATGTCGAACCGGCTGTCAGTTCGGCACGCTCGATCAGCGCCACATCGCTCCAGCCGAACCGCGTCAGATGATAGAGCACCGAGGCGCCGACCACGCCACCTCCGATGACGACTGCACGGTAGCGCGACTCCAAGGCATCTCCCTCCCTGTCAGAAGCAGCACCATATATGCACTGGACATAAGTGTCCAGTGCAGCACGAACACATCATGCCTGGTCGAACCGATGCGTGACGGGGTGACCAATTCTGTCGCGCCAGCGCACGGTTTTATCAGCGCGGGAGCAAGTCGGCGGGCATGCGTGGCGCGCTGTCACGCAAGCATCACGTTCGCGCCGTAGACCGCTTTTGGAGAGGCGCGCGCGGCATCGTCGATGTGCCACCTCTTTCAGCTTTCATCCTTCGGCCGCTCCGGCTCGCTTGTCACAAGAGGATCATCCATGAAACACCTGTACCGAACCGCCTCGCTTGGCGTCGCGCTGGCATTGTTCGCCGCCTTGACGCCGGCGCTCGCCGACAGCACCGCGACCGTCGGCGGCCTCGTCAACAAGGGCCTGGTCGGCGTCGGCCGCATCCCGGCCGGTCAGCGCGACAAGTTCGGCGAGACGTTCGGCTCGGGCTCCGGCATGGCGATCGACACATCAGGCTGGACGCATGATGCGTCTGGCTACAAGGGTTCGCTTTGGCTGCTGCCGGATCGCGGCTACAATGTCGCCGGCACCACCGACTACCGGCCGCGTCTCAACACCATCGGCATCGAGTTCTCCCCCGTCGCGCCGGGTGCCGCTCCTACTGCCGGCCAGGAGCAGACAGGCGTCAAGGCGACGCTGGCCGACAGCCTGCTTCTCACCGACGACAAGGGCGCGGACACCACCGGGCTCGATCCGTTGTCGGATGTGCGTGCGGCAAGCGGCGACCTGCCGATGCTGCCCGTCGCCACCAATGGCAAGCTCGCGCTCGACAACGAGGCGATCGTGCGGCTGCCCGACGGCTCGATGTTCATCTCCGACGAGTATGGTCCGAACATCTACCGGTTTTCCGCCGAAGGCCGCCTGATGTCGGCGACCCAGCCGCCGGCTGCACTGGTGCCGATGCGCAAGGGTGCACCGAACTTCTCCTCGGACAACCCCGGCCCCGGCGCTGCCGACCCCGATCCCAAGGATCCCGACACCGGCCGCCAGAACAACCAGGGCCTCGAAGGCATGGCGATGACGCCGGACGGCAAGTTCCTGATCGCCGTGCTGCAATCGGCGGCGAGGCAGGATGGCGGCGATTCCGGGGCAACCCGCCAGAACACCAGGGCGCTGGTCTATGACGCGTCGGACCTTTCCCACCTGAAGCTGACACACGAATATGTCGTGCCGCTGCCAGTGTTCAAGGATGCCAAGGGCAAGACCAAGGTGGCCGCGCAAAGTGAGATCGTGGCGCTGTCGGACACGGCGTTTCTGATGATCACGCGCGACAGCAACAACGGCCAGGGGCTGAAAGGCGACACCTCGCTCTACCGCGAGATCAACATCGTCGATCTCTCCGCGGCAACCGACATCGCTGGCGGTCCTTTCGACGCCGCCGACAAGCCGGTCGCGCCCAAAGGCGTTGTCGACCCGTCAGTGACGCCGGCCAGGCTGACGCCGTTCATCGACATCAACGACAAGGGCGAGCTCGGCCGCTTCGGCCTGCACAATGGCGCGCCCAACGACAGGAACAACCTCTCGGAGAAGTGGGAGGCGATGTCGGTGGTCAGCGTGCTCGACCCGAAGCTGCCCGACGACTATTTCCTGTTCGTCGCCAATGACAACGACTTCCTCACCCAGGACGGTTTCCAGGCCGGCGCATCCTACAAGGCCGATGACGGCGCCAATGTCGACACCATGTTCCTGGTCTATCAGGTCACGCTTCCCGGCCTCGCCAGGAAGTAGCGATCACTGCAGGGCGGGCGCGCTTGGCGCATCCGCCTGAGCAGAGGGTGAAGGCTTACTTCAGGAACTCCGCGTCTTTCGGCACGCCAGCATCGATCGGCTCGGCCGTCCTGCTCGACACGGCCATGATCTTGCCGGCAGCCGAAAGGTTGGGACGCACGAAGACCGGCGCGGGTCCATCGACGCGGCTGTAGAGGTCGATGATGTCCTGGTTCATGAAGCGCACACAGCCCGACGAAGCGTTCTTGCCAATGGAATCCCACTCCGGCGTGCCGTGCAGCCGGTACATCGTGTCCTTGCCGTCGCGGAAGAGATACAACGCGCGGGCGCCCAGCGGGCTCTGCGGGCCGGGCGGCATGCCGTCCTTGTATTTCGCCAGTTCCGGCCGGCGCTGGATCATTTCCGGCGGCGGCGTCCAGACCGGCCACTTCTTCCTCGCCTGAACCACCGCGCTGCCGGTCCATCCGAAACCCGCCTTGCCGAGGCTGACGCCATAGCGGATAGCCTTGCCGCCGTCGCGCACCAGATAGAGGAAGTGCTCGGAGACATCGACGACGATCGTGCCGGGTCTTTCCCCGGTCGGATCGGACACGATCTGGCGAACGAACTTCGGATCGAGCTTGGCCACCGGGATTGCCGGCAGTTGATAGCCCTCGTCGACGCGCGCCGCATACATGCTTGCGGCATCGCCGAAAGCCGGCTCGGGTGGCGGCGCGGCCACTGGCGGCGGCGTCGCCATGTCCGTCGTGGTGCACGCCGAAAGAGCCACGGAGGCCGCGCCCAAAGCTGACGCACCGAGAAACGCGCGCCGGCTCAGGCGCTCAGAAAAAAGCGGAATATCGGACATGATCCCCCCGGTCTATCCATCAGATTTTAGAGCATGATCCCCGAAAAGTGGAAACCGGTTTTCGGAAAAGATCATGCTCAAACAAAGATATGCGGCCCCACGCGGCGACGATCAATATCCCATTCCGGAGGCTTTGAGAACATGATTGGATCAAGGCACGCCAGAACATCTCGGGCCAATCTTTTCCGATGCCGCATCGACCTGTCTCGTTGAATCGGCGATCATCGCGAACCGGACTCACGTAAACTTCGCCGAGTTGCAGCCATGGACGAAGAAATGCCCTCGCGCCGGCGCACCGGTGACCTGACCAGCGGTCCGATCCCGCGCACACTTCTGCTGTTCGCCCTGCCGGTGCTCGGCTCCAATGTGCTGCAGTCGCTCAACGGTTCGATCAACGCCGTCTGGGTCGGCCGCTTCCTCGGTGAAGCGGCGCTGACCGCGACCTCCAATGCCAACCTCGTGCTGTTCCTGATCCTCGGCACGGTGTTCGGCATCGGCATGGCGGCGACTATCCTGGTGGCACAGTCGGTCGGCGCCCGCAACCTGCCCGAAGCCCGCCGCATCGTCGGCACCAGCGCCACCTTCTTCTTCCTTGTCTCGGTCGTCTTTGCCGTCTGCGGCTGGATCTGGGTTGACGGCATTCTCAACACGCTCGGCACGCCGGCCGACGCCTTGCCGCTCGCCCGCTCCTACCTGCGCATCATCTTCGTCGCCGTGCCGATGATGAACCTTCTGTCCTTCGTCATGACCGTGCTGCGCGGCGCCGGCGATTCACGGACACCCTTCATCTTCATGGCGCTCGCCGTCGTCCTCGACATCGTGCTCAACCCGCTGCTCATCCGCGGCATCGGCCCGTTCCCCGAACTCGGTATCGCCGGATCGGCCACCGCGACGCTGATCGGCCAGACCGTAAGCGTGATCGCCATCCTCGTCGTGCTCTATGCGCGCAAGCATCCGCTGCGGCTGGCCGGCGCCAATCTCGCCTTGCTGCGGCCCGACCCCGCATTGCTGCGCATCGTCGTCTTCAAGGGCGTGCCGATGGGCCTGCAGATGATCGTCATCTCGGTGGCAGCACTAACCGTGATGGGCATCGTCAATTCCTACGGTTCGCAGGTCGCCGCCGCCTACGGCATCGCCGCCCAGCTATGGACCTACATCCAGATGCCGGCGCTCGCCATCGGTGCGGCGGTCTCCTCCATGGCGGCGCAGAATGTCGGCGCCAAGCGCTGGGACCGGATCGGCCGCATCGCCGCCTCTGGCGTCGGCTTCAACCTTGTACTGACCGGCGCTCTCGTCGCGCTGCTTTGGGTCTTCGACCGCCCGATCCTCAGCCTGTTCCTGAGCAGCGACAGCACGGCAATCGACATCGCCGCTCACATCAACAAGGTCGCCTCCTGGTCGTTCATCCTGTTCGGCATCACCATCGTGCTGTTCGCCACCGTACGCGCAACGGGTGCGGTGATGCCGCCGCTGATCATCCTGGTGATCTCTGTGCTGGTCGTGCGCACCGGCTTTGCCTATTTCATGCGCGGCGTGATCGGCGAGGAAGCGTTGTGGTGGAGTTTTCCGGCCGGTTCGATCACGTCGCTGATGCTGGCCGCCGCCTACTACCGCTTCGGCCACTGGCGCACCATGCACATGATCGAGGACAGGCCGGCCGCCGGCGAGCCGCCGGACACCGGGCTTGGCATGCCACGCCAGCGCGCGCATATCACGCCCGAGACACCGAACGGCTAAATGATCTGGCGCCAGCTGGCGTTCGTCGACTGCCGGCCAGACAATACTCAGTTGCCTTTCATGGTTGGCCATCTTCCGGTCGCCCAGCCACATGGCGGGTAGCCGCACGTCCCGCCATCGCGTAGATTTTGCCTGACATTCGGGGGAGTTCCATGGGCAAAGGCAGGGTCGAGGCATTCACCGACGGCGTGGTGGCCATCATCATCACCATCATGGTGCTTGAACTGAAGGTGCCGCATGGCGAAGACCTCTCGGCCCTGGTGCCACTGTGGCCTGTCTTCCTCAGCTACGTATTGTCCTTCATCAATGTCGGCATCTACTGGAACAATCTGCACAACATGTTCCACACCGTGCAGCGCGTCGACGGCCGCGTGCTGTGGGCGAACCTCAATTTGCTGTTCTGGCTGTCGCTGATGCCGGCAACGACGGCCTTCATGGGCGAGAATCATTTCGCGCCGGTGCCGGTCGCCGTCTATGGCGCCGATCTTGCGCTATGCGCTATTGGCTTCAACATCCTGACCAGCGCTCTGCACCGGCTTCACGGCGGCGACAGCGCCTTTGCCAGGGCACTGGGCAGCGACCGCAAGGGCAAGATCTCGCTCGCCTTCTACCTCGCGGCGATCCCGCTCACCTTTGTCAGCCAATGGATTGGCGTCGCGATCTACGTGATGGTCGCGACCGTATGGCTCGTGCCGGATACGCGTTTCGCTCGGGTGGTCGAAAAGTAGCTCTTTTGTTTGACGCAATTCCCAAGGGAAAGCGTTACGCGCTTTTCCCGGGAAAACCGCTCCACACTTTTCCTGGAATTGCTCTACGTGCGCATCGCTTTCAGCTTTTCCGCCACCGAAGCGGCAAGATCGGCATAGCGCTCCTCCAGCCGTTCCGCCGCCTTGATGATCGAGAAATCATGGCCGAACTTTTCCAGCGCCATGCGCAGCTTCTCGACGAATTCGGCCTGTTTCTCCAGGGCGGAAAACAGCGTCTTCACCTGTGCCTCGCTGATATCGGGGTTGGCCAGCATCTGTGGCACCTCGCGGCCCATCTGGTCGCCGGTGGCGGTCTGTTGCTTCAGAATTTCGACCCAGTCCGTCAATCAGGAAATCTCCGTTTGCCAAGGCAGCATGCGCAGCCTCGGCCGGACTGGTCAACCCGGACAAGGATGGAGACGGGCTTGCGCAAGCTCGTTCCAGCGCTAAGTTCGGCCTTGCTGAAAGAAGGAACCGATAGCCCATGATCACCGATGCCGAGATCCAGACCGCCCTGCCCGCGCTTGGCCCGGGCAACACCGCCGTCATCACCGGCGCGGCCAGCGGTATTGGACTTGCTGCCGCCAAACGGCTTGCATTGATGGGCATGAAGATCGTCCTCGCCGACGTTGGCGGCGCGCGCCTTGACGATGCCGCGCGCGCGGTGGCGGCCATTGCCGGCGATGATGCGGTGCTCGCTGTCGCCGCCGACGTCTCGAAGGCGGAAGAAGTGGACCGTCTCGCCGACAGGGCGTTCGGCAGCTTCGGCGACGTGTCGCTGCTGATGAACAATGCCGGCGTCGGCAACAACCCGGGAAAGCCCTGGGAAAACCGAGACGCCTGGAAGCGGCTGCTGGACATCAACTTCTGGGGCGTCGTGCATGGCGTCGAGGCCTTCGCGCCGCGCATGCTGGCAACGGCCAAGCCCGGCCTGATCATCAACACCGGCTCCAAGCAAGGCATCACCACGCCGCCCGGCAACCTTGCCTACAATGTTTCCAAGGCCGGGGTGAAGACCTTCACCGAAGGCCTGGCGCATGCCTTGCGCAACGAACCCGGCGCCCATGTCGCCGCTCATCTGCTCATCCCCGGCTTCACCTATACCGGCCTGACCGAAGGCGCGACGGAAAAGCCGGCCGGCGCCTGGACCGGCGAACAGGTTATTGATTTCATGCTGGAATCCCTGACCCGGGGCGACTTCTACATCCTGTGCCCGGACAATGAGGCGGCACGGCCGCTGGATGAAAAGCGCATGGCATGGGCGATCGGCGACATCATCGAGAACAGGCCCGCCCTGTCGCGCTGGCATCCGGACTACAAGGAGCCTTTCGCTGCCTTCATGAAACAATGAACATGACCGCATGCACCGACCTTCGGAGTGGAGAGGTCATGCTCAAACAGGAAGCCGATGCTCATTTCGAATTAAGTCCCTGACGCTTCAGGCCGCCTGCTTTTTTGGCCCGCGTTTCCGCGCCACGGCCTTTTTTGCCGCCATCGTTGCGATCTTCTCGTCATGCCGCTTCGCCGCCCGCTCGCATTTATCCCGGATTTCCTCGACCTCCGATTCGGTCAGGTGCTCGATGCCGATGAAATGATTGCGACCCTCGCCGACCCGGATCAGTTCATCCAGCTTGGCCTGGATCGCCGCGCCATCGCGGTTCTGGGTGTTCTGGATGAGAAACACCATCAGGAAGGTGATGATGGTCGTGCCCGTGTTGATGACCAGCTGCCAGGTGTCCGAAAAGCCGAACAGCGGCCCACTCAGCGCCCAGACGATGACAATCAGGCAGCAGACGGCAAATGTCGGCGGCAGGCCGGCAACACGGGCGACGATGTTGGCTATCCTGGTGAAGAGCTTTTCCATTATCGAGATCCCTCAATGGCTGTCGCGCGATGAGAAACAACCGGCGACCGTTCAGGTTCCCACCGGCAACACTACAACCGGCACAATTGAATACACGCGTTGCGCGCACAGGGCGGAAAACACACCTTATGGGTTCAGTGCCACTGTAGCCGCGCAGGCAGAGAGCCTGTTCCTTCCCGCTTTACAGCGGTTTGCCTCCAGCCCCTTCCGCCGCGCCACCCCAGCATGGCGGAAGGGGTTTCAGTCCGGAGAGCGCGGCGCATGAGCCCGTTGATGCCCGGGACGCCCAGGCGCTCGCGTGCGGCTTAGACCGCGCTGTCTTCCCAGCGATCGAGGAAGGCCTCGATCGGCATGGCCTGTATGTCAGGAACCGCCCTCGCGAGCTTTTCGACCGGCCAGTCCCACCAGGCGAGGCGCTCGATCCGCGCCGCGATGTCGGCGGCGAAACGTGGCCTGAGCGGTCTGGCAGGCACACCGGTGACGATCGTGTAGGGCGGTACGTCATGCGTCACCACCGCATTGGCACCGATGACGGCGCCATTGCCGATGTGCAGGCCCGGCATGATCACCGCGCCGTGACCGATCCAGACGTCATGACCGATGGCTACGGCTTGCGCTTGCCGTCGCTCGCGGAACGAGGCATCGACGCCCAGCCAGCGAAAATACTCGTTCGGCCGGTAGCTGACCTTGTGCTGGGTCAGTCGCTCGATGGGATGGTCCAGCGCGTTGACGCGGCTGTTGGCGGCGATCGAGCAGAATTTGCCGATCGTCGCGTAGATCGCTTCCGAATGGCGCTCGAAATAGGAGAAATCGCCGACCGTCACTTCGCGCAGCACCACCCGCTCGCCGATCGAGACATAGCGGCCGAGCTTGCACCCTTTCAATTCCGCGGTCGGATGGACGCGCGGCTCGGGGTCCTTCGGGACGAGATGTTCTGAACGATCCATGCCGGCGGCTTTACCCCCGAGCGATTGGCCCCGCAAGCGGGGCCAATCGTCCGTCAGACGGGAAAGAGTTAGATCCACCTACTTCGGCTTGCCGTTGGTCCACACGACGTTCTGGCCGTAGAGCGGCACGGTTGTGACCGACATTTTCGCCGAGCCGTTCTGTACCTGGCGCGAATGCGACAGATAGATCAGCGTCTCGTTGGCCTTGTCGTAGATGCGGTTCACCACCTGCTTCTTCCAGATCAGGCTGATGCCTTGCTTGAACACTTCCTCGCCGGCCTCGCTCATGTCGATGTCGCCGATGGTGATCGGTCCGGTCTGGCGGCAGGAAATCGAGGAATCGGAAGGATCCTCGAACCAGTTGCCCTTATGCAGGCGGTCGATGATGCCGCGATCGAAATAGGAGACGTGGCAGGTCACGCCCTCCACCTTCGGATCCTTGATCGCCTCAACGATGATGTCGTTGCCGAGCCAGTCGACACCGACCTTGCCGACTTCCTCGGCGACGGCCGCACCGGCGCCAAGGACAACACATGCGGCCAGCGCGCCGCCGATCAGTTTTCGCAAGGGAGTCTCCCGCGGTTCGAGTTTGCCGGTCTCAGGTGGGGCGAACAGCTTGGCTTTGCAAGCAGATACGCAAACACCATATGCTGTTGCGGCAACGCGGCACTTTGCCTGGACGGGGTCGAACCGCTAAGACTGTCGCGCTGGCGCGGCACTGAGCCGGCGCCATCGATGATTTCTGCAGACGGACCTTACTGATGATGCGTTCTATTCTGGTCGGCATTCTCGTCCTGATGGCGGCCGGCATCGGCTGGCTGACCTTCGACTGGTACCGTGGCCATTATGGCGGCGAGCCTTTCGGTACTGCCTTTACCCTGGTCGACCAGAAGGGAGCGCCGATCACTGAAGGCGCGTTCAGGGGCCAGCCCAGCGTCGTCTTCTTCGGCTTCACCCATTGCCCCGAGGTCTGCCCGACGACGCTGTTCGAACTGGCCGGCTGGCTGAAGACGCTCGGCGACGACGGCAAGAACCTGCATGCCTATTTCGTCTCTGTCGATCCGGAGCGCGACACGCCGGAAGTGATGAACGCCTATGTCAGCAATTTTTCCGACCGCATCACCGGCATCACCGGCGACCCGGACAAGGTCCATGCCATGGCCAAGTCGTTCGGCATCTACTGGAAGAAGGTCGACACCGGCGACGGCGACTACACGATGGACCACACCGCCTCGGTGCTGCTGCTCAACGCCGAGGGCGAATTTGCCGGCACGATCGCCTATGGCGAAAGCGCGGATACGGCAATCGCCAAATTGAAGCGGCTGGCGGCGAAGGGCTAGAGCATGATCCCCAAAAGCGGGAACCGGTTTTCTCAGACAAACGGTTCCGTTTGTCCAGAGATCATGCTCAAACAAGAAACGCATTCATGACCCAGACGCGGCTTCATTTCATCACCCGAAAGATCGAGGCTGACCTCATTTTCGCGGCGTTCGAGGCGGCCTTCGAGGATGAAGGCCTGCCGATCGCCGTGCTCGAGGTCGATGAGGACCAGGACATCCACGAAGTGTCGCTCTATGCCGATGGCGATGTCGACGCGGTCGAGGCGCGGGTGAAGGACGTTCTTGCCGGCCTCGCGCTGTCCAGGCCGGTCGAACGTGAGGCCCTGCCCGACATCGACTGGGTGGCGCGCTCGCTGGAAGGGTTGAAGCCGGTGCGTGCCGGGCGTTTCTTCGTCCACGGCGCGCATGACCGCAGAAAGCGCCACAGCGGCGAACTCGCCATCGAGATCGAGGCCGGCCTTGCCTTCGGCACCGGCCACCACGGCACCACCGCCGGCTGCCTGGAAATGCTGGAAAGGGTGGTGCGGCGCGAACATCCGCGCAATGCGCTCGATCTCGGCACCGGCAGCGCGGTGCTGGCCATTGCCGTCGCCAAGCTTGCGCATATTCCGGTGCTGGCCACCGACATCGATCCTGTGGCTGTGAGGGTCGCTGCCGCCAATGCGCGGCTCAACCGCGTCAAGGCGCTGATTGAAACGGTGACCGCGCCGGGCTTTCACCACCCGATCTTTGGCAAGCGCGCGCCTTTCGATCTCATTGTCGCCAACATATTGGCGCGGCCGCTGATGCGGCTTGCGCCGCAAATGGCCGAGCACATCGCGCTCGGCGGCTCGATCGTGCTGTCAGGCATCCTCGACCGCCAGCGCGACGCCGTCGTCTCGGCCTATGTCGGCCAGAACTTCCGCCATGTGCGCACCTTGCACCGCGAAGGCTGGGTGACGATCCACCTCAAGCATTGAGACCGGCCGGCCTGGACCAAGCCCAGCCGGTTGTCAGCCAAGCGACGCTGTAGCAGTTTGCGCCCCCTGGAAATCGATTCCGATTTCCAGGGCCATACGCTACGGTCGCGCGAATACAAGGAGGCCCACCATGTTCCAGACCTTCGATTCCGCCGGCGACCCGGCAGTCGGCAAGCCGCGCGTGGCGCTGCTGCGCCAATGGCTGGCGGCCAACGGGCTGGACGGCTTCATCGTGCCGCGCGCCGACGAGCACCAAGGCGAATACGTCGCCGACCGTTCGGCGCGGCTGAAATGGCTGACCGGCTTCAGCGGCTCGGCCGGCGTCGCCATCGTTCTGCGCGACCGCGCCTTCGTCTTTGTCGACGGGCGCTATACGCTGCAGGTGCGGGGCGAGGTCGATCTCGACATCTTTTCGATCGAAAGCCTTGTCGACAACCCTCCGGCTGTCTGGCTCCGGGATAACATCGGCAAGGGTGCGCGGCTCGGCTTCGATCCATGGCTGCACACCGTCAGTGAGGTCAAGGCGTTGCAGGCCTCGGCCGACAAGTCAGGCGCGGCGCTGGTGCCGCTCGACAAGAACCCGATCGACATCATCTGGAAGGATCAGCCAGAGGCGCCGGTGGCCCTCGTCGAGCTTCACCCGATCGGCTTTGCCGGCGAGCTCGCCAAGGACAAGCTGGCGCGGCTGGCAACGGCGATCGGCAAGGACGGCGCCACCCATGCGGTGCTGACCGACCCCTCCTCCATCGCCTGGGCCTTCAACATCCGAGGCGGCGACGTGCCGCATACGCCGCTGGCGCTCGGCTTCGCCATCCTCACAGCGGATGGGTCGCATCAGCTGTTCATGGACAAGCGCAAATTCTCGCGCCAGGTCGCGGCCTATCTCACCCAGCTCGCCGATCCGCATGAACCCGGTGAATTCGAGGCGGCGATCGCGGCACTTGCCAAGGGCGGCGCCAAGATCGCGCTCGACCCGGTGCTGGCCGCCGACAGGCTGCGCATGCTGGTCGAGGACAATGGCGGCACTGTGATTGCCGCGCCCGATCCCGCCCGTATCCCGCGCGCAACGAAGAACCAGGCCGAGATCAACGGTTCCCGAGCCGCGCATCGCCGCGATGGCGCCGCGGTGGCCAAGCTGTTGTGCTGGCTGGAGCGCCAAGAACCGGGCTCGCTCGACGAGATCGCGGTCGTCACCCGGCTGGAAGAGAGCCGCCGGCAGACCGGCGAGGAAACGCAAATGCCGCTGCGCGACGTGTCCTTCGACACCATTTCCGGCGCCGGCCCGAACGGCGCCATCATGCATTATCGTGTGTCGCGCGCCACCAGCCGCAAGCTGCAGGCGGGCGAGTTGTTCCTGCTCGATTCCGGCGCGCAGTACCAGGACGGGACCACTGACATCACCCGCACCGTGCCGATCGGCCAGCCGACCGAGGAGATGCGCGAACGCTTCACACTGGTGCTGAAGGGCATGATCGGCATTTCGACGCTGCGCTTCCCCACCGGCACGCGCGGCTCGGAGATCGACGCCGTCGCCCGCATGGCGTTGTGGAAGCATGGCTGCGACTTCGCCCACGGCACCGGCCACGGCGTCGGCTCGTATCTCGCCGTGCATGAAGGCCCGCAACGCATTGCCCGCACCGGCACCGAAAAGCTGCTCGAGGGCATGATGCTGTCCAACGAGCCGGGCTATTACAAGGAAGGCGCCTACGGTATCCGCATCGAGAACCTGATCCTGGTGACGCCGGCGGCGCAGGTCGAAGGCGGCGACATCGCCATGCACGGTTTCGAGACGCTGACCCTGGCGCCGATCGACACCCGCCTGGTGCGGTCAGACCTCCTGACCCGCGACGAGCTGCAATGGCTCGACGCATACCATGCGCGCGTGCTGGCCGAGATCGGGCCGATGCTCGATGGCGAGACGCTGGCCTGGCTGGAGAAAGCGACCGCACCGCTGCCGCACGACGCGAAGATTTGAGGTGAGCCACTTTCTCCCCGTTCTACGGGGAGAAATACTTGGCAGGGCGATGAGGGGCAGCGCCAACGGTCCAAACCGATCGCGCCTGGAAGATCAGCCAACAAATTGCCGCGCGACGATCAACACCGCGGCCCCCGCCAGAAACATCGACATCAGCCCGCCGCGCAGCGAAACCACGGCAGTGACGACCAGTGCCGCCCATTCCGCCGGCCCGGCATTCAAAAGCTCCGGCGCCACCAGCGTCGTCAACACCGCCGCCGGCACGGCGTTGAGGCCCGCCTCGACGCGCGGATGGATGTTGTCGAAGCGCGAGATGACCAGATGCCCGCCGATGCGCGTGAGATAGGTGGCGACCGCGCCGGCGATGATGATCCAGAATGTCGTGCTCATGGCCGCTCTCCCACGCCGCTATGATGCGGCGGCAGGATGACGGCGAGCAGCACGCCGGCAATCGCGCCGATCGAGACGTGCCAGGGCGAGCCCACCGTCTTGTAGGCGATGATGGAAGCGGCGGCACTGGCGACGACCACCGGCAGCCATAAGGGCCGCTTGCGGAAGCCCATGACGAGGCCAAGAAAATAGATCGGCAGCAGGAAATCGATACCCAGCGCATGCGTGTCGGGGATGAGCTTGCCGAACACCGCGCCGAGCGCGCTTTCGATCACCCAGAACACATAGACCGGCAGGCCAAGCCCCAGATACCAGGCGAAGCCGACCGTCCGGCCGGACGCCGCCCTCGCCTCGGCCACCGCGAATTGCGGATCGGTGAGGATGAAATAGCCAAGCGCCTGTTGAATGATCGGCCAATGCGCGATGCGCCGGCCGATGCCGGCGGAATAGAGCACATGGCGGAAGTTGACGGCAAAGATCGACAGCACGATCAGCCACGGCGCGACATGCTGGCCGAACAGCTGGATGCCGACCATCTGGCTGGCGCCGCCAAAGACCAGCGCGCTCATCAGAAAGGCTTCGAGCACGGAAAATCCGTTGTCGACGGCAAGCGCCCCGAACAGTACCGCGAACGGCGCCGACGCCACGACAACAGGCATCGAGAGCCGCACGCCCTGCCAGAAATCGCTCTTCGCGCGGCTTTCGGAAATTACTTCTGCCGACATGACCACTCCCTAGGCAAGGGCCTCATGTAGGAACCGCCACCGGCCTTGTCACACGAATTCGCTTGAGCCAAACGATCAGCGGAAATGATCGTCGCGGCGCCCTGTCGAAAGGCTAGTCCGCAAGGGCTTTGCCCTCGATCGCCCTGCCCCAGTCGAGCAGCGGCTCGGCGCGCACGGCAAAATCGACGAGTTCGTCGACCAGTGCCGGACCATGGATCCCAGCCGGATCGATTGCGTGCCGAACGACAAAATGCCGATTACGGATGGCGGCGACAAGATCCGCATCGGTGACATGCTCGAAGCCGCGCGGCGTGCGCTTCATGCAGCCTTCGGTGTCGAGTTTGAGCCCGTTTTTCTTCAACGCCTTCACCATGGCGCGAAACTTGTCGGGTTGCCTCGCGATGGCCCTGCGCATCGCCAACAGCAATGCGGCCTCCGGCTGCCACCAGGCGACGCCGGCAAAGCAACCTTCAAGCCCGATATGCACGTAGAACACGCCCTGCTCCATCTTGGTGCCGTCGGGCGACAGAATGGCGGACAAATGCCTGTTGTATGGCCGCTTGTCCTTGGCGAAGCGCACGTCGCGGTTGATCCGGAACAGCGACTTCTTGCGGTCGCCGCGCAGGCCGAGCCCCGCGGCTGTGAAACGCTCCGTCAGCGTTTCGACCAGATCGCCAAACGGCTCACGCAATTCCCTTTCGAACAGGTCGCGATTTTCAAGGAACCACTCCCGGCTCTGGTGGAAATCGAGCGCCTTCAGGAACGGAATGGCCTTTTGGCCGAACCCTTTGAATGCACCCTCCATCACGTCTTGCCGATCCGCTCCAGCCAGGCGTCCTCGTCGATCACCTCGATGCCGAGCTCGCTGGCCAGCTTGAGCTTGGAGCCGGCGCCCGGTCCGGCCACGACAAGATCGGTCTTCGCCGAAACCGAGCCCGCCACCTTGGCGCCGAGACGTTCTGCCATCGCCTTGGCTTCGGAGCGCGTCATCTTTTCCAGCGAGCCCGTGAACACGATTGTCTTGCCAGCGACCACGCTGTCAGCCGAGACGTTCACGATGTACGGCTTCGGCTTGACCTGCGCGAGCAGCGCTTCGAGCACATCGTCGTTGCGCTCATTGCCGAAGAAATCGCGCAACGCGCCGATCACCGTGTCGCCGATGCCGTTGACCGATGGGAAAACGGTATGCGGATCGGCCGCCGCCGCTGTCTCCTTGCCGACGCGGATCAGTTCCTCGATGGTCGAAAACGTTCGGGCAAGCACGGCGGCCGTCGTTTCGCCGATATGGCGGATGCCCAGCGCGAAGATGAAACGATCGAGTTCCGGCTCGCGGCGAGAGTCGATGGCGGCGAAGAGCTTGTCGAGGCCTTCGTAGTTGCGTTCCTCGACACTGCGCACATTCTTGCGCGTCTTGCCCGAGGCGACTTCGCGCTGCCTGGCCTGCTCCTCGCGCCGCTCGGCCAGCGCCTTGGTGACGGCGGGGCGACGATCCCTGAGCGTGAAGATATCGGCGGCTGTCTTGATCAGTCCGGCATTGAAGAGGATATCGATGTTCTCGGCGCCCAGGCCTTCGATGTCCATGGCGCCGCGTGACACGAAGTGCCGCAGTCCTTCCACGGCCTGCGCTGGACAGATCAGTTCGCCGGTGCAGCGTCGGCGCGAATCTTCCTTGCCGGTCTTCTCGTTGATCTCGCGCGTCGCGGGTGAGCCACAGATCGGACAGGTATGCGGGAATTCGTAAGGCACGGCACCAGGCGGACGCTGGTCGATGACGACGCTGACGATCTGCGGAATGACGTCCCCTGCCCTCTGGATCACGACCGTGTCGCCGACACGCACGTCAATGCCGTCGCGGATCGGCTGGCCGGTGCTGTCCAGACCCTTGATATAGTCTTCGTTGTGAAGCGTGACATTCTCGACCACGACGCCGCCAACCGTGACGGGTGCAAGCCGCGCAACCGGTGCCAGCGTGCCGGTGCGGCCGACCTGGATGTCGATCTTCTGCACGATCGTCATCGCCTGTTCGGCCGGGAATTTGTGCGCGACGGCCCAGCGCGGTTCGCCGGTGACGAAACCCCATCTGCGCTGCAGTTCCAGCTGGTCGACCTTGTAGACGACGCCATCAATGTCATAACCCAGCGACGAGCGCTGTTCCTCGATCCGATGATAGTGCTCGATCAGCTCGTCGGCCGACTTCGCCCGCACCATCAGCGGACTGATCTTGAACCCCCAATCGGCGAATCTCTGCACCGATTCATATTGGGTCGGAGCGGGATCCTCCGTTGTATAGCCCCAGGCATAAGCAAAGAATTTGAGGTTGCGGCTGGCGGTGACGGATGGATCCTTCTGCCGCAGCGACCCTGCCGCCGTGTTGCGCGGATTGACGTAATCCTGACCGCCGGCCGCCGCCGACCGTTCCTTCAGTGCCTCGAATTCCGCATAGGTCATGTAGACCTCGCCGCGTATCTCGATGACCTCCGGCCAGCCCGAGCCCTTCAAGGTCTTGGGGATGTCGGCGATGGTCCTGAGATTGGCGGTGATGTCCTCGCCGACCGTGCCGTCACCGCGCGTTGCGCCCTGCACGAACACGCCGCCTTCATAACGCAGCGAAGCCGACAGCCCGTCGATCTTCGGCTCGGCCGTGAAGGCGATGTCGAGATCCTTGTCGCGGTCGAAGAATCGCCGGCCGCGTTCGATGAAGTCGGCGACATCCTCATCGGTATAGGCCTTGGCGAGGCTGAGCATCGGCACCGCATGGCGCACCTTGGCAAAGCCTTCCGCAGGCGCAGCACCTACCCTGCGTGACGGCGAATCCTCGCGCACGAGCGCGGGGAAGCGCTGTTCGATGGCGAGGTTGCGCCGCGTCAGCGCATCATATTCCGCGTCCGTGATAACAGGCGCGTCCTCGGTATGGTAGTGCCGGTCGTGCTCGGCGATCTCCTCCGCCAAGCGCTTCAGCTCGGCTTCGGCCTCGCTTTCCGTCAGGGCATCGACTGGTTTTTCCGACATGGTTTCAGACCCGGCTCACAGTGCATGTCGCCCAAAAAGTGGCTGCGGTTTTGGGAGAACGACATGCATAAACAAAGACCCAAAGCGCGTCGCCCGAATCCGTTCGGACGCGACGCGCTTCAATGGTCCGCGACCATAGATCAGCTTTCAGATTCAAGGGAGCCAAAATTCTGATAAAACCGCGCTGAAACAGCAGGATGGCGCCACAAGCTGACTCTGTGCCAAGGCCCGGATCATGCCAGCCAGGCGACCGTGCGGTCAGGAAGCGGCCGTGTTCTCGCGCAGCAGGCGCTCGGCCGCGGCGCGCGCCTCGTCGGTGATGGTGGCGCCGGCCAGCATGCGCGCGATCTCTTCCTGCCGTGCCGGCCGGTCCATCTCGGCAATGCCTGTCGCGACGCGATCGGCGCTGCCCGACTTGGAGATCAGGAAATGCGTTGCCGCGCGCGCCGCCACTTGTGGCGCGTGGGTCACCGAAAGCACCTGGACGCGCTTCGACAGTCGCGCCAGCCGCTGGCCGATGGCGTCCGCGACGGCGCCGCCCACGCCGGTGTCGATTTCATCGAACACCAGCGTCGGCGCCGAGCCACGATCGGCCAGCGCCACCTTCAGCGCCAAAAGGAAGCGCGAGAGTTCGCCACCGGACGCCACCTTCATCATCGGACCGGGCCTTGTGCCGGGATTGGTGCGCACCCAGAACTCGATCTGGTCGATGCCTTCTTCCATGCGGCCCTCGGCCTCGCTCTTCATCTCGACGATGAAGGCGGCGCGCTCGAGTTTCAGCGCCGGCAGTTCGGCCATGACGGCCTTGGTCAGGCCGACCGCGGCCGCATGACGAAGCGAGGAGAGCTGTGCGGCGGCAATGTCGTAGGTCTCGCGCGCCGCGGCGGCCTGCTTCTCCAGCCCGTGCAGGCGCTCCTCGCCGGCGTCGAGATCGGCGAGGTCGGCCGACATCGTGTCGCGCAATTGCGCCAGGTCGTCGACGGCGACGCTGTGCTTGCGGGAAGCCGCGCGCAGCGAAAACAGCCGCTCCTCGGCCTTCTCCAGCCGCTGCGGATCATATTCGGTGGACCGCAGTGCGGCCTCGACGCCCGATTGCGCCGCGTCGAGCGACAGCATCGCCTCGTCGAGCGACTTGACCACGTCGTCGAGCAGGCCGGGCGCTTCCGTCACCTTGCGTTGCAGCCGCCGCAACAGGCTCGCCAGTTGCGGCAGGGGCGAGGACGGGCCTGAAAGCACATCCTGCGCGTCATGGATTTCCGATGCGATCTTCTCGGCCCGCATCATCGACCCCCGCACCTCGGCAAGATCGGTCTCCTCGCCCGGCTGCGGGTCGAGCTTTGTCAGCTCCGCGACCGCCGCGCGCAGATAATCGGCCTCGCGGGCAGCGGCCGCCACCTTGGCGCGGTGTCGGGAAAGCTCCTGCTCGCAGGCGCGCCAGTGCCGCCAGGCCTCGCCGGTTGAACGAACGGCGCCGAGATGGCCGCCAAAAGCATCGAGAACCTCGCGATGGGCGCCGGGATCGACCAGGGCGCGTTCATCATGCTGGCCGTGGATTTCGACCAGCGCGCGGCCGACATCGCGCATCAATGTCACGCTGGATGGCTGGTCGTTGACGAAGACACGGGTGCGGCCATCGGCCGTCTGCAGGCGGCGCAGGATGATGTCGCCGTCATCGTCGATCGCGTTGTCGGCAAGCAGCGCTCGGGCGGGATGATTGCGCGGCACGTCGAAGACGGCGATGACCTGACCTTGCGCCGCGCCATGGCGAACCAGCGAGGCGTCGCCGCGAGCGCCGAGCGCCAGCGACAGGGCATCGAGCAGGATGGATTTGCCGGCGCCGGTTTCGCCGGTCAGCACCGAAAGACCGGGCGCAAAATCAATGTCCAGCTTCTCGATCAGGACGATATCGCGGATCGACAGTCTGGAAAGCATCAGAACCTGGACCTAGAGCGGCACGCGACCAATTGGAATCGCAGCGCCGCACTATCTTTTTGTTTGAGCATCGGATCAATCCGAAAACCGCTGCGCACGCTTCGGTCCGATGCTCTGAGGTCAGGCGCCGGTGATCAGCTTCCCGGCCTTGGAAATCCACGACCCGGCATTCTCGCGCGGCGCAAGCCCATTGCTCTGCAGCAGCTTGTAGGAATCCTTGTACCATGGGCTGTCGGGGTAGTTGGTGCCGAGCACGGCGGCGGCGGTCTGTGCCTCCGAGGTCAGCCCCATCGCGTAATAGCTTTCCGTCAGGCGAGCCAGCGCTTCCTCGACATGACGCGTGTTGGAATAGTTCTCTACCACGGTGCGGAAGCGCTTGACGGCGGCGATGTATTCGCGGCGCTCGAGATAGTAGCGGCCGATCTGCATTTCCTTGCCGGCCAGCTGATCGTTGGCGAAGCGGATCTTTTCCTTGGCGTCGTCGACATATTCCGATGTCGGCCAGCGCGTCACCAGATCCTGCATCGTCTGCATGGTCAGGCGCGCTTCCTTCTGGTCCTGCGTCACGTCCTTGATCTGGCGATAATAGCTCAGACCGATGATGTATTGCGCATAGGCGGCGTCATCGGTCGACGGATAGAGCGTGAGATAGCGCTTGGCCGAACCGATAGCCTCATCGTAGTTACCCTGGCGATAATCGGCGAAGGCGCCCATCACCATCGATTTGCGGGCGAATTCCGAATAGGGGTGCTGGCGGTCGACCGCGTCGAACTTGCGGCTCGCCTCCTGCAGGCGCCCGGCATTCAGATTGGCGAGGCCCTGATTGTAGAGAACATCGGCCGGTTCGGTCTGGTCGACATAGGTCGACAGGTCGATATCTTTCTCCGACGACATGCAGGCCGACAGGAAGAGCGATGGAACAACCACCGACAGCGCCAGGAAAGCAGCCCGCTGCGGCGCTTTCGATTGACCAACTCGCTTGAAGAACATGATTGGATTCCGCCCTTTCGGCGTTACTTTAATGCGCTTTGCATGTCGTTGTCCCAAAACCGGCTCCCACTTTTGGACGACATGCACCAGTCAACGGCAGCAGCCATAAACCATAATCGCCTTACCCGGCAACGCTATCTCCGGCCAATCGCACATTTTTGTGGCGGTCGGGCGCAGCTTGAACATCCGTGCTATTTCGCCGACAGGTGGTGCATTCATGCAACACCCGTCCCCTGCCGTGGACTCTGAAAAAGTTAAGAAAATCAAATCATCCAGGGCGCGTAGAGCGGCGCGTTGACGGCGCTCATCTCGGCCGCGCGGCCACGCTCGCGGCGCGTCGTCTCGACAATCTCGAACGCCGCACGGTCCGACAGCAGGCGGCGCAGTGCGGCGGCATTCAGCCTGTGGCCGCCGCGATAGGAGCGGAAGCAGCCGATGAAGCGGGCGCCGGCCAGCGCCAGGTCGCCCATGGCGTCAAGCGTCTTGTGGCGCACGAATTCGTTGGGATAGCGCAAGCCTCCCATGTTGATGACGCGGTTGTCGTCACCGATCACCAGTGAGTTCTCGAGCGATGAGCCGAGCGCGTAGCCGGCGGCCCACAACCGCTCGACGTCCTTCATGAAGCCGAAGGTGCGCGCGCGCGCGATGTCGCGGCGGAAAATATCGGCATTGAGGTCGGAAGCGAACAGCTGGCGGCCGATTGCCGGGCTTTCGAAGTCGATCTCGATCTCGAAGCGTGTGCCGTCATAGGGCCTGAATTCCGCCCAGGAGGCGCCGTTCTCGATGCGGACCGGCTTCATGACCCTGATGTAGCGCCGCTTGATCGGCAGCGTCTCAACCCCGGCCTGGTCGATGGCTTCGACAAACGCCATGGCGCTGCCGTCAAGGATGGGAACCTCGTGGCCGTCGATCTCGATGGCGACATTGTCGATGCCAAGCCCGAATAGTGCGGCCATGATGTGCTCGACCGTGGCGATATGCTCGCCGGCGGGATCGCCAAGCATGGTGCACAGGTCGGTGGCGCCGACCTCGGAGACCAGGGCGCGGAACTCGCGGCCCTGTTCGTCACCCTTGAAAAGCTGGAAAACGATGCCGGTGTCGGCATCCGCTGGCACAAAGCTGATCGAAACTTCCTTGCCGCTGTGGACGCCGGTGCCGGTAAGCGACGCGCGCGTCTTCAATGTCGTCTGATAGTCGTGCAAGACAATCCCCATAAGCCCGTAATGCCTAGGTCCGCTTCTCCAGCCCGAGGGCGCGGCTCTTGTTTGAAATCGGCAGGCAGGGCTACTTCCCCCGAAATCCCGGCAAACCGACTATGGTAGGCAGCGAAGATAATGTCCCGGGAGGGAGTCTCCAAATCACGGTTTCTTACCCTTTGTAACCGCGAACTGGAACATGTACACCTTTCTAAGCGATTGAAATCGCAACGTTTTAAACGTTAACAGGCAAGCAATTCCTTGCTTGCCTGTTAACAATTATTACAACCCGTTTACCAATCAGTTGGCTTGGCGGCGCAGGAACGCCGGAATCTCCAGCTGATCGTCGTCCTGAGTCGACCTGACCTGCGGCGTCAGGCGGCCCTGGTCATCCAGTTGACCGCGGCGCGGCGCATAGAGCTGAGCGTCCTGGCTGGCGAGACGGCGCACTTCGGGTGCGGCCTGGCGCAGCTTGGGTTCACGCGGCTGCGCCGGCTGCAGCCTTGCAGGCTCCTCTTCACGACGGGTCAGGCCGTTGGTCAGGCGCTTCAGCAGACCCATCGGTCCGCTGTTGTTCTCGTGGTCGGCCGGACGGCTCTTGGCATCCACCTCGGCCTTCACGACGGGCGGGAAGTCCTCGACGCGAGGCATCCGCTGCGGTGCCATCGCAACCGGCTGCGGGGCTTCGCGCTGCAGCATTTCACGCGGCTGCGGAGCCGGCTGCATCATCTGCTGGACCACCGGCTGCGGCTGTGCGGGCGGCGCCTGGAAGATCTTGCTCTGCGGGCGGAAATCGTCCGCCTGGGCGACGGGAGCCGGGCGGGCCTGGGCCATGGCCGCGGCATTGGCTTCGGCCAGATGGATGGCTTCGGCGACCGGGTCCATACCGCGCGGCTCGTACACTGCCTGCTGGACCGGCGCCGGGCGGCTTTCCACCGCGGCAACGGCCGGACGGCTGGCCTGCTTCGGCGGCGCCGTGCGGATCGAGATCGGCGCGGCGGCGATCTCAGCCGCCGTCTTGTCGATGCCGGTGGCGACCACCGAGACGCGGATGACACCTTCCAGCTCTTCGTCGAAGGTGGCGCCCAGGATGATGTTGGCGTCCTGGTCGACCTCCTCGCGGATGCGCGTCGCCGCCTCGTCGACTTCGAACAGCGTCAAGTCGCGGCCGCCGGTGATCGAGATCAGCAGGCCCTTGGCGCCCTTCATCGAGGTCTCGTCCAGCAGCGGGTTGGCAATCGCCGCTTCGGCGGCGGCCATCGCGCGGCCCTCGCCGGAAGCCTCGCCGGTGCCCATCATCGCCTTGCCCATCTCGCGCATGACCGAACGCACGTCGGCGAAGTCGAGATTGATCAGGCCTTCCTTGACCATCAGGTCGGTGATGCAGGCGACACCGGAATAGAGCACCTGGTCGGCCATGGCGAAGGCGTCGGCGAAGGTGGTCTTGTCATTGGCCAGCCGGAACAGGTTCTGGTTGGGGATGACGATCAGGGTATCGACGCATTTCTGCAGTTCCTCGATGCCCAGGTCGGCCGTCTTCATGCGGCGCTGGCCTTCGAAGTGGAACGGCTTGGTGACGACACCGACGGTGAGGATCCCCTTCTCACGGGCAGCGCGCGCCACGACCGGAGCAGCACCGGTGCCGGTGCCGCCGCCCATGCCGGCGGTGACGAAGCACATATGGGTGTTGGACAGATGATCGATGATCTCGTCGATGCACTCTTCCGCCGCCGCGCGGCCGACTTCGGGTTGCGACCCGGCGCCGAGGCCCTCGGTGACATGCGCGCCGAGCTGGATCAGCCGATCGGCCTTCGACATGGTCAGCGCCTGCGCGTCGGTGTTGGCCACCACGAACTCGACACCGCGCAAGCCGGCGGTGATCATGTTGTTGACGGCATTGCCGCCGCCGCCGCCGACACCGAACACGGTGATACGCGGCTTAAGCTCGGTGATGTCCGGCTTTTGCAGATTGATGGTCATTGTCTCCGTCCTTTGCCTTTTCACGCCGCTTCGCCGCCGCGGCCGCCTATGGGGCTGTCCCCGTCAATTAGAAACTGTCTCTCAACCACTGACTCATGCGATGCAGTTTTCCGCCCGTTCCGGTCATCCTGAGACCGGAAATTCCTTTCGCCGGATGGCTCTCGAAGCTCGCCATCTGCGGATAGATCAGAAGCCCCACCGCCGCCGAGAAGGCCGGCCCCTTCGCCGCTTCTGGCAGGCCAGCCACGCCGAGCGGACGGCCGATGCGCACATTGCGTCCCAGGATGCGCCGCGCCGCCTCCGGCAGGCCGGCAAGCTGGCTGGCGCCGCCGGTCAGGACGACGCGCTTGCCCACCGCATTGCCGTAGCCGGACTTGTTCAGCCGGTCGCGCAACAGTTCGAGCGTCTCGTCGATGCGGGCGCGCACGATGCGCGTCATCACCGAACGCGGGATCTGCAGCGGCACGTCACCATCGTCGCCGATCGGATGGATCGAAACCAGGTCGCGGTCGTCGGCGCTGCCCGGCAGCGCCGAACCATGCATCACTTTCAGCCGCTCGGCGGCATCGAGCGAGGTCGAAAGCCCCTTCGCCATGTCCAGCGTGACATGGTTGCCCCCGATGGCGATGGCATCGCCATGGACGAACTTGCCTTCCGAAAACACCGAGATCGTCGTCGTGCCGCCGCCCATGTCGATGCAGGCAGCGCCCATTTCCAGCTCGTCGTCGACCAGGGCCGCCAGCCCGCTGGCATAAGGCGTCGCCACCATGCGCTCGACCGACAGGTGCGAGCGGTTGATGGAAAGCTCCAGATTGCGCATCGGTGCCGCGTCACCGGTCAGCACATGCATGTCGACACCGAGCGCATCGCCGACCATGCCGCGCGGGTCGCGCACGCCGCGTTCGGCATCCAGCGAGAAGCCCACGGGCAGCGAATGGACCACCTCGCGCTCGGCCTTCATTGCCTGCTTTGCGCCGGCGCCAAGCACGCGCTTGATGTCGGCCTCGTCGGCCTCGTGGCCGCCAAGGTTGATGGTGGCCGAGAAGGTTTCGCTCTTCAGCCGGCCGGCCGTCATGTTGACGATCAGCGAATCGACCGTCAGCCCCGCCATGCGCTCGGCCGCGTCGACGGCAAGGCGGATGGCATGCTCGGCCCGGTCGAGATCGATGACGACACCCGACTTCACGCCCTGCGACTTCTGATGGCCGATGCCGATCACCTGGATGCGGTGCGAACGGCCGCGCAGCAACTTGCCGTCATCACGCGGCTTCAGCTTCGCCACCATGCAGCAAACCTTGCTCGAACCGACATCCAGCACCGTCAGGGTGCCGGACCGGCGCGACGAGGCATCGCCATGACCGCCAAGCCAGCTCATATCTTCGTCTCCGGCTTGCGCTTCAGGCTCTTCGGTTTCTCGTTGAGTGCGGCTTCGCGCTGCGTCGCCGCCTCCGGCGTCAGTTGCACGACCAGCCGATCGGACAGGCGCATGTCGACGGCGGCGATGTCGCGCGACAACAGCCCCTTGTCATGATCCATACTGACGAGCTCGGCGATCGCCTGATCCTCGCCATCCTCGGGAAGCTTGACGGTGATGCCGTTGTCCAGCTTCAGATCCCAGCGCCGCTCGCCGACGCGGACATAGCCTTTGACCCGGCTTGCCAGCTCGGGATATTTTTCGATCTTGGCCAGGAAATCCGGCGCCTTGGCCGGCGCGCCGGCGCCGATCAGCAGCGGCAACAGCACCTGCTTGCCGCCCGAGAACGGCGCAATCACGGCGCCATCCTTCTCGATGACGGACAGATCATTGCCTTGCTGCCAGAGCGCGAAGGGCTCGCGCTCCTCGACGCGCACCTCCAGCGTATGCGGATAGACCTTACGGACCGCGGCAACCTCGATCCACGGCAGGCTGGAGATCCGCTCGCGCGCCGCCTCGGCATTGAAACCGATCAGCGACGTCCAGCCATCAAGTTCCAGCCTGTCGAGGATATCGATCTCGGAAGTCTGGCGATTGCCGACCACCTTGACCTGATCGACGGCGAAACCGGTGCGAGCCGTGATGCCTTGAACGATGCCATCGACGTCACCACCGAGATAGGCGCCATAGGCACTGCTCGAGGCAATCAGCACACCCGACAGAATAGCAGCGGAAAAGCGCGGCGCCTGGAAATCACCCACACCCAGGCGCGCCAGAATGCGCACCGGGCGGCGAAGCACACGCGGCAGCACGAAATGGCCCGAAGACAACGGCAGACCGAACAGCGCCGGCCCGGCCGCGCCCTCCCCCTTGCCTTGCCCCCATTTCAACGCAGACACGAAGCGTCCTCCACCATCCAACTCAACAAATCGCCAAACGAGTGCCCGGCCTGGGCGGCGATTTCAGGCACCAAAGACGTCGGCGTCATGCCCGGCTGGGTGTTGACCTCGAGCCAGACAACCTCGCCGTTTTCGGAGTGACGATCGTCATAACGGAAGTCCGACCGGGAAACGCCCCGACAGCCGATCGCTTGGTGAGCCTTGAGCGCCAGTGTTTGTATTTTTTGGTAAATATTCGGTGAAACTTTTGCGGGGCATTCGTGCTTTGATCCGCCAGCGACATATTTTGAATCATAGTCGTAGAAGGAATGGCCGGTCGGGATGATCTCGCAGACCCCGAGCGCCACATCGCCCATCACCGCGCAGGTCAGCTCCCGCCCATGGACGTAGCGCTCGACCATGACGGTATCGCCATATTTCCACTCCGACGAGCCGATGACCTGCGGCGGATGCGACTGCCCCTCATGCACGATGACAACGCCGAAGCTCGAACCCTCATTGACCGGCTTGACCACATAGGGCGGCTTCATCGGATGCTTGCCCTGGATGGCAAAACGGCTGGCAACCTTCGATTCGGCGACCGGGACGCCGACTGATTTGGCAATCCGCTTGGCCTGCTCCTTGTTCATGGCCAGCGCCGAGGCGAGCACGCCGGAATGGGTATAGGGAATGCCGAGATACTCAAGGATGCCCTGGATGGTGCCATCCTCGCCGAATGGACCATGCAGCGCGTTGAAGGCGACATCGGGGCCGAGTTCGGCGAGCACCGACCCGACATCGCGCCCGACATCGACGCGCGTGACCTGGTAGCCTTCCTTCTCGAGTTCATCGGCGCAAGCCTTTCCCGAGGACAGAGACACGGGCCGCTCGGACGAAAAACCACCCAGCAGGACGGCCACATGCTTGCTTTTCATTCCCCGGCATCCCCTCTCACGGCGGACCAAAAACCAAGATTTTCCGCAACATTGAGTCCGAGTCTCCCGGCAGGTTGCCCCCCAGACGGAAAACGCGGGTAACGCGTCGAACGACTCAAATCAGGAAACGCTTTCCAGCAGAGAATCAGAGAGTTGATTCACTGGCAAGTGCTTACGATTCCGAGAGATTCACTTTCCGAGAAAATGGATGCGAAAACCGTGCCGTTGAGTCATTACGGCAACGGTCACACGGCTATTTCTGGTCTCGTTGAAGTTCACGCATCACTTGAACTTCAGCGGTGCTAAAGTAGCTGCCCAAGAAACTCCTGGACGGCATGGCCCGGCCGGAAATTGCCGATGCGCTTGATTTCCCACTGCAGCCGGATGCCCGAATTCTCCAGCACCCGCGTGCGCACCGTCTCGCCGAGATATTCAAGGTCGTAGCCGGTCGCGGTTCCGGTGTTGATCATGAAGTTGCAGTGCATCGGCGACATCTGCGCGCCGCCGATCATCAGACCGCGGCAGCCCGCCTTGTCGATCTCCTTCCAGGCCGACGTGCCTTCGGGATTCTTGAAGGTCGAGCCGCCGGTCTTCTCGCGGATCGGCTGCACGGTCTCGCGGTGGTTCTGCACCGCATCCATCGCCGCCTTGATCGCCGCCTTGTCCTCGGCGAAGCCTTCGAACACCGCCGAGGTGAAGATCAGCCCGGAAGGTGCCGACGAATGACGATAGGCGTAGCCCATTTCGGCATTGCTCAGGGTCTGGATATTGCCCTTGCGGTCGAGCGCCCGCAGTTCAACGACGCGGTCACGCGTTTCGACACCGTTGGCGCCAGCATTCATGACAAGCGCGCCACCGATGGCGCCTGGAATGCCATGATAGAAATGGAAGCCACCGATGCCGGCCTCGCAGGCGACTGCCGCGAGACGCTTGTCAGGTATCGCGGCCCCCGCCTTGATCGTGGTAGGGCCAATCACCTCGGCCTCGCCAAAACCCTTGGCCGAAAGCCGGATGACGAAGCCCGGAATGCCGCCATCCCTGACTAGGAGGTTCGAGCCGATGCCGACGACGGTCAGCGGGATCTCTTCGGGAACCGCTCGCAAGAACGCGGCAAGGTCCTCCTCGTCGGCCGGCTGGAACAGAACTTCGGCCTGCCCTCCGGCGCGGAACCAGGTGATCTTGTCCATCTCGGCATTCGGCGTGAGGCGGCCGCGCAGGCCGGCAAGCCGGTCGCCAAGTCTGTCGATCAAAGCCTGGCCGTGCATCATGAGACGGTCCCGCCAAGCTCCTTGGGCAGCGCATAGGCCCATTGGGTGATGTTGCCGGCGCCGAGGAAGACGACGAAGTCGCCGGGCTTGGCCAGGTCGCGGATGATCGGTGCGATTGCTGCCGGACCGTCGATGTAGCGGGCGTCGCGATGGCCGCCGGCGCGAATGCGCGACACCAGCGCGTCCGAGGTCACCCCGTCGATCGGCTCTTCGCCCGCGGCGTAAACCGGCGCCACCATCACCGTGTCGGCGTCGTTGAAGCAGGTGGAAAACTCGTTGAACAGATCATGCAGCCGGGTGAAGCGATGTGGCTGGGCAATGGCGATGACGCGTCCCTTGGTGGCGCTGCGCGCCGCCTTCAGCACCGCCGCGATCTCAACCGGATGATGACCATAGTCGTCGAAGATGTCGACGCCGTTCCAGGAGCCGGTGTGGGTGAAGCGGCGCTTGACGCCGGCGAAGGACGACAGGCCCTTCTTGATCGCCTCGGCGGACAGGCCGAGTTCATGCGCCACCGCGATCGCCGCTGTCGCGTTGGAGACGTTGTGACGGCCGGGCATCGGCAGGCGCAGGCCCGATATTGTCGTCTGACCGCCGGTCTTACGGTCACGGATCACGACGTCGAATTCCGAAACAGCACCGGCCATGCGATGGTTGGTGAAACGCACATCGGCCTGCGCGTTCTCGCCATAAGTGATGACGCGGCGGTCCTCGATGCGGCCGACCAGAGCCTGCACCTCGGGATGGTCCGTGCACATCACCCCGAAGCCGTAGAACGGCACGTTCTCGACGAACTGGCGGAACGCCTCGCGCACCTTGTCGAAGCTGCCATAGTGATCGAGATGCTCGGGATCGATGTTGGTGACGACGGCGATCTCGGCCGGCAGCTTCAGGAACGTGCCGTCGCTCTCGTCGGCCTCGACCACCATCCACTCGCCATCGCCCATGCGCGCGTTGGTGCCGTAGGCATTGATGATGCCGCCATTGATGACGGTCGGGTCGAGCCCGCCGGCCTCGAGCAAGGTCGCCACCATCGAGGTCGTCGTCGTCTTGCCATGCGTGCCGCCGATTGCCACCGCCTGGCGGAAGCGCATCAGCTCGGCCAGCATCTCGGCACGGCGCACGATCGGCAACAGCTTCTCGCGCGCGGCCTTCAGCTCGGGGTTGGATTTCTTGATCGCCGTCGAGACGACCACGACTTCGGCATCACCGAGATTCTCGGCCTTGTGGCCAACGAAGCATTCGATGCCCTTGTCGCGCAGGCGCTGCACATTGGCGCTGTCGGCCTGGTCGGACCCTTGCACCTTGTAGCCGAGATTGTGCAGCACTTCGGCAATGCCGCTCATACCGATGCCGCCAATGCCGATGAAATGCACAAGGCCGATCGTCTGCGGCATCTTCATGCGTGCGTCCCCTTCCTGAAATCCGAAACGGTTTTTTTCGACGCAATAGCCTCTGTGAGATCGGCGAGCAACCGTGCCGCGTCCGGCCTGCCGGCCGATTTCGCTCCCGCGGCCATTGCCGCAAGCCGCTCGGGATCATCCATCAGTCCGCCGACGAGCGTTGCGATGCGCTCGGGCGAGAGCGAGGATTGCGGGTGCACTTCGCCGCCGCCAGCGGCGGCAAGGGCCGCCGCGTTGGCCGCCTGGTCGTGGTCGAGCGCATAGGGATAAGGAACCAGCAGCGCCGGCCGGCCGATGACGGCGATCTCCGAAACGGTCGAGGCGCCGGAGCGCGAGATCACCAGATGCGCCGCCGCGATGCGGGCCGCCATATCGGTGAAGAAGGGCGAGACCTCGACGCCGACACCAAGGGCCGCATAGGCCGCCTTCACCCGCGCCACGTCATCGGCGCGCGCCTGCTGCGTGATCACCAGCCGCTTGCGCTGGGCATCGGATAGCAGCGCGACGGCCGCCGGCACGGCATCGGAAAAGAACTGGGCACCCTGGCTGCCGCCGAACACCAGCAGGCGGAACGACTCTTCCCCCGTCGACGCCGCATAAGGCGTCTTGGCCGCTTCCAGAACTTGTGGGCGAACCGGGTTGCCGGTCGTCACCGTCTTGGCGCCGGCCGCACTCGTGTCCTGCGGCAGGAAGCCGCCGGCGATCGCGTCGACGCGGCCGGCCAGCGCCCGGTTGGCGCGGCCCATCACCGCGTTCTGCTCATGGATCAGCGTCGGCACCTTGCGCCGCGTCGCCGCGTAGAGCGGCGGCAGGGTCGGATAGCCGCCAAAGCCGACGACGGCATCCGGCTTGATCCTGGCAATGATGGCCGAGGCCTGGCGCACGCCGCGCCAGATCTTCCAGAAGGCGCCAAGCAGGGCGAAAGGGTTTTTGGAGCCCATCGTCGCCGACTGGATAGGATGGATGGCGGCGGCCGGGAAGTGGCCGGCAAAACGCTCGGCCCGGTCATCCGTCGCCAGATGCACTTTCCAGCCGCGCTCGTTCAGCTCATGCGCCAGCGCCTCGGCCGGAAAGAGATGTCCGCCGGTTCCGCCCGCCGCGAGAAGGATGACACCCTTGGACATCCGGCCTCATTCCGCCGGCACGGCGCGTTGCGACAGGGCAAAGCCCATCTGCTTGCGCTTTTCCGGCCGCTTGCGCGTCAGCGCCAGCACCATGCCCATCGAAATGGCGATGGCGATCTGCGAGGAGCCACCATAGGAGATGAAAGGCAACGTCATGCCCTTGGCCGGCACCAGCTGCAGGTTGACGCACATGTTGATGACGGCCTGCAGGCCAAAGACGGTGACGAGCCCGCCGACCGCATAGCGGGTGAAATCGTCATGCTCCTTCAGCGCCGTATTGAGACCGCGCAGCACGATGAAGGCAAAGATCGACATAATGAAGAAGCACATGATCAGCCCGAACTCCTCGCCGGCGACCGAGAAGACGAAGTCGGCATGGCTGTCCGGGATGACCCGCTTGACGGTACCCTCGCCCGGCCCGACGCCGAACCAGCCACCATTGATCAGCGCCTCGCGTCCCATATCGACCTGAAAAGTGTCGCCTTCGCCAGTAAGGAACTTGTCGATGCGCAGGGCAACGTGCGGAAACACCGAATAGGCGGCGAACACACCGCCAACGCCCGCGCCGCCAAGCGCGATGATCCACAGCCATGGCAGCCCCGCCATGAAGAACATCACACCCCAGGTGCCGGTCACCAGCATGGTCTGGCCGAGATCCGGCTGCGCGACCAGCAGCGAGACGACCAGGGCAAGCAACAGCATTGCGAACAGATTGCCCGGAATGTCGGGCTGGCGCTTGTGCTCGGCGAACAGCCAGGCGCACATGATGACGAAGGCGGGTTTGAGGAATTCCGAGGGCTGGATCGACAAGCCGGCAAGCGACACCCAACGGCGCGCGCCCTTCACCTCGACGCCGATGTAGAGCACCGCCACCATTAGCACCAGCATGAGGCACAGCATGATCAACGCCATGCGCCGGATTTGCCGCGATTCGAGGAATGAGACGGCCAGCATCACGCCGAGCGCCGGAACCGTGAAGATGATCTGCCTGGTGGCGAAGTGGAAACTGTCGAGGCCGATGCGTTCGGCCACCGCCGGGCTGGCTGCGAAGGAAAGCACGATGCCGAGGCCCATCAGCGACAGGAACGCCGCCAGGAACCAGCGATCGATCGTCCACCACCATGTCGCAACCGGGCTTTTGTCGAGACGGCTCTGCATTATCGTGCCCCTCCGATGGGTTTCACACCCTCGATAGCATTCGCAGCTTGCCTGAAGGCTTCGCCGCGAATTTCGAAATTCTTGAACTGGTCGAAACTGGCGCAGGCCGGCGACAACAGCACCACCACCTCGCCGCTGTCGTCTCGACCAGCGTCATGCGCGGCGTGCTCGACCGCCGCGGCCAGCGTGCCCGATATCTCGTAGGACACGGCCTCGCCCAGGGTCGCCGAGAAGGCAGGCGCCGCCTCGCCGATCAGATAGGCCTTGGCGATGCGCGGGAAGAAGCCGCGCAGCGGCTCGATGCCGCCTTCCTTGGGCAGGCCGCCGGCGATCCAGTAGATGCGCGGAAAGCTCGACAGCGCCGGTGCCGCCGCATCGGCATTGGTCGCCTTGGAATCGTTGATGAACAGCACATGGTCCTTGCGGCCGACCTGCTCCATGCGATGCGCGAGGCCGGGAAAACTCTCCAGCCCCGACTGGATCTCGCCGAGGTCCAGCCCGACCCTTAGGCAAGCGGCAACCGCTGCCAGCGCATTCTGGGCATTGTGCTGGCCGCGCAGCGAGCCGATGCCTTCGAGGAAGGCGACACGGCTGTAGCGGCCGTGCACCGCCTCCATCAGATTGCCGGCGTCGGCGAAATAGCCATCGGTCAGCGGCAGGCGCTTGGAAATGCGGATCACATGCCGTCCCGCCCGCTCCAGACGCTCGGCGATCTGCGCGCACCAGGAATCGTCGATGCCGATGATGGCCGTCTCGCTGCCGGCAACCAGCCGCTCCTTGATCGAAGCGTAATGCTGCATGGTGCCGTGGCGGTCGAGATGGTCGGGCGTCAGATTGAGCAGGATGCCGGCCGTCGGGTTGATCGAGGGCGCGAGGTCGATCTGGTAGGACGAGCACTCGACCACATAGTGCCGACTGGGCTGCGGCGGATCGAGCGTCATCACCGCGCGGCCGATATTGCCGCCCATCTGGGTGTCGCGTCCCGCGGCTTTCAGGATATGCGCGGCCAGCGCGGTCGTCGTCGACTTGCCATTGGTGCCTGTGATGGCGATGAAAGGTGCCGTCGGCGCCTGCAAAATCCGCTCGCGGCAGAAAAGTTCGATGTCGCCAATCACCTCGACACCAGCGCCCTTCGCCAGCTCCACTGTCCAATGCGGCTTGGGATGTGTCAGCGGCACGCCTGGCGACAGCACGAAAGCCGAGAACTTTGCCCAGTCGGCGCCGTGCAAATCGGCGGTTGCGATGCCGACATCCGCCGCCTTGGCAACGCTGTCGGGATTGTCGTCCCAGGCCAGCACCTCCGCGCCGCCGGCAATCAGCGCGCGCGCCGTGGCGATCCCCGAGCCACCGAGCCCGAAGAGTGAAACGCGCTTGCCTGCGAAGGATGCGGCGGGGATCAAGGGTGTTTCCTATCTCAGCTTCAGGGTGGACAGGCCGACCAGCGCCAGGATCACGGCGATGATCCAGAAGCGGATCACCACCTGGCTTTCAGTCCAACCGAGCTTTTCGAAATGATGGTGGATCGGCGCCATCAGGAACACCCGCTTGCCGGTCATCTTGAAGTAGCCGACCTGGATGATCACCGACAGGATTTCCACCACGAACAGGCCGCCGACGATAACCAGCACGATCTCGTGCTTGGTGGCGACCGCGACCGTGCCGATCAGGCCGCCCATGGCCAGCGATCCGGTGTCGCCCATGAAGATCGCCGCCGGCGGCGCATTGAACCAGAGGAAGCCGAGGCCGGCGCCGATGACCGAGCCGAGCACGACAGCCAGTTCACCGGTGCCGGGCACGAAATGGATCTGCAGATATTCGGCGAACACGGCGTTGCCGGACAGATAGGCGATGACGCCGAAGGAGGCCGCCGCGATCATGATCGGCACGATCGCCAGCCCGTCGAGGCCGTCGGTCAGGTTCACCGCATTGCCGGCGCCGACGATGACGAAGCAGGAGAACGGAATGAAGAACCAGCCGAGATTGATGATGAATTCCTTGGCGAAGGGAAATGTCAGCGACGACGAGAACGGCGCCTGGCCGTTATGCATGATCGCCCACGCGGCGATGCCGGCGATGACGAATTCAAGTGCCAGCCGCGCCTTGCCGGAAAAACCGAGATGCGACTGCTTCGTCACCTTCAGATAGTCGTCGTAAAAGCCGATCGAGCCGAAACCCAGCGTGACCAGCAGCACCACCCAGACATAGATGCTCGACAGGTTCGCCCACAAAAGCGACGAGCCGATGATGCCCGACAGGATCATCAGCCCGCCCATGGTCGGCGTACCGGCCTTCTTGAAATGCGTCTGCGGCCCGTCGGCGCGGATCGGCTGGCCCTTGCCTTGCCGCAGCCGCAGCGAATTGATGATCGTCGGTCCGAAGATGAAGACGATCAGCGCCGATGTGATCAGCGCCCCGCCGGTGCGGAAGGTGATGTAGCGGAAGACATTGAAGACCGAGATCTTGTCCGCAAAATCGACGAGCAGTGTGAACATGCGCTTTTCGTCCCCCGACTTGATCTAGGTCTGTTTGCTGGTTGCGGATTCCGCCGGGAATTTGCCCAGCAGCGCATCGACCAGTTTTGCAAAACCGATGCCCTTCGACGATTTGATCATCACCACGTCGCCCGGCTGCAGGGCTGCAAGCAGCACCGGCTTCAGGTCATCGACGCCGGCGCGGTATTCCGTCTTGACCTCGCTTGGCAATGCCTCGGCCAGCGCCCGCATCTCCGGGCCACCGAGAAAGACGGTCTGCGTCCCGGTGCCGACGATGAGGTCAGCCAGCGCGGCATGCAGCTTGGCCGAATGGTCGCCGAGTTCCAGCATGTCGCCGAGCACGGCGATGCGCCGGCCCTCGCCCGTCACCGGCGTCGCGTTGAGCAGCGCCATGGCAGCAGCCATCGACGCCGGATTGGCATTGTAGCTCTCGTCGATCAGCGTGATCGGCCCTTTGGGATGGCGCAGCACATGGCGCTTGCCGCGCCCGCGCTCGGCCGAAAGATCGGCCAGCGCCAAGGCTATCTTGTCGAGATCAGCGCCGACCAGATGCGCCGCCCCCAGCACCGCCAGCACGTTCTGCACCATATGCCGGCCGGGAGCTCCGATACGAGCGATCATATCGTGGCCGCTGATCCTGGCGGCGATGTCGGAATGGTCGGCATGCAATTCGCATTTGACCAGCTTGAAGGTCGATCGCGCATTCTCGCCGAACCCGTAGACATGCTCGACGCCGGCGGCATGCGCCATCTTGTCGAGAAGCTTGAAACGCGCGTCGTCGCGGTTGAGAACCGCCGCGCCATCGGGCTCCAGCCCTTCGAAAATCTCTGCCTTGGCCCTGGCGATCTCGTCCAGGTTGCGGAAGAAGCCGAGATGCGCCGCCGCGATCATGGTGACGATCGCGACATGCGGCCTCACCATTTTCACCAGCGGCCGGATCTCGCCGGGATGGTTCATGCCGATCTCGAACACGGCATAATCGCAATCATCAGGCATGCGCGCCAATGTCAGCGGCACGCCCCAGTGGTTGTTGAACGACTGCGCCGAGGCATGCACCTTGCCGACGGCCGACAGCACGTGGCGCAGCGCTTCCTTGGTGGTGGTCTTGCCGGCCGAGCCGGTCACCGCGATGATCTTGGCGCTCGAGCGAGCGCGCGCCGCGACACCGAGTTTTTCAAGTGCGGCCAGCACGTCCTCGACGACGATGATCGGCGCCGTCAGCCGGCCGAGCGAAGGCAGCTTGCCTTCGGCCACCACCAGCACGCCGGCGCCGGCCTTGATGGCAGCGGTTGCGAAGTCATGACCGTCCATCGCCTCGCCCTTGATGGCGAAGAAGGCATCGCCCGGCTGCAGGCTGCGGCTGTCGATCGAAATGCCCGATATGCCGTCCGGCATCGGCCCGAGCGGCCGTCCATCCATGGCGGCAACCAGAGCCTCGGAGGTCCAAAGCAAGCTCATGCGGCACGCTCCCGCAGCGCGGCGCGCACTTCCTCATGATCGGAGAAATGCAAGGTCTCGGAGCCGATCGTCTGGCCTTCTTCGTGGCCCTTGCCGGCCACGATCAGCGTGTCGCCGGCATGCAGCATGCCGACCGCCTCGTGGATCGCCTGGCGCCGGTCGCCGATCTCGATCGCCCCGGGTGCGGCGGCAAGAATGGCGGCGCGGATCGTTTCAGGCACTTCCGAGCGCGGATTGTCGTCGGTGACGATGACGACATCGGCGAGCCGCGTCGCGATCTCGCCCATGATCGGCCGTTTGCCGCGGTCGCGGTCGCCGCCACAGCCGAACACGACCATGACACGGCCGGTGGTGAACGGGCGCACCGAGGCCAGCACATTTTCCAGCGCGTCGGGCTTGTGGGCGTAGTCGACATACACGGGCGCACCGTTGGCGGTGGTGCCAACGAGATCGAGCCGACCCGGCGCGCCCTTCAGTTTCTCCAAGGACATCAGGGCCTTGGCGACGGGCGTTCCGGTGGAAATGGCAAGCCCCGCCGAAACCAGCGCGTTCGAAATCTGGAAATCGCCCGCAAGCGGCAGGTCGATCTCGTAAAGCACGCCGTCGGCCTCGACCTCGGCGCGCTGGCGATGGCGTTCGTGCTCGACTCGCTTCAGCTTGAGGAAATCGCCATGGCGGCCAACCGTCAGCACCTCGAGCCCGGCCGCCTGCGCCGCCTGGATCGTCGGCGCCGACCACGGATCGTCGGCGAAGATGACGGCCGGTGCGCCCTTCGGCAGCAGCGTATCGAACAGGCGCAGCTTGGCGCGGTGA
Organism: Mesorhizobium qingshengii; assembly: GCF_900103325.1. Taxonomy (GTDB): domain Bacteria; phylum Pseudomonadota; class Alphaproteobacteria; order Rhizobiales; family Rhizobiaceae; genus Mesorhizobium; species Mesorhizobium qingshengii. Next base: position 102,609 of record NZ_FMXM01000011.1, on the reverse strand, counting down.
TAGTCCTCGACCGTCGGATGATAGTCCATATGATCGCGGCCGAGATTGGTGAACCCGCCGGCCGCCAGCTTCACGCCGTCGAGGCGGCGCTGGTCGAGCCCATGGCTGGAGGCTTCCATCGAGGCGTGCGTGACGCCGGCATCCGCCAATTCCCTGAGCAGCAGGTGCAGCGCGACCGGATCTGGCGTGGTCAGCGAGCCATAGTCGTTGCGGCCCGGCGCCACCACGCCGGTGGTGCCGATCGAAGCGGCGGCATGGCCGGCCTGTTCCCAGATCTGCCTGGTGAAGGCAGCGACCGACGTCTTCCCGCTGGTGCCTGTCACCGCGACCATGGTCTGTGGCTGCTTGCCGAAATAGCGTGCCGCACTCAGCGCCAGCGCCAGGCGCGGATCATCGACTGCCAGCACCGGTACCGGCAGGCCGGCAATGGCGCTGCCCTGGCCTGCAACGATCGCGATGGCGCCACGCCCGGCCGCGTCGGCGGCATAGGCCGCGCCATCCGCCTTGGTACCGGCGAGCGCAAAAAAGACGACGCCCGGTTTTACCTGGCGGGAATCCGACGAAATCCCGGTAACCTCCAGGTCGGCGGAAGCTGTTCCTTCGACTGGCAGGATACCGGCTAGATCTTTTAGCTTCATCGAGTTCCGTTCACCGCAACAAAATAGCGCGCAGTTGCCGGCGCGCCCCAAGAATCACTGATAGGAAACCAGCGTTGCACCATTTTCATGGCTGAAATCTGGCTTCACGCCAAGTATGGCCGCTGAACGCCTGATGATATTGCCGGCTATGACCCCCGCATTCGCGGCCGCGACGTCTGTCATGCCAGGTTTTTCCGGGTGCGGGGCGTCGGCAATCGTAAACACCAGGTATTGCGGATCGTCCATCGGGAAGGCGGCGACGAAGGTATTGAAATTCAAGTCCTTCGAGTAGCGACCATTGATGACCTTCTCGGCTGTTCCGGTCTTGCCGCCAACGCGGTAGCCGGGGACCCTGGCGTTTCTGGCCGAGCCCTTCTCGGCGTTGAGCGTATAAAGGTAGCGCATCCCCTCGACTGTCTTGTCGCTGACCACTTTCTTGGCCACCGCCATCGCATCCTGCTCGCTGCGGACCAGGAATGTCGGCTCGATCAGGTAGCCGCCATTCATCAGCGCCGCGCAGCCGACGGCCGCTTGCAGCGGCGTCGTCGACACACCATGACCGAAGGCGATGGTGAACGAATTGACCTGTTTCCAGACCTTCGGTTCAGTCGGGCGGGCGACTTCCGGCAGTTCGGTCTGCATCCTGTCCAAAATTCCAAGGCGGTGCAGGAATTCGCGGTGCCCCTCGATGCCGACCAGCTCGGCCTCCCTGGCCGACCCGATGTTGGACGAATAGAGGAACACCTCCGGCAACGACAGCACGCGATTCTTGCCGTGGAAATCGTGAATGGCCTGATGGCCGACCCGGATTGGATGCGAGGCGTCGAAGCGGCTCGCCATCGTCGCTTTGCCGGAATCGAGCGCCATTGCTGAGGTGAAGCTCTTGAAGGTCGAGCCCATCTCATAGAGGCCCGCCGACATCCGGTTCAGCCGGTCCTTTTCCTGTGCATTGTAGGGATTGTTCGGATCGAAATCCGGCACCGAGGCCATGGCCACCACTTCGCCGGTCTTGACGTTGAGCACAACGGCACCAGCACCGATGGCGCGATAGCGCTCCAGGGCGGCGGCGATCTCGTCGCGCACGATATGCTGAACGCGCAGATCGATCGACAGCTTCACCGGCTTCAAATCCTTCGCCACCGCAAGGCCCGACGCCTGCAGGTCGCTCAGGCCCTGCTCATCGATATACTTCTCCATGCCGGAGATGCCCTGGTTGTCGATGTTGGTGAGGCCGACAATGTAGGATGAGGTCTCGCCGCTCGGATAGAAACGGCGCTTTTCGGTGCGGAAGCCAAAGCCCGGAATGCCAAGCTGCATGATGTCGGCCTGCTGCTTGGGTGTCAGCTGCCGCTGCAGCCAGACGAAGCCGGCGCCGCTCTTCAGCTTGTGGTAGGTCTGCTCGTAATCGATCTCGGGAAGTACCGTCGACAGCTTCTCGATTGCCTCGTCGGCGTCGACGATGCGGCGCGGTTCGGCAAACAGCGACGCCGTCTTGATGTCAGTCGCCAGCACCTCACCATTGCGGTCGACAATGTCGGGCCGCGATGCCGTCACCCGGCTCTGCGGGCCGCCCGACATGTCGGGGGTCTGGAAGCCGAGATAGACCAGCCGCCCGGAAATGATCGAGAAGATGCCGAAGAACACCGCCATCGTCATCACGATGCGCGTCCTGCCCTTGCCGCCGGTCGCCTTGCGGGCGCCCTCGACCACGATCGATCCGGCTTCGCTCGTGCTCGCGCGGCGTTTCAGCAGTTTGCCGATCATTGGGCGATGCCTCCGGTCACCACTGGATCCTTGTCGCCCGAGGGCGCCTTGTCGGAATTGTCGGCCATGCCGTCCTGGCGTCCTTTCAGGATGTCCTGAATGTCCAGGGCTTTGGCCGGCAGATCACCGATACCGACGATCTGGCGGGCGCTGACCGGCTCGAGCTCGAGCTGCGACTTGTAGAGTTCGGCCAGCTTCTGCAGCCGTGATGGCTGGGTGAGCAGGCTCCAGTCGGCCTTGAGCAGGTCGATCGTGTCCTCCTCATAGCGGATCTGGGCGTGGATCTTCTGCACCGCCGCCAGCTGTTCCTCGGCCTCGCGCTTGGTCTTGTAGGTAAGGGCCGCCGCCGAAACCATGACGGCGATCAGGACAATGTCGCTGGTACGAAACACGTGCTCACCTCTCTCCCGGCCGGTCGATGCCAGGAAGCTTTGGAAGGCCGAAGATCGAAAAGTCGCTGCTGCGCGCCGGCGCCTCGGTGCGGATCGCCGCGCGCAGCCTGGCCGAACGGGCGCGCGGATTGGCCGCGACCTCGGCGTCGCCGGCGGTCACGCCGCCACCCGCCTTGCGGAAGGTCGCGGTGCGCGCATGAGCCTCGGGCAGGTGACGCGAGCCGGTCGCGACGTCAGCCCGATCGGCGATGAAGCGCTTGACGATGCGGTCTTCCAGCGAATGGAACGTCACCACGGCGAGCCGGCCGCCCGGCTTCAGCGCGCGTTCGGCCGCGAACAAAGCCTTGGCCAGTTCGCCGAGCTCGTCATTGACGAAGATGCGCAGCGCCTGGAAGACGCGCGTGGCCGGATGGATCTTGTCCTTCGGCGCGCGGCCGATATGCGTCTCGATGGCGTCGGCGAGTTCCAGCGTGCGCTCGAACGGCCGCTTTTCACGCCGAGCCTCGATCATGCGAGCAATGCGCCCGGCATGACGTTCCTCGCCGAGGAAGCCGAAGATGCGGGCAAGGTCGCCCGGCTTGAAGCTGTTGACGACATCGGCGGCGCTGAGGCCCGCTCGCGCCATGCGCATGTCGAGTGGTCCATCGGCGCGGAACGAAAACCCGCGCTCGGCCTGGTCGAGCTGCATCGAGGAGACGCCGATGTCGAGCACGACGCCGTCGGCACTCTCGACATGCTCGTCCAGCGTCGAGAACGGCGCCTGCACCAGCCTCAGCCTGCCGCCCGATTGCGCCTCGAGGTCGCGCCCGGCGGCGATCGCGTCGGGGTCGCGGTCGATGGCCACCACGGAAGCCCCTGTGGCCAGAATGGCCCTGGTGTAGCCCCCGGCGCCGAACGTGCCATCGATGATGATGTCGCCCTCCGCCGGCGCCAGTGCCTCGAGCACTTCGCCAAGGAGGACCGGAATGTGGCGGGCCGATCCGCCAACGGCGTGAAGGTCATCGCCGTGGCCCACCGTCATTCCGGTCGCTCCCCAGGCTTCGTCCCCTGCCGAAGCTGCAAAAGCCGGGCCCGCGCCTGCGCGCCATAGGCAGCAAGCCGTCCCGGCTCCCAGATCTGAAAGAAATTGCCGCGCCCGACAAAGGCCACTTCCGACGAAACGCCGGTGTGCTCGCGAATGAAATCGCTCATCGTGATGCGGCCGTCCTGATCGAGCTTCAGGAAGGCGCCGTCGCCATGGCAAAAGAACGACATGTCGTCCGCCGTCTGCAAGAAGGGATCCTCGAGCGCGATTCGCTGCTCGTAGCGGTCGAGCAGGTCCAGCCCACCGACATCCATCGCCGGCAGGTCCAGGCAGCGCAGCGCGTAGAGCTCCGAATAGCCGCGCTTCTGCACGACGGCACGGAAATGCGCCGGAACGGACACCCGTCCCTTCGCATCGATCCTGCTCACCGTGTTTGACAGAAACCGGTCCATCACGCGTTACAGCCGCTTGCGCCGCCGCACCCCTCTCCATCTTGTCAAACGCACCGCCGCAGCGCGTTCCCTGCCCCGTTTCAGCCTCGTCCGCATGGGCAAAATCCGGCAAACGCGCAGCCGCCGCGGCTGCCCGATTGGCGTACGCTTTACCCTGACGCGGAACGAAGGCTTGAGTATCGAAATGGGATATCATGGGGCACTATGGGCGTCAACGGGAATAGGCTTCACAAACATGCGCGCCGCGACCAATGAGAGCAGCCTTGACGGCACGTCTCGTCTTTATGGTCCATTAAGCCTAACGAAGCGTTTAGAGCCGCCTGGCCCAAGCGGACGCGGCTTGCCGCGAGCCGCTGCCGGGCATAGCGTCGCGCTACATCTCGTCGGTCGCCAACAGGGTTAGAAATTCGATGTCTGAAACAGCAAAATCACGCGCGGCGGCACTTCCTCATCTGCGTCGCGGCGGGCTTGCGACAGGCGATTCCATCCCGTTGCCCCTGACCATGGCCGCCATTTTTCACGCGCCTGGCGACGCCACCGGTTTCAACCAGTACGGCCGTTTCAGCAACCCGACCTGGGACGCGGTTGAACATATGCTGGCCCACCTTGAAGACGCGCCCTGCGTCGCCTTTCCTTCGGGAATGGCGGCAATCTCGGCGGCGGTTTTTGCCGTACTCAAAGCCGGTGACCGTATCCTGCTGCCTTCGGACGGCTATCACACGACACGGGCGCTGGCCGACCGCTTCCTCAAACCGCTCGGCATCGCCTGCGATGTCAGGCCGACCTCGACCTTCCTCGATGGCGGCTTCGAGGGTTACCACCTGGCGTTTGTCGAAACCCCCGCCAATCCGGGGCTGGACATTTGCGATATCGCGGCCGTGGCCGAAGCCGCTCACAGAGCGGGAGCGCTCCTTGTTGTCGACAACACGACGATGACGCCCTTCGGCCAGCGGCCGCTCGACCATGGCGCCGATATCGTTGTTGCCGCCGACACCAAGGCGCCCAACGGCCATTCCGACGTGCTGTTCGGCCATGTCGCCAGCCGCAATGCCGATATCATCAGCGCCGTGACCGGCTGGCGCGAAGTTTCCGGCAGCATTCCCGGGCCGTTCGAAGCCTGGCTGGTGCATCGCGGCCTCGAAACACTGGATGTGCGCTTCGATCGCATGTGCGCTTCGGCTGAAGTGATCGCACGGCGGCTGAAAGGCCACCGGGCGATCAGCGGCCTGCGTTTTCCGGGCCTCGAAAGCGATCCGTCGCACAACCTTGCCCGCGCCCAGATGGAGCGCTTCGGCTTTCTGATCTCTTTCGAACTCGCCTCGGAAGACAAGGCCGAGGATTTCATCAACAACTGCGACCTGATGCATGCCGCGACATCCTTCGGCGGCGTCCACACTTCCGCCGAGCGGCGGTCAAAAAGAGGCGATGCGGTTCCCGCCGGTTTCGTTCGCCTGTCGGTCGGCTGCGAGCCTGTGGAAGAACTCTGGAAGGCGATCGAGGCATCGCTGGATAAAATCAGCGGCTGACAAATCGATTACGAGCCGAGATCGTCAGCTTCGATGTTGCGCTTGCCGTGCAGCACGCGGATGATTTCGATCGCGTCGCCGCCGACCCGATACAGCGTTAGATAATCTCCAACGACCAGATGACGGATGTCGGGCGCGATATCGTCGCGTGGGGCCCCCGAGAAGGGATAGATCGCCAGTTGCTGCCACCGTGCCTCGATGCGGTCGAGCAACCGGTCAGCAGCAGCCTCGCTGTCGCGCGCAACATGGAGCCAGATCGCGATCAGATCGTCTTCAGCGCGCGCGTTCCGAACGATGGGCAGCAAATTCATGCTGCGTCGTCAGATCGCAAGCGCCTCCGTGCCTCGGCCTTGATTTCATCCATCGACGCAAATCGTCCGGGCTCGCTGTCGATTCCCTCCTGCACCAGCTTGCGCAGTTCCTCGACGGTATAGCCATGCAGATCGCGCCGGTCCTTCCATTGCCTGAGCGCATCGCGGATCACTTCGCTCGCCGAGGCATACTCGCCGGCGGCGACCACATCGTCCACCGCCGCCGCCAGTTCCAGCGACAGCGTGATGCTGCGTTTGTCGACCTGTCCCATTGTAGGCTCCTGATGGCATTCGCTGATCGATGGTACGATTTAATCGTACCAGGTTCAAGCAACGACGAGTCCTACATCGCACGGATGAACCGCTGACAGCTTGAATCAACAAGTTCGCCCGAGGGCGCAACCTGCTGATCTAAAAAGGTTTCCTTCTATATCGTGGGAGAAAACTGCCAGCTGGCCTGTAAGCCGGGTTCTGTATGGCCCTCGCCCCTTGCGGTGCGAGAACGTGGCGGCCATTCATCTTGGACGCATGTTGCCATGCGCCTCACGCAACCTACCCGGACGGTGAGCCGGAAACAGCCCTCGAGGGTTTCCCCTCGCACCGCCCCTATTCGGTCTTGCTCCCGGTGGGGTTTACCGTGCCGCTCCTGTTGCCAGTCGCGCGGTGGGCTCTTACCCCACCCTTTCACCCTTGCCACGATAGATCGTGGCGGTTTGCTTTCTGTGGCACTTTCCCTGGGGTCGCCCCCGCCGGCCATTAACCGGCACCGTGTTTCCATGGAGCCCGGACTTTCCTCACCCACAGCCTTTCGGCATTTGTGGGTGCGGCCGCCCGGCCAGCTGGCAAGGCGTATAAAGGGGTTCACGTCCGAAAACGCAAACGAAAAAGCCGGCATAGCTCAAAGTGTTAGAGCGTACTTTGTGCGGTCGAATGACCACACGTCGCTCTAAGCGGCCGGCTCCCCATCGGCTACAGCGCCGCCATCTGCACCTTGACCTTGCTGCAATAGGCGGCCGACACCGGGTTCATTCGCGTCGCGGCATGGCCGGCATTGTATTTCAGGATCGTGCCGCAGGTGGTACCGCCGCCGAGATCCTGCGCCATGGCGAGATACTTCATCCCGTATTTGATGTTGGTATCCGGATCGAAGAGCCCCTTGGCCGAACCGTTGTAGCCCATCATCCGTGCCGTTGCCGGCTTGATCTGCATCAGGCCGATCTCGCCGGCGCTGCCGACCATGTTCGGCCGGTAGTTGCTCTCGATCCTGATGACGGCCTGCGCGAGCGAAACCGGTACGCCGTAGCTCGCGGCATAGCGTGCGACGATCGCGGAATACTGACCACTGCTGGCCACCGCGGCCGTCGACGCCGCCGCGTTCCTGAGACCAATCGATGCCGTTGTCGTCATGTCGATGGTCTTGCGGCCGCGCTTCGTCTGCCTTTTGGCGGTGGACTTCTTTTTCCAGCTTATCTTTTCCGCCTTGGCCGAAACCCGCTTCGCGCCGTGGCTTGCCTGCGTCTTGCCGCCTTTGGCCAACGTGGCCTTGCCGTTTTTTGCGGATACCGCGATGAACCCTTGATCGCCCCGCGGGCTGAGTGACGCGGCATTCGCGGCGCTGAACGCAAAAGTCATTACGCCGGCAGCAAGAGCTGCCGTTACAACGGTCAATTTCTGCATGTGATCCTGTTCTGTCTGGACCACGCGAAGATCTTCGCGCGGCACGGCTTGATTAATATCGGAACATCCGGGGGGATAGATGTTCGACAAACTGTACGAATTGCCCTTTGAAGGCCGAATTGGCGCCAATGAAGGCGGAGCAAGTCACTTTGAGTGACAGTTTGTAACCTGACAGGGGAAAAGATTACTTGGGCAGCGCCTTGACCCTGGATCAGCGTCTCATGGAAGCAAGCAACTTTTGCAGCGTGCGCATCGTCGAGCCGTCGGCAAGCCCGTCGACTAGACGGGGCCGGAAATGCCGCTGGAAAGCCTCGACGACTATCCGTGTCTGATGGTCGAAAATGCCTGATATCTCGACACCATAGCCGTAGAGCGCCAGCATCGACTGCAGCGCCTCGACATCGGCACCGTTGGCACCGGGCTTAAGCGCGGCTCCGCGCCTGATCGGGGCCGCCGGCACGAGATGGCCGACACCGGCTTCGAACAGGGCTTTCCACGGAAATTTCTCGCCCGGATCGATCTTGCGCCCCGGCGCCACGTCGGAATGCGCCAGCACCCGCTCGGCGACGATCGAATGCCGCATGGCGATCCCCTTGCACAGGCCAATCACGGCGTCGATCTGTCGCCCGGGGAAATCGCGATAGCCGAGCAAATGTCCCGGATTGACGATCTCGATGCCCACCGAACAGGAATTGATGTCGGTGCGTCCGAACCACGAACTCTTGCCGGCATGCCAGGCGCGGTCGCTTTCCCTGACCATCTGCACGATGTGGCCATTCTCATGGACGAGATAGTGCGCCGAGACTTCGCTGGCCGGATCGCACAGCCACGCTTCAGCCCCGGCCCCTGTCGCCATGCCGGTGTAGTGCAGCACGATCATGTCGGGTCTGAGCATGTCGCGCCTTGGCCCGAAATTTGGCGATACCCTGACCTCGGCACGTGGCTCGTCGGGCAGGAAGCCGCTCATGCGTGCCGCAGGCCCCGCTCGATCATCTCATAGGCGGCGTTGATCGCAGCGACCCTGGTCGTTGCGATCTTGATGAACTCCTGCGGCAGGCCGCGCGCGATCAGCCGGTCGGGATGGTTGTCGGAAACCAGCTTGCGATACCGCTTCCTGACTTCCTCGAACGGCTTGCCGCGCTCGATGCCGAGCACAATATAGGGGTCCCCGGCGCCGAGATTGACGTGCCGCGCCATGATGCTTTCGTAGTGCGCCTCGTCGATGCGAAAAATCTCGGCAATGCGGTGCAGGAAAACGCCTTCGCGCTCATGCACCAGCCCGTCGGCCTTGGCGATGTGGAACAGGCCGTCGAGTATGTCCTCCAGCATCACACAGTTCGAATGGCCCGAGCCGCAAAGCTGCGCCATCCGCTCGGCATAGGTCTCGAAACCGGCCACGTCGCGCTGGGCGAGATCGAACAGCCGCGCCACGTTGCGCGCTTCTTTCTGCGGTACTTCGAATATTTCCTGGAAGGCACGCACCTCATCCTGGGTGACGATGCCGTCGGCCTTGGCCATCTTGGCCGAGAGCGCGATCATTGCCACCGAGAAGGCGACGCGGCGACGCAGGTCGGCATCGCCGGAGAAAACCGTGCGCACGGCCTCGACGACGTCGGCGACACCCGACGTGGCTGAAGACGAAACCCGCGTGATGAAGTCGCCGAGGCGATCCCAAATCGACATGGCCCGCTTCATAGAGCCAACCGGTCCCCGCTATCAAGCCAATAACGGCCGGTGTCGGGGTTGTGAATGACCGGCAAAGAAAAGGCCGGCGCGAGGCCGGCCTTCCCTCCCAAGACACACTTACTGATACAAAGTACTGCTACTGAGACTAATTACTGCGCGGGGGCAGGAGCAGGCGTTGCCGGAGCCGGCTCGGCGGGCTTGGTGGAATTATCGGCCGGAGCAGCGGGCTTCATCGGCTGTTCGGCGGCCGGCGGATTGGTGCTCTGGGTGGTGGTGTTATCTTTGCCGCTGTCGCTGCAGGCTGCGACGCCAAGCAAGGCAAAAGCCGAAACTGAAGCAAGAATAAGTTTCTTCATGATATCTCTCCTTCTAGTAACGCCCCCGTTGCCGGTAGGCGGTCGAAGAGAAAATGCATCAGATGGATATGGGTTTCGTAACGTTGCGTGTCCGCATGTAACATCATGCGCATGGCCGTTGCAGGCCAAGCCATTGCGAACTAACAGATTGCATCGACAAGAATGCCGGAGCATGCCGCATGACCGCGAAGTGGGATTTCTGGATCGACCGCGGCGGCACCTTCACCGATGTCATCGGTCGTGACCCGCAAGGCGGGCTGCATCCGCGCAAGCTTCTATCCGAAAACCCCGAAGCCTACGCCGATGCCGCTATCCAGGGCATTCGCGACCTTCTCGGTCTGCGCTCCGGCGCCGCGATCCCGCCCGGCCTTATCGGCGACATCAAGATGGGCACCACGGTCGCCACCAACGCATTGCTGGAGCGCAAGGGCGACCGCGTCCTGTTGCTCATCACCAAGGGGTTTCGCGATGCGCTCAGGATTGCCTACCAGGCGCGGCCCGACATCTTCGCCAAGGAGATCATCCTTCCCGAACAGCTCTACGAGCGCGTCATCGAGGTCGACGAGCGCGTGCTCGCCGACGGCTGCGTCGAACGATTGCTCGACGCAGCCGCCTGCCGGCCGGCGATCGAGCAGGCGAAGGCCGATGGCATCGACGCCGTGGCCATCGTCTTCATGCATGCCTGGAAATATCCCGATCACGAGAAGGCGGTGGCAAAAATCTGCCGCAAGCTTGGATTCGGCCAGGTTTCGGTCAGCCACGAGGTGTCGCCGCTGATCAAGCTGGTCGGACGCGGCGACACCACGGTGGTCGACGCCTATCTGTCGCCGATCCTGTCGCGCTATGTGCAAAGGGTGGCGCGGGAGCTCGGCGTCACGGCGGGAGAGAGCGACCAATCCCCGCATCTCATGTTCATGATGTCGTCGGGCGGCCTCACCGCCGCCGACATGTTCCAGGGCAAGGATGCGCTGCTGTCCGGGCCGGCCGGCGGCGTTGTCGGCATGGTCGAGACGGCGAAACTCGCCGGCTTCGAGAAGGTCATCGGCTTCGACATGGGCGGCACCTCCACCGATGTTGCCCACTATGATGGCGAGTATGAGCGCGCCTTCGATACCGAAGTCGCCGGCGTGCGCGTTCGGGCCCCGATGATGCGCATCCATACCGTCGCCGCCGGCGGCGGCTCGATCCTGCACTACGAGGCAGGCCGCTTTCGTGCCGGGCCGGACTCCGCCGGCGCCAATCCTGGCCCGGCCGCTTACCGGCGCGGCGGCCCCCTGGCCGTCACCGACGCCAACGTCATGCTGGGCAAGCTGCAGCCGGAATTCTTCCCCGCCATCTTCGGCCCCGGCCAGAACGAGCCGCTCGATGTCGGGATTGTGCGCGAGAAATTCGCGGCGCTCGCCGCCGAGATCGGCGATGGCCGGCCGCCGGAAGCGGTTGCCGAAGGCTTCATCACCATCGCCGTCGAGAACATGGCCAACGCCATCAAGAAGATTTCCGTGCAGCGCGGCTACGACGTCACCGAATATCTCCTGAACTGCTTTGGTGGCGCCGGCGGCCAGCACGCCTGCCTGGTCGCTGACGCGCTTGGCATGGAGGCGGTGCTGATCCACCCGTTCTCCGGTCTGCTTTCAGCCTACGGCATCGGTTTGGCCTCGGTCTTTGCCTCACGCCAGCAGGCACTGCTGAAGCCTCTTGCCGAAGAGTCCAGAACCGAGATCGACACCCTTATTGCCACCTTGAGAAAAACCGTCATCGCCGAGCTCTCGGCGCAAGGCATCGCCGACGATGCCGTTGCCGCGAAGCCCGTGCTGCATATCCGCTATGACGGCACTGACACCACACTGCCGGTGAATTTCGAGGCGGACTCGATTTTCCAGGCCAAGCGCGATTTCGAGATCGCCCACAAGGCGCAGTTCGGTTTCGTCTATGATGACAAGCCGATGATCGTCGAGACAGTCGGCGTCGAAGGCACGGACACCGGCGGTGCCCGCCGCGACGAAAATGATTCAGCAACCGAAGATCTCACCTTAAGCCCTTCGCAGACCCGCGAAATCTTCACCGAAGGGGCGTGGCGTGCTTCCGGCGTCTTCCTTCGCGACGCGTTGAAGCCGGGCAACAGGATTGCCGGTCCTGCGTTGATCATCGAGCCGAACCAGACCGTTGTCGTCGAGCCGGGCTGGCAGGCCCAAATCACCGCCAGGAACCATGTGCTCTTGCGCCGCGTCGAGAAAAAGCGCCGGCAGGCGGCGCTCGGCACCGAAGCCGATCCGGTCATGCTGGAAGTCTTCAACAACCTCTTCATGTCGATCGCCGAACAGATGGGCGTGACGCTGCAGAACACCGCCTATTCCGTCAACATCAAGGAAAGGCTGGATTTTTCCTGTGCCGTCTTCGACCACAGCGGCGCCCTGGTCGCCAATGCGCCGCACATGCCGGTGCATCTGGGCTCCATGGATCGCTCGGTCGAAACCATCATCCGGCTCAATTCCGGCGACATCCACCCCGGCGACGTCTTTGCCCTCAATGCCCCCTACAATGGCGGCACGCATCTGCCCGATATCACCGTGGTGACGCCGGTCTTCGACGACATCAAGCAGAAGATCCTCTTCTGGGCGGCCTCGCGCGGCCATCATGCCGACATCGGCGGCACGGCGCCCGGCTCGATGACGCCGCTCGCCACCACGGTCGATGAGGAAGGCGTGCTGTTCGACAATTTCCGCATCGTCGATCGTGGAAAATTCCGCGAGAAGGAACTGCATACGCTGCTCACCGACCACCGCTACCCGGCCCGCAACCCGCACCAGAACATCGCCGACCTCAAGGCGCAGATCGCCGCCAACGAGAAGGGTGTCGCCGAACTGCGCAAGATGGTCGCGCATTTCGGCCTCGATGTCGTCGAGGCCTATATGGGTCATGTCCAGGACAATGCCGCCGAAAGCGTGCGCCGCGTGCTGGAACGGCTGCCGGATTCCTCGCAATATGAGTATCCGACCGACACCGGCCAGGTCATCAAGGTGAAGATCACTGTCGACCGGCAAAAGCGCGAGGCAACCGTCGACTTCACCGGCACCTCGCCGGTGATGAAGAACAATTTCAACGCGCCCGAACCGGTCGCCCGCGCCGCGGTGCTCTACGCCTTCCGCGTCATGGTCGAGGACATGATCCCGATGAATGCCGGCTGTCTGCGGCCCATCAACATCATCATCCCCGACGGTTGCATGCTCAAACCCTCCTATCCGGCGGCAGTCGTCGCCGGCAATGTCGAGACCTCGCAGCACGTCACCAACGCGCTGTTCGGCGCCATGGGAGCCATGGCCAATGCTCAGGGAACGATGAACAACCTCACCTTCGGCAACAAGCAGTACCAATATTACGAAACGATCTGCTCCGGCTCACCGGCCGGGCACATGAACTCCGGCCGCGGCTTTGCCGGCACCTCCGGCGTCCACACCCACATGACCAATTCGCGTCTCACCGACCCGGAAGTGCTGGAACTGCGCTTTCCCGTGCTGCTCGAGGATTTCCACATCCGCGAAGGCTCCGGCGGCAAGGGCCGATGGAATGCCGGCGACGGCACCAAACGCACCATCCGCTTCCTCGAAAAGATGGAATGCGCGATCCTGTCCTCGCATCGCAACCGGCCTCCGCAAGGCCTGGATGGCGGCGGCGACGGCGAGGTCGGCTCGACCAAGATCCGTCGCAAGAACGGCACGATCGAAATGCTGAAGGCCTGCGACCAGACCGTGCTTCAGGCGGGCGACGCCGTCATTCTGACGACGCCGACGCCGGGTGGGTTTGGCAAGGCCTGAACTGACGTCAACAGGCTGTCACCGGCCTGTCATGACCCTGGGTTACCCGCTTGCGGCAAAGCAAATGGGGAATCAGCTTGTCATGACGGACGTCTCCTCGGATCTGGTTTTTCGCCGCGGCAAGGAAGTTGGAAAAGCCGTCTACCAGAACCGCCCGCTGTCGAAAGCCGGCATTTCGGAACGGCTGTTCGCCTTCCTGTTTTCCGGTCTCGTCTATCCGCAGATCTGGGAAGACCCTGATGTCGACATGGAAGCGATGCAGCTTGGCCAGGGCCACCGCGTCGTCACCATCGCCTCGGGCGGCTGCAACATCCTGGCCTACCTCACCCGCTCGCCGGCACGGGTCGACGCCGTCGACCTCAACGCCGCGCATATCGCGCTGAACCGCATGAAGCTGGAGGCGGTACGCCATTTGCCGTCGCAGGGCGATCTGTTCCGCTTCTTCGGCGCCGCCGATACCAGCCACAATTCGGAAGCCTACGACCGTTTCATCGCGCCGCGTCTCGATCCGGTCAGCCGTCACTATTGGGAGCGCCGCAACTGGCGCGGCCGCCGGCGCATCGCCGTCTTCGATAGCAATTTCTACCAGACCGGCCTGCTCGGCCTGTTCATCGCCATGGGCCATCGCACTGCGAAGTTCTTCGGCGTCGACCCGGCAGGCATCATGCAGGCCCGCAACATCGGCGAGCAGCGGCGCTTCTTCAACGAGGAACTGGCGCCCGTCTTCGACAAACCGCTGCTGAAATGGGCGACCTCGCGCAAGGCTTCGCTGTTCGGCCTCGGCATTCCGCCGGCGCAGTACGATTCGCTGATCACCTCGGGTGACGGCACTATGGCCAGCGTGCTGAAAGCCCGACTGGAAAAGCTCGCCTGCGATTTCCCATTGCAGAGTAACTACTTCGCCTGGCAGGCCTTCGCCCGGCGCTATCCCGAGCCCGGCGAGGCCGCCCTGCCCGCCTATCTGGAAAAGCGGAATTACGACACCATCCGCGGCAACATCGACCGCGTTGCCATCCATCATGCCAATCTGATCGAGTTCCTCGCCGGCAAGGATGCCGGCTCGGTCGACCGTTTCGTCCTGCTTGATGCGCAGGACTGGATGACCGATGACCAGCTCAATGCGCTGTGGGCGGAAATCACCCGCACCGCTTCCACCGGCGCCCGCGTCATCTTCCGCACCGCCGCCGAACCCAGCCTGTTGCCCGGCCGCGTCTCCACCTCGCTGCTCGACCAATGGGACTACCAGAACGAGGCCTCGCGCGAATTCTCGGCCCGCGACCGTTCGGCCATCTATGGCGGCTTCCACCTCTATGTGAAGCGCCCGGCATGAGCACGACGGAGCTGCCGGCCAGCCACGCCGAACTGATGGACGGCGTCTACCGCTGGCAGCGCCACATCTACGACCTGACCCGCAAATACTACCTGCTTGGCCGCGACCGTTTGATCGACGGGCTCGATGTACCGGTCGGCGGCACCGTGCTGGAACTCGGCTGTGGCACCGGCCGCAACATCGTCCTCGCCGCCCGCCGCTACCCAGACGCCCGCTTCTTCGGTCTTGATATTTCAGCCGAAATGCTGGAGACGGCAAGCACTGCGATTGCCCGCGAAGGCCTGGTCGATCGTGTCACGCTCGCTCAGGGCGACGCCACGGCATTCGATGCCAAGGCACTGTTCGGACGCGTTGGCTTCGATCGCGTCTTCGTATCCTATTCGCTGTCGATGATCCCCGGCTGGGAGAAGACGGTGTCCGCGGCACTTGCCGCCCTCTCCCCGGGCGGTTCGCTGCATGTCGTCGACTTCGGCCAGCAGGAGGGCCTGCCGCGCTGGTTCCGGACCCTGCTGCGCGGCTGGCTCAGGAAATTCCACGTCGCACCACGCTCGACCCTGCGCGAGGTTCTGGAATCGGAATCTCGGCGAACCGCCGCAAGCTTCCGTTTCCGCACGCTTTATCGCGGTTATGCCTGGCTCGGCGTGGTAGCGTTGCCCCGATAGGCTGCTAATGCAGCGCCTTCACCAGCGCCCCCACCATCGTCTGCGGCCGGTAGCCGAGCTTGGTCGGCGTCAGGCCAAGCCGCACCACCACCAGCTGTTCTGATGGAATGATGGTGACCGTCTGCCCGTCATGCCCTTCCATCCAGTAGGTGTCCTTGGGCAGGCCGGCGGCCACGCCTGCGCCGGGGCTATCCTCGTCGCCCGGTGCCTCGATCCACAGCTGGCCCTTGCCGTAGACTTTCGAGGCGGGCGCCGGCTCCCGCATCCAGTCGACGAAGCCGGCCGGCAGGACCTGGTTGCCGTTCCAAACACCACCCTGCAACAGGAACTGGCCGAAGCGCGCCCAGTCATGCGCCGTGGCGTAGAGATAGGACGAGCCGACGAAGGTGCCCTGCTCGTCGGTCTCGAGCACCGCGCTGTGCATGCCGAGCGGCTCGAACAGTGCCGTGCGCGGCCACGTCAGCGCCTTGGCCTTGTCGCCGATCGCGCCTTGCCACAGACGCGACAGCATCACCGCCGTGCCGCTCGAATAGGAAAACACCTTGCCGACCTCGGCCGCCAGCGGCTTGGCTTCGGCGAAGCCCGCCATGTCGGGTTCGAGGTAGAGCATGCGCGTGACATCGGCGACGTCGCCATAGTCCTCATTGAACTCCAGCCCGCTCGACATCGCCATCATGTCGGCAAGGCTGATTGCGGCACGGCCGTCGGCCTTCCACGGCGCGAACAGCCCCTTGTCGGTGACAGCCATCTTGCCGTCCTTGACCAGCGTGCCGATGATTGCGGCGTTGACCGTCTTGGTCATCGACCAGCCGAGTAGCGGCGTCTTTTCCGAAAATCCGGAGCCATAACGCTCGGCGACGACGCGGCCGTTCTTGACCACCACCACCGCGCGCATGCCGGTGCCGGTCAGCGCCGCATCGTCGAGCAGTTTTGCAATCACCGGATCCTGCGATGCATCGACCCGCTCGCCTTCCGGCCACAGTGCATCCTTGCTGACCGCCGACGGCTCGGTATGGATCGCCGTGTGCCGCGCCTTGCCGACATCGCCATCGGGAACCGAAGCGCAGCCCAGCCCGTCGCGGGCAACGGCGACGCTCTTGCCGAGGAAGCCAAGCAGCCCCGCCGAAACCGTGCCTCGGTTCTTGTCCACCGAAACCCGCATCAGCCGCAGCAAAGGATGCCCGGGCGCCTGCACGTCGACGGCAAGCGCCTCTTTGGGGTCGCGGCCGGCGATGAAGACATTCGAGCACACGATCTTGGCCGAATAGCCCGCGCCGACGCGGATCAATTCGGGCGGCGCGATGTAAAGCCAGGCAAACAGAGCGGCGACCGCCAGCACGATCAGGCCGAGAAGCCATTTGATGAGCTTGACGACGAACCGCATTTATTTCCTCCCAGGCTCTCGCCTGAGCCTTATGTCATCGATTTGCCGCCATTGCTTCCGCAAATCGTGGTGCTTGTCGAGCGCCGTCAACTGATTATCAACCATGATCGGCGATCACAGGATGCATGTCGCCCAAAAGTGCACAGCGGTTTTGGGACAACGACATGCACGAAATTAAGATGCTGGGCGATGCTGTGGGGCGATCGCTCGGAGGGGGCCAGACCAAGCGGCGGCCATCAGTGCACAGACCCATCAGTGACCGGCTGAATCCGGCTTGGGAATTGCGATGCGCCGTCTTGCGGCCCTTTTCATGTTGACGCTGCTCGGCGCCTGCTCGACCGTGGACGATCTCTCGCCGCTGTCGCCGTCCAGCAGCCAGACGGTCGCCGTGCACGCGCCCCGCTTCGCCGATTCCAAGCCGCATGAATGGGACAGCGGCGCGCCGTGGAATTATGCCGTTCATGGCACCGACGTCTCCAAATACCAGACCTCGGTCGACTGGCCGGCGGCCAAGGCCAGCGGCATCTCCTTCGCCTTCATCAAGGCGACCGAGGGCGGTGACCGCTTCGATGACTATTTCAACGAGCATTGGGCCCGCACGAAAGCCAACGGTGTTCCGCGCGCGGCCTATCATTTCTTCTATTTCTGCACCCCCGCGGCCCAGCAGGCGCGCTGGTTCATCCAGAATGTCCCCGTCGATCGCTCGGCGATGCCGCCGGTCCTCGACATGGAATGGAACCCGAAATCGCCGACCTGCAGGCTGCGCCCCGACGCCGCCACGGTGCGCGCGGAGATGACCACCTTCCTCGAAATCGTCGAACGGCACTACGGCAAGAAGCCGATCATCTACACCTCGGTCGATTTCTTCGACGACAACCAGCTATCGACCTTCCGCGGCTACCCCTACTGGCTGCGCTCCGTTGCCGGCCATCCGCGCGAGAAATACGGCAGCCACCCCTTCACCTTCTGGCAGTATACCGGAACCGGCATCGTTCCCGGCATGACCGGCAAGTCCGACATCAACGTCTTCAACGGCAGTGAAGCCGCCTGGAACAAGTGGCTGCGGCAGAACACCCGTTGATGTCAGGTTCAACGGCAGCACCACGTTGGATCAAATCATTCCTGCAGAAGTGCCGTTGATACCGGGGTTCAACGGCAGCCAAGCCGCCAGCAACAACAGGCTGCGGCACAACACCCGTTGACACCGGTTCAACGGCAGCGAGGCCGCCAGGAACAAGTGGCTGTCGCAGAACACCCGTTGACACCGGGCCTGCCGCCTGCTTTTCGACAGAGCCAGCGGTAAAGTCTGCAACCGCCGGTACTCCAGAGCTCCGCGCCCCTATGGCTGCGCTAGGACGCCTTGGGATCCTGAATGTCGAAAGGAAGCCGATGCGACTGCGTTCGAAAGCCCTCGCGGCGCTGTTCTTGTGCGCCACGGCCTTGCCGGCGATGGCGCAGGAATGCGGCGGCGACTTCGAAGCCTGGAAGCAGGGCGTGGCGGCGGAAGCCAAGGCGGCTGGCGTCGGCACCGCCGGCCTCGATGCGCTGGAGGATGCGACCATCGACGACAAGGTTCTGGCGCGCGACCGCGCCCAGGGTGTCTTTACCCAGACCTTCATCGAATTCTCCAACCGCATGATCTCGGCCTACCGGCTGAAGCAAGGCGCGGCAAACCTGAAGAAATACGCCGACGTCTTCGCCCGCGCCGACCAGCAGTTCGGCGTCCAGGCACCGATCATCGCCGCCTTCTGGGCGCTGGAAACCGATTTCGGCGCCGTGCAGGGCGATTTCCACACGCTGAGCGCCCTGGTGACACTCTCCCATGATTGCCGCCGCCCACAGCTTTTCCGGCCGCAACTCATCCCTCTTTTGATGCTGATCGATCGCGGTGTGCTGCCGGAGAACGTCACGGGCGCCTGGGCCGGCGAGATCGGCCAGACGCAGATCCTGCCTTCGGACTATCTGGCGCGCGGCGTCGACGGCGACGGTGACGGCAAGGTCGACCTGCGCAACAGTGTCCCGGACGTCATCATGACCACGGCCAACAAGGTGCTGTCGCGCGGCTGGAAACGCGACCAGCCCTGGATCGAGGAAGTCCGCGTGCCCGACGACATGCCGTGGGACCAGACCGGACGCACCAACAAATTGCCGCTGTCGCAATGGGCGCTGTGGGGGGTCACCAACCCGAACGGCACGCCGCTGGTCGACAACGGCCTGAAGGCCGGCCTAGCCTTGCCAATGGGGCGCAAGGGTCCGGCCTTCCTCACCTACGACAATTTCGACGTCTATCTTGAGTGGAACCAGTCCTTCACCTACGCGCTGACCGCGGCCAATCTCGCCAACAGGCTGGCAGGCGCGCCGCAGTTCGATCCGCGCAATCCCGAGACCGGCCTCGACAACGAGCAGATGAAAGCCTTGCAGACCAAGCTGGAAGCCAGGGGCTACGACGTCGGCACGGTCGATGGCATCCTGGGCACCAACACCCGCGAAGCGATCCGCAAGGAGCAGATGCGCCTTGGCCTGCCAGTGGATGGCTGGCCAACGCCGGATCTGCTGGCGAGGCTTTAGCTCCTCTTCCTTCTCCCCTTGTGGGAGAAGGTGGATCGGCGCGCGAGCGCCGAGACGGATGAGGGGTGTTCCAGCGGAGTGAGGCGTAGGCGTTCTCTGGAACACCCCTCATCCGTCGCCTTCGGCGACACCTTCTCCCACAAGGGGAGAAGGAAGAAACTTAATCAGCCATCGTCTCCAAACTCGCAAACCCTTGTGGCGCGTCGCCCTCGTCGAACGGCGTCGTCACCTCGACGAAAGTGTCGGGATAGAAGCCGTTGAAGCGGGTCCTGAGCGACAGCGAATAGGCGCCGATATGGCCGATCTCGATCCAGTCGCCGGTGTCGACCGTTTCCGGCAGCCAGAACGGCCGCGACAGGATGTCGACGGAATCGCAGGTCGCCCCGCAGACCTTGAACGGCACGATGTTCTTTTCCTCGCCATTGCGCGACCGGATCGCTGGGTCGGGAATGAAGCGTGCCGGCAGCGTGATCTTGCCGGTCCATGAATCCGACAGCGACGCCCAGATGCCGTCATTGATGTAGAGCCGCTTGCCCTTGCGCAGCAGCACCCGCACGATCAGCGACAGGCAGCGCGCGACGATCACCCGGCCCGGCTCCGCGACCAGCGGCATCTGGTCGAACTGGTATTCTTTAAGATCGCCGGACAGCCGCGACATGATCTGGCCCAGCGACGGCATCTCGATCTGCTTGCGGTTGGGATCGTGCCCGTATTCGGCCGGAAAACCCCCGCCGACATCGAGCCCGGCAATGTCGAAGGTCAGCCGGTTGCGCACCCAGTCGGCCGAGGCCAGCGCCCGCTCATAAGTGTCGGGGTCCTCGATCTGGCTGCCGACATGAAAACACAGGCCAACCTTGTAGCCGGTGCGGTTCAGCCGCTCCGCCAGTTCGACAGCATAGGCAGGCCCGGCGCCGAATTTCTTCGACAATTCGTAGGCGGCGAGGCCCTTGGTCTGCACCCGCACGAACACGCTGATCGAGCCCGGATCGATGTCAAGCGCGCGCACCACCCGCGTCAGCTTGGTGATCTCGTCCTCATGGTCGAGCGAAATGACGCGGATGCCGTACTTCTCCAACGCCAGCTTGATGTCCGACTGCGCCTTGACCGGGTGCATATAGAGCATCTCGGCATCGGCGGAGACGGCGCGCACGGCGGCGAACTCGCCGGGCGAAGCGACGTCGAAGGCATTGACGCCGGCCTCGACCAGGGTCTTCAGCACGATCTGCTCGCCATTGGTCTTGACCGCATAGGCGGTCTTGCCCGGGAACATGCCCATGAACTGCCGCGCATCGGCCTTCAGCACCTGCGGGCGGAAGCAATAGATCGGATCGTCCGGGCGAAGCGCCAGTGCCGCCTCGCGGGCATTCTCGAATCGCTGCATGGACGAATCCTCACCTCGGCTGCGCACAATTAATCCAAGCTAGCGGCTAATGAAAACAATTCTGTGTCTCGCGGCCCTGACGCGGCGGCGCTAGGTCTTTGGCGGCAACGTCTGCCATCAATCAGGTTTCGGGTGGCCCTTGTCGCCGAACCCGATATGCCTTCCGCCTGACTGGCTGGCATTCAGGCCGTCTGGGAGGACGATCACATGGCAATAGCCGCGACATCCACGCCACGCGGGCCGATGGTGCTCAAGGACTGGGGACAGCTCCTGCTGCTCGGCGCGATCTGGGGCGGCTCGTTCTTCTTCGCCCGCATCGCGGTGGCTGAGCTTCACCCGCTGGTGCTGGTGCTGTTTCGCGTTGCCATCGCCGCGATCGCGCTGCAGGTCTATCTCGGTCTGCGCGGACCGTCTTTCCGGCTCGCCCTTCCGCACGCCGGCTTGTTCTTCCTG
The DNA here is from genome assembly GCF_900103325.1 of Mesorhizobium qingshengii. Classification (GTDB taxonomy): domain Bacteria; phylum Pseudomonadota; class Alphaproteobacteria; order Rhizobiales; family Rhizobiaceae; genus Mesorhizobium; species Mesorhizobium qingshengii. Next base: position 81,193 of record NZ_FMXM01000011.1, on the reverse strand, counting down.
CTGGCACTCACCAACAACGTGATCCCCTTCTCGCTGATCTTCGCCGGCCAGACCCAGCTTGGCGCCGGTGTCGCCTCGGTGCTCAACGCCACGACGCCGTTCTGGACGCTGATCTTCGCCAACGCGCTGACATCAGACGAAAAACTCTCCTGGAACAAGTTCGTCGGCATCGCCCTTGGTGTCGCCGGCACGGCGGTGATGATCGGCCCCGGCCTGCTTGCCGGGCTCGGCGGGCCGGTCTGGGCCAAATTCGCGCTGATCGGCGCTTCGCTGTCCTATGGGATTGCCCTGATGATCGCCCGCCGCTTCAAGGGCGTGCCCTCGCCGGTCATCGCCACCGGACAGCTGACCGCCTCGACCATCATCATGATCCCGATCGTGCTGTTCACCTATGGTCCGGCTGGCCTGTTCTCGGCCTCACCCCCGGTGTGGGCGGCGGTGCTGGCGCTGGCGCTGCTGTCCACCGCCTTCGCCTACATCCTCTATTTCAACCTCGTCGCCTCGGCCGGCGCCACCAACGCCTCGCTGGTCACGCTCATCGTGCCGGCCAGCGCCATGCTGCTTGGTTTCCTGTTCCTCGGCGAGCGGCTCGAACTGTTCGAAGTCAGCGGCGTGGTGCTGATCGCGCTTGGCCTCGTCACCATCGACGGGCGAGTGTTCGGTCTAGGTTAGATCGCCGCGCGTCCAACTGGACCCGCAAAGGGCGCTCCAGCCCCTCTAATTGAATCTCCGCAACGTGCTTTCCGGAAGTCAAGTACGACTTTCGAGCCCATGCCGGTGGCGCTGCCCTGACACGCCAGCGACACAGCGCCGCCATAATTTATTCACAGGCCCTAAGCCGGTTTTTGCCTAGGAGTTTCAACGTCTAACGGCAAAACCGAAGTCGCAAATTTCACAATCACGTCGCAATGCAGCATATTTTCCGCTTGCCTGTGGCCCAAATGAACCTAGACTCTTAGGCATAGCTCTTTAAGAGGAGGCTATGCCATGGGACTTACGAGGCCAATCAACGCATTGATGATCTGTGCTGCGTTCGCCTTCATCGGAGCCCTTATTATGGGCTTTCTTCCCTGACCCGCCAAGTTGGGAAGACCAGCACCCAATAGTCCAACCGATTCGAAAGGCCGGGTTTTTCCCGGCCTTTTGCTTTTTCAGCCTGTTCATGCCGCGGCTGACCCGGCTGCCTCCACTTCATGCGAGCGGATGCCGATCATGTGGCAGATCGCGAAGACAAGGTCAGCCCGGTTCATGGTGTAGAAGTGGAAGTCGCCCACCCCGCGCTCGACCAGGTCCAGCACCTGTTCGGCCGCCACCGCCGAAGCCACCAGCGCATGCGTTTGCGGATCGTTCTGCAAACCGTCGAAGCGCTCGGCCAGCCATGCCGGCACCAACGCACCGCAACGCGCCGAGAAATTGGCGACCTGGGTGAAATTGTGCACCGGCAGAATGCCGGGCACGATCGGGATGTAGATACCGGCGCGGCGCGCGCGCTCAACATAGCGCTCGTAGAGATCATTGTCGAAGAAGAACTGGGTGATCGCCCGCGTCGCGCCATTGTCGACCTTGCGCTTCAGCATGTCGATGTCGGTGGCGAAGTCAGGGCTTTCCGGGTGCTTCTCCGGATAGGCCGAAACCGAGATGTCGAAATCGCCGGCATCCTTCAGCGCCCCCACCAGTTCGGCGCCGTTGGCGTAGCCGTCCGGATGCGGACGATAGGCGGTTCCGACGCCGGCGGCCGGATCGCCCCGCAAGGCGACGAAGCGCTTCACGCCCATGTCGGCGAATTCCTGGATCACCGCGTCGACCTCATGGCGGGCGGCGTCCACACAGGTCATGTGCGCCGCCGGCGTCAGGCTGGTCTCTTTCAGGATACGGCCGATGGTGCGTGCGGTTCGCTCACGCGTCGAGCCGCCGGCGCCATAGGTCACCGAGACGAATTTCGGCTTCAGCGGCTCCAGCCGGGTGACCGTGTCCCATAGCCTCGCTTCCATCTCGTCGGTCTTCGGAGGGAAGAATTCAAAGGAAACGCTGACCTTGTCGCCAATGTCCGGGCGGCGGGAAAAACGGAACTGGTTCATCAGGCGATTTCCCCTATCGAGCTAACTTTGGCCTGGCGGCTTTCATTGGAAGGGTCGGCGATCAGCAGGCGCCGGTCGCGGCCAAGCCAAAGCTTGACGGTGAGCTTGGCCTCATTGCCGCCGCGCGGCTCGAACTCTTGGGCATCCTCGAGATCGAGGCCGGCTTCGGAAAACCACTCCTTGATCTGCCGATCCGAAAAGCCGAGCCGCATATGCGCGTGTTCGTCACGCAGGAACTCCAGCGCATGCGGCGCGAAATCGACGATGACCAGCCGCCCGGCCGGGCGTAAAAGCCGCGCGGCCTCGTGGATGGCGCGGGCGGGGTCGTCGAGATAGTGCAGCACCTGGTGGATGGTGACGAGATCGAAGGCATCGCGCTCGACCGGCGGCGCGAAGATGTCGCCCTGCCGCACCTGCGCATTCGAAATGCCTGCCTTGTCGAGATTGGCGCGCGCCACGGTCAGCATCTCGCGCGACATGTCGATGCCGACACCGCGCCGGTAGAGCGGCGAGAATATCTCCAGCAGCCGCCCGGTGCCAGTGCCGAGGTCGAGCATCGACTGGAACGGCCGCTTGCCAACCAGCTTCAGCATCGCGGCTTCGACGGCGCGATCCGGCACGTGCAGCGAGCGGATATGGTCCCAGCTCGCCGCGTTCACCGAAAAATATTCGGTGGCGCGGTCCTGACGCTTGCGCTTGACCGAGGCCAGCCGCTCCAGGTCGCGCTCGACCTGCGGGTCGGCACCGCGAATGCCGGAAACCAGCCCCATCACGAAGTCGCGCGCGGAATCGGCGTCCGACAGGCGGAAGAAGGCCCACGACCCTTCCTGGTAGCGGCCGATCAGCCCGGCCTCCAGCAGCAGCTTCAGATGCCGCGAAACGCGCGGCTGCGACTGGCCGAGAATTTCGGTAAGATCGGAAACGGTGAGGTCACCGCGCGACAACAGTGCCAATATGCGCAGCCGGCTGGATTCGGCCGCCGCCTTCAGTGTGTCCACCATGGTGTCTAGCGAAACATGCATCAGTGTATTCTCTTTGAAAAAGATATAAACATATGTTTATGTCGATTTTCCAAACCTTGCAAGCGCTATGTCGCTTCCGGACAAGAAAATGCCGCATGCGTGATTTCCCGCTCCATGCCTCCCAAAACTGTGTAGCGATCTTGGGACAAGGATATGCACCAACAGGAAGATGGGCAGAATGACCGCACCGCGTGAAATGTTCGAGGCGCGCGAAGGCGAGCAGAGACTGGAAACCGACCCGGCACTAATGCCGCCGGATGGCGGCATCGTCTTCATCGGCCGCATCGCCTCGCCATGGACGACGCGGGAGGCCTGCCCGAAGAACATGCGCAACGCGCGCGAGACCGGGCGGCCGGCGGTGCTGACCATCGACCCGCCTTACCGTGAAGGCCTGCGGGGCCTGGAGCGCGCCAGCCACGTCATCATCCTGTCCTGGCTGCACCACGCGCCGCGGAATCTGATTGTGCAGAAACCCCGCCATGCGGCTGAAGCGAAAGGCGTATTCGGCCTGCGCTCCCCTGCCCGGCCGAACCCGGTCGGCCTGCATGTGGCGAGGCTCGTCGGACTCAACATCGCCACCGGGCGCATCGATCTTGACGCCATCGACGTGCTCGACGGCACGCCGGTCATCGATATCAAGCCCTATTTCGCTTCGACCGACGCCATATCAGAGGCGACCATGGAAGGCCGCAACGAGCGATGAAAGCGCCGACGGGCCGACGTCGCGCCATCGCCAAGGCGCTGACCGCGCTTCTGCCGCTGGCGCCCTATGCCGACATGGAGAAGATCCGTACCGACGCCGGCGCGGTTCATATGAAGACCTTGCCGCCGACCATCGCCGTGTGGCTCGCAACCATTGCCCATATCCGCCACATGCACACCGATTACGAGAAGCTGCTAAGCGAGGGCTACGACCGCGACTCGGCGCGTTTCTTCGTCATAGAGCAGACCAACATCGTGCTCACCCGCTGGCGCGCGACACGGCTGCTCGACGCCGATGACGAGGATGAATAAGGCGGCAAGTCCGCCTATTGCCGCGTCAGGACGGCGACCGCATTGTAGGGCTGGCCGTCCGCCTGGCCGACCCAGGTCCAGGACAGGTTCCCCTTGAAAAACCTGACGGTGATGTCGCCGCCGTCGATGCACTTGTCCTGACCGTAAGTGATGCTCTCATGGTATTGCGCCGAAGTGTCGTCCCTGGACGTCTGCGACAGCGATCCGCCACAGCCGAGCGATGGATAATCGATCGACGCGCCGCCCTCATTGATCGTCATGGCGATCGACCAGTCGGCGCCGGCGTCGCCGGCCGGACTCTGGTGGCCGTTGCCAACCCAGGTGCCGGTCAGCGTCGGCACATTCACACCGCACGGAACGTTCTGGAAGATCGGCGTCAATTCGCTGCCTGTCTTCTCACAGCGATAGGTCTGGCCGCCCTGGCACAGGTCCTCACCTTCTTTCGCGCACTGCGCACTGGCTTCGCCCGCGGCGGCGAAAATCATCATGCCTGCGATGACGGTCCCAAGCCTGCCCATGTCCCCTCCCGTTCAGAGCCGCACAATTGTAGGGCAATTCCAGTCCGATGTATCGGCCGGTTCGCCCTGGAGGACGAACAGCGCCGGGCGGGTGGCTCTATCGCTTCCGCTTGGGGCCGATAGCCTGCGGATTCCGCCTTGCGCGAGAGGAAGCCCGATGAGCCAGACGACGGCAATACAGGACACGAAGCCACTGCCTGCGGTCAGCGACCGCCACGTCGACCCGCATTCCTATCCCAAGGGCATCGCCTTCCTGGACGGCCAGTACCTGCCGATGTCGCAAGCGAAGATCTCGGTGCTGGATTGGGGCTTCCTGCATTCCGACGCCACCTACGACACGGTGCATGTCTGGAACGGCCGCTTCTTCCGCCTCGACCTGCACCTCGAGCGCTTCTTCGGCGGGCTGGAAAAGCTGCGGATGACGATCCCCTTCGACCGCGAGGGCGTGGCTGAAATCCTGCACAATTGCGTCGCACTGTCGGGTCACCGCGCAGCCTATGTCGAGGTGCTGTGCACGCGCGGCGCCTCGCCGACCTTCAGCCGCGACCCGCGCCAGGCGGTCAACCGCTTCATGGCCTTCGCCGTGCCGTTCGGCTCGGTCGCCAATGCCGAGCAATTGCGGCGCGGCCTGCATGTCGCGGTCAGCGACAAGGTGCGCATTCCGCCGGCCTCGATCGACCCGGCGATCAAGAACTACCACTGGCTCGACTTGGTGCGCGGTCTCTATGATGCCTATGACAGCGGTGCCGAGACCGCGCTCATCCTTGATTTCAACGGCAATGTTGCCGAGGGCCCGGGTTTCAACGTCTTCTGCGTCAAGGACGGCAAACTGTCGACGCCGGACATCGGCGTGCTGCCCGGCATCACCCGCCGCACCGTTTTCGATCTCTGCGCCGAGGCCGGACTTGCCGCTACGGCCGCCAATGTCAGCGTCGCCGCGCTCAAGGCGGCCGACGAAGTCTTTATCACCTCGACCGCCGGTGGCATCATGCCGGTGACGCGGATCGACGGCACCCCGGTGGCGGACGGCAAGGTCGGCGCGATCACCAGCCGGCTGATGGCGCGTTACTGGGAGAAGCACGACGATCCGGCATGGTCGAACCCGGTGCGCTATCCCTGATCAAAGGGCGGCTTGTTCAAAAAGATTCCCCCTCGCCTCTGGAAAATCCCGGGATACGCCGTATATGCCCGCAAGCGGAGAAGCCTCCGCTTTCACCCGAAAATCACGCCCGCAGGGGCAAGGATTCCACATCATGACAAACAAGGTTTGGTTCATCACCGGATCGTCGAAGGGTTTTGGCCGCGTCTGGGCCGAGGCCGCATTGGCGCGTGGCGACCGCGTCGCCGCGACCGCCCGCGATGCCGGCACGCTCGCCGATCTCGTCGAGAAATACGGCGACAACATTGCCGCGATAAAGCTCGACGTCACCGACAAGAAAGCCGTGGATGCCGCTGTCGCCGAAGCGCACAAGCGCTTTGGCCGGCTCGACGTCGTCATCAACAATGCCGGCTATGGCCATTTTGGCGCCATCGAGGAAGTCAGCGAACAGGAAGCCCGCGACCAGATCGAAACCAACGTGTTCGGCGCCCTGTGGGTGACCCAGGCCGCGCTGCCGATCATGCGGGCGCAACGTTCCGGCCACATCATCCAGATCTCGTCGATCGGCGGCGTCAATGCCTTTGCCTCGCTCGGCCTCTACCACGCCTCGAAATGGGCGCTCGAAGCCTTCAGCCAGTCGCTGAGCATCGAGGTCGCGGAATTCGGCATCCATGTCACGCTGGTCGAACCCGGCGGCTTCTCCACCGACTGGGCTGGCCCGTCGGCCAAGGTCTCCCAACCGATCGAAGCCTACGCTCCCGCGCGCGCCAAGATGGCCGAGCGCCGCGCCAATTCGGTCGCCGGCGATCCCGAGGCCACGGGCCCGGCGATGCTGGCCATCGTCGATGCGGCCGAGCCGCCGCTCAGGGTCTTCTTCGGCGATGGCGGCCTGCCGATGATCAAACGGGAATACGCCAACCGTCTCGCCACCTGGGAAAAATGGGACCACGTTTCCGTCATGGCGCAAGGCGCCAAGAAGAACCGCAAGGCAGCCTAGACGATGCAAAATCCCGCTACGCCGCCTCCGGTGGCGTAGCCCTGCCCTGCTAAGCCGGATAGATCCACTGCTCGGGCACGCGCACCGAGATTTCTTCGCCTGCCCTGATCGTTCCCGGCTTCTCGACCCACGCGACGACGCCCCGAAGCCGCTTAGCGGCCTTCGGGAACAACAGCGCGCCGGCTTCAACGTCGGCCATGCCGGCGTTTTCGGCGATCGATCGGCCGGAGATGCGGCAAGGTCCGTTCTGCGCGTCGACCTTGATGGTCGCGCCGCCCTTGAAGAACAGCAGCGTGCCGGCCGGCAGCATGGACAAATGCGGCACGCCTTCGATCACCAGATTGGCGCCGATCCACTCCGGCTTGATTTCGGCGAGACCCATCCGTTCGGCGACGATGGCCAATTCATCCGCCGCCACGACAGACAACTGCCGTTCGTTGCGCATTTCGGTGCCGCGCGGATACCATGGCTCGCGTCCGCCCGAACGCCGCGTCGATCCGGCATGGAAATCGCCTGATATGCCGTCGAAGCCCAGGCGCAACTCGTCCACCGGGCGTGTCTCGAAATGATCCGATGGCGCGAGGTAAAGTGCTGCCGCCCTGGCGGCAAGCTTTCGCGCCGGGATGATTTCGAGCGGCTTTTCAGCCTCGGGGAAGAGATCCAGCATGGCTTCATTCCTTGGATGATGCCGTTTGGTTTTGCCCTTCGGCCGGCAAGGCCGCAAGGGCGGTTTGGGCCAAAACGCGCAACTCTTCGACCGACGCGCCGTCCCGCGCCTGGATCGACATGCCGTTCATGACACCTGCCAGGTATTTGGCGAAGCCCTCGACCGATAGGTTTTCCGGCAGGTCGCCCACTGCCTTGCCGTTGGCCAGCCGGTCCGCAATCGCCGCCTCACTCGCCTTGCGATAGGTCTTGAGCTCATCCGCAACGGCTTGCGCCTGTGGCGAAGTTGCCAGCGCACCGCTGACGAACAGGCATCCGCCGGGCTTGCCGGGCCGGGAATAGGCCTCCGCCGCGCCGAGCAGCAACCGCCGGATCGCCTCCCGTGTCGGCACCGGCGCGCTCAATGCCTCAAGCGCAAACCCTATCTCGGTCTGGTGGTAGCGCATCAGCGCCTTGCGGAACAAAGTCTCCTTGTCGGTGAAGGCGTTGTAGATTTGCGGCGGCGTCAGCCCCATCGCCTCGCGCAGCATGGCCAGCGACGTTGCCTCATAGCCGTGCTCCCAGAACAGATGCATCGCCGCATCCAGAGCCCGATCGGGGTCGAATGCGCGCGGCCGGCCACCCCTAGGCTTTTCCAATTTATCCATAGTGATCGATACGAAACCTATTGACTCGCCTTCTCCCCATAACGTAACAATTGATACGAAACATGGCAAGCCGAATGACACCCTGCCAGCAAGGCCATGCAACCAAAGGCAAAGGAGAGCCAAATGCCAATCACCGTGACCGCGCCAGAAGGCGTACTGACCCCGGCGGGAGAGCGCGAAATCCTGCCGCGTCTTAGCGCCGCCCTCATCGAAGCCTCTGGCGCCACCGGCAATTCGTTCTTCACCGCGATTGTCGGCGGCACGGTCCACGTCCTGCCGCCTCACCACATCTACGCCGGCGGCGCCAATCGGCCGGTCGTCATGGTGGAACTGAAATTGCCCAACATCGGCCTTGGCTCGATCGAAGCCCGCAAGGACTTCATCACCGCTGCCTGCGGCATTGTCGAAGAGCTCTGTGTGCCCGGCCACCGGCCTGAAAACACATGGATCAACATCGTCAACGCGCCCGACGGCGGCTGGGGTATCGGTAACAGGCAATATACGGGTGACGCGCTTGTCGCTGCCGCCACCGCAGCCGCGCACTGATCTGGCGATGAACGGAAGCGAACCGATGCGGCTCTCCCCTTCGCTGTTCTTCACCACCAATTGCGAACCGGCGCTGGCCTTCTATGAACAATGCGGCCTTGGCCGGGGAACGATCCTGCTGCGCTGGGGCGACGACAACATGCCGGTGCGGACCGAAGCCATGCGTGGAAAGGTGTTGCATGCGCGGTTCGAAGGTCCGGGGGTGCTGTTTCACGCTTCCGACAATGATGACGCGGAGCCGATGAAAGGCTCGGCATTGATGCTGGACTTCGACGACCTCGCCGCCATGCAGGCTCTTTTCGATCGTATGGCGGCGGGTGGCCGGATCACCGTGCCGTTGGCGCCGCAATACTGGGGAACCAGCTTCGGCATGATCGTGGACGCATTTGGCGTGCAATGGATGTTCAGCTGTTCTGGCGGCTGATGTTGCCAGGCTCTTCCATCAGGAGAGCTTCCAGCCATCCAAGTTCCAGTGCGTCGGTTTCGATGCTAGCTTTCAGAACAGCAGGAGGCGGCAATGGAACAAAGTGAAATCGTAAAACGATCAGCCGGAAACTTCTTGATCTTTGCGGCTTGCGCGTTCCTGCTATGGATTTGGGCCGCGCTCATTGATCGGATTGCGCAGATTGTGCGCCTTTCCACACCCGATCACCTTACCGGCGTTGCCGCCTCGATAGCGAGTTCCGCCACGCTTCAGGCGATCATCAGCATCTGGCTTCTGACAGCTGCCGTCGCGATTGCATTCCCAGTAATCTGGCGACCGCTCTCCATGACCACGACGCTGATGTTCGACGTTGGCTATGGCATTCTTGGCGCCTTGACGGGCTTCGGCTTAGCCATCGGCCTTTTTGGTGGGGGGTGGCACATATTCCTGTGGGCGTTGATCTACAGCATAGCCATCGCCGTCGGCTATGCGCTGGTACGCTGGTGGCTGCCGCTTTCGGAGGTGCAATCTTACGGCAGTAGCCGGTGGATCCTTGCCGGCATTCTGTTCCTGGCCTCCCCGGTGATCCTTATCTGGGGATAGGCGGGCGAATGCTCCGGCCCCGCGAACGCATCGGGATTCGATCACGACCTTCTTACCTGAAACCGACCTGTTTCGGTACCGCGCCGCATTGCCGCCGCGCCACGCTGGTTTGATGATACCGCCCAGATAGGAGGGAGCTCATCATGCGTCCGGGGACGGCAATCACACTGCTTTGGCTGTTCTGGGCCGCGACATGGGCCGCCGCCGCCTTCTGGGCCGACCGGGTCGAGAAGCGCGCCGGCTTTCAGGTCGAGGCGCCTTACCGGGCGGTCCTCATGCTTGGCACCATCCTGCTCTTCATTCCGGCGCACGGCTATGTCGGGCGGCTTCGGCTGTGGTTTCCCAATCTTGCCGAGGCCTGGATCTGCGTCGCGTTGATTGCCGTCGGCCTCGCCTTCTGCTGGTGGGCACGCGTGCATCTTGGCCGATTGTGGTCAGGCACGGTCACCGCCAAGGCCGAGCACCGTGTCGTCGACACCGGCCCGTACCGTCTCGTCCGCCATCCGATCTACACCGGACTGCTCCTGGCGATCCTGGCCACCATGGCGGCGAAAGGCACTCTCTGGGGTGTTGCCGGCGCCATTCTGCTGACCATCGGCATCGTCATGAAGGCAAGACTGGAAGAGCGCTTCCTGCGCGGCGAACTGGGCAGCGCCTATGATGACTACGCCAGGCGCGTACCGATGCTGGTGCCTTTCGCGCCGGTCTGAAGCGACAAGACGTGTTGAACGCCAGCTCAGTTTGAATGTCTTGTCACACTGCTTTGCTGGAAGTGGTCGACGGCACCGTCAATGTGAACCCAGTCATGTTTCGACTGCTCGAAAACCGACCTGATAGGGGGTGGGTGTTTCGGGTCAGCCAGCGCGCCGACCGCGACGCCGATCAGCGACGGCAGCTTGTCGGCCTTCCAATAGATCGTCGAGCCGCAGTTTGGACAAAAGTAGCTGTGGACCCTCCCGCCGCTTGCCGCATCCCTGGTGAACTCTTTGGGAGTTCCGGAAATAGCGACGGCGTCGACCGGATAAAAGGCGCCGACGCCAAATGGCGCGCCGGTTCTGCGCTGGCAGTCAAGGCAATGACAGGCGACAACCAGTTTCGACGCTCCTGGAAGCGTTAAGGTGACAGCCCCGCAACTGCATCGGGCATCAGCCATTGGAAAACCCTCCTTTTTTGGAAGTGAGACCATGTTGATTTCAACCGAGACACTCCCGAACGCCGGGAGGTGTCGAGATTCAGGTCAGGCTGAGGGGGTAGAAGGCGTGCTCGAATCGGCCAGACTGGGCGGATTTCGAGACTCCGAACGAAGCGTGCCTTGGTAAGGAAGTGCGGGGACGCCGCCTTCCGCAGGCCGGCTGAATATTAGCACACGTTAGAGCATTCTGAGAAGCGCGCCACCTATCGAATATCCCGCGCCAAAGGCGCAGATCAGGCCGTGGTCACCTGGCTTCATGTCGGCATGGTTCTGCGACAGCGCGACGATGGCGCCGGCGCCCGCCGTGTTGCCAAGCTTTTCCAGCACCATCGGCGCGCGGTCATGGTCGACCTCGTGGCCGAACGACAGCTTCAGGATCATGGCATTCATGCGGGCATTGGCCTGATGCAACCAGAAGCGCCTGACAGCCTGCGGCGTCAGCCCGTGCTCGGCGAGGAACTCGACAATGAATTTGTGCCCGGCGACGGTGACTTCCTTGAACACCTTGTTGCCGACCTGCTTGATCAGATTGCCTTCCAGGTTGATCATATAGGGATCGTCCTGGGCAGTACGGGTGTAGTAGCCAAGATTGGTGCGGATGTTGTTCGACATCTGCGTCCAGATCCGCGTGTCGAGCACCTCGAAGCGTCCCGGTCGCCTCTCGCCCAGGGCGAGCCCCTCGACCACCATCGACACCGAGGCATCGCCAAAGATGAAATGCGTCTGCCGGTCGCGGAAATTGAGATGGCCGGTGATGATTTCCGGCGTGGTCACCAGAATGCGCTTGTGCGCCCCCGAGCGCACCAGGTTGACCGCCATGTGAAGTGCTGCCGCCGCCGACGAACAACCAAGCCCCATGTCGAAGCCGGCGCCCTTTGTGCCCAGCGCCTCCTGCATTTCGATGGCGATCGCCGGATAGGGTCGCTGGTGGTGCGAGGCCGAGCAGATGATCAGGTCGATATCGGAAGGCTGCAGCCCGGCATGGTCGAGCGCTTTCCTGGCCGAGGCGATGCCGAACTCGGCTTCGAGCGACAGCGCATCGTCCGGGCGCGCTGGAATGCACGGCGTCATGCGGGTCGGATCGAGAATGCCTTCGCGCTCGATCACGTGGCGGGTGCGCACGCCCGAAGCGTGGACGATGAAGTCGCTGTCCGATTTCTGCAGCGGCGGCTCGTCGGTGCCCTGGCGGCGCGCATTCTCCATGTCGACCCAGGCATTGAAGCTGGCGACCAGTTCTTCATTGGTGATCGAGGGTTCAGGAATTTCAACGCCGATGCCGCCGATGATGACGCGATGCATGTCCAGTCTGTCCCATCCGCAGCGTTGCGGCTTCATGTGGGCGCCGTAACGCTCCGGCGCAACACTTTTCTCACTGAGGCGGTTTACGCCAGCTTAAGCCAGACTTCACCAGGCGCAGAGCTTGGTGTTGGTCTGCGGGTTGTTCCAGCAGGCGCCATCGTCGCGGCTGCGCACGAACTGTCCCGGCAGCGACACGTTGCGGCGGCCAAGATTGACATAGCCATAGGCGAAGCCTGGCCCGTCGACCTCCAGCACATAGGTCGGATAGCCCGGCGCCGAGATGCGGAAGCTGCCGGCGCCGTCGATCGCGCGATAGCTGCACGGAAAATAACCGTCGTCGCTGGTGAAGCAGCGCGCCCGCTTGGCCTCGGCCGAGACCGACAAGGCCAGAAATGTCGCCGCGCACACGCTGCCGCCGAAAAGCAATTTCCCCAATGTCATCATCCACCCCCTGCCGCGCGAGCTTGACGGAATTCCCGCGGAAATGAAATGCGCATGGTGGCGAAACCGGGTCAAGCAGCGGCGATTGGCTGCTGGCGATGTAGATAATTCTTTCCTAGCCGGCCCGCTTGGCGACGATAAAAATACGAGGGAAGCGCAGCAGCACCTTGCCGTTCGCCGTCCTCGGATAGGCCTTGGCGATCTTGGCCGTGTAGCTGTCGAGGAACATCTTGCGCTCGTCGGCTTCGAGCGGATCGAGGAAAGGCTTCAGGCCGGTCGATTTCACCCATTCGACGATCGCCTCGGCGTCGGCCAGAGGATGATTGTAGATCGTGTGCCATATGTCCAGCCGATCGCTGAGCGGCGACAGGAGGTCATAATAGAACGACACCGGCGGCAACGGCGCGCGCGCCGCACCCTTGATCTTTGCGGCAAACGGCATTTCGGCGGCGGTCTCCCGCATCAGGCGATGGGAGTCCTCGCCCATATTGTCGGGCATCTGGATGGCGAGCGCGCCGCCTTGCGCCAGAAAGCCCATCAGCCGCTGGAACACCGCCGGGTGCTCGGGCAGCCACTGGAAGACCGCATTGGCGAAGATCACGTTGACCGGCTCCCCCGGCTGCCATTTGGACGCATCGGCGATGTCGAAGCTGACTTCAGGCAGCCGCGCCCTCGCCTTTTCGATCATGTCGGGAGAGGTGTCGAAGCCGCTCACCTCGGCATCCGGCCAGCGCTCGACCAGAAGTTCGGTCGAGTTGCCCGGCCCACAGCCGATGTCGACGACCCGGCGCGGGAAGTCCACCGGCACTTGCGCGACGAGATCACGCGCAGGCCGCGTGCGCTCGTCCTCGAATTTCAGATATTGGGCGGCGGACCAATCAGCCATTTGAACTCCTCATATCACCTTGAGAATTCGCCGCCCCAATGCCCTTACCGCTTCAGAGTGATCCCCTACCGCGTCAGCCTCTTGTAGGTCATGCGGTGCGGATTGACGGCATCGGGCCCGAGCCGGCGGATCTTGTCCTGCTCGTAGTCCTCGAAATTGCCCTCGAACCATTCGACATGGCTGTTGCCCTCGAAGGCGAGGATATGCGTCGCCAGACGGTCGAGGAACATGCGATCGTGCGAGATGATGACGGCGCAGCCACCGAAGTTTTCCAGCGCGTCTTCAAGGGCGGCCAGCGTTTCGGTGTCGAGATCGTTGGTCGGTTCGTCGAGCAGCAGCACATTGCCGCCCGTCTTCAGCATCTTGGCCAGATGCACGCGGTTGCGCTGGCCGCCTGACAGGTTGCCGACCTTCTGCTGCTGGTCGCCACCACGGAAGTTGAAAGACGCGCAATAGGCGCGCGTGTTGGCCTCGAACTTGCCGAGCTTGACCACTTCGGCGCCGCCGGAAATCTCTTCCCACACGGTCTTCGAAGGATCGAGCTGGTCGCGGCTCTGGTCGACATAGCCGAGCTTGACCGTTTCGCCGATGCGAATCGTGCCGGCGTCCGGCTTTTCCTGGCCGGTGATCATGCGGAACAGCGTCGTCTTGCCGGCGCCATTCGGGCCGATAACGCCAACGATGCCGCCGGGCGGCAGCTTGAAGGACAAATTGTCGATCAGCAGCGTGTCGCCAAAGCCCTTCGACAGGCCTTCCGCCTCGATCACCACATTGCCGAGCCGTTCGCCATGCGGAATGACGATCTGCGTATCGCTCGGACGCCGCTTGTCGGCGGCATCGAGCAGATCCTGGAATGCCTGGATACGCGCCTTGGACTTGGTCTGGCGGGCCTTGGGGCTGGACTGGATCCACTCGCGCTCGCGGCCGATCGCGCGTTGGCGGGCATCGTCCTCGCGGCCTTCCTGCTTGAGGCGCTTGGCCTTGGCTTCGAGGTATTTGGTGTAGTTGCCCTCGTAAGGAATGCCGCGGCCACGGTCGAGCTCGAGGATCCAGCCGGTGACATTGTCGAGGAAGTAGCGATCGTGGGTGATGATCATCACAGCGCCCGGATAGGCGCGCAGATGCTTTTCCAGCCACGCGGTCGTCTCGGCGTCGAGATGGTTGGTCGGTTCGTCGAGCAGCAGAAGGTCGGGCTGGCGCAGCAGAAGCTGGCAGAGCGCGACGCGGCGGCGCTCGCCGCCCGACAGCTTGGTGACGTCCGCATCCTTGGGCGGGCACCCCAGTGCTTCCATCGCCATCTCGACCTGCTGTTCGAGGTCCCAAAGGTTCAGCCGGTCCATCTCGTCCTGGAGCTTGGCCGACTCGTCGGCCGTCTCGTCGGAATAGTTCATCATCAATTCATTGTAGCGTTCGATGATGGCGGTCTTGGCGGCGACGCCTTCCATGATGTTCTCGAACACCGTCTTGTTCGCGTCGAGCACCGGCTCCTGCGCCAGGTAGCCAACGGTGGCGCCTTCCGCCAGCCAGGCCTCGCCGCTCCACTCCTTGTCGAGCCCTGCCATGATCTTGAGGATCGTCGACTTGCCCGAGCCGTTGGGACCGAGAATGCCGATCTTGGCATCTGGATAGAAGGACAGATGGATGTTCTCAAGCACCTTCTTGGTGCCATAGGCCTTGTTGAGGCCGGCCATGTGATAGATGAACTGGCGTGCCACGCGCGCTTTCCCTGAAAAACTGACTGGATTGTCAAATTGAATGGAGGTTGGCCGCTATGTAGGCGATGCAGCGGCGAACGGCAATCGCTTTCGCCGCTTCGGTCCGGTCACACGAGGAAGTGTCCGCCGAACCGGGCAGTTTTCCACCGGTCACCGAACTTGCTGAAAGCTCCGGTTAACCCTTCCGCGTCAAAACAGGAATGGGGTGGAATCGCTGGCTGGCCGCGATTTCGAGAGAGAGATCGGATCGACGGCATTGCTGAACAGTTTCCTGCTCCTTGCCGAAGCGGTCGTCTACTTCAGCGTCATGGTGACGCTCTTCCGCTTCAGAAAGCGTATCGGCCTCGGCGTCTTCGTCTGCGCGCTCGGCGTCATGCACTTCCTCGAGACCTATCTCGCCAGCGTTTTCTATGTCGCCTTGCCGTTCGGCATGGTCTCACCGGGCTCGGCGGTGCTGTTTTCCGGGAAGCTGGTCATGCTCTTGCTGCTCTACATGAAGGAAGATGCCGCCACCGTCCGTCAGCCTATCTATGGGCTTCTGCTCGGCAATACGCTGATGGTCGGGCTGGTGCTGCTCCTGCGGATGCACGCCATCGCCGCGCTTCCCGATGGCAGGCTTCCCGACATCGGCTTCATCGACGAGATGGGCTGGCTGATGGTGTGGGGCACGACGCTGCTCTTCGTCGACGCCATCCTGATCATCCTGCTCTATGAAAAGCTTGGGCGCACCTTGCGCAAGGCACAGTTCGCGCGCATCCTGATTTCGGTCGCTTGCGTGCTCACTTTCGACCAGGCCGGGTTCTTCACCGCGCTGCATTTCGTTGCCGGCGCGCCGATCGCCGTCTTCCTCGGTGGCTGGTTTGCCAAGATGGCGGCGGCGCTGGCCTTCAGCGGCATGCTCGTGGCCTATCTCAGATGGTTCGAAGCCCGGGAGATTTCGGTGCCACGTGGGCTCACCGACATCTTCGACACGCTGACCTATCGCGAGCGCTATGAAGCCCTGGTCGAACATGTCGGCCGTGACGGCCTCACCGGCCTGCTGCACCGGGGGCGCTTCGACAGCGACGGTGAAGCCGCGGTTCAGGCCAGCCTGCGCACGGCCAGGCCACTCAGCCTGCTGATCATCGATGTCGACCACTTCAAGTCGATCAACGACCGTTTCGGCCATGCCGAGGGCGACAAGGTGCTGAAAGCCATTGCGGCATTGCTCGGCGAAATGGCTGGTGCCGAAGACCAGGTGTTCCGGATCGGCGGCGAGGAATTCGCCATCCTCAGCTCGCGTCCGCACCCGGTCGCCAGGCTGTTCGGCGAAAGCATCCGCAACGCGGTCAAGACGTCAGCCACCACCAGCCGCTTCGAGCTGACCGTCAGTGCCGGCGTTTCCAGCGTCAGCGAAACGACCCGCAGCCTTGCCGATATCTTCGCGCTTGCCGACCAGCGCCTCTACAAGGCCAAGTCGACCGGACGCGATCGCGTCGTGGGCGAACCCGTTGGCCAGGAAGCCGACACCGCCGTTGCATGGACGAAGCCTGCGCAGCTGTAATCGTGGTTCTTGCTACGACATCTGCTGACGCCGAATGCCTGTCGCCGCCGCCGCCAAATGATGCGCGACGCAGCATAACATCAGCTTGCGGGCGAGACGACAGCCTACTGTACTCCGCGCGCCGTATCTACTGGAACCCGATCGCGTCGACGGTCCCTGTCGGGCAACCGGCCTTGTTGGTCGGCACCGAAGCCAGCAACAGATCCTTGAGCGAACTGTCGGGGCCGATCGGGCCGGCAAGGCCGAGCGTCAGTTCGCCGATCAGCCGCCGGCCGCTCGACGGATCGATGACGCAGGACACGCGTACGCGGTCGCCTGCGCCAGCGCCGAAGGCTGTGTCAAAGGCGCCGCGAATCTGGTCCGCCGTCAGCTTGCCGCCGATGTTCTTGACAAAGAGATCACGCACCGGCGAGCTGTTCACCGCACGCATCAGGTTGAGCGCGTCGGAGAAGTATTCCTGCTGGCTCTTGCCGTAGCAGGTGCCGTGCTTGATCCATTCATGCCGCTCGAGCTGGGAAGCCGTGCCCGGCATCACCCGGTCGAGTTCCGAGCGAGTGTTGGCATCCAGATTGACCGGCGGCAGATCCTTCCAGTGGGCAGGATTGTCGTTGGCCTTGTCGCCTGCCGTCACCTGGCAATAGAAATTGCCGCCCGGTTGCGGCCACAGGCCGTGCAGGGTGAAATGCGTCGCGTCGAAGTCGTTCGCGCTCTGTGCCTTGCATTCCGTCTTGCTCGACTTGGTCTCGCAAAAGGCCGGTTGCCAGCTCAGGGCGAAGACATAGTCCGGTTTCCCCGAGGCGGATGTCGCCGGCTTGCCCTGCCCGCCCGGCACTGTCGCGGCGCTGCTGCCGGACACATGGCCGCAACTGACCTTCACCCAGCGGCGCTCCGGATTGGCGCCCGGCACCAGGATGAGATAGTGCGTCGGCGCATCCTTGTTGCCGGCAAGCAGCTGGTAGCCCTGCCCGGCATCGGTCGAGACATTGCCCGGATTCTTGCCGTTCTTGATGGCTTGCGTTGCCGGACAGGCAGCGTCGGCAACGAACGTGCCGCTCAGCTTGACGTCGGCATGCGCAGCACTGGCCAGCGACACCGCCAGCATGGCCAATCCGAAAACAAAACCAATGCGCATATGGAATCCCCGGCTGAAGAAAGTGGGCGACAGACTGCCGCTGTCTCCGTGTCAGAATTGCGATATTTCGCCGGTCAAACGCAAGAAACATCGTCGCGCAAAAGCAGCCGTGGCGGATTGACGCAAAATCGGCGCCGGCGCAAACAATGCCTGCGCCGCGAAGGTCGGCGGAACCTGGAGACCGAGCGGCATGTCATTCAGCCAGCAGCGCGTGGTTCGCTCGCCGACCGGTGCCGATCTCAATCTTTTCGTCCGGCAGGCCGACGGCCGGCCACGCGCTGTCGTCCAGATCAATCACGGACTGGCCGAACATGCCGCGCGCTATGCGCGCTTTGCAGATTTCCTTGGGGAACGCGGCTTCCATTTCTATGCACACGACCACCGTGGCCATGGCGCCACAAAGGCTCCCGACGCACCGCTCGGCAGGTTCGCCGACAAGGACGGCCCTGCCAAGGTGATCGCAGATATCAATGCCATTCATGATCTGATCGCCAGCGAACAGCCAAACCTGCCGGTCATCCTTTTCGGCCATTCGATGGGTGCGTCCGTGGCGCTGAACTTCCTGTTGCGCCACTCTGCTCGCGTTCACGCCGCCGCCATCTGGAACGGCAATTTCTCGGCTGGCCTGCTCGGACAGGTAGCGCTCGGCATCCTCGCCTGGGAGCGGTTCCGGCTCGGCTCCGACGTCCCGTCGCGCATACTGCCCAGGCTGACCTTTCAGGCCTGGGGCAAGGCGGTGCCCAATCACCGCACATTGTTCGACTGGCTGTCGCGCGACGAGGCGGAGGTGGCGAAATACATCGCCGACCCGCTGTGCGGCTGGGATGCCTCGGTATCGATGTGGCGCGACGTCGTCGGCATGGCGCTGAACGGCGGCAAGGATGCCGGCTTTGCCGGGATGCGGCGCGACCTGCCTGTCAGCATCGTCGGCGGCGAGAAGGACCCCGCGTCGGATTACGGCAAGGCTGTCGACCACCTAGCGAAACGCATGCGCGCGATGGGCTTTTCGAATCTCGTTTCAAAGGTTTACGCCGACACCCGCCACGAAAGCCTGAACGAGGTGAATCGCGACGTCATCATGGCCGATTTCGCCGCCTGGGCCGACGGCGTGCTGAAATCGTGACCCGGTCACGCGGCGCGTCTCTTCTTCGAACCGGACCGTTGGCCTATCGCAAGGGCCGTGACAGCCACTGCCGGGCTTGATAGAGGCTCTGCTTTCGCAGCAATCACGGTGATTGCAGCAACCACGGTGATTTATGGCCGAACCCCCGCTGAAAGGCGTCCGCGTCGTCGAACTCGCCCGCATCCTTGCCGGGCCGTGGGCCGGGCAATTGCTTGCTGATCTAGGCGCCGACGTCATCAAGGTGGAAAGTCCCGATGGCGGCGACGACACCCGCAAATGGGGACCACCCTTCGTCATCGGCAAGGACGGCGAGAACCTGTCGGCCGCCTATTACCATTCCTGCAACCGCGGCAAGCGCTCCATCGCCATCGATTTTTCGACGCCTGAGGGCGCCGAGACGGTGCGCCGGCTGGTCGCCACGTCGGATGTGCTGATCGAGAACTTCAAGCTCGGTGGCCTGAAGAAATATGGTCTTGACTACGACAGCCTGCGCAAGATCAATCCGCGCCTCGTCTATTGCTCGATCACCGGCTTCGGCCAGGATGGGCCCTACGCGCCACGCGCCGGCTACGACTTCATCATCCAGGCCATGGCCGGCATGATGTCGATCACCGGTGAGGTCGGCCGCGAGCCGCAAAAGGCCGGTGTCGCCATATCGGACATCTTCACCGGTCTTTATTCCGTCATCGCCATCCAGGCCGCATTGCGTCATGCCGAACAGACCGGCGAGGGTCAGCACATCGACATGGCGCTCTTCGACACCCAGATCTCGGCGCTCGGCAACCAGAACCTCAATTATCTCGTCTCCGGCAAGTCGCCGGTCCAGATGGGCAACGCGCACATGAACATCGCGCCTTACGAGGTGGTGCCGGTCCGGGATGGCCACATCATCCTGGCGGTCGGCAATGACGGCCAGTTCGCCAAATTCTGCGCTGCCGTCGGGTTGGACGATTTGCCGACCAATCCCGATTTCGCCACCAATCCGGCCCGGGTCGCCAACCGGGTAAAGCTGCGCGAACACGTGATCGAGGCGCTGAAGACTTTTGATCGTGACCCGCTGCTGGCAAAGCTGGAAGCGGCAAGCGTGCCGGCGAGCCCAATCAACACGATCGGCCAGATGTTCGCCGACCCGCAGACGATCGCCCGCGGCATGCGGCTTGATCTCGACGACGGCCACGGCAATCTCCTGCCTTCGGTGCGCGCGCCGATGGTCATGTCGGGCACGCCGCTGGTCTATGAGCGCCCCTCGCCGCGCCTGGGCGAACACACCGAAGAAATCCTTGCCGAACTGGAGAGGTCCAAGAAATGAAGACCGGCGGACAGCTGATCGTCGACGCACTCGAAGCCAATGGCAGCGACCGTATCTATTGCGTGCCCGGAGAATCCTACCTCGCGGTGCTCGACGCACTGCACGACTCACCGATCCGCACCATCGTCTGCCGCCAGGAAGGCGGTGCGGCGATGATGGCCGACTGTCACGGCCGCCTGACCGGCAAGCCCGGCATCTGCTTCGTTACCCGCGGCCCCGGCGCGACCAACGCCTCGGCCGGCATCCACATCGCCATGCAGGATTCGATCCCCCTTATCCTGTTCATCGGCCAGGTCGCCAGCCACGCCAAGGAGCGCGAGGCCTTCCAGGAAGTGGATTACAAGCGCTTTTTCGGCGACATCGCCAAATGGGTGGTCGAGATCGACGATGCCTCGCGCATCCCTGAATTCGTCACCCGCGCCTTCGCGGTGGCGACATCGGGCCGTCCCGGTCCCGTGGTCATCTCGCTGCCTGAAGACATGCTGACCAGTGTCGTCGAAGCGCCCGCTGCCTTGCCGCACACGCCGGTCGAAACACGGCCGGGCGAAGCCGAACTCGATGCGCTGGAAAAGCTGCTCGGCAAGGCCAAGCGGCCTTTCGTCATCCTCGGCGGCACGCGCTGGGACACCGAGGCCGTGGCACGCATGCGAACGATCGCCGAGGCGTGGTCATTGCCGGTCGGCTGTTCCTTCCGCCGCCAGATGCTGTTCGACCACCTGCATCCGAACTATGCCGGCGATGTCGGCATCGGCATCAATCCGAAACTGGCGACGGCGATCAAGCAGGCCGATCTCGTGCTGCTGATCGGCGGCCGCATGGGCGAGATGCCGTCCTCCGACTACACGCTCTTGAAGAGCCCCTACCCCGACCAGACGCTGGTCCATATCCATGCCGACGCCGGCGAGCTCGGCCGCGTCTATCGGCCGACACTGGCGATCAACGCCTCCCCCGCCGCCTTCGTCGAAGCCTTCGCCAAGCGCAAGCCGGCCTCGGCACCCGTCTGGGCGGGCGAGACGCCAAAGCTGCATGCCGCCTATCTCGACTGGTCGACACCGCCGGAAAGCGGTCCAGGTTCGGTCCAGATGGGACCGATCATGAACTATCTGGAGAAGATGCTGCCCGACGACGCCATCCTCACCAATGGCGCCGGCAACTACGCCACCTGGGTCCATCGTTTCCATCGCTTCCGCCGCTTCGCCACCCAGGGCGCGCCGACCTCGGGCTCGATGGGCTATGGCACCCCTGCCGCGGTCGCCGCGAAAGGGCTGTTTCCGGACCGCACCGTGGTCGCCTTCGCCGGCGACGGCTGTTTCCTGATGAACGGGCAGGAATTCGCCACCGCCGTGCAGTATGACCTGCCGATCATCGTCGTCGTCGTCAACAACGGCATCTACGGCACCATCCGCATGCACCAGGAGCGCGAGTATCCCGGCCGCGTCGTCGCCACCGATCTCAAGAACCCCGACTTCGCTGCCTTGGCCCGCGCCTATGGCGGTCATGGCGAAACGGTCGAGACGACGGCGGACTTCGCCCCGGCCTTCGAGCGTGCCCGCGCCAGCGGCAAGCCGGCGATCGTCGAGATCAGGCTCGACCCGGAGGCGATCACGCCAAGCCGGACGATGACGCAGATTCGCGACAAAGCGTAAGAAAAAGGGGCGGTTGCCCGCCCCTTGCGTTGTGGCTTCCCTACATCGCCTTTTCGATCTGGCCGCGGATTTCGCCGTCCTTGTTGGCGGCGGTGTGGACGTTGACGTAATATTTGCCGGCCTCCAGGTCAGCCGCCTGGGCATCGGTCAAGACAGCCGAACCCTTGATCGGGCTCTTGAGCTTCTTGAACGGGATCACCGGTCCAGCGTTCTCACCCACCGCCGCCGGACCGTGAATGTGCCCAGCCACCGCCGGCCCGCTTAGGCCGGAATATTTGACGTTCCAGCTGAGCTTCTTCTTGGCCGTGTCGAACGTGAAAGTGGCAGTTCCCTTGCCTTTCGTGGTGACGGGCGGATTTTGCTGGGCGCCATCGAGCGTCGCCTTGAACTTTTCCATGTCGGCCAGGGCCGGCGAGGCAAGGAAGATGGCAGCAGAGACGGCAAGTGCCGAAACGATCGGCGAAAAGGAATGCATGCGCATTTTAGAACCTCCGTTGGATGTGACACCCTTGCGGCCCACCGGCCGCATGGATGTATCAGCACAACGGTCGGCTGGCCAAAAGTATCCGCGGGCGCACGCATATGTGATGACCAATGGAACAAAAGAGGCGGTCGCCCGCCTCCCGAGATCCTCCATCAACGCCTCGACGTGACTGCCGGGTCGCATCGTGACCCGGATACGCCAAAGGCAATGGTCAGACGGCCGCCAGCGCCTGCGTCAGATCGGCGATCAGATCGTCCGGGTGCTCGACGCCGATGGACAGCCTGACCGTAGTCTCGAGCACGCCGATGCGCTGGCGCACGTCGAAGGGAATGCCCGAATGGGTCATGGCCGCCGGGTGACTGGCCAGCGATTCCGTTCCGCCCAGGCTCACCGCCAGCTTGAATATCTGCAGATTGTTCAGAAAAGCGAAGGCCGCCTTCTGCCCGCCCCTGATATCGAAAGAGAATGTCGAGCCGGCGCCGCTGCATTGCATCTGGTAGACGCGACCCGCCGGTGTATCCTCGCCCAGGAACGGCAGATAATGCACCTTCTCGACCTTGGCATGATCGCGCAGGAATTCGGCGACGAGGCGCGCATTGTCGTTAGCCCGCTCCATGCGGATCGACAACGTCTCCAGCGAGCGGCCGAGCATCCAGCAGGAATGCGGGTCGAGCTGCGTGCCGATCGCGCCGCGCAGCGCCTTGATCGGCTTGGTGACCACCTTGCTGCCCATGGCGGCGCCCGCGATCAGGTCGGAATGGCCGCCGACATATTTGGTCAGCGAATAGACGGAAACATCGGCGCCGTGCTCGATGGGCCGCTGGAACACCGGGCCAAGCAACGTGTTGTCGCAGACGACGATCGGCGTCGAACCTTGGCTCGCGCCGATCTCGTCGGCGATCCTGCGCATCAGCGCGATATCGACAAGGCTGTTGGTCGGATTTGACGGCGTCTCGATCAGGATGACCGAAACGCGGCCCTTTGCGATGGCAGCGTCCGCAGCCGCGCGCACCGCCGTCTCGTCGACACCATCGACGAAGCCGACAGCACCGACGCCGAAGCCGGAAAGCGTGCGCGTCAAAAGCGTCTCGGTGCCGCCATAAAGCGGCTGCGAATGAAGGATGACGTCACCCGGACGGGCATAGGCGAGCAGCGTCGTCGCGATCGCCGACATACCGGACGAAAACAGGATGCAGGCATCCGTCCCTTCATAGATCGCCAGCCGGTCCTCGACGATCTCGCTGTTGGGGTGGTTGAAGCGCGAATAGACGAGCCCGGACGCAGTGCCGCTCGGCGGCTCCTTGCGGCCGGACGTGTAGTCGAAAAAGTCGCGTCCCTCTTCGGCCGATTTGAACACGAAGGTCGAGGTCAGGAACACCGGCGGCTTGACCGCGCCCTCCGAAAGCTGCGGATCGAAGCCATAGCTCAGCATCAGCGTCTCCGGATGGAGCTTGTGGTTGCCGATATGGGTTTTCGACGGGCGTGGCGCTGGCATGGCTTTTTCCTACTTTTCGAGCGTATTGCGCGGCAATTTATTCGATCTCCAGCACGCAGTCCTTGCTATTTCTGGGCTGCTATGGCTGCGTTTGCGCAACGAATTGCTGAAAGAGCGCAAAAATGCAGCAGAAGATAGCCGACGATTTCGACCGCAAGATCCTGCGTGAATTGCAGGCCGACGCCCGCATCACCAACAACGAGCTTGCCGAGCGCATCGGCCTGTCACCGTCGCCCTGCCTGAGGCGGGTGCGACGGCTGGAGGAGACCGGAATTATCAGGGGCTACACCACGCTGGTCGATCCGGCCGCCTTCGGCTGGAGCATGGTCGCCATCGCCACCATCCGGCTCGGCCGCCAGAACGAGGACGAGATCGTCATGTTCGAGGACGCGATCCGCGGCTGGGAAGAAGTGCTGGAATGCCACCTCGTCACCGGTTCGCGCGACTATGTGCTGAAAGTGGTGACAGGCAGCCTCGAACAATACGAGCGCTTTATCAAGGAAAAGATCGCGCGGCTGAAATGCGTCGCCTCGATCGAAACCAGCTTCGTCATGAACACCATAAAGGAACGGCGTCTCTGACACTTGGCCAGAGGCGCCGTTCTCAAGATCGAGATGTTGCCGGCGAGGCTTACTTGACCGCCTTGTCGGTGATTGCGGTGGTATAAGCGCCTTTCGGCTCCTTGGTGATGATCTTCTGGTCGAGCAGCGCCTTGGCGGTGCGCTCGTAGGTCGCCGGGTCGAGCTTGCCGTCGGCATTGTCGATCAGCTTGGCGACTTCGCTCATCATGCGCTTCTGGTGGTTCTCGTCCTGGCCGCCACCGTCCATGACGATGCCTGCTGCCTCGTCATTGTTGTCGATGGCGTATTTCCAGCCCTTCATCGAGGCACGCACGAAACGCACCATCTTGTCTTCGAAGGCCGGATCCTTGAGCTTGTCTTCCGACGCGTAGAGCCCGTCCTCGAGCAGGTCGTTGCCCATCGCCGAATAGTTGAACACGGTCAGCTGTTCCGGCTTGTAGCCGGCGTCGATCAGCTGCCAGTACTCGTTGTAGGTCATGACCGAGATGCAATCCGCCTGCTTCTGGATCAGCGGCTGCACGTCGAAGCTCTGCTTGAGAACGGTGACGCCATCCGGGCCGCCATCGGTCTTGAGGCCAAGCTTGTTCATCCAGGCGTAGAACGGATATTCGTTGCCGAAGAACCAGACACCGAGTGTGTGGCCCTTGAAGTCGGCTTCGGTCTTGATCGGGCCGTCCTTCGGGCAGACCAGCTCCATGCCGGCCTTCTTGAACGGCTGGGCGATGTTGACAAGCGGCACGCCCTTTTCGCGTGCGGCCAGCGCACCGCCCATCCAGTCGACAATGACATCGGCACCGCCGCCGGCGATCACCTGCTCGGGCGCGATATCGGGGCCGCCCGGCTTGATGTCGACGTCGAGACCCTCGGCCTCGTAGAAACCCTTGGCCTTGGCGACATAGTAGCCGGCAAACTGGGCCTGCGTGACCCATTTCAGCTGCAACGTCACCTTGTCTGCGGCCATCGCCTGGAACGCAGCCAGCGACATCGCGCCGGCCAGAACAGGAATAACAAGTCTTTTCATGTTTTTACCCTCTGAAGTTAGCACCCTTAAACCCACCGCCCCTATCCACCACGGACAGAGGGATGCCAAAACGTGACGGCTCTTTCGACCAGAGCGACCACGCCATAAAAGACCGAACCCGCAAGTGCTGCAACTGCGATTTCGGCCCAGACCATGTCGATGTTCATCCGCCCGACCTCGGTCGAGATGCGGAAGCCCATGCCGACGACGGGCGTGCCGAAGAACTCGGCGACGATGGCGCCGATCAGCGCCAGCGTCGAGTTGATCTTCAGCGCGTTGAAGATGAAAGGGGCGGCGGCCGGCAGCCGAAGCTTCAGCAGCGTCTGCCAGTAGCCCGACGCGTAGGTGCGCATCAGGTCGCGTTCCATATGGCCGGAAGCGGCAAGCCCGGCGACCGTGTTCACCAGCATCGGGAAGAACGTCATGATGATGACGACAGCCGCCTTGGACTGCCAGTCGAAGCCGAACCACATGACCATGATGGGCGCCACGCCGATGATCGGCAGCGCCGAGACCATGTTGCCGATCGGCAAAAGCCCGCGCCGCAGAAACGGCACGCGGTCGGCGAGCACGGCGGTGATGAAGCCGGCGCCGCTGCCGACGATGTAGCCGAAGATCACCGCCTTGAAGATGGTCTGCCGGACATCGGCGCCAAGCACCGGCAGCGAACTGGCGATGCGCTGACCGATAGCGCTCGGTGGCGGCAACAGGATGAAGGGGATGCCGGCGCCGCGCGTCACCGCTTCCCAGAGGATCAGGATCCAGGCGCCGAAGATGGCCGGTATGACCAGACGCAGCGCGCTCCGGGCCCAGCTCGCCATCGGCCGAAGCCCCGACAGCACGGCCACGCAGCGCCAGCCAAGCAGCCAGGCAGCCGTGAGCAGCAGGAAATACGGTGCCCGCGCCAGACCTTCGAAGCCGGCGATGCCACCAATCAGCAGCCAGGCCACCAGATGCGCGCCGATGAAAAGCACGACAGCTTCGACGACGGACGGTATTCTGGCCATCGAGATCAAAGCAGCGAGAAGCAGCGCGCCGAAGATCAGCCAGCTCGTCGCCGCATAGGGATATATCAACGTCCCCGCGGGCTGCACCAGCGGATCGACTTTTGGCGCGGCGATCGCGCCAAGCGCAAGTCCGGCCACGCACAGCACGATGGCCAACACCGCTTGCCAGGAGGGTTTCAGCCAGCTCATGCCGGCCTCCCGCCCATGGCGCGATCGACGATGCGGCCGGCAATGCCGACCACCATGACCAGAAGTGCCGCCACCACCGAGCCGGCGACCAGTGCCGACCAGATGTCGATGGACTGGCTGTAATAGGCGCCGGCCAGCAGCTTGGCGCCAATGCCTGCGACCGCACCGGTCGGCAGTTCGCCGACAATGGCGCCGACGAGGCTTGCCGCCACCGCCACCTTCATCGAGGTGAACAGGAATGGCACCGAGGCCGGCACGCGCAACTTCCAGAAGGTCTGCGCGCCGCTGGCATTGTAGGTATGCATCAGGTCGAGATGCATGATCTCGGGCGAGCGCAGGCCCTTCACCATGCCCACCGTCACCGGGAAGAACGACAGATAGGTCGAGATCATCGCCTTCGGGATCAGGCCGGTGATGCCGATCGCCGCCAGCACGACGATGATCATCGGCGCCACCGCCAGGATGGGAATGGTCTGCGATGCGATGATCCACGGCATCAGGCTGCGGTCGAGCGTCGCCACATGTACGATGCCGACGGCAATGATGATGCCGAGCGCGGTGCCGAAAGCAAAACCGAGCAGCGTCGACGACAGCGTCACCCAGGCGTTGTAGACGAGGCTGCGGTTCGAATTGATCGGCCGCAGGAAGGTGTTTTCGAAGAAGTTCACCGCCACCTGGTGCGGCGCCGGCAGCGTCGGCTTCGGCTGCGACAGCGTCTTGCCGATGAATTCGCTCAAGGCCGGCGTTTCATTGGCGCGACGGTCGAGATCGCGCTGGAACGGCGCGTTGAGGATGACGGCGAAAACGTACCAGAGGACGACCACGCCGGCGAGAATCGAGGTTACGGGAATGAGCTTGTCGCGGAAGGAGTCCATCAGCAGAGCTCCCCCCCTCTCCGCAACGGGAGAGAGCGGCTATACCCATCCTTCGTCATCCTAGGGCGAAGCAAGGAGCGAAGCGACGCGGCGCAGACCCTAGGATCCATGCCGTTACCTTCCCGCTCCGCAACGGTACGGAACATCGCTTGCCGCGCAGACATTCTGAACCGCCTGCATCCTTCGGCCGGCGTCACGGCATGGATCCTAGGGTCTACGCAGGCCGCTTCGCGCCTGCTCCGCCCTAGGATGACGAAGGCGTGGCTGGCCGCTCGCTTGCTCACCGCCTCAATCGTCATAGCTGTGCCCTGCCCGGAGCCCGTCACGAACCCGGGCCGCGATCGCCAGGAACTCCGGCGTCTCGCGGATGTCGAGCGGCCGCTCCTTCGGCAGCGTCGATTCGATGATGTCGCTGACCCGGCCCGGCCGCGGTGACATGACGACGATCCGCGTCGACAGATAGACGGCTTCGGGAATGGAGTGGGTGACGAAGCAGATGGTCTTGTTCGTTCGACCCCACAGTTCCAGCAATTGCTCGTTGAGATGGTCGCGCACGATCTCGTCCAGAGCGCCAAACGGCTCGTCCATCAGCAGAAGGTCGGCGTCGAAGGCCAGCGCGCGGGCGATCGAGGCGCGCTGCTGCATGCCGCCCGACAGCTGCCAGGGATATTTCTTCTCGAAGCCGGACAGGTTGACGAGGTCGAGCGTGCGCTTGATGCGCTCCGCCTGCTCAGCCTTGGACAGGCCCATGATCTCGAGCGGCAGCCCCACATTGCGCTCGATGGTGCGCCATGGAAACAGGGCCGCTGCCTGGAAGACATAGCCATAGGCACGTTTCTCGCGCGCCTGTTCCGGCGTCATGCCGTTGACCGAGATCGTCCCCGAGGTCGGCTTCTCCAGATCGGCGATGACGCGCAGCAAGGTGGTCTTGCCGCAGCCCGAAGGCCCGATGAAGGAGACGAACTCACCCTTGCCGATGGTCAGGTCGACATTGGACAGCGCCTGCACCGGCCCGTCATTGGTCTGGAAGGTCAGTCCGAGTCTGCTTGCCGCAACGACGGCTGGCGAAGTCCCTGTCATCGGCTACGGCCTGCCTGTTCCCGTCCCTGGGGCGCCGGCCGGATTCCGATTGCTTTTATCGCGATGTTGTTTTCCACTCGCCCCGTCCCATTGGTCCTGTCCCACTCGATCGACGCCCGGAGTTTCCCCGATGTCGCCTAAACCGACTTGTCATCTTATCCGCCCTGAAAGCTCTTATGAAGGCAAGCAGGGATTGACCTATTTCGCCGGCATTGCCGCCGAAACGGTCGGCTCCTCCGGCATCTGCATGCACATGCTCACCATGCCGCCCGGCGCCCGTGCCAAGGCGCACATGCACGAAAGCCATGAAACGGCGATCTACGTGCTCTCCGGCGAAGTCCACACCTGGTACGGCGACCGGCTGGAGCATCATATCGTCGTCAAGGCAGGTGATCTCTTCTACATTCCCGCCGGCGTGCCGCATCTGCCGGCCAATCTGAGCGGCGCTCCCGCCTCGGCCGTCATTTCCCGCACCGATCCCAACGAACAGGAAAGCGTCGTCCTGTTGCCGGATCTGGATGCGCTGGTCGCCTGAAGTCGGCATCGATGCAGAGGCCGTCATCGGCAACGGGACACTTCCCCGTAGACAGTGCCGTCCTCGTCGGCAATCATCAGCTTCTTGGCGTTCTTAGGGCTGCGCTTTACGGTGAACTGTATCGGCGACTGACCATCCTCGCCTTCCGCCTCGCACATTGACTTCACCACCAGCGAACCGTCAGCCTGTGTCTTCTTCTCGGTAAAGGTGCAGGCGCTGGTCGCGGTGATGAATTCCGTATCGTTCAGCAGCAGCATGTCCTCCGCATAGACTTGCTGGCCGTTCTTGTTGATGCAGCCGGACTTGTTGCCATAGGGCTTGGACAGATCGATGCCGGCAGCCGACGTATGGCCGGTGGCCAGGACAAGAAGAGCGGCTGAAAAGAGCCCCGCGCGCCTCACCATCAAACCCCGGTCGCCGGAATGCCGGTGCGTTCCACCTTGCGCGGCGCGGTGATGTCCTTCCACGTCGACAGGGCGCGGTTGACCGCCGCATTCGGTTCGCGGCCGACGAATTCGCCATGGCCGGGCTTGGCCTTGACCTCGGCTTCCTGGATCGACAGTTCGCCGCGCGAGAAGACGAAGCGCGGCAGGCCGGTCACCTCGAACCCTTCGAAGACGTTGTAGTCGATCACCGACTGCTGCTTCTTGGCCGTGATCTTCTTCTTGCGCTTCGGATCCCAGACGATGATGTCGGCATCCGCGCCTTCGACGATGGCGCCCTTCTTCGGGTACATGTTGAGGATCTTGGCGATGTTGGTCGAGGTCACCGCGACGAACTCGTTCATCGTCAGCCGGCCGGTGTTGACGCCCGTGGTCCACAGCACCGGCAAACGGTCTTCCAGACCACCGGTGCCGTTGGGGATCTTGGTGAAGTCGCCGACGCCGTTGCGCTTTTGGCTGGTGGTGAAGGCGCAATGGTCGGTCGCCACCACCTGCAGCGACCCCGCCTGTAGGCCCGCCCACAGCGAATCCTGATGCAACTTGTTGCGGAAGGGCGGGCTCATCACGCGGCGCGCCGCATGGTCCCAATCCTTGTTGAAATATTCGCTCTCATCCAGCGTCAGGTGCTGGATCAGCGGTTCGCCGAACACCCGCATGCCCTTCTGGCGCGCCCGGCGGATGGCCTCATGGCTCTGCTCGCAGGAGACATGCACGACATAGAGCGGCACGCCGGCCATGTCGGCGATCATGATGGCGCGGTTGGTCGCCTCGCCTTCCACCTCCGGCGGACGCGAATAGGCGTGTCCCTCCGGCCCATTGTTGCCGGCGGCCAGCAGCTTCTGTGAAAGGGCTGCGACCACGTCGCCATTCTCGGCATGCACCAGCGGCAGCGCGCCGAGGTCGGCGCAGCGCTGGAACGACGCATACATCTCGTCGTCGTCCACCATCAGCGCGCCCTTGTAGGCCATGAAGTGCTTGAACGAGGTGATGCCCTTGTCGACGACAGTGGCCATCTCGTCGAACACCTGCTTGCCCCACCAGGTGATCGCCATGTGGAAGGAGTAGTCGCAGGACGCCTTCGAGGTCTTGTTGTCCCACATCTGCAAGGCTTCGAGTAGCGACTGCTGCGGCGCCGGCAGGCAGAAATCGACCACCATCGTGGTGCCGCCGGCGAGCGCCGCCCGCGTGCCGGATTCGAAATCATCGGCCGAGTAGGTGCCCATGAACGGCATTTCGAGGTGGGTGTGCGGGTCGATGCCGCCCGGCATGATGTAACAGCCGGTGGCATCGAACTCGTGGTCACCATGCAGATCCGGGCCGATGGCGACGATCTTGCCGTGGCTGAACAGCACATCGGCCTTCCAGGTGCGGTCGGCGGTGACGATGGTGCCGTTCTTGATGACTTTGGTCATTTTTGTGTTCCCTTGTTCTCTTCGCGCTTCTTTGCGAGCGGCGTTTGGAATGCAGATTTCTAGGCTCACTCCACGATGACTGCAGTCTCCACCACCGCATGGAACAGCACGTCGGCGCCGGCCGAAGCCCATTCCTTTGTGATCTCTTCCGCTTCGTTGTGGCTGAGCCCGTCGACGCAGGGACACATCACCATCGCGGTCGGCGCGACGCGGTTGATCCAGCAGGCATCATGGCCGGCGCCGGAGACGATGTTGCGGTGCGTATAACCCAGCCGTTCGGCGGCATCGCGGATTGCCTTGACGCAGCCCTTGTCGAAGGTGACCGGATCAAAATGGCCGACCTGCTCGATCTTGTACTGGATGTCCAGCGCCTCGCAGATCGTGTCGATGCCTTCGCGGATGCGGCCGTCCATCGCATCCAGCACTTCCTTCTCGGGCGAGCGGATGTCTATGGTGAAGACGGTGCGGCCGGCGATGATGTTGCGCGAGTTCGGATAGACCTCCATGTGCCCAACCGCGCCGACGGCGTCGGGCTGATAGTCCATGGCGATCTCGTGCACCAGTTCGATCACCCGCGCCATGCCAAGCCCGGCATTGCGGCGCTTCGGCATCGGTGTCGAACCTGTGTGCGCCTCCTTGCCGGTCAGCGTGACCTGCAGCCATTTCAGCCCCTGGCCGTGGGTGACGACGCCGATGTCGATGCCTTCGTCCTCGAGGATCGGCCCCTGCTCGATATGCAGTTCGAAAAAGGCGTGGATCTTGCGGTCGCCGACCTTCTCGGTGCCCTTCCAGCCAATGCGCTCCAGTTCCTCGCCGAACTTCTTGCCGTCCTTGTCGACATGTTCGTAGACATCGGCCTGGTCGAGCACGCCTGCGAACACGCCGGACGCCATCATCGCAGGCGCAAAGCGCGCGCCTTCCTCGTTGGTCCAGTTGGTGACGACGATCGGGTGCTTGGTCTTGATGCCGAGATCGTTGAGCGAGCGCACCACTTCCAGCCCGCCGAGCACGCCGAGCACGCCGTCATACTTGCCGCCGGTCGGCTGCGTGTCGAGATGGCTGCCGACATAGACCGGCGGCAGGCTGGGATCGGTGCCTTCGCGACGGGCGAACATGGTGCCCATTTCGTCGACGCCCATTTCGAGCCCTGCCGCATCGCACCAGCGCTTGAACAGATGCCGGCCCTCGCCGTCCTCGTCGGTCACGGTCTGGCGATTGTTGCCGCCGGCAATGCCGGGGCCGATCTTCGCCATTTCCATTATCGAATCCCACAAACGGTCTGAATTGATTCGCAGATTCTCGCCGGGCGCGGCCATTCAAAGTCCTTCCATTTCATATCCTGGGCGGGCGGCGATTCCCGCCGCCACCCGTCCAGGCAAGCTAGATCTAGTCTACCGAGCGCAGCACATCACGCACATGGTCGATCAGTTCGTTGATCTGGCCCTTGGTGATGATCAGTGGCGGCGACAGCGCGATGATGTCGCCGGTGGTGCGGATCAGCGCGCCGCGCTCGAACGCCTTGACGAAAGCCGAGAAGGCACGCTTGGTCGGCTGGCCGGCGATCGGCGCCAGCTCGATCGCGCCGATCAGGCCGATGTTCCTGATATCGATGACGTTCGGCTCGCCCTTCAGCGAATGCAGCGCGTCTTCCCAATAGGGCGCCAGTTCCTCGCCACGGGTCAGCAAACCCTCTTCCTTGTAGGTGTCGAGCGTGCCCAGCGCGGCCGCGCAGGCGATCGGATTGCCCGAATAGGTGTAGCCGTGGAAGAACTCGATCATGTGCTCGGGGCCGGTCATGAAGGCGTCGTGGATTTCCTTCTTCACGAACACCGCGCCCATCGGGATGACGCCGTTGGAGACGCCCTTGGCAGTTGTCATGATGTCGGGCGTCACGCCGAAATAGTCGGCGGCGAATGGCGTGCCGAGGCGGCCGAAGCCGGTGATGACCTCGTCGAAGATCAACAGGATGCCGTGCTTGGTGCAGATCTCGCGCAGCTTCTGCAGGTAACCCTTGGGCGGCAGGATGACGCCGGTGGAGCCGGCGACCGGCTCCACGATGACGGCGGCGATGGTCGAGGCGTCATGCAGGGCGACGATGCGCTCCAGTTCGTTGGCGAGTTCCGCGCCATGTTCCGGCACACCCTTGGTGAAGGCGTTCTTCTCCGGCAGATGCGTGTGCGGCATGTGGTCGACGCCGCCGAGCAGCGTGCCGAACATCTTGCGGTTGGTGACGATGCCGCCCACCGAGATGCCGCCGAAATTGACGCCGTGATAGCCGCGCTCGCGGCCTATCAGGCGAGTGCGCGCGCCCTCGCCCCTGGCGCGATGATAGGCGATCGCCATCTTCAGCGCGGTCTCGACCGATTCCGAGCCGGAATTGGTGAAGAACACATGGTCCATGCCTTTCGGCGCGAGATCGACCAGGCGGTTGGCCAGTTCGAACACGATCGGATGGCCCATCTGGAAGGCCGGCGCATAGTCGAGCTCGGCGGCCTGATGCTGGATCGCTTCGGTGATCTTGGGTCGGCAGTGGCCGGCGTTGACGCACCACAGGCCAGCGGTACCGTCCAGCACCTTGCGGCCATCGCTCGTAGTGTAATGCATATCCTTGGCGGACACCATCATGCGTGGCGCCTGCTTGAACTGCCGGTTTGCCGTGAACGGCATCCAGAATGCGCTGAGATCGTTCGGCGTGACTTTCAGCCGGTTGGACATGACCAAGACTTCCCCTTGTAACTGTTTCGGTGCGCCTAACGCTTGGTCTTCCCAACTGTTGGTCTTCGCGACGTTTTCATGCTACGCAAATTTTTGACCGATTGGACAAACGTTAGCACCGCCCTGTCGGCGGTCAAGGGATTACTAGCGGAAATGCGGCATCGGAAGCGCGCTCCACAGCCTAAGGAAAAACTGGTCCAGAGAATTGGTCCAGATGACCGTCAACGCGAGGGCTCGCAACGGTGAACACCAGCATGGACGCTCCCCGCCGCACCCGCATCCAGCAGGAAAAGCGTGAACTCATACTCGAGGCGGCGCTTGAGGTGTTCTCGACCCATGGCTTTCGCGGCTCGACCATCGACCAGATCGCCGAAGCCGCCGGCATGTCGAAGCCGAACCTGCTCTACTACTTCCGCCGCAAGGAGGACATCCACGAGGCGCTGATGCAGCGGCTGCTCGATACCTGGCTGGCGCCGCTGCGCGAGCTGGACGACATCGGCGATCCGCTGACCGAATTGCGCAGCTACATCAGGCGCAAGCTGGAAATGGCACGCGATTTTCCACGCGAGAGCCGGCTGTTCGCCAATGAGATCCTGCAAGGGGCGCCGCGCATCATGCCGCTGCTGGCCGGCGAGCTGAAAACGCTGGTCGACGAGAAGGCAGCCGTCATCAAGGGCTGGATGCGCGCCGGCAAGATTGCCAGGACCGACCCGTGGCACCTGATCTTCTCGATCTGGGCGACGACCCAGCACTATGCCGATTTCGACGTCCAGGTCCGCGCCGTGCTTGGGCCGAACCGTGGCGGCGACGGCCGTTTCGAGGACGCCGCCCGCTTCCTGGAGCAATTGTTCCTCGAGGGGCTGAAGCCGAAAAGCTGACCCCTGTCCGGCGGGGCTCACGCGCTGCGCCGCTCGGCCGGCAGTGCGTCCAGCAATGTCTGCAGCTTGGCGACCGAGTTCTGCTCGGCAAGCGGCATGTAGGCGATCAGCTTCATATCGGAGCCGTCGTCGATCGAAAAGCTCATATGCTCGAACGTCATCGCGCCAGCGATCGGGTGCCGCACATGCTTCACCCCCGACAATCGGCGCGCGACGTCGCGCTGCGGCCACCAACTGCGGAACTCCGGGCTTGATCGCGTCATCAACTCGATCAGCCGCTCGAAATCCGGATCGCCGACATATCTGGCGCTTGCGGCCCGGAACGAGGCCAGCACGCTGCGCGCCAGTTGCTCCCAGTCGACCAGCAGGCGCCGGTGGTGCGGACTGGTGAACACCATGTGGACGATGTTGCGGGCGTCCTCCTCCAGCAGACCATAGTCGCCGAACACCGCCACCGCCGCCGGGTTCCAGGCCAGAACATCCCAGCGCCGGCCGATCACATAGGCTGGCTGCAGGACGAGGCTTTGCAGCATGTGCAGCAAGGGGCCATCGACCTTTTCCGGCGCCACGGCACGACGCTCCGGCTGCTGGCGGCCGGCGAGAATGAACAGATGCTGTTTTTCCGCGGCGTCGAGGCGCAATGCCTCGCCGAGGGCCGTCAGCACTTCCGCGGAGGGCCTGACGTCCCGCCCCTGCTCCAGCCATGTGTACCAAGTGGTGCCGACGCCGGCGATCATCGCCACCTCCTCGCGCCGAAGCCCGGGCGTGCGCCGCCGCAATCCGGTGGCGATGCCCGTGGCCGAAGGCGTCAGCCTTTCACGGCGCGAACGCAGGAAAGCGCCGAGCTCACGTCGGCGGCTGTCTTCAGCGGACTGAGTGGGGGGTCGGGATTCCATGGGCACATTATAGCAGTATTGATACCAGGATAAAGTTTGAACTGTTTGGCGCGCGCCAGCTGTCCCATGTTTGGTTCGGAGCGACGAAATGGAGGCTCCGAACATGGAACTGAAAGACAAGACAATCCTCATCACCGGCTCGACCGACGGCGTCGGCCGTGTCGTGGCGCACAGGCTCGGCGCCGCTGGCGCCCGCGTCCTGGTGCACGGCCGCGACGCGGCGCGCGGCAAGGCGACCGTGGCCGAAATCGAAGCCGCCGGCGGCAAGGCCGAGCTTCTGGTCGCCGACCTCTCCTCGCTGGCCGAGGTCCGCCGTCTCGCCGAGACCGTGCGCGCCAGGACAGACCGGCTCGACATCCTCATCAACAATGCCGGCATCGGCACGGCAGGCCAAGGCGCCAAAAGGCAGGTCAGCGCCGACGGCTACGAACTGCGCTTCGCGGTCAACTATCTCGCCGGTTTCCTGCTGACCGCGGAGCTCCTGCCATTGCTCAAGGCCAGCGCTCCGGCGCGCATCGTCAATGTCGCCTCGGCCGGCCAGCAGGCGATCGATTTCAGCGACGTCATGCTGACCCGTTCCTATGACGGCGTGCGCGCCTACTGCCAGAGCAAGCTGGCGCAGATCCTGTTCACCGTCGGCCTGGCGCAGGACCTGAAAGGCAGCGGCGTCACCGTCAACGCGCTGCATCCGGCCAGCTACATGAACACCACCATGGTCCGCCAGGCCGGCGTGACGCCATGGAGTTCGGTCGAGACCGGCGCCGACGCCATCCTCAATCTGGCCACCTCCCCGGCACTGGAAGGGCGCAGCGGCCTCTATTTCGACGGCTTGCGCGAATCCCGCGCCGACGCCCAGACCTACGACGCCAAGGCAAGACAGCAATTGCGAGCCTTGAGCCTCGACCTCGTCGGCCCGACTTCCCCACCATCCAAGGAACAGCATTCATGACCGAGACAATCCAACACGCCGTCATCATCGGCGGCTCATCCGGCATCGGCCTCGCGACCGCGCGCAAACTGCTTGGGCTGGGCATGAAGGTGACGATCACCGGGCGCAACCAGGACAAGCTCAACAGCGCGTGGAAGAGCATTGGCGGCGCCGCCGAGAAGGCTGCTTTCGATGCCTCGAAGCCGGACGAGGTCGGCAGCTTCTTCGAACGCCTAGGCCCTTTCGATCACCTGGTGCTGGCGGCCAGCGGCGGCAAGGGCCTTGGCCCCTTCCATACGCTTGACCTGACCGACATCGGCAGCGGCGTCGACGAGAAAGTAAGGCCACAATTGTCCTGCCTGCAGGCCGCCTTACCGACCCTGAACAAGGGCGGGTCGGTCACCTTCATCTCGGCGGTCTCGGCTCAGCTCGCCATGCCGGGTGTCGCCGGCATTGCCGCCATCAACGGCATGCTTTTGACCGTGGTGCCGATCCTGGCGGTGGAGTTGAAGCCGCTGCGCGTCAATGTCGTGGCGCCCGGCGTCATCGACACGCCCTGGTGGGACTTTCTGGCCGAAGAGCAAAGGCGGGCAATCTTTGCCGACTATGCCGGCAAGACCCCGGTCGGCCGTATCGGCCGCGCCGAGGACGTCGCCGACGCCATCGCCTTTCTCGTCTCGAACGGCTTCATGACTGGCCAGGTGCTGACCTGCGACGGCGGCCTGCGGTTTGCGGCCTGATGGACGTCATTGTGGCGGCCGTGAGGCCGCCCCAGACCTGTCAAAGTGGGAAAGCAGGCGCGGCGAACAAAGATCATGGCGAGCCATCAGGCACCGCCAGGATCTGCTACCTCATTTGGCTTTCCTTGGAGCCATCTTCTTGGGCCTGTCGCCGGCCGGTCTCGCCGCTCCTGAAGCAGGTTGTTCCGGGACATGGGAATAGTCGGAGGTATCGGCCCCATACATCTTGTTATCGATCGCTTCCCGCCAACTCGAATCCGCGTCGCCGGACAGTGAGGCGCCAGCGGCCCCATGGCGGGATTGAGGATTAAGCCAGCTCGGCGTGATCTCGCGAACCAAACGTGCAAAGCGTCCCATTGAACGTTCCTTTCCTGACCGAAATACCTTTTCCAAGATGCCCGATCGCGTTGCGTCCCTCGGCTCTCCCTAAAGTTGACCTCTCAGCCAGGCGAGCGTTTCGGCAACACCGGCAAGGCCGTACCGCGCGGTGGTATGCGTTGGTGGTCTGACCCGTATTGATATGCCGCCGGCATCATTTACGGCTTCGAAGCCGTTTTCGTCCGACGTGTCATCGCCCAGGAAGACCGGGCGGCGGCCTGTGAAGGGCGCGATGTCCATGAAACGCCGGATCGCGGCGCCCTTGGCGGCCTCGAGCGGCAAAAGTTCCACACCGGCATTGCCCGGAACCACCCGGTAGCCCTTGGGCAGGCTGGCCAACGCTTGCTCGACAAGCTGCGTCGCGCGCGGAAGCAGATGCGGGGCGGCGCGCGTGTGGATGGCCAGCACCCGCCCTTTGCGTTCGATATAGACCTGCCCGCGACCGAGCTCTGCCTCTATCTCTTCGGCAAGTGCGGCAATATCCGCCGGCTCTCCCGCGACCTCCACGTCGTCGTCCGGCAGGAGCCGGTGTTCCAGACCATAAAGCCCGGCTGCGCGCAGCTTCAGAGGCTGAAACAGATGGTCTACAGCCGCAACGGAGCGGCCGGTGATGAAGGCCAATGCTCCGTTCAACTTGTGATCCAGGCCTTGCAGCAAAGAGCGAAGCTCGTCACTGACCGAGACAGCATCTGGGTGTTCCGCATGTTCCAGCAGGGTGCCGTCGATGTCGAGGAACAGCGCCCATTCGCCGGTCAGCAAGGTCTGCGGCTTTTGCAAGGTGTCGCTCATGACATTGCCACCCTTTTGCGTTCGAACATGGAAACGACATTGTCGATACCTGGCGGCCGGTCGGCAGTGCCCGTTGCCCGATCGACGTCACCACGCTTGCGCAAGCGCGCCGCATCCAGAAGCATGCTGCCGGCCCAGCGATAGACATTGTTGTTGCGGACCATCTCGCGCATCGGGCGCATGCGTTGGCGCTGCTCGTCGGGCGTCATGGTCAGCGCCTGCAACAGCGCCTCGCCCATCATTGCCGGATCGTAGGGATTGACGATCAGGGCTTCCAGCAGTTCGCGCGAGGCTCCGGCAAACGTGCTGAGCAACAGCACGCCCTGTTCGTCGTCGCGCGCCGCGACGAATTCCTTTGCGACAAGGTTCATGCCGTCATGCAGACTGGTGACCATGCATATGTCGGCGGCCCGGTAGATCTCGTAGACCTGTTCCTGCGAGTGATGCTCGGCCACCATGACCACCGGCCTGTAGCCCTCGCTGCCATAGCGCTGGTTGAGCTCTTCGGCGTAGCGGTGGCATTCGTCGTGGAGTTGCTTGTAGGCAGGCAGCGTACCGCGGCTGGGTGCCGCGATCTGCAGCAGAACCAGCTTCCCAACCCATTCGGGATGTTTGATGAACAATTCTTCCAGCGCCTGGAAGCGGTCGAGAATACCCTTGGTGTAGTCGAGGCGTTCGACGCCGACGCACAGCTTGACGTCCGCCTTCAGTCCGAACCGCTCGCGCAGGCTGGCGCGGGACGCATCCACATCAGGCAGTTTTGCCAGAAGTTCCGCCGGCCACTCTATGGAGATGGGGTAGGCGTGCACCAGCGTTGTTTGTCCGCCATAGGAGATGGCCGCATCGGCCCGCTCGATGCGGCTTTCCAGGAAGCGGTCGACGCTCTCGGTGAAATTGTTGGCGTGGAACTGGGTGTGGAAGCCGATGATCGAGCTGCCGAGCAACCCCTCGAGAATGCGCTCACGCCACGGGCAGATACTGTACACCTCCGAGTTCGGCCACGGGATGTGCCAGAAGGTGATGACGATCGCCTCGGGCAGGCGCTCGCGGATCATCCGTGGCAACAGCGCGAAATGGTAGTCCTGGACCAGCACGATCGGCCGCTCGTTGCGCGCTTCGGCAACCACCGTATCGGCGAACTTCCGGTTGACGGCTTCATAGGCCTCCCAGTCCGAGGCGCGAAAGATCGGCCGGGTAAAGGCGATATGACAAAGTGGCCACAGGCCCTCATTGGCGAAGCCGAGATAATAGCCCTGATGCTCTTCCTCCGTCAGCCAGACCCGGCGCAGCGTGTAGGAAGGATTGCCGGGTGGCACCTGCACGCGGTCGTCCTTGTCGACCGTAAGACGGTCCGCCGTTCCGCCGCCATAGGCGATCCAGGTGCCGGCACAGGCGCGGGTGATCGGCTCGAGCGCCGAAACCAGGCCGCTGGCAGGCACCAGCAATTCAATGCCATCATCCTTGCTGTTGTGGATGTAGGGCTCGCGGTTGGACACCACGATGACCTGGGCATCCGGCAGATCGTCGGCCAGGATCTTGCGCAGGGTTTCGGGCGACCATGTCACCAGGGCGGCATCGACCGATTGGCCGTTCTTTTCGAACTCGCGTATCACCTTGCGCGCCGCTTCCGCCGCGACGTCTTCGCCGGCGGGATGTATAACCGCCGGAGGATGACTGCGGCGTTGCCGCGATATGGAGAAGAAAACAGCAAAAGCGGAAAAGCCGAGGCTCGCAAGAATCAGAACCCAAAGCAGGTCCGCGCCATAGTCTGTCATTGAATGCCAACTCGTTTCCGGCCGTTCGGCGGCCGATTTGTTCGTGTTTCTGGTCTGAAGTTGTCCGTCGGCGACTTGGCCGCCGTTCGGACCCGCATTTTGCAACGCACAAGGACGGGATCGGTTCCGGCCAATTTGGCCCGGATCATGTCCTGACCCGGATCATGTCCGGACGATGAGCGGCACCAGCCCTTCATGCCGGTCGGCGAGAAAAGCGACCACCCGATCGCCGACACGCTGGAACGTCAGGTCGACCTTTGTGTCGCCAACGCCCAGATGCCGCAGAGTGAGCGTATCGATGCCGATCGGCAGCCTGGGGCGGGTAACGCGGATTTCCCCGTCCCAGCCGTCGATCTCCAGGCCAAGGCAGGCTTGCATCAGCATGAAGGCGGAACCCGCCGACCACGCTTGCGGCAGGCAGGCAACGGGATAGGCGATCGGTGCTTCGCCCGGGGCGCGCGTAAAACCGCAGAATAGTTCGGGCAGCCGCATGTTGAAATGGACCGCCGACTCGAACGTGCCGCTCATCAGGCGAACCACGCTTTCACGCTCGCCATAGCGCGCCAGGCCGGCACCGCAGAGCGCGGTGTCGTGCGGCCAGATCGAGCCATTGTGGTACGACATCGGGTTGAAAAACACGGCGTCGTCGGCAAGCGTCCTCAAGCCCCAGCCGGAATGGAAGGAGGCGGAAAGAAGCTGCTCGGCGACCATCTGCGCCCGCGCCGGCTCGGGAAGCCCGACAAACAGAAGATGTCCCGCATTCGAGGTCCGTACCTTGCAAGGCTCCCCGGATCCGTCGATCGCCACGGCATAGAAGCCGAGATCATCCAGCCAAAAATCGCGTTCCACCGCGGCCCGCATGGCCTCGGCGCGGCCGTCCCAGTGATCGGCTTTCTCGTCCTCGCCACGGCGACGGGCAAGTTTCGCCAGCCCCCGGAAGGCGGCAAAGACATAGCCTTGCACCTCGACCAGGGCGATCGGCCCCTTGGGGATGCGGCCATCGGCATGAAAGATGGAATCGAAGCTGTCCTTCCACCCCTGGTTGGCGAGGCCGGACTCCGCCGCCCGCAGATAGGTCACGAACCCGGTCTCGCGGCCAGCCTCCTCCGTCCATTCGGCCGCGGCGCACAGCGACGGCCAAAGGCGGTCGATGAACGCCATGTCACCGGTTCGATCGGCATAGGCGCAGGCGAGATGGATGTAGAGCGGCGTCGTATCGACGCCACCATAGTAGCGGCCGAAGGGAAGCTCCCGCAGCGCCGCCATTTCGCCCTTGCGGGTCTCGTGCATGATCTTGCCCGGTTGCGAATCGCTGAACGGCGACGTCTCGGTCGCCTGATGCTGCGCAAGGAAGGCCAGTACGCCCCGTGCAAGGCCCGGATTGAGCCAGAGCATCTGCAGCGCCGAGATGACGCCGTCGCGTCCGAACGCCGTCGAAAACCAGGGGATTCCGGCATAGGGGTAGGGTCCGGTCGAAAGCTCGGTGGTCAGCAGCGCGACATCGGCGCGGGCGCGCTCGACCCAGTCGTTGAAGACGCGGCCGGAGCTGTGCACTGTCGCGCCATGGCGACGCTTGGCCCGCATGCCAAAGCGCGCCCGGGCGGCGGCGGCACGGAACCGGTCGCGATCAGGCGCGTCCGCCGCCTCGGCACCGACTTCGACATAGAGCACCTTGCTGGTGCGCTTGGTCACCGCGAGCAGGAAATCGGCGCGGTCGGCCGTCAGTTGATCCGGTGCCTGCGAAAACGATATCGCCGATGCGCGCGCCAGCCCGTCCAACCCGTCGTAACGCAGCAGGACCGATGCCACACCAGTCTCGGCCGCATGAGCCATGCCGCGCCTGAGCCGCGTCGAGCCGCGCACTTCGAACATATCGCGGAAATCGGCGGCAAAGTGCAGGGAAACCCCGATCGTCGAATTTTCCCGGCTGTAGTTGGAAAGGGTGATGCGTTCGAACAGCCTGTCCTGCCAGAGCAGCCGGACGCGTTCGACATGGATCGCGCCCTGCGGAATGTCGTGGCCGCCGGCACTTAGCATCGGCAGGTTGGTCAGGTTGGTTGTGAACAGCACATTGTCCTGGCTGAGCGACGCGCCCAGCAACGATGTCTGCCTGCCGCCGACAGTCAGCCGGAATTCGGAGAGCACCCGCGTGTCGTCGCGAAAGAAACCGTCGCCGGCGCCACGTATGTCGCCATAGGCATCGGCGACGACAAAGCAGTCGCCCTGCTTGAGCGCGAACAGCCGGTGTGGCTCACGAGGAGCGGTCGCGTCGAGCGATGCAAGCGCTACGGCGGGATCGAGTTGGCGCTCGTCGAGTTGGGCCATTCGTCACAGATCCCTGTCGTTTCGTTCCCGTCGGCAGAACGCGGCGCTGTTCACGACGCCTTCGCTTGCGTCGGGACGCCGACCAGGCGCGCATAGGCAGCCAGATAGTCGCCGGCCATTCTTCTGGCGGAAAACCGCTTTTCGAAAACGGCTCTCACTTTCCGCCTGTCGAGCCGCAGCAGGTCCGGCACAGCGGCGACGGCGCCATCCACCGAATCCGCGATAAAACCGGTCACGCCGTGATCGATGATCTCGGGCAGCGCGCCGCAATTCCAGGCGATCACCGGCGTGCCGCAGGCCATTGCCTCGATGGCGACAAGACCGAACGGCTCCGGCCAGTCGATGGGGAACAGCAAGCCGGCCGCTTTGCCGAGAAACTCCGCCTTCTGATCCTCCTCGATCTCGCCGACATAGTCGATGCGATCACCATCGATCAAAGGTTCGACCACCTCGTGAAAATAGGCGCGATCGTCATCACCGATCTTTGCCGCAAGCTTCAGCCTCAGCCCGGAACGCAAGGCGATCTCGATGGCGCGATCGGGGCGCTTGTCGCGTGAAAACCGGCCGAGGAAGGCAAGATAGGGTTCTTCCGCCGTCGTCTCGAAAGTCGGTTCGTAGATATCGGTCGGCAATCCGTGGTGGATCGTCGCCAGCCAGTTGGCCTTGGCAAGGCCTGCCCTTTGGCTGCGCGAAATGGAAATCATCGGAAAACGCGGGAACCGTTCATAGGCCGGCGTCAGGTCGACGTAATCCAGCCTGCCATGCGGCGTCGTCACCGTACGCTGCGCCATGTCCTCGAAGAAGGAAAAGTGCAGGAAGTGGCTGAGGTGGAAATGGATGACGTCAAACTCGCGCGCGCGTTGCCTCACCTCGGCAAGCATCGAAAGATGCGCCGCCGTCTCGGATTTCAACGGGCGCGGATCGAGGCGCAACGCGCATTCCCGGCCCGCTACCAGCGTTCCTGAGGTGTGGCTGTCGCCGCTGGCAAACAGCGTCACCTCATGCCCCAGATCGACCAGCGCTTCGGTCAGGTACGAGACGATGCGCTCTGTGCCGCCATAGAGTCTGGGCGGCACCGATTCATAAAGCGGCGCGACATGGGCGATCTTCATATTTCATCCTGGATGCTCGGCATACAGGTGCGAAATGCGTCAACGGCTCGATTGGTTCCGATTTAATGATCGATCCCGGCGGCGCTGCAGCACGCGGTCGCCAAACAGCGCATGTCTCGGTCACATGAAACCAGGATTCCGGGGTACATATTGCGACCAATCGCCCAGATCCCGCGTTGACATCAGAACCATGGGAAGCGTGATGCGCATCCCGTGCTCGACAGCGGAGCTTAGAACGCTGTCCGTCGTGCCAGGGAGAAACGCCGACACCGACGAAGAACCTGTCTCCGCAGCCAGGTTCAGCGCGGTCCTGAAGGCGGCGTCGAGAACGTCGGGTTGCATGACGGCAAGTGGTCCAATGTGACCGTTGCTACCGACATAGGCGTAGCCGAGGCAGTCATCTCCGTCATAGAGACCGAAACCTGTCGTCGCGTCGTCGTTGATCAGATATCGATGATGTTTCTCGCGTGAAACACCCAAGGCCAGACTGTCGATCCGGGCAAGATTGCGCACATGCGAAGCTGTGTCCTTCAGGGGCAAGCATCGCAGCGGTGCATTTCGCAATCGAGTTGTGAGGACATCCCGCGCGACGCTGAGATTGTAAATCGGAAATCGCGGGAACAATCCGTGCCTGATATAGAGTCCTTGTGACACCGTATTGAAGCTGAAGGTGATCAGGGCCTTGCTGGTAGCACCGGATTGCCGCGCATGCTCCAGCGTTCGTTTCAGCAGTTCGTTGCCGATCCCGCTGCCCTGATGACCGGGCGACACGAACAACTGGGCGAGAAACCACAGATCGCCGCAAACCCAGCTCCAGGCGAAGCCGAGGATTTCATCAGCGTCTTGCGCCACCCACAAACCAGCGGCGTCATCCTTCAAGGAAAACGATTGGAAATTGGTTGGGCGCGAGACAGCCATCGGCCCAAAGCCATGGCGTTCGGTAAGCTCGTTGATGCTGGCAACGACAAGCTCGTCAGCTCGCTTCAGATCTTGCGCGCGGGCAGGTCGATAGACGACTGACATGGCCACCCCCTAGGCAAGAAGTCGCTGACGCAGGGTAGAGCGTCCCCTGCCGAAGTCAAACGGCGCCTGTTTGCCAATCCTGTCCCTAAAGCGATTGCGCGATCAGCGTCAGAAAACCCCCGCCCAGCGCGACATTGCCCACAAAGCCATTGATGCGGGACGCGCGATCCGGGCCCTGATGGTCCCAGAAATTGTGGAACATCGGCGTGGCGACGATCAGGAACAGCACCAGCACCGCGCAGGCAGT
Source organism: Mesorhizobium qingshengii (assembly GCF_900103325.1). Taxonomy (GTDB): domain Bacteria; phylum Pseudomonadota; class Alphaproteobacteria; order Rhizobiales; family Rhizobiaceae; genus Mesorhizobium; species Mesorhizobium qingshengii. Next base: position 36,365 of record NZ_FMXM01000011.1, on the reverse strand, counting down.
CGCGGTCCACAGGCCCGCCATCACCAACAGGCCGGCAATGATCTGCAGGACGATGCCGGCCCGCAGTGCCAATCGCGCCTGCGGCACGCCACGCGCGGCCATAAGCCCCGTCAGGAAGGCTCTGTTCTGGATGTTGCGCAGGCCGGCGAAGACGAAGGCGCCGCCGAGCAACAGGCGGCCGAGAAACAAAAACGTCGAAGGCAAATCGGTGGGCACCAAACTCTCCCCTTAAAAACAGGTGGAGCGCCGCCTCTCGACGGCGCTCCAAAACACAATCGGTCGATCAGGCAGCCTTGGCCGCCGGCATCGGATGAATGGCCTGGAACGGGATGCACAGCCGATTCCAGGTGTTGATCATGCCGAGCGCCACCGAAAGCTTGATCAGTTCCTCTTCCGAGAAATGCTCGAGCGTGCGAGCGTAGAGTTCGTCCGATACGCCGTTGTTGGCGATCAGGGTCACGGCCTCGGTCCAGGCGAAGGCAGCGCGCTCACGCTCGGAGAACAGCGGCGATTCCTTCCAGGCCGAAACCAGATAGAGCCGCTGCTCGGTCTCGCCGTCACGCCTCGCCTCGCGACTGTGCATCTCGACGCAGTAGGAGCAGCCATTGATCTGCGAGGCCCTGAGCTTGATCAGGTGCAGCAGGCTTTCCTCGAGCCCGCATTCGTCCACCGCCTTGTTGAGCGCCGACACCGCCTTCATGATTTCCGGCGCCTTGGCGAAAAATTGCAGCCTCTGTTTCATCGTCTTCCTTTCACGTCTGCTTGGTTGAACTGGATTTCTGCGGTCGCTGATGGCGCGCCACGAAGGCGCAGCTCGCGGCAAAGGATCTCGGATCGCCCTCCGCCGCGTAGTCCGCCACGATGTCGGACAGCTTTGTTTCGGCGAGCGCTGCCCGATAGGCGCGCTCAGCCCTGAGCATCGCTGCATTGATGCCGCAGGGTTTGACATAGGCGGATGCATCGAGCTTGACCGGACCGTTGCGGCGGATTTCGCCACAGCGAAATGCCGGTTCGCGCCCTTCGATCGCCAGCACGATGTCGAGCAGCGTGATGCGCTCGGCCGGCCGCGCCAGTCGGTAGCCGCCCGCCGGACCCGATACCGATTCCAGGATGCGCTCGGCGGTCAGCATATTCAGATGCTTCAGCAGATAGCTCGGCGACAGGCCGAAGGACTCGGCCAGGGCCGAGCCGGGCATGGTACTGTTGCCATCGACACTCGCCAGCGTGGCGGCGCAATGAATGGCTGCCTCGACGCCCTCGCCCAGCTTCATTGTGTGGCTCTCCTTTTCATGGATATCTTTTATCGTGGATAATTTTTATCTGCAATAGGAAAGTGAAAAACGGCGCCCGAAGGCGCCGCTTTTTCGTCAGAAGGCGCGGCTACTCAGCCGCCACCTTGGCCATCGGGTTGTTCGGGTGCGTCGTCCAGTTGGCGTAGATCGGCGACACCGGCTTGCCGGTGCGCTGGTCCATCACGCCCGCCGCCAGCGGCTCCATGGTGATGCAGTTCTCGACCGGGCAGACATTGACGCACAGATTGCAGCCGACGCATTCGGCCTCGATCACCTCGAAGTGCCTGACGCCGTCGACCATGCTGGTGATCGCCTGGTGCGAGGTGTCCTCGCAGGCGATGTGGCAGCGGCCGCACTTGATGCAGGCGTCCTGGTCGATACGCGCCTTGGCGACATAGTTGAGGTTGAGATACTGCCAGTCGGTGACGTTTGGCGTGGCGCGGCCGACAATGTCGTCGAGCGAGGCATGGCCCTTCTCGTCCATCCAGTTTTCCAGGCCGGCGATCATCTCCTGCACGATCTTGAAGCCGTAGGTCATCGCCGCCGTGCACACCTGCACATTGCCGGCGCCCAGCGCCATGAATTCGGCCGCGTCACGCCAGGTGGTGATGCCGCCGATGCCGGAGATCGGCAGCCCATGCGTTTCGGGATCGCGCGCGATCTCGGCCACCATGTTCATGGCGATCGGCTTCACCGCCGGGCCGCAATAGCCGCCATGCGAGCCCTTGCCGTCGATGGTCGGCTGTGGTGCGAAACGGTCGAGGTCAACACCGGTGATCGAATTGATGGTGTTGATCAGCGACACCGCGTCGGTGCCGCCGGCAAGCGCTGCCCTCGCCGGCTTGCGCACATCGGTGATGTTGGGCGTCAGCTTGGTGATGACCGGCATGCGGGTGTTCTGCTTGCACCAGCGCACCACCATTTCGATGTATTCCGGCACCTGGCCGACGGCGGCACCCATGCCGCGTTCCGACATGCCGTGCGGGCAGCCGAAATTGAGCTCGATGCCGTCGGCCTCAGTCTCCTCGACCACCGGCAGGATCGCCTTCCAGGCCTCCTCGACGCATGGCACCATCAGCGAGACGACGATGGCGCGGTCGGGCCAGTCCTTCTTGACCTGCTTGATCTCGCGCAGATTGACCTGCAGGTCGCGGTCGGTGATCAGCTCGATGTTGTTGAGGCCGAGCAGGCGGCGGTCGGCGCCCCAGATCGCGCCGTAGCGCGGGCCGTTGACATTGACCACCGGAGGGCCTTCCTCGCCCAGCGTCTTCCACACCACGCCGCCCCAGCCGGCCTTGAAGGCGCGGATGACATTGTAGGCCTTGTCGGTCGGCGGCGCCGAGGCCAGCCAGAACGGATTTGGCGACTTGATGCCGACGAAATTGTTGCGGATGTCTGCCATGACAGGTCCCTTTCAGCCGAGACGAAGGATCAATTCGACGGGTGCGAGAATGCCGCCTTCAAGCGCGGCGGTAAGGTTGGCGATCTTGGTCCGGGCGTTCTCGCCCATGACGAGGCCGACGCCGGGCGGCGGCTTCCTGCCTTCCGCCTGCGCGGCGGCCATCCGGGCACGCATCGTGGCGAAGAATTCGACGGCGAAGGCGCCACGTCGCCGCTCGGCGATCACCGAAAATCCCGCTGCGGCGGCAGCCGCGCGATAGTCGTCGGGCGTGGCGACGAAGGACATGGTTTCATCGGATGCCCAGGGCAAGGGATAGGATAGCGCTCCGTCCTTCAGGCGCATCACGTCGTAGACGGCAAAGATGCCGCCCGGCTTGAGCACGCGGGCGGTCTCGCTCATCAGCTTCGGCTTGTCGGGAAGGTTCATGCCGACATGCAGGATGACAGCCGCATCGAAGCTGTCGTTTGCGAATGGCATGTCCAGCGCGCTGCCCTGCACGAAGCGCGTCTTGCCAGCCATTCCGGTTCGCTTCGACAGGCTTGTCGCGATATCGACATAGCTCTGCGTCAGGTCGATGCCGGTGACCTCGGCACCGGCGCTGTTCGCGACGAAGCGGGCCGGACCGCCGATGCCGGATCCGATGTCGAGAAGCTTGGCTGAGGGCTTGAGGTCCATCTGATCGACGAGTTCCTTGGTGGCGGCCACGCCGCCAATGTGGAATTCGTCAGCCGCTTCGAGATCACCGGCGCGCAGATGGGCAACGTCCACGCCCGTATCGGCGAGCGCGGCAAGGATCCGTTCCTCCAGGCCCGATATGTCGTAGTGACGGGCGATGCCCGGTTCCAGCGTGGCCATGATCCCTATCCCTGCATCAGACTCCTGTGCATGCTCTCGGCCGCGTCGCGGCCTTGCGCCACGGCCGAGACGGTGAGGTCGTCGCCACCGAAGATGCAGTCGCCGCCGGCCCAGACATTGGCCAGCGAAGTGCGACCTTCCGCATCGACCTTGATACGGCCGGCTTCGAGCTCGATCGCCGCACTGCTACCGTTGAGCGCTGCCGGCACAAAGCTCTGGCCGATCGCCTTGAACACTTGGTCGGCGGTGAGTGTCAGCGTCTCGCCGGTGCCGGCGAGCTTGTCGCCGGTGAGCGCGGTGTATTCGAGTTCGATGCCCGACACCTTGCCGCCTTCGGCAATCACCCGTTTCGGCTGCAACCAGTGGCGGATGGTGACACCGTTGGCGGCGGCCAGATCCTGTTCGAATTCGGAAGCGTTCATGTGCTCCTGGCCACGCCGGTAGCAGATCGTCACCTCCTCCGCGCCAAGCAGTTTCGATTGCACGGCGGCGTCGATCGCCGTCATGCCGCCGCCGATGACAACGACGCGGCGGCCAACCGGCAGGCTGGCGAGGTCGCTGGCCTGGCGCAGTTCGGCAATGAACTCCACCGCATTGGTGACGCCGTCGGCGTCCTCGCCGTCGGCGCGCAGCGCGTTGACGCCGCCAAGCCCCATGCCGAGAAACACCGCGTCGTAATTGCGGATCAGGTCGGACAGTTGATAGTCACGGCCAAGCGCCTTGCCGTTCTGGATGTCGATGCCGCCGATGGCGGTCACGTATTCGACTTCAGCCTGGGCGAAATTGTCGACGCTCTTGTAGGCTGCGATGCCGTATTCGTTGAGCCCGCCGGCCTTCGGCCGCGCTTCCAGGATGGTGACGTCGTGGCCATGGCGGGCGAGCCTGTGCGCGGCGGCAAGGCCGGCCGGCCCTGCACCGACCACGGCCACCGTCTTGCCGGTCGGCGTGGCGCGCGGATAAAACTGCTTGTTCTCGGCCATGGCGATATCAGTGGCGTAGCGCTGCAGACGGCCGATCTGCACCGGCTTGCCTTCCGCCACCTCGCGCACGCAGACCTCCTCGCACAGCGTCTCGGTCGGGCAAACACGGGCGCACATGCCGCCCAGAATATTCTGGTCGAAGATCGTCTTGGCCGAACCGATCGGATTGCCGGTCGATATCTGGCGGATGAACAGCGGAATGTCGATCGAGGTCGGGCACGCATTCATGCACGGCGCGTCGTAGCAGAAATAGCAGCGGTCGGATTCGACCAGCGCCTCGTGATGATCGAGCGGCGGGTGCAGGTCGGAAAAATTGTCCGCGTACTGGTCGGCCGAGAGCCTGCCGCCTGCGATGCCGTCCCTGAACTGGCCTTCTGGCATTCTCAGTTCCCCATGTTTTCGTTTTGGGAAAGGCTAGCACGTTTTGTTTTTTTATCAATTGGTCAATTTTCGGAGCAAGGCACTGAAAAGACTGCGTAATAATATGATTTTTTCACTCATGTTATTGCGCGGTCGGTTGCGTCTACAGCGCCCGGGCGACCGAAATCGAGCGCGTGGCCATGAATGGCCCGGACCTCGTCGGCGACCAGCTGCTGCAGCCGCCACAGATTGCGGTCGTGGATGCCGAACGCTTCGAGATGACTGACCGTGTTGTAGAGATATTCGGCGCCGGAGCCGATATGCCCGCAGGCCCTGGCCAGCACGCCGGCCACCCTCTCCAGCGGCTGGCTCAATGACGTCCCCCTGCCCTTCACGCCGACCCAGAAGCCAAGCGCTCGCAGCGCGCCCTGGCCCGTATGCACCGGCAGCCACCTGACCGAGTCGATACTTTCGTGGTCGCTGATCTCGCGCCGCAGCAGCCTTTCGATCTGGGCCGGTTTTTCGCCCTCCGGCAAGCGGTAGATCACGCCGTTGCAGCGGCCGCCCCGCTCGAGCGCCATCATCAGCCCCGGCTGGTCGGCGCTGCCGCGCCAACGCACCATGTCGAGGCAGAAGGAGCGGTGCCAGCCGAAGGCCGTGGCGAGCTGTTGCTCGACTGACTCGAATTCCGGCTTCCAGATCAGCGACCCGTAGGCGAACACCCATAGCGGCCCCGCGTCGGCTTCACCGGACAGCCGCGAGGCAAGGGTCCGGAAATCCTCGTCGTCCAAAGGCGTCCAGTTCGGGTCCGGGCCGGGATCGGCTTCCTCCCGATGGCACAGTGCGACAAGCTCGGGCGTGAGCGACATCCGGCGCATGAAACGACGTCCCCTCTTTGTCTTTGTCGCAGAGAAATCGAAAACCACGGCGCGCGCAAGCCTGGGAACATTTGCTCCAAGTCGGCCATTGTTGTCCGGGCGGGTGTCGGATTTCCGTCGTGAAGATCGTCCTAGGATGGATCGGACGACGATCGATCCATAAAGGTGAGGAGACCGACAATGCCGAAATCCCCGATGCCCTTCTTCTGGTACGAGTTGATGACATCAAACCTCGACGCCGCCGAGGCGTTCTACACCAAGGTGGTCGGCTGGACGGCGCAGCCTTTCGACAAGGCCCCCGGAATGCCGCGCTATATCGTCATGAATGTCGGCGAACGTGGCGTAGGTGGCCTGATGACGATGCCCGAGGACGCCGCCAAGATGGGCATGCCGCCCGCCTGGCTCGGCTATATCCACACCAAGGATGTTGATGCCTCGACCAAGGCACTGAAGGCTGCCGGCGGAGCTGTCCCCCGCGAGCCCGACGACATCCCCGGTGTCGGCCGCTTTGCCGTCGTCGCCGATCCGCAAGGCGCAACGTTCATGTTCCTGCAGCCGAACGGTCCGGACCAGCCCATCGTGCCGGCCGCAACGCCGGGCCATATCGGCTGGCACGAGCTTTACACATCGGACTGGAAGGCCGCGTTCGATTTCTATTCCGACCAGTTCGGCTGGGCCAATGCGGGTGACTTCGACATGGGCCCGATGGGCATCTACCAGACCTTTACGGCCGGCCCCGAATCCGGCGGCGGCATCATGAACAAGCCCGAACAGATCCCGGCGCCGGTCTGGCAGTTCTACTTCAACGTCCCGGCCATCGACGCGGCGGCCAAACGCGTCACCGACAATGGCGGCAAGAACCTGATGGGGCCAATGGAAGTTCCCGGCGGCAGCTGGATCGTGCAATGCGCGGACCCGCAAGGCGCACATTTCGCGCTGATGGCGCCGGTGCGCTGACGACAGACACCGCTGGCACGAAGCGACGACCTCTCATCGCACGACAGATGAAAGGTCGCATTCCTCCGCCTGGCCGTCCTATTCCGGCGTCAACACCGCGACCTTCAGCTCAGCCTTTTTCGCGCCACTGAACTGGACGGTGGCCGGGCCGGCCGCGAGCTTGAAGCGCACGCTCTTGCGGATGCCGGGGCAGGTTTTCACGCCGCTATAGCCCGCCGACTTGATCGCGTGGCCGTCCTGGATGACATCGATCCAGGCCTCGCCTGAGAGGCTTATCTGAATGGCCCCCTCGGTCGGCACCTCCACGCTGGCGACGGCACCGAACGTGCCTGATGCAGGAGCATGTTCGGGCGGCAGCGTAAAACCGGCTCTCTCCGCCGGGACCAGGGCCAGATCCGCGGCAGCCCCCACCGCCAGCGTCGCTCCAGACGGCGTTGCGGGCGCCGCGGCAAACAGCACCTGTTCCCGCGTCACCGGCCATTTGAAGGCCTCGCAGCCGGCGTCTTCGGCCATGGCGAAGCTGGTGCCTGCAAGGATTGCGAATAGGCTGATGATGACTTTTTTCATGGCGAAGGGACCCAGATGTTTAGAGTGTCCCTACCGATACAACCATGGCGATATGAATGCAACCCTGACGAGAACATTTGAGAGTCATACTGGGGAACATTTCCACTCACCGATTGTTGATGGCATTCCACGGGAAGTGAATGGTCCATTGCCGGGCGATAATCTATGGCCGGGTCGGGAGGGTGAAATGGAGTTTTAGATGAAGCTTTTAGAAGGCGTTGCCCGATGCCAGCCGCAGGCCCTTGGCGTTCTGCGCATCATGACCGCGCTGCAATTCATCGAGCATGGCAGTCAAAAACTGTTCAATTTTCCCGTAAGTGCCGACCCGCACGCCCTCTCCGGGCTGACGCTCACCGCCGGCATCCTCGAATTCGCCGGCGGCATATTGCTGGCGATGGGGCTTTTCACCCGGCCGGTGGCATTCCTTCTGGCCGGCGAAATGGCGATCGCCTATTTCATGGCGCACATGCCGCGTGACTTCTTCCCGGTCAACAACGGTGGCGATTCGGCAATCTCGTTCTGCTTCATCTTCCTCTATCTGTTCTTTGCTGGCGCCGGCGCCTTCGCGCTGGACAACCGCGGCAACAGGTGAGGCCGGAACAGAGGGTGAGCCTTCACCCTCTCATGCGCTCGAAATTCGCATCGAACAGCGGCGCCGCCTGCATGCGCGCCGCGTGGCGTTTGCCAAGCAGTTCGATCTCGAAACCATCGCTCTCGTCGGCGATCTCCTTCGGCACATAGCCGACGGCGACGGACTTTTTCGAATGATGCGCGTAGCCGCCCGAGGTGACCCAGCCGCGCACCGAGCCGCCGAACCAGATCGGCTCGTCGCCGATGACATCGGCGTCGTCGGCATCGACGATGAAGGCACGCAGGCGAAGCCTGCCGCCTTGTTTGCGCTCGGCCAGCGCTCCCGCCTTGCCGATGAAATCGGCCTCCTTGCCATAGGCGACGAAGCGGTCGAGCCCTGCTTCCAGCGGCCCGTAAATCGGCCGGTATTCGCGCGCCCATGAGCCGTAATTCTTCTCCAGCCGCAACGCGTTGAGCGCGCGCGAACCGAACAGGCCGATGCCGAATTCCTCACCGGCCGCCATCAGAGCCCGGAATGCGGCGCGCTGATACTCCGGCGCCACCCACATCTCGTAGCCGAGATCGCCGGTGTAGCTGACGCGGCCGACCAGGCACGGCGCCATGCCGATATCCATGCTGGCAATGGCCATGAATGGAAACGCGGCATTCGAAACATCCGAGCGCGTAACCTTTGCCAGCACATCGCGCGCCTTCGGCCCGGCGATCGACAAGCCGGTGAGCTTCTGGCCCAGCGCCTCGATGCGGACAGAGCCATCATCAGGCAGGTGCTTTTCGAACCAGCGCATGTGGTATTGCTCGGCAACTCCCGAGCCGGCGAGGAACCAGCCGCCACTGCCGAGATTGGCCAGCGTGAAGTCGCCGATCAGCTTGCCATCTTCCTTCAGCATCGGCGCCAGCGTCATGCGGCCGGGTTTCGGCAGTTTGCAGGCAAGCAGGCGGTCGAGCCACGCCGCGGCCCCCTCACCCGTCACCTTGTACTTGGCGAAGCTCGAAATCTCCGACAGGCCGACACCGGTGCGAACCGTCTTCACCTCGTTGGCCACATGCGTGAAATCGCTCGAGCGACGCCAGGAGAACTCGTCCTCGACGCCTTCCGGCGCATACCAAAGCGGCACCTCCAGCCCATAGGCGACGCCCCAACGTGCGCCTTTGGCCGACAACAGATCATAGACCGGCGTCGTCTTCAGCGGCCGCCCGGCGGGCAGTTCCTCGTTGGGGAAGCGGATCGAGAAGCGGCGCGAGTAATTCTCGCGCACCTTGGCGTTGGTGTAGGCCATCGTCGCCCAGTCGCCATAGCGCGCGACATCCATCGCCCAGATGTCGGCGCCGGGATCGCCCTCGATCATCCAGTTGGACAGCGCCAGGCCAACGCCGCCGCCTTGTGAGAAACCAGCCATGACGCCGCAGGCGACCCAGAAGCCCGGCAGGCCGCGCACCGGCCCGACCAGCGGATTGCCGTCCGGCGCGAAGGTGAACGGGCCGTTGATGATCTGCTTGATGCCGGTGTTCTGGAAGGCCGGAAAATGCCGGAAGCCGACCTCCAGCGACCGCGCGATGCGGTCGATGTCGGGCGCCAGCAGTTCATGGCCGAAATTCCATGGCGTCTCGAATTCGGACCACGGCTTGTTGGCCTTCTCATAGGTGCCCATCAGCATGCCGCCGCGCTCCTGGCGCAGATAGAGCTCGCCGTCGAAGTCGACCGCATGGATGATCTCGGTACCGGTCTTCTGGTTCCAAGCGGCGACCTCGGGCATGTCCTCGGTGATCAGGTACATGTGCTCCATGGCCAGCACCGGCAGTTCGAGGCCAACCATGCGGCCGACCTCGCGCGCCCACAGGCCGCCGGCGTTGACGACATGCTCGGCCACCACCTCGCCCTTGTTGGTGATGACACGCCACATCCCGTCGGCACGCCGCACGATGTCCTCAACCTTGGTGAAGCGCTCGACCTCGGCGCCGAGTTTGCGCGCGGCCTTGGCATAGGCATGGGTGACGCCGGAGGGATCGAGATGGCCGTCCTCCTTGTTTCTGACGGCGCCAACGAACTGCTTGGGATCAAGCAGCGGCATCAGTTCGGCTGCTTCTTTCGGTGAGATTTCCTCCAGTTCGATGCCGAGATAGCGGCCTTTGGCGACGACGCCGCGCAGCCAGTCGAGGCGCGCCTCGGTCGCCGCCAGGAGAACGCCGCCGGTCAGGTGCACGCCGGTAGCCTGGCCGGAAAGCTCCTCGATCTCCTTGTAGAGGCTGATGGTGTATTTCTGCAGCTTGGCAACGTTGGGGTCGCCATTGATCGTGTGCATGCCGCCGGCCGCGTGCCAGGTCGAGCCAGAGGTCAGCTCATCGCGCTCCAGCAGCACGACGTCGGTCCAGCCGTGGCGAGCGAGATGGAACAGCACGGAGCACCCGACGACGCCACCGCCAATGACCACGACCTTTGCATGCGACTTCATAGGTTTTCTCGTTATTTCAGAGTGTTGGATGAATGAAGTGAATCAAGACAGGAAGACTGGCGCATCACGGCTCGCCCTGCCCGATAGCTTCCTTGCGCTTGGCCATATAGGCCTCCAGCGCCTCGCGCACGGCGACATCCATCACCGGCTCGGCGTACTCTTCCAGCGCCTTCTTCCACAGTCGCGTCGCGCGCGCCGTGGCGTCGAGCCCGCCGGCCTCCTGCCAGGCTTCGTAGTTCTGCCAGTTGGAGAGCATCGGCTGGTAGAAGGCGGTGGCATAGCGCTCCAGCGTATGCGGCTCGCCGAAGAAATGGCCACCGGTCGGCACCGCGCCCAGCGCCTCGACGGCAAGCTCGGCCTCGTTGACCTCGATCGGCCGCAAGAATTCCATCATGTGCTGGATCATCTCGACATCGATGATGAACTTCTCGAACGAGGCCGTCAGCCCGCCCTCCTGCCATCCGGCAGCGTGATAGACGAGGTTGCCGTGGCCGAGCACCGCGCCCCACAGCGCCATCAGCGTCTCATAGGCCCCTTGCGCGTCGGCGGCGTTGGAGGCCGAGCCCGGCGTCGTGCGGTAGGGCAGCCCGTAGCGCCGCGCCAGCTGCCCCGACGCGACGTTGGCCTTGGTGTTCTCCGGCGTGCCGAAGGCCGGCGCGCCCGACTTCATGTCGACATTGGAGGTGAAGGCGCCATACATGACCGGTGCACCGGGACGCACCAGCTGCGTCAGCACCACGCCGAACAACGCCTCGGCATTCTGCTGCGCCAGCGCGCCGGCCAGCGTCACCGGGCTCATCGCCCCCATCAGCGTGAACGGCGTCACCGCCACCGACTGGCCGAACTCGGCCATCGTCATCAGCCCCTCCGCCATCATCTCGTCGAAACGGCGCGGCGAATTGACCGAGATGATGGTGGTGATGCCGGGATCATCGCGCATCTGGTCCAGTGTCAGCCCGCGCGCGATCGCCATCATCTCGATGCCGTCCAGCGCCCTGCCCCGGCCGATCGCCGAGACATGGAAGCTCTTGTCGGTCAGCGTCAGGTTGGTGAAATAGGTGTCGAGATGACGGGAATTCGCCGGCAGTTCCACCGGCGCGCAGACCTGGTTGCCGAGCATGTGAATGCAGTTGAAATGCTGTGCCAGACGGGTGAGATCCGCGTAGTCGCGCAGATTGCCGGCGCGGCGGCCACGCTCCATGTCGTGCACATTGGGCGGTCCGGCAACGAGCGTGAAATTGATGGTGTTGCCGCCGAGATGAACGGCATGCGACGGATTGCGTGGCGTCAACACATAGCTGGACCGCGTGGTCTTCAGCGCTTCTGCGACCAGGCCCCTGTCGATACGGACATTCGCCGTCGCATGATCGACTGTGGCGCCTGCCTTCTCGAACAGCGACAGCGCCCGCGGGCTCATCACCTCGATGCCGAAATTCTCCAGTATATGCATCGACGCCTGGTGGATCTGCTCGATCTGGTCGGGCGACAGCAGGGCCATCGGCGGATAGGGATTGGTTACCCGCCTGAGCGGCAGTTGCGGAATGGGCGTTGGGCCCCTGTTGCTGGTGCGCTCGGCGCCACGTTTGCGTCTTGGCTCGTTCATGCCCGGCATCAAAGCCCCGGCGAACCAGCCAAGCTGTCAGAAATACGCCGTTTGCGGGCGCGATTTTAGCCAAGGCGGCATTTATGCAATATCTCTTTAGAAAAAACGACGAAATGCGTCGGATTATCAATATGGTATCTTCCCGGGCAAATGCGCTGGCGAGCGGTTAACGACGGCGGCAAGATTCCGTTTATGATTTCGGCCTATTGCTCTGCCAATGCGTAGGTCGAGTTTTAGTAAAATTGTAGCGGTTGGCGTGCTGCTGGCACTTTCGGCCTGCGCGACGGCACCCAGCCACATCAACAATGTCTGCGCCGTCTTCGACCAGAACGACGGCTGGTTCGACAACTGGCAGTCGGCGGCTGAGCGCACGCAACAGAAATACGGCGTGCCGGTTCCCGTGCTTATGGCGACGGTGCGCAAGGAATCCGGTTTCAAGAGCAATGCCCGGCCGCCGCGCACCAAGCTGCTCGGCTTCATTCCGTGGACGCACGTCTCGTCGGCCACCGGCTTCTCGCAGGCGCTGGACGGCACCTGGTCGCAATATCAGAACGAAACCGGCAACTGGGCGGCGCGGCGGACGAAATTCGCCGATGCCGTCGATTTCGTCGGTTGGTACCATTCCAAGACCGCCGACACCTACGGTGTTGCCCGCAACGACACCTACAATCTCTATCTCGCCTACTATCTCGGCTGGACCGCCTATGGCCGCGGCAACCGCGGCGACGCCGGCGTCCAGGGCTATGCCCGGGCCACCGAAAAGATGGCTCGGGACTATGAAAAGCAGCTGAGCCAGTGCGGCAACTGAACGCGCCGCGCCTCTAACCTCGATCGGTCAGCTCGGCTTCTTGCCACGTGGGCGCCTGGGCGCGGCGGCCGTCGGGCCCGCGTCCGTCACATGCGGCGCGTCCTCCGGCACGCCTTCACGCGCGGCATGTTCCTTGTCGAACTTGATCACCGGCTCCATCTTGGCCAGCACATCGTCGGAAAGCCAGCACAGGCTCATATGGCCGTTGCCGAGATGCTTCACCGGCGGCACCTTGGTCTCGCACAGATTGTCCGGCACCAGCTTCTTGTAGCCGCAACGTGTCTGGAACGGACAGCCTGATGGCGGGTTCATCGCCGAGGGAATGTCGCCCTCCAGCACGATATGCCGCTTCACCACGCTGGTGTCGGCGATCGGGATCGCCGACAGCAGCGCCTCGGTATAGGGGTGATAGGGCGGCGCGAAGATCTGGTCGGTCGTGCCTTGCTCGACGATATAGCCGAGATACATGACGACGACGCGGTCGGCGATGTAGCGCACGACGGACAGGTCGTGGCTGATGAACAGCATCGTCGTCTTGTTCTTGCGCTGGATGTCCATCAAGAGTTCGGTCACCGCGGCCTGCACCGACACGTCGAGCGCCGAGACCGGCTCGTCGGCCACCACCACCTTGGCGTCGCCGGCAAAGGCGCGCGCCACGCCGATGCGCTGCTTCTGGCCGCCCGAAAGCTGGCGCGGCTTGCGGGTTTCGAAGGCCCGCGGCAGCTTCACCAGGTCGAGCAGTTCCAGCATCCGCTTGCGGCGGTCGGCAACCGTCTTGCCAACCTTGAATTTCTCCAGCGTGCGGATGATCTGCGAGCCGACCGAATGGCTGGGGTTGAGCGTGTCGAACGGGTTCTGGAACACCATCTGGATCGACGACACGGTATCGACGCTGCGGCTCTCGACGCCGGTCGACTGGATTTCCTTGTTGCCCAGCGTGACAGTGCCCGAGCTTGCCGTCTCAAGTCCGAGCAGCACCTTGGCCAGCGTCGACTTTCCACAGCCGGATTCACCGACAATGGCGACGGTCTCGGATTCGCGCGCCATGAACGAGATCGTCTCGTTGGCCTTGACGACACGCCCCTCGCTCGAGCCGAACACCTCGTTGCCGCCGACCTTGTAATACTTCCGCAGGTCCTCGATCTTCAGCACCGGCGCGCCGGGCACGACGCGCTCATTGACCTTCTTGGCGCCGGGCGGCAGCGCTTCCCAGTCGATCTCGTTGAAGCGCACGCAGCGCGAGAAATGGCCTTCATGGCCTTCGACCGCGATCATCGGAATCTCGGCGGCGTTGCAGACGCCCTCGACGAAATGGTGGCAGCGCGGACCGAAATTGCAGCCCTTCGGCCGCTCATGCGGCAGCGGCAATTGCCCGGGGATGGAGATCAGCGGCCGCGAATTCTTGTCGGCGCCGGGCAGCGGGATCGAGCGGAACAGCCCTTGCGTGTAGGGATGGCGCATCCGGTCGAACACGTCCTTGATCTTGCCGGTCTCCACCGCCTCGCCCGAATACATCACCGTGATGCGGTCGCAGGTCTCGAGGATCAGGCCGAGATTGTGCGACACGAAGATCATCGAGGTGCCGAACTTCTCGCCCAGCCCCTTGACCAGATCGACGATGCCCGCCTCCACCGTCACGTCGAGCGCCGTCGTCGGCTCGTCGAGCAGCAGCAGCGCCGGCTTCGACAGCAGCGCCATGGCGATGACGATGCGCTGCTGCTGGCCGCCCGAAAGCTGGTGCGGATAGGAGCGCATCATGCGCTCGGGATCGGGCAGCTTGACAGAGCGCACCATTTCGAGCGCCCGTTTGTAAGCCTCTTCCTTCGACACCTTGTCGTGGATCAGCGGCACTTCCATCAGCTGCTGGCCGACCTTCATCGCAGGGTTGAGGCTGGCCATCGGCTCCTGGTAGATCATGGCGATCTTGTTGCCACGGATGGCACGCAGCTCCTCGTCGGAGAGCTCGCCCATGTCCTTGCCCTGGAACTTGATCTTGCCGCCGACGATCTTCCCGATGTTGGAGAGGTCGCGCATGATGCCGAGCGACACGGTCGACTTGCCGCAGCCGGATTCGCCGACGATGCCCATCGCCTCGCCCGGCATGACCGTGCAGGAAAAATCCATGACGGCCGGTATCTCGCCCTTGCGGGTAAAGAAGGAGATCGACAGGTTCTCGATCTCGATGATCGGCCCATTGGTCGGCTTGGCGGGATTTCGAACTGCCTCATTCATGGGTCGCTCCAATCCAATTTTACCAGATGCGGGCCGAAGCCCGTCAATCAGTCTTTCATCGATTGTTCACGCAAAGAGTCGGCGAGCAGGTTGAGCCCCAGCACGAACGACATCAGTGCGATCGTCGGCGGCAGCGCCGGGTGGATGAAGGAGCGCAGCAGACGGCTGGCGTCCTTGATCGCGGTGCCCCAGTCCGGGCTTTCCGGCGCCAGGCCCAGGCCGAAATAGCCGAGCGTGCCGAGCAGGATGGTGGTGTAGCCGATGCGCAGGCAGGCATCGACGATCAGCGGCCCGCGCGCATTGGGCAGGATCTCCCACAGCATGATGTACCAGGGTGATTCGCCGCGCGTCTGCGCCGCCGCCACATAGTCGCGCGTCTTGATGTCCATCACCAGGCCGCGCACGATGCGGAACACGCCGGGGCTGGAGGCGAACACCACGGCCACGAAGATATTGAGCTGGTTGGGATCGATATGCACGATGTGCAGCGGGTCACGGTCGAACACGAGGCCGACATAGATCCAGCCGCCGATCACCAAGGTCAGGCCGAGCAGGATGTAGATCCGGTCGGGCCGGTTCTTGTAGCGCGTCCAGAACAGCACGCTGAAGAAGATGATCGGAAACAGGAAGAACACGCCAGCCAGCGCATAAGGGATCGGCGTATCCATGATGCCCGGCGTCACCAGAAGGTAGAACAAGAGGATGACCGGGAAGGCGAGCACGAGGTTGGCCAGGAACGACAGCACGGTGTCGATCTTGCCGCCATAGTAGCCGGCAGGCAGGCCGAGCGTGATGCCGACCATCAGCGCGAAGCCCGTCGCGGCAGGGGCGATGATGAGCACGATCTGGCTGCCATAGACCATGCGCGAAAACACGTCGCGCGCCAGCTTGTCGCCGCCGAAAAGATAGACCAGCCCCGACTGCGGCTCGATCCCGCCCGGCAACACGTCCTTCATGATCGGCACCTGGGCGAGCGGATCGAAGGGCGAGATGGTCGCGGCGAAGATGGCCGTGAACAGCCAGAACAGGCAGATGCCGACGCCGACGATGCCGACGCCGCTGTCGAACAGCTGCCCGTAGAGCGCCAGCTTCTTCTTGTAGGCGAAGCTTGCTCCCATCACGATGACGAGCGCGATCCACACCGGCCAGAAGCGCGACAGCACTCCCAGTACGACATTGACGGCGCTGATATATTCGACCTGCATCCGCCTGATCTCCTACTGGACTCTGATACGCGGATTGAGAAACGCGTAGCCGACATCGGAAATGAGCTGCGTGATCAGGACGATGAACACCGAGACCAGCGAGCAGCCGAGCAGCAGATCGATGTCGTTGTTGCCGGCCGCCTCGACCAGCGTGTAGCCGAAGCCCTGATAGCGGAACATCACTTCGACGATGACGACGCCGGTGAGCAGCCACGGAAACTGCAGCATGATGACCGTGAAGGGCGCGATCAACGCATTGCGCAACGCATGTTTCACAACCACGCTGCCGAAGGAGAGCCCCTTCAATCGGGCAGTGCGGATATATTGCTGAGTCATCACCTCGACCATCGAAGCGCGCGTCATGCGGGCGATATAGCCGATGCCGTAGATCGCCAGCGTCATGACGGGCAGCGTGAAATTATAGAAGGTGATGCCCTGGCTTGCCGATGCGGCCGAACCGTTCAGCCAGCCGAGCCATGAGGCGAAGATGACGGTGAAGATGACGCCCGACACATATTCAGGTGTCGCGGTCGAGGCGATCGAGGCCACCGAAAGCACGCGGTCGGTTCGCGACCCCTCGCGCATGCCGGCCAGGATGCCTATCAAGAGCGAGATCGGCACCATCACCGCCAGCACCCAGAACATCAGGATGCCGGTGGCGCCAAGAGCGGGGAACAGCTTCGAGGCGACCGTCGCCTTGAACTTGGTCGAGCAGCCGAAATCGCCTTCGAGAACGCCAGAGAAGGTCGGCACCACCGGATCGTTGCAAAAGGTGAAACGCTGCGCCGGCTTGCCTGTCGTCGGGTCGGTCACCGGCTGCTTGGGCAGGACGCCAAGCCACTGACCGTAGCGGACGAAGAAGTTCTGCCGGTAGCCGTGATTGGCCAGCCATCCTTCGAGTTGCTCGGCCGACGTGTGCATCTCCGTCTGGCTGATCGCCAGCTTCTTCAGATTGGGCTCGAGATTGATCAGGAAGAAGACGATCATCGTCAGGCACAGCATCGTCAATGCCATGGTGCCGAGACGCCTGATAACGAAAGAAAGCATGGCGGCCCCCTGCCGATGGGGTTGGGGTTTGAGCCGGCTCCAAAGCCTTGCCCGCCGTTACCGGCGGGGCGGCTGTCAAACAGGCCCTCGGATGCGATCAGCTCTTGATTTATTGCACGACCTTGTCCGGGGAGTCCGCATTTTTTTGCGGTGCACACTCGTGGCTTCAGATCGCTGCTAAAGAGTGAGGGGAAAGGAGCAAGGCCCCTCTCCCCTTCGATCCGGATCAGGCCTGGTCGAGCCAGACCTTGCCGTAGTCATGCTCGTAGGTCGGGTGCATCTTGTAGTTCTGCACCGCCTTGACCGAGTGGCTGAAGAGCTTGCGCCAGTATGGCTGGACGATGATGCCGGAATCCTGCAGGATCTGCTCGATATCCTTCATCATCTCCTTGCGCTTGGCCGCATCGGCGACCGAAAGCGCGGCGTTGAGCTTGGCATCCCAATCGGGATTCGACCAGGCCGCCTCGTTCCAGGCTTCGCCGGTGCGGTAGGCGATGGCCAGAACCTGGACGCCGAGCGGGCGCATGTTCCAGTTGGTCATCGACAGCGGATACTTCGTCCAGTCATTCCAGAACGTGGAACCCGGGAGCACGGTGCGCTTCACCTTGATGCCGGCGTCGCGCAGCTGGGCGGCGATCGCGTCGCCGGTGTTCTTGTGCCAGTCCTCGTCCACGGTGATCAGTTCGTGCTCGAAGTCGGCCTGGCCGGCTTCCGCCATCAGGGCCTTCGCCTTGGCCGGGTCGCGCTTGATCGGCGGCAGCTGGAAGTATTCCGGATGAATGGCGCAGACATGGTGGTTCTCGGCGACGGTGCCGGCATTGCCGTAACCAAGCTGGAGGACGACATTGTTGTCGACACCGAGCTGCAACGCGTTGCGCACCTTCTGGTCGTCATAGGGCTTGTTCTTGACGTTGGTGCGGCACACGATGGTCGCCGCGGTCACCACTTCCGACTTCACCAGGTTCATGCCGTCGAGGATCGACACATAGTCGGCCGAGGTTTCGAAGTTGGTGTGCACTTCGCCAGCTTCGAAGGCGCTGACCATGGCCGCCGGATCGGTGCCGTAGTCGATGAACTCGATGCCGTCGAGGAACACCTCGCCATCCCACCACTTGTTGTCGGCGCGGCGTTTGTAGACCACCTTCTGGCCGACATCGTAGGACACGAGCTCGAACGGTCCAGTGCCGATCGGGCAGGATTTGAAGTCGCCACCCTTCTCGTCGAAGCTCTTGTGGACGATGAGGCCGGGATAGTCGCACATGTTCGGAATGAGCGCGATGTCAGGCTTGGTGAGCTTCAGCACGACCGTGTGATCGTCCTTCTTGGTCACCGCGCTTTCGTCGAGCTTGTCGTCCTTGACCAGCGAGCCGAGACGGCCGGGCATGGAATTGCCTTCGGCTTTCTTGTCGCCCCAGCGCTTCAGGTTGAAGATGACGTCGTCGGCGGTGAATGCATCGCCGTTCGACCACGTCACGCCCTTGCGCACATGCAGCGTGTATTCGGTGGCGTCGTCGTTCACGTCCCAGCTTTCCAGCAGATAGGGGCGGAACGTGTATTCGGTGGTGTACTTCACCAGCGGCTCGAGCGCCTGGCGCTCGGCATTGGCGATTTCCGACCAGTCGGACTTGCGCGGGTCCTTCGGATCCTTGATCCACTGCGCGACCTTGAGCGTGCCGCCCTTCTTGCCTTTTACCTCTTCGGCCTTGGCCGGCGTCGGGTCGGCGAGGCCGAGCAAGCCGTAGGCCATCGCCGTCGATGCACCGAACACGCTGGCCATGGCCAGGAATTCGCGGCGATCGACCTTGCCTGCCTTGGCTTCTTCGGCCATGGCCAGGATGTGATCCGGAACGCGATCGCCATTACTCTTGTAAATCGTCATGACTTAACTCCCATTGTTGGCTTTCCGCCTTTTAACATTCCGCATCCAGGCCCTGATGTCAAAGACGACATGGATTGGGAACATGTCCAGGAATGTGCAACTTTGGAAGGGGGGCGGTTCGCGTGATAACGACAGTCTTGACGCAAAATTGCTACTGCCCGACGGATTCCGCTGGAATCTCGATAGTTGATTAAACTGAGACATTTACCCAGGGCCGGACAGCGCCAGTCTCAAGCCGCGACAAGGCCAAAACCCGGCCGAAACATCAATATTCCTTCTCGTAGAAGATGCCGCCCTTGGCTTCGCCAGCATCGTTGGCCTCGCCGCGCAGCTTGACGCCGCGCCCGACATTGAGGTCGATGGTCGCCTTGCCCGAACCCGGCTTGTCGCCTTTCTGGATCGTCACATAGGTGCGGTCGTTCAGATACTTACCGGCCGAAACCGCGGTGCCGCCCTTGTCGTCGGTGGTAACGTCGAGATCGTCGACGCCGATGGCGCTGCGCAGGTTTTCAAGCAGCGACGTCGAGCCGCCGACGCCGGCCAACTGCCCGGCCGCTTCGGCGAGTTGAGCAATCTGCAGCGGCGACAGGTTCGACATGGAGCGACCGAAGATCAATTGCGCCAGCACCTCGTCCTCCGGCAATGCCGGCACCGAGGAGAAAGTGAATTTCGGATTGGTCGCCTCACCCGAAACGACAATGGTAACGGTGGCGCTGGTAGTCGTGGTTGTCGCCGTCAGATTGAGATAAGGCACCAGCGAGCCGGAAAAGCCGACTGTGCCTTCAGTGAAGGTCAGCCGCTTGCCGAGGATCGAAAGCCGGCCGCGCTGCAGGGTGAAAGTGCCGACCGCTTGCGGCGACGAGGCCGGGCCAGTCAGCCTGAGCGAGCCGCCGAGTTCGGCATCGACGCCCCTGCCCTGAATGAAGATCTGGTTCGGCGCGTTGACCGTGACGTCAAGGGCGAGACCGCTGCCGCCGCCACTGCCGCTGGTCGTCGCCGGGCGCAACGCCTTGTCCTGCGCCCGCACCGCACCCGGCGCATTCTTGTGCTTGACGTCGAGCGCCGCCAGCGAGCCCGGCAGCTTGTCCGGAACCGTGATCACGGTCTTGGCGAGATTGATGGTTCCGGCAATCACCGGTGCCGACGTCAGCGGTCCCTTGATCGTCAGGTCCCCACCGAGATTGGCGGTCACCACCCGGCCGTCCGTATAGCGGCCGTCGACCAGCTTGATCGACAGGTCGGCCGGGAAACCCTGCGCCGGATTGATACCGACCGTGCCGCTGGCCGACAGGCTGCCGCGTGTCGACAGCGTTCCGGTCAGCCGGTTGATCCTGGCGACGCCGCCGCCGATCGACACGTCGGCGGCGATGTTGTTGACGGCAAGCCCCGAGCGCGCATCGATCAGGCGGGCGCCTGACGTGCTGACGCTGCCGCCGATGACAGGCGATGTCGCGGGACCGCGCACCTGCACATTGACATTGGCCGTCCCGCTCAGCGACAGGCCCAGTGCCGCGAGCTTCTGGCTCAGGATACCAAACGGCACGCCGCCATTGAAGTCGAGCACCAGCGCCGGCGTGCCCGACGTCGTCACCGTGCCGCCGCCCTTGAGGCCAAGGCCGGCGCCGTCGCCGATATTGGCATTGAAGGTCAGCTTGTTGGCGGCAAAGGCACCGGAAGAGGAAACGCTCAGCGCGGCGAGACCCGCGGCACGGGTCTGCGACGTCTGCACGCCGGTCGCGTCGATATTGAAGGCAACGGCGGGGCTTGCCGGCGCGCCCGTCACCTTTACCGTGCCCGAAATCGATCCGGCGGCATCGAGCCCCGGCGAGAAACTGTTGGCGAGTGACATCGGCACCCGCGCCAGCGCCGCGTTGATGTCGAGCGCCTGACCGACCTTGCCGGTCACCGTCGCCGTCCCGCCACCGAGGTTGAGCACCAGCCTGTCCAGGGTCGTCGTGCCATTGACGATGCTGATCGTCGAGGCCTGGGCGATGGCCGCCTTGATGCCCTGGACGGTGGCCTGGCCGGATGCAAGCTCGATGGTGGTGGTACCGTTGGCCACCTTCACCCGACCCGTGGCCTTGGCCGGAATGCCCTTGACGGTGGCGCCACCGGAAAAACCGGTCCAGTCGCCGTCCCGCGTCAGATCGACGTCGATGCCGCTGATCACGGTGCCGCCCGAGATGACGGTGTCGGCGCGGATCTTTCCGGAGATCACCGGTGCCGCCAGATAGTTGACGATCAGCGCATCGACCGAGACGGCTTTCGCCTGGAGGTCGCCGCGCGTGATCGAGGCCGCCGCCGCCTTGATCGCGACTTGGGGTACTGTGCCATTCTTCGAGAAGGCGATCGTGCCGCGCACGTCGCCTTCGGCCTTTTCCAGCGCCAGTGCTGCAAGCGGTCCGATATCGGGCAGATCGAGCGAGATGGTGCCGACCGGCACGAACTTCTCGTCCAGCGCCAGATCGCCGGAAATCCTGTTCTTGCCGAGCGACAGCAGCAGGCCGTTGATGGCGCTCTTGCCGTCGGCGGTAGCCAGCACCGCGCTGCCCTGCAGCGCCTGGCCGGCAACATTGCCGGTCAGTTGCACATTCGCCGCCGGATTGGCCGCATCCGCCTTGCCGGTGGCGATGAGTTTCAGCCCGGTGATCTCGCGCTCCGCCACCAGCAGCCGATCGCTGTTGACCGTCAGCGACAAATCCGGTGCGATGGCCGGCCCCTGGGCGTTCAGCGCAAAGGCAATGGCGCCCTTGGCGTCTTTGGACAGCAACGAGACATCGGTAAGAGAGCCGGTGATGTCAGCGGCCAGCTTGTTGTCGGCAAGGCTCGCCTGCCCCTGTGCGGTCAGTGCGCCCGAGACCAGCTTCAGCCCATCGACATTGATGCCGCCGTTCGGGTCGCGCGTCAGTGTGGCGCTGATCTGCGCGCGTTCGCCAAGCATGCCCCGCGCCGCCGCCGGCAAGGCCGATGACGGGGCATCCGCGCTCAGCTTGAGGTCGATGGCGCCGTCGCTGAGGGATACCTGGCCGGCGACCTGGCTGTTGAGCGCATCGCTCTTGAGCGAACCGCTGTCGATGGCGACGGCGTCCGATGTCAGCCGGGCGTTGAGCGCTGCCGTGACCTTGCCGGCGATCAGCGGCGCGATGGCGGCGTTGTCGAGACCAACCTTGTCCACAGACACCGTGCCGGAAACCGGTCCGGCGCGGCTCTTGAGATCGAACGCGTCCGAATGCAATGCCAGGACAAGCCCGTCCACCTTGGCCGGGCTGGTGATGACTGACGGTAGGATCGCGGAGACATCCAGGCGGGCCTTCGTGCTTTCGCCCGCAACCTTTGCCGACAGGGACTGGATCTCGATCTTCACCGGGCTCGCGGCACTGCCGAACGTCAGCGGCAGGCTGGGACCGGACGAGGTAAGATCGACGGCGAAATCGCTGGTGCCGTTCGGATTGATGGTACCGGCTGCCTTGCCTGAAATCTTGTCGCCGGAGAGCGTCGCATGGTCGAAAACGACGCCGCCGGCCATGGTGTAGCTGCCGGCCGCGTCGACCGCGAGCGGCCCGAGCCCGGCCTGGCGGGTCTGGCTGGTCTCGACACCAGCCAGTTGCGCGTTGAACCGAACCTCGGGAGCGGACGGCGAACCGGTAACCTGTGCGGTGCCGCCGAGTGTGCCCACGGCATCGAGGCCGGGCGAAAAATCATTGGCAAGCGCTGCCGGCAGCACGGAGAATTCCACTGCCAGATCGAGCGTCTGGCCGGCGGTGCCGGACAAGGCCACCGAGCCGCCGCCGACATCGAGCGCCAGTTTTTCGACGCTGGTGGTGCCGTTGGCGATGGTCAGCGTCGACGGTGCCGCGATTGCCGCCTTGATGCCGCGAACGGTGGCCTCGCCCGAGGCGATTTCAACGCTGGTGGTGCCCTGGGCGATCTTCACCCGGCCAGCCGCGGTCGCCGGAATGCCTGCTATGGTGGCGCCGCCGGTGAAATTGGTCCAGTCGCCATCGCGTTTCAGGTCGACGCCGATGCCGCTGATTTCGGTGGTGCCCGAAGTGACGGTGTCGGCCTTGATGGTGCCGGAGATCGCCGGCGCCTTGAGATAGTTGGCGATCAGCGCGTTGACGGTGATGGCCTTGGCCGTCACCTCGCCGCGCGCGATCGACGTGCTCTTCGCATCGATGGCGACGGAGGGCGCGTCGCCCTCCTTGGCAAAGCGGATGGTGCCATTGATGTCGCCCGTCACCGCCTGGCCGGCAAGTGCCGCCAACTGATCGATGGCCGGCGCGTCGAGCGTCAGCGTGCCGAGCGGCATGAACTTGTCGTCCAGCGCCAGGTCGCCCGAAACCTTGTTGTCGCCCAGCGAAACCAGGAAACCATTGATCGAACGCTTGCCCTCGCTGGTCACCAGCGCAGCCTTGATGTCGAGCGGCTGGTTGTTGACGGAGCCGGTCAGCGAAACGTCAGCGGAAGGGCTTGATATGTCGGCCTTGCCGCTCGCGGTGAGCTTGATCGCCTTCACCGTTCGTCCGGACGCCGTCAGGCTGTCGCTGTCGGCGGAAACCGTGAAATCCGGCGCTGTCCTGGGTCCGCTGGCCGACAGCGCGAAATCGACGCCGCCGGCAACCGGCACGCCGACCATCGGCGAAAGCACCGAGACGTCGCCCAGCCTGCCTTTGATATCGGCCTGGATGTCGGTGCCTTGCACGCTGGCGGTGCCGCTGGCGCTGAGCGAACCGGAGGTGAATGAGATCGAATTGGCGGAAAAAGACCCCTGCGGATCGCGCGTCGCGGCGGCCGAGAATTTCACCCGCTCGCCGAGCACCGAACTGATCTGTGGCGGCAACGCCGTCGACACGGCGTCGGCATTCATCTTGAGCTGCATCGACAGATCGGCAAGCGCGACCGTCATGGTGAGCGAGGCGTTGAGCGCGTCGGAGCGCAACGTGCCCTGGTCGATGGCAATGGCGTCCTTGCTGACCGATCCTACCAGGTCGACATCGACCTTGCCGGTAATCAGCGGCGCCAGCGTCGCGACATCGGTCTTCAGGCCACCCGCCTGCAGCTTGACGGCAACCAGCCCGGCACGGTTCTGGATATCGAAGCCGTCGGAGTGTATCTGCGCGGCCAGATCGTTCAGCTGGGTGCCGCCAGCCACCACCGAAGCCAGCGAGGCACTGATATCGACGATCGGCGCCTTGCCGTCGCCGAATGCACGGGCAGTGGCATTCCTGATCGCCAGCGCGATCGGCTGCGCGGCGCTTCCCACGGTGATCTGCACAGGCGCGCCCTTGGCGGCGAGTTCAACCGAGAGATCGCTGGCGCCGGCAGGATCGGCGATTCCGGTCGCGGTGCCATGCACGGCATCCGTGTCGATGCTGGCCCGATCGATACTGATGCCACCGGCCGATGTTGCGGTGCCCGCGACATCGAAGCTGGTCTTGCCGGCAAACAGCGGCCTCAGATTTTCGGGCAGGAAACGCTCGAACTCACCGTCGCCCTTGGCCTCGACATGGCTGCCCTTGTCGGTCGACTGGTGGCGGCCCGTCAGTTGAGTGACAATCTTGCCGTCAACCGTGAACGTGGCGATGCCGTTCCAGTTGGCGAGCGGTCCCGTGCCCGACACGGTTATGTCGACTGGCGGCGTATCGGGCAGCTTGAGCAGGTTGGCAATGATACCGCCTGCCGGCTCCGAGGCCTTGAGGTCGAGGTCGAGCCTGTTGTCCGCTGGCGCAAAGTGGATCTTGGCGTCGACATTGCCCTGCTTGCCGTCATGGCGGGCGATGTTGAGTTTCGTCTCGACCGCCAGCGGCGCGGCATCGGCCTTGAGCATTCCTTTGGCGGCAAGTTCGGCGATGCCGCTGCCGGCCAGCTGCTGGCCAAGCGCGATTTCAGGCAGGTCGATCTGCTTGATGTCGATGGAGACAGGCAGCGTCGTGGTACCGCTCTGCGCGGGCTGTTGCGTACCGGCCACCGGCAGCCGCGCCAGTTCGATACGGTCGGCGGCAATGCGGTCGGCACTGAAATTCTTCGACAGCAGCGCCAGCGGTGACCAGTCAACGGCGACCTTGCGGGCCACCAGCCAGGCGCCCTCGCGGTCTTCCAGCACGACATCATCCACCGTCAAGGCGCCCGACCAGATACCGTTTATGCCGCTGATCGTGATCTTGCGGTCGTCGCTCGATGCCAGGCGCGAAATAATGCCGGCGAGATTGTCGCGGCCGCGCTCGGTCTTGGTCAGCACGACGAGCGCGCCGATCGCCCCGGCGACCACGATGAGCAGCGTGTAAAGGACAATGCGAAGGATGCGCTTGAATATCTTCATCGCTCAGAACGCCTGTCCGATGCCGGCATAGATGCCGAAATGCGGGTCGCCCGGATCCCGGTTGAGCGGCACGGCGGCGTCGATGCGCAGCGGCCCGAACGGTGTGACATAGCGCAGGCCGACACCGGCGCCGACCTTGACGTCGGAGAAGTTGGGCACCGATCTGGTCGACACCGTGCCGGCATCGACGAACGGCACGATGCCGATCGTGTCGGTGACGGCAATCCGCATCTCGACCGAGGTCTCGAAGAAGGACAGGCCGCCGATCGGCTGACCGGTGGAATCCTTGGGGCCGATGCCCTGATAGGCGTAGCCGCGCACCGAGCCGCCGCCGCCGGAGTAGAAGCGTCGGTCGGCCGGAACGTTCTGAAGCCCGGTGCCGACGATCGAGCCAACCGTAACACGTTCGGCCAGAACGAATTTCGAAGCCGTGTCCAGCGACTGATAGGCCGATCCTTCGCCCTTCAGCTTGAGGAAGGCCGCGCCGCTCAAGATGTCGTAGCTTGGTTCCGCGTAGGCCAGCAACCTGAAGCCGCTGGTTGGGTTCAGCCGATTGTCCCTGTTGTCATAGACATATTGCAGCGGAATGCTGGCGATCAGATATTTGTGCTTGCCGAAGGCGTCATGGATCCGTGAATAGTCGAGCGCGACCTCGGCCGACACCGTCTGTTTCTTGGTCAGTTCGTAGGACAGGCCGGTGCTGCCCTTGACCGAGAAATGATCGTAGGCGTCCGGATGCTCGAGCACGGTCTTGAAGCGGGCGAAGAATTTCGACGCCGGCCCGATCACGCCCGGCTTTTCGAACATGATGCCGGCATTGTAGTTGAGTTCACTCAGGTCGTTGTTGCCGATGCCGCTGATGGCGCCGTCGATGCGCAGCTTCTCGGCCCGGCCGAACAGGTTGCGATGGCCCCAATAGCCTTCCAGGCCGAGCCCCTCGGTGTTGGAAATGGTACCACCAAGCCCGAAATAGCGCGGCTTGCGCTCGCTGACCTGGACGCTGATCGGAATGTTGCCGTCGGCGTCGAGCTTGTCGGCCTCCTTCAACGTCACGCTGTTGAAGACCTCGAGCGCCAGCAGCCTGTCGCGCGCGTCGCTGATCTCCTGGGGCGAGTATTGCCGGCCGCGCTTGAGGCCCGTCATGTATTCGGTGAAGTCGCGGTCGACCTTCTCGGTGCCCTCCACCGTGGTATCGCCGTAGCCGGCGACCGGCCCGGCTGCGACCGTCAGCGTCACGTCGAGCGTCGAGGTGGCATGATCGGCGACGATCTGGCGATCCGTCACCTTGGCCAGCGGCCTGCCTTCCTGCTTCAGCGCCAGCACGATCAGCGCCTCGGCCTTGAGCACCGCGCCGGACCCGGCGTCGCCGCCGGCGATCAGGCCGTAATCGGCGCTCATCAGCCCCGCCGCATCGCCCTCCAGCCGGATATTGCCGAGGGTGAATTTCGGGCCGCTGGCGATGTCGACGACCACCGGGACCGGTTGCGGGCCCTTGAATTCGGCATCCGGCGGCAAATCGTCAAGCGGCTTTCCGTCGATGGTGATGGTGACGACGCCTTCGTAGCGCGCATCGGCATAAAGGGCGGCGACAAGCTGTTCGCGATCACTGCGCGCCTTGGCCAGCAGCCCCAGCGACCCGGAAACCGGGTGCCCCTCGTCGCCCTTGAGGGTCGAGGCGTTTTCGAGCTTCTTGACCAGATCCTTGTCGGCATCAGGCGCATTGATGGTCACGGCATAGCGCAGCGGATCGACGATGTCGGCATCCTGGTCGCTGGAGGAACCCCACAGCTTGATGCCGAAAAGCTCGAAAGCGGCCGCCGGCCTCGATTCGGCGACAAGCGCGGTCGAGCACACCATCGCCAAAAGCAGGGCGCGCGAAAGCACACGCCCTGGCGCGGTACCTCCTGACATCTGCTCTTCATGCGCCGGCATTAAGACAACCTAGGTTATAAAACTAAAATTGGAATGAAGTTCTGAAGCGCTCGTAAAGGGGCCACAATCCAATTGTCTGAAATAGCACGGGCTTGGAATTCACACCTCTTTGCGTTGCCGCAAGAATGCGTGATCCCCTGTCCTATGGAGGTACTACCGGCCATCGGCCGGAAAGGAAACCGTTGGCAGGCGGAACCCTGCCGCGTCCCTGTGTTGACAAGCTTGACTGAAGCTTGATCATGCCCGGACGTCAGCAGTGTCTGGAGGGTGTTATGACAATGCGCGCGGCTCGTGGTCTGTCGATCCTGATCCTTCTGTTTTTCGCCTGGGCCAATGTCTTCGCCTGGAGTGGCGTCGCGCAAGCGGCCGAAGCCCGGCGAATCGCGACCACCGCCAATTCCGACTATTTCGGCTTTGACCTCAGGTCCGACCAGAATGTCACGCTCGATCAGTGCAAGACGACATGTCTGGGCGATCCGGCCTGCCGCGCATTCACATACAACACCAAGGCAAAATGGTGTTTCCTCAAATCCGACTACAACCAGCTCAAGCCCTTCAACGGTGCGGTCGCCGGCAAGGTCGTCAAAATCGATGGCGATCCCGACATCGGCGCGCCACCGGACCTCGCCTTCTTCCCCAACTGGATGGCCGACCAGGCCCAGCAATACCGCAACAAGCTGCTCGGCCCGGCCTATATCAAGCCGACCGACGGGCTGGCGGCGCTGACGAGCGCCGCCGAGCAGTCCGTGCTTACCGGCGACCACCGCTCCGCCATGCTCAGATACGAAGGCGCCGTGTCGGTCATGCCCGATGACGGCCAGCTCTGGCTAAACCTGGCGCGCGAAACGCTGGCGGTGCAGCCCGCCGCCAACACATCCGATGCCTCCACTCTGCCGGCAAACGGCACTTCGGCCGCCTTCAACGCCTACAAGCTGCTACGCACCACCAAGACGCGCGCCGAGGTACTGGCTTTGCTCGGCAACGGCCTCGACAAGCGCGACCTTTACCGGCCGGCCCTGCAGGCCTATGAGGCGAGCCTTGCGCTGGTGCCCTCGCCGGCCGTCCAGGCCGACTATGCCGATCTGAAAGCCCGCAAGGGTTTCCGCGTCATCGACCACACCGTCGATGCCGACACCAGCGCGCCGCGCATCTGCGCGCAATTCTCCGAAGACCTGGTCAAGACCGGCGTCGACTACGCGCAATTCGTTACGGTCGACAATGCGCCGCCCAAGGGCGTCGAGGCCAAGGACAAGCAGATCTGTGTCGAGGGTCTGGAGCACGGCCAGCATTACGACGTCACCTTCCGCGCCGGCCTGCCGGCGGCAATAGGCGAAGTCACCGCCGCTCCCGTGGTGCTGTCGATCTATGTGCAGGACCGAGCGCCGTCCGCCCGCTTCACCGGCGACAGCTTCGTGCTGCCGGCCGGCGCGCGCCGCGGCATTCCGGTCGTCACCGTCAACATGAACGCTGCCGAGATGAAGCTCTACCGCATCGGCGACCGCTCGCTGGCCCAGCTTCTGTCTGGCTACCAGTTCCTCCACCAGCTCGACGGCTACGACATCTCCAACATTTCCGAGCAGATGGGCGCGCCGGTCTGGCAGGGCCAGCTCGACATCGTCAATGACCTCAACAAGGAGGTCACCACCTCCTTCCCGGTCGACGAAGCGCTGCCGCAGCGCAAGCCTGGCGTCTATGTGCTGACCGCCCAGGCCGTCAACGACAAGAACGACGACTACAATTCGATGGCCACGCAGTGGTTCGTCGTCTCCGACATCGGCCTGTCGACCTATACCGGCCAGGACGGGCTCAATGTCTTTGCCCGTTCGCTGGGCAGCGCCAAGCCCATAGCGGGCGCCGAACTGACGCTGGTTGCCCGGAACAACGAGGTTCTCGGCACCGCGACATCGGATGCCGACGGCCACGCCGTCTTCAACCCCGGCCTGACGCGCGGCGACGGCGGCATGGTGCCGGCCGTATTGATGGCCAAGCAGGGTGACAATGATTTCGTCTTCCTCGACATGGGCCGGGCCGGCTTCGACCTGTCCGACCGTGGTGTCACGGGACGCGCGGCGCCCGGCGCGCTCGACGTCTATGCCTGGACCGAACGCGGCATCTACCGCGCCGGCGAGGATGTTCATGTCGCCGCCCTTGCCCGCGACGGTGCTGCCAAGGCGGTCGAGAACCTGCCGCTGACCTTCATCTTCTCGCGCCCCGACGGCGTCGAGGACCGCCGCATCGTCAGCGACGGCGCATCGGCCGGCGGCCATGCCGTCGACCTGCCGCTCGAGCCCAACGCCATGCGCGGCACCTGGTCGGTGTCTATCTACACCGATCCCAAGCAGCCGGCCGTGGCCAGCCAGATGTTTCTGGTCGAGGATTTCGTGCCGGATCGCATCGAATTCGACATGACCGCCGACAAAAAGGAGATCGCGCAGGGCGAAACCGCCAACATCAACATTGACGGCCGCTTCCTCTATGGCGCGCCGGCGGCGGGCCTTGCGCTGGAAGGCGAGTTGACGCTGTCGACGTCCCGCGATTGGGACCGCTTCCAGGGCTTTTCCTTCGGCCTCGCCGACGAGCAGTCGGCCGAACCCTCCGTCACCCCCCTCACCGGTCTGCCGGTGGTTGGCGATGACGGCAAGGTGACCTTCCCGGTCTCCGTCGAGCAACTGCCCTCGACCACCAAGCTGGTCGACGCCAAGGTGACGGTGCGCATGCGCGAAACCGGTGGCCGCGCCATCGAGCGTTCGCTCAACATCGGCATCCGTCCGCAAGGCCATATGATCGGCATCCGTCCGGACTTCGCCGATGGTGAAGTGCCGCAGGGCGGCACGGCCAAGTTCAGCCTGATCGCCGTCGACCCCGACGGCAAGCGCGAAGCGCTGAAAGGCGCGCTGTGGACGCTGGTCAAGGTCGAGCGCAATTATCAGTGGTACCGCTCCAACAACTCCTGGAACTACGAGCCGGTCACCTTCACCAAGTCGATCGCCAACGGCCAGATCGACCTCGGCGCCGATGGCGATGCGACAGTCTCCGTACCGGTCGACTGGGGCCAGTATCGGCTCGAGGTCGAGACATCCGATCCCGAGGGACCGGCGACCAGCTACGAGTTCGATGCCGGCTGGTATGTCGCCTCGACCACCACCGAAACGCCAGATGGCCTGGAAATCGCCCTCGACAAGGATACCTATGCCGCTGGCGAAGTGGCCAAGCTCAAGGTCTCGCCGCATTTTGCCGGCGAACTCCTGATCAACATTGGCGCCGACAAGCTGCTGAAGACCGTCACGGCAACCGTGCCGGCCGGCGGCAGCACCGTCGATATCCCCGTCGGCGACGACTGGGGCGCCGGCGCCTATGTCACGGCAACCCTGTTCCGGCCCGGCGATGCGCAGGAAACGCGCATGCCGGCCCGCGCCATCGGCGTGAAATGGCTGAAGGTCGATCCGGGCTCGAAGAAGCTCACTGTTGCCCTGACGCCGCCGGACAAGACCATGCCGCGCCAGCAACTGTCGATCCCCGTCGCCGTCGCCGGCGTGCAGCCGGGCAGCAACGCCTATGTCATGGTTGCCGCCGTCGATGTCGGCATCCTCAACCTGACCAATTACAAGGCGCCGGACCCGGAAAACTGGTTCTTCGGCCAGCGCATGCTGGGCATGGAGATACGCGACATCTACGGCCGCCTGATCGACGGCTCGCTGGGCAACGCCGGCAAGCTCAGGACCGGCGGCGACGGCGCCAACATGCAGACGCAAGGCAGCCCGCCGACCGAAAAGCTGGTCGCCTTCTTCTCCGGCCCGGTCCAGCTCGACGCCGACGGCAAGGCGCGGATCGACTTCGACATTCCGCAGTTCAACGGCACCGTGCGCGTCATGGCCGTCGCCTGGACCAAGGAAGCGGTCGGCCATGCCCAGACGGACGTCATCGTGCGTGATCCCATAGTGATCACCGCCGGCCTGCCACGCTTCCTTTCGCCTGGTGACGCCGCCGTCATGCGCCTCGATGTCGCCGACACCGATGGTCCGGCCGGCGACTACAAGCTGTCGATCGATACGACGGGTGATCTGTCGACCGGCGACAAGCCGCTGCCCGAAAAGCTGACGCTGGCAAAAGGCAAACGCCAGACGCTGACCGTGCCGCTGGTCGCCCAGACGGCGGGCAATGCCTCGATCACCGTCAAGCTTGCCCATGCCGACGGCACAGCTGTCGAACAGACGCTCTATGTGCCGGTGCGCCCGGCGCAGTTGCCGGTCACCACCCGCCTGGTCGTCGACCTCAAGGGCAATGGCGGCGCGCTGCGCGTCGACAAGGAGCTCCTGGCGGCAAGCCTGCTTGACGGCGCTTCGGTCAGTGTCGGCGTTTCGCAGGCGGCAGCCTTCGACGTGCCGTCGCTGCTGATGACGCTCGACCGCTACCCCTACGGTTGCGCCGAGCAGACCACCAGCCGCGCCATGCCGCTTCTCTACGTCAACGAGATGGCATCCGGCATCGGTATGGCCAGCGACCCCGACCTGCATGGCCGCGTCCAGGACGCCATCTACAAGGTGCTGAGCTACCAGGCCGCGGGCGGCAGCTTCGGCCTGTGGGGCCCGGGCTCCGGCGATCTGTGGCTCGACGCCTATGTCACCGACTTCCTGACCAGGGCGCGCGAGCAGAAATACGACGTGCCGAGCCTCGCCATGAACCAGGCGCTGAGCAATTTGCAGAACTCGCTCGGCTACGACCAGAGCGTACAGGACCGTGGCAGCGAGATCGCCTACGCCCTCTACGTTCTGGCCCGCAACAAGAAGGCCTCGATCGGCGATCTGCGCTACTATGCCGACACGCAGCTCGAAGCCTTCTCGAGCCCGATGGCGGTTGCCCAGCTGGCGGCGAGCCTGGCGCTCTACGGCGACACGCCACGCTCGGAAGCCACGTTCCGGACTGCCCTGCAGCTCGCCAAATCGACCACCGAGTATGATTACTACCGCTCCGACTATGGCTCGCCGCTGCGTGACGGCGCGGCGATGCTAGCGCTGGCGGCGGAATCGAAGCCGGTGCCGACGATCGTGCCGGAGCTGATCAAGCTGGTGACCAGGGAACGCGCCGAAGCCCGCTGGACCAGCACCCAGGACGAATCCTGGATGCTGCTGGCGGCCCGTGCGTTGAAGGAAGGCAATGATTCGATAACGCTGACCGTCAATGGCGCGCCGCATGCCGGCGGCTATTCCGACCAGATCAACGGTAGCGACCTGGTCGACAGCCCGCTGACCATCGCCAACACCGGCAAGACCCCGCTGCAGGCCGTCGTCACCACGGTGGCGTCGCCGATCCAGCCCTTGCCGGCGAGCGGCGACGGCTTCACCATCGACCGCACCTACTACAAGCTCGATGGCACCGAAGCCAACGTCACCGAAGCGACCCAGAACGAACGCTATGTTGTCGTGCTCAAGATCTACGAGCAGAACAGCTGGCCTTCGCGCCTGCTGATCACCGACCTGTTGCCGGCAGGTTTCGAGATCGACAATCCGGGCCTGGTGTCCAGCGCGCAATTGTCGAATTTCTCCTGGCTGGCGCAGACCGATGCCGCCCACCTCGAATTCCGCGACGACCGTTTCGTCGCGGCCTTCAACCCCAATGAGGGCGACGGCGACCGCAACATCACGCTCGCCTATGTCGTGCGCGCGGTGACGCCGGGCACCTATGCCCATCCGGCGGCAACGGTGGAGGACATGTACCGGCCGCAATATTCGGCCCGCACCGCCACCGGCATGATGGAGATCAAGGCGCCGTAAGGCCCGATGGTGGCGATCATGCAAATGGCGATTGCGCTCATCACAGCTCCCTTCTCCCCGTCACTATACGGGGAGAAGGTGGCGGCAGCGGGATGAGGGGCGGCGCCATGCTCTCCAAGAAATTCTTCCGCCGGGCTGCCATAACCGCAGCTTCGTGCGCCGGCCTTGCAGCCCTCTCCGTCGCCTCCCTTTGGGAGCTAGACCGCGCCTTCCCGCCCCCGCTCCCGGCAGAACTCACCGTCTCCACCGAAGTCCAGGACCGCGATGGCCAGCTGTTGCGCGCCTTCGCCACGCCGGACGGTTACTGGCGGCTCGAAACCCGACTCGACCAGGTCGACAAGCAGTTCGTCGACATGCTGGTCACCTATGAGGACAAGCGCTTCTGGGATCATGAGGGCGTCGACGTGCTGGCGCTGGCCCGTGCCGCCGGTCAGTTCGGCACCAGCGGCCATATCGTCTCCGGCGGCTCGACGCTGTCGATGCAGTTGGCTCGGCTGATCGAACCCCGCGAAAGCCGCAGCCTCGGCTCCAAGATCAAGCAGATGCTGCGCGCCATCCAGATCGAGCGGCGGTTGTCCAAGCGCGAGATTCTTGAGCGCTACCTGACGCTGGCGCCCTATGGCGGCAATCTCGAAGGCGTGCGCGCCGCCTCGCTTGCCTATTTCGGCAAGGAGCCGAAGCGGCTGACTGTCTCGGAAGCCGCCCTTCTGGTTGCTCTGCCGCAGCTTCCGGAAAAGCGCCGGCCCGACCGCAATCTGCGGATTGCGCATGCCGCCCGCGACCGGGTGCTGACCCGCATGGTGTCCTCCGGCCTGCTCGGCGAACGCGAGGCGGCACGCGCCGCGCTTGATGATGTGTCGGGCCTGCGCCGCACGCTGCCGGCGCTCGCCGCCCACGCCGCCTATGCGATGCTGCCCAAGGCGGTGCCCGGCCAGCCCTTGCGATTGACGATCCGCAAAAGCGTCCAGGAGGGGCTGGAACAGGTGGCGAGGGATGCCGCCACCAAGCTTGGACCGCGCCTGTCCGTCGCCATGGTGCTGGCCGACGCTCGCACCGGCGATATCCTTGGCGAAGTCGGCTCGGCCAATTTCTTCGACGCCAGCCGCTCCGGCTGGATCGACATGACCAAGATCGTGCGCTCGCCCGGCTCGACGCTGAAGCCGTTCATCTACGGTCTCGCCTTCGAGCAAGGCCTGGTGGCGCAGGAAACGCTGATCGAGGATAGCCCGGTCGATTTCGGCGGCTACCGGCCAAAGAATTTCGACATGGGCTACCAGGGCGATGTCAGCATCCGCCAAGCGCTGCAACTGTCGCTCAACGTGCCGGCGATCCGCGTGCTCGACGCGGTCGGCCCGGCACGCCTGACCGCACGTTTCCGCCAGGCCGGTGTAAACCCGATACTGCCGGTCAACGAGGCGCCCGGCCTCGCCATAGGCCTTGGCGGCGTCGGCATCACGTTGCGCGATCTCGTCCAGCTCTACACAGGGCTCGCCAATGGCGGCAAGACGCACACGCTGCATGACGGCACCGAGCCGGCAGACGCCGAGCGCACCACCGCTACCATCCTCGACGATCAGGTGAACTGGCAGATCATCGACATCCTGTCGGGCGTCAAGCCGCCCGAGGGTGCCTCGCAGCGCGGCATCGCCTACAAGACCGGTACGTCCTATGGCTACCGTGACGCCTGGTCGGTCGGCTTCGACGGCCGTTATGTGCTGGGCGTCTGGGTCGGCCGCCCCGATGCCGGCGCGGTGCCGGGCCTGTCCGGCTATGTCTCGGCCGCCCCCATCCTGTTCGAGGGCTTCGTCCGTTCTGGCCTGGCCACCGTGCCGTTGCCAGGCAAGCCGCCCGGCGTGTTCAGTCCCAAGCGGGAGGACCTGCCGGTAACGCTCGCCCGCTTCGGCGCCGGCGCGGACGGCCTGGTGCAGGCAACGGTGACGGAACCCGCGCCGACCATCATCTTCCCGCCTGACGGCGCCCGAGTCGATCTCGCCACCAACTCGGCCGATGCCTCGCCGCTGGTGCTGAAGCTGCAAGGCGGCCGCGCGCCGTTCCGATGGTTGGCCAATGGCAAGCCGCTCACCGGCATCGATCGCCGCCGCACCGCGACCTGGCAGCCGGACGGGACCGGCTATTCGACCCTGACCGTCATCGACGCCGCGGGACGCGCGGCCAGCGTGAAGGTCTTTGTCGAGTGAAAGCGTTCTTTGAATAGAATGCGCCAGGCGATTCAACGCATTGGCTTTTGCGCTCTGACGATTGCAGCCTTCGTTCTGCCGGCACATGCCGACGCCCTGCCCGCCGGCTTTGTTCGGCTCGCCCATATCGATGCCTCGATCCGCCAGGACATCCACTACGCCGGATCCGACAATTTCCTCCACCGCAAGGTGACCGGCTACGACGCGCCGGCCTGCATCCTCACCCGACAGGCGGCGGAAGCCCTCTCCGGCGTTCAGAAGGCAATTGCCGCCAGGGGCCTGACGCTGGTTGTGTTCGACTGCTATCGCCCTGTCCGCGCCGTGGCCGACATGGGCGAATGGACGAAAAAAGGCGGGCCACCCGATCCGCAATGGTATCCGAAAGTCAGGCGCGGCGATCTCATCGCCAAGGGCTATGTCGCCCGTCTGTCGGCGCATTCGCGCGGCTCGACCGTCGATCTCGCCATCGTCCGAACCGACCACGGGTCCAGCCCGAAACCGGCGTGCGGCGCTGTCGATGCCGACACATTCGATTTCGGCACCGGCTTCGACTGCTTTGACCCGATGAGCGAAACCGCCCACCGCCCGCTCGGCAAGGAAGCGGCGGCAAACCGCAAGATGCTTGTCGATGCCATGCGCGCCGGCGGTTTTGTGAACTATGCCCGCGAATGGTGGCACTTCACGCTGGCAGATGAACCGTTCGCGAAAGAGCGCTTCGATTTTGCGGTTACCGCAGAGTAAATCGCGGGACCAGTTCCATACGACCTTGCCTCGACAACCCCCATTTCTAGACAGGCCAAAGTGGCGGCTGGATTCGTCACGCAGGGCACGCCGAGGAAAATATTTCCCAACACGGCGAAATCTCGTCGAAGATTTTCTTCAGGAGGGCAAAAAAGGCAACATTGAATGCATCTTATTTCTATCAATTCGGTAGACTTGGCGCGGTTCAACGGAGGCAGAAATGACCAAACCTCATTTCCGGAAACTGCTCGGCGCGCTGGTCGCCACGTCTGTCCAGTTCGGCACGCTCGGTTTCGCG
>NZ_FMXM01000087.1 GCF_900103325.1 Mesorhizobium qingshengii | reverse complement strand
ACCGGGCGGCGGCCCTGGCGCAAAGTGAGCATCGTCACCCAAGTCGGACGGGTTGGGTGCCCTGAGATCAACAAAAGACTGAACACCGCCGAAGTTGACTGAATTAGCCCTCGCAGAGGGCGCTGGTTTGGTAGCTTCTAAGACCGGCGTTGCCATCTCCTCTTCCGGATGAGAGCCAGGGGCATTATGGCTCCCAGATTGTCTGGCGCCCGAATTCCGCAGATGTTCCAGCGCCGCGTGGATCGTTGAGCAATCACCGGGATAGAGCTTGACATCATCATCCAGGGTCTTGTGGTTAAGCCGGGCGGCAATGCTCATCTTGCCGTTTTTCTGTAGGTAATCACTAAAACGCGCAAGGGCATGTTTGTACCTCATTGCTTTACCCGCATCGGTGCTTTTCACTAACGGGGTTGCACTGTACAGGTGGATAAGCTCCCGGTCCTGGAAATAGGGGTTGCGGACAGAGCGACCTCCGATTGGCACGCCGCCGGCCTCCGCAGTCTTGAGATAACGCATCGGCGCTTCGAGCGACGGACCACCCGATCCCTCGTACTGCTTGAAATCGCGCGTCAGCGACGTTTCGCCCATGCGGCTAGCAAAGCCCTGCTTTCCGTTGGCAACGAGCCAACGAGCGAAGTTCAAAAGAGGATTTACATTGAGCTTGACGGTGGTCTCCGTGACATTGCCCTTGCGGAGGGCTGACTCCAATACCTCGATAAGCGACGCATCTTTGGAATAAAGAGCACGCTTGTCGCGACCTACGATAGCCAACGTTGCAGACGGAGTTGCTTTGTGCAGTTTGATGAGCGGTTCGTTCGGGAAATAGGGATTGCGAACAGAGCGACCTAAGATTGGCACACCGCCGGCCTCCGCAGTCTTGAGATGACGCAGCGGCGCTTCGAGCGACGGACCACCCGATGCCTCGTACTGCTTGAAATCGTGTTTCAGCGACGCCTCGTCCAGGCGGGTAGCAAAGCCCGGCTTTCCGTTGGCAACGAGCCAACGAGCGAAGTTCAAAAGAGGATTTACATTGAGCTTGATGGTGGTCTCCATGACATTGCCCTTGCGGAGGGCTGAGTCCAGCACCCCGATAAGCGACGCATCGTTCGAATAAAGACCACGCTTGTCGCCGCCGACAGTAACCAGTGTTGATTTTTGGGTCTGATCGGCAGGACGCTTGAAGTCGCCAAGATCTTTCTTCGGCGCATCAGGGTTGTTGATTCGGCCCCGTCCCATCTGCGCTTCGTCGAACGCGGGTGGGAGCGAGGTGGCGGCCTGCATCAGCCCGCGAGCGCCTGAATTGCCAATTTCGCTCAGCAGGTTCTGAACGGCGACCTCTCGCGGATTGTCTAGTATCCTCTGCCTCTTCCTAGGTCCGTTATGCTCAACGTCCCAATCTGCAGCTCTACCCAAAGGCCGGTCCTCACCGAAAGTTCCTTCGCGCAAGGGGGCCGCTCCCTCTAAGGGCGAGCGCGAATTGCCTTTCATTAAGCGCGACGTCCTCGTCCCAATGCGCTCGTGTTGAGAGACATCAACGGCCTGGCCTGGGTGGACGTTTGCGACATCGACCTGTGGCAGGTCGCGCCAGTGCTTCTCAAATGCTGCCGTCTCTTGCTTCGTCTGCTTTTGCGCCGTGGTGTTGTTCGAGACAGGATGCCGTCTGGATGGGTCGACATTGCTAAATCTGTCCATGTTCGCCTCCGGGGCAGCCCGTTCGCAAATCTGCGAAGGCGGCATCGTGCGAACCTACTAGGGGTACCTTTCGAGAAGCTGACGCGCCTTTAAAGAAGTCTGCATGTTGCGTTCTTGATTTTGCGATAGGCGCGTTGAGGCTATCTGTAGGGTTCGGCGCAGAAGACCAGCCACGAATACGTTGCCGTTCATAGCGCCGTCGTAGACGAAGGGCGCTGTCATGCCCGTCAGCCGCAGCGCTCCGGTGAAGGTCGTGGTCTTCCA